>NC_007493.2:2551319-3188524 GCF_000012905.2 Cereibacter sphaeroides 2.4.1 | reverse complement strand
AAAGCGCCGAAGCGCTGTCCTTGACGTCGAACCTTCGCACATCTGCCTCGGGCATCGCCCGAGGTCTTTCTGTCCATGTGCCAAGTTACCGAAGTAACGTGACCCACAAGACAGTGAAGCTTTCACCCACATCATCGCCGAAGCTAGTGAGCCGATATGCATCCGGTCCGCCGTCGAAACGACCAAACCGCCCGCATATCCCTTCATCATCATCAATGTCAAAGAGCGCAGAAGACAAAACAAACCGAGACGCCAGTCAACCAGCGATCCCGTCCGCCTCATCTTCCAGATTTCCGAAAGCCTCAAGGCAGCACCGCCGCCTCTCAACCCCGTCACCGTCGCCGTTCCGCTTCGGTGAGGCGCTATCTAGGGAACCGCAAAAAAACCCGCAAGAGGAAAAATGACGAAGAGACGATATTTTTCCATCCGGTCGAAAACGGGCCTACATATTGTGCGCAAAAGATCCGACGCACCACATGTAGAAGAGCTTCAGGCCCGTCGCCGGAGGGTCCGCCAGAGGCGCATCGAGAGCAGCGCCACGACACCGGCCATGTAGAGGATCGGCTCGAGCGGCCAGGCCTTCACGAGGAGCAGGAAATGCAGGGCGCCCAGCAGGGCCACCGCATAGGTCAGCTTGTGGAGCCGGGTCCAGGCCGCCGCTCCCATCCGCCGGATCGCGCCGTTGTTGGAGGTGAGGGCCAGCGGGATCATGGCCGCGAAGGCGAGCATCCCCAGCGTGATATAGGGGCGCTTGGCGATGTCGGCGCCGATCTCGGCCCAGCGGAACTGCAGATCCAGCGCGAGCCAGACGGCCAGATGCAGGCAGACGTAAAAAAAGGCCAGCAGCCCCACCGCCCGCCGGAAACGGATCAGATTGATCCCCGTCCACCAGCGCAGCGGGCTGATGACGAGCCCACCCACGAGGAACTGGAGCGCGAGCTCGCCCAACCGGTGCTCGATCCCCTTCACCGGATCGACGCCGAGCCCGCCCGTGGCCGCCTGCCAGACCAGAAGCCCGAGCGGCAGGAGACCCGCCGCATAGACGAGCCCCGTCGGCACCGGGCGCAGCGCGCCATTGATCCGCTGTGCGATCATTCAGAAATCCACCGAGAGGTCCTGCCCGGCGTAGAGCTGCGCCACCTGATCGCCATAGCCGTTGAAGAGCTGCGTCTCGATCCGCGGCGCGAAGAACCCCGAGCCGATCCGCCGCTCCGACGCCTGGCTCCAGCGCGGATGATCCACCGCCGGGTTCACGTTGGAGTAGAAGCCGTATTCCCGCGCATTCTGCACGTTCCAGGAGGTGGCGGGCATCTTCTCGACCAGCGAGATCCGCACGATGCTCTTGATCGATTTGAAGCCGTATTTCCACGGCACGACCAGCCGGATCGGCGCGCCATTCTGCTTCGGCATCTCCTCGCCATAGAGGCCGGTGGCGAGAATCGTCAGCGGATGCATCGCCTCGTCGATCCGCAGCCCCTCGCGATAGGGCCAGTCGAGGATGCGCGAGCGGACGCCCGGCATCTCTTCCGGGCGGACGAGCGTCTCGAAGGCCACGAACCGGGCGCCTGGCTGGACGCCCGCCCGCTCGAGGAGGGTCCGCAGCTCGAACCCGATCCAGGGCACCACCATCGACCAGCCCTCGACGCAGCGCAGCCGGTAGATCCGCTCCTCGAGCGTCACGCCCTTCAGGATGTCGTCGAGCGGATAGGAGCCGGGACGCTCGACGAGGCCGCCGATCTCGACCGACCAGGGATCCACGGTCAGGGCGCCGGCATTCTGCGCCGGATCGCCCTTGTCGAGGCCGAATTCATAGAAGTTGTTGTAGTTCGAGATCTCCTCGAAGCTATTGGGCTTCTCGTCCGTCGAGAAGCGGCTGGCCTTCGCTTCGATCCGGGCGAAGGCGGGCCCCGCCAGCCCCAGCGCCCCCGCCCCTGCGAGGATCTGCCGCCGGTTCAGCCAATCCGCCCTGGGCGTCACATCCGACCATCCGAGCCTGCGCATCCTGTTCCTCCCTTGCCGCTTCCCTAAGGTGCATGGCGCGCGCCCGTTTTCAAAGCCTCCGCCCATCACGAAGCGGGGATGGCGCTCACGGCCGATCACGCGCGATCACGCTTCGTCCCGCCGGCTCATCCGCCGGAGCCGCCTTCTGCGTAGCCTGCAGGCCAAGCACGGCACGACCCACAGGAGGACTGGAACGATGCGCAAGACCCTTCTCGCCCTTTCGCTCGGACTGCTCGCGGCACCTGCCTTCGCCGAAACCGGAGACATCGTGGAGACCGCCACCGGCGCGGGCAGCTTCACCACGCTCCTCACCGCGGCCGAGGCCGCGGGGCTCGTCGATACGCTGAAGGGCGACGGCCCCTTCACCGTCTTCGCGCCGACGGATGCGGCCTTCGCGGCCCTGCCCGAGGGCACGGTCGAGGATCTGCTGAAGCCCGAGAACAAGGAGAAGCTGACCGAGATCCTGACCTATCACGTCGTGCCGGGCGAGGTGATGTCCTCGGATCTGACGGAAGGCATGACCGCCGAGACGGTGGAGGGCGGCGCGCTCACCGTCACGCTCGAAGGCGGCCCGAAGGTGAATGGCGTGTCGATCTCGCAGCCGGATGTGGACGCGTCGAACGGGGTGATCCATGTGATCGACGGCGTGCTGATGCCGGGCGCCTGACCGGCAGCCGCAGCAGCGCGGGCCCGCTCCGATCTGGAGCGGGCCCGTTTCTTCAGGCCATCAGTGGACCACGGCGTCCTGCGGCCGCTCGCGCCGCGACGAGGAGACCCGGTCGCCGATGATGAGCCCGTCGGCACCGGCACTGACCTGCACGACCGACCCGTCGAGCACGTCGCCCGCGAGGATCATCTCGGCCAGCGGATCCTGCAGATGGCGCTGGATCACGCGCTTCAGCGGACGCGCGCCATAGACCGGATCGTAGCCCTCGTCGGCGAGCCACTGTTTCGCCGCCGCATCGAGCTCGAGCCCGATCTTGCGGGTGGCCAGCCGCTTGCCGAGGAGCCCGAGCTGGATCTCGACGATCTGGCCCATGTCGTCTCGCGACAGGCGGTCGAAGATCACCATCTCGTCGAGCCGGTTCAGGAACTCGGGCCGGAAATGTCCGCGCACCGCCTCCATCACCGCCGCGCGGGCAGGCGCGGGATCGGCCCCTTCCGGCAGCTGGCTCAAGGCGTAGGCCCCGAGGTTCGAGGTCAGGATGATGAGCGTCTGCTTGAAGTCCACCGTCCGGCCCTGCCCGTCGGTCAGGACCCCGTCGTCGAGCACCTGCAGGAGCACGTTGAACACCTCCGGGTGAGCCTTCTCGACCTCGTCGAACAGCACGACCTGATAGGGACGGCGCCGCACGGCCTCGGTCAGCACCCCGCCCTCATCGTAGCCCACATAGCCCGGAGGCGCGCCGATCAGCCGGGCGACCGAGTGCTTCTCCATGAACTCCGACATGTCGATGCGGACCATCGCCTGGTCGTCGTCGAAGAGATATTCGGCCACCGCCTTCGTCAGCTCGGTCTTGCCGACGCCCGTCGGGCCAAGGAAGAGGAAGCTGCCCAGAGGCCGCCGCTCGTCGTTCAGCCCCGCGCGCGCCCGCCGCACGGCATTGGCCACCGCCCGCAGCGCGGCGCGCTGCCCGATCACCCGGCGGCCGAGCTCCTCCTCCATCTTGAGAAGTTTCTCGCGCTCGCCCTCGAGCATCTTCGAGGTCGGGATGCCGGTCCAGCGCTCCACGACCTCGGCGATCTGCTCCGGCCGCACGGCTTCCGAGACGAGGAGATCGCCCTCGCGCGCTTCGGCTTCCTCGAGCTTCTTCTCGATCTGAGGAATGACCCCGTAGGACAGCTCGCCTGCGCGGGCGAGGTTGCCCTCGCGCTTGACCTGCTCGAGCTCGGCCCGGGCCCGGTCCAGCTGCTCCTTCAGATCGCGTGCGGCCTCGAGCTTGTCGCGCTCGGCCTGCCACTGCGCCGTCATCTCGGCGGCGCGTTCGGTCATGCCCGAGAGTTCCTTCTCGAGCTTCGCCAGCCGGTCCTTCGACGCCGCGTCGTCCTCCTTCTTCAGCGCCTCCGCCTCGATCTGCGCTTGCAGGATCTGCCGATCCAGCGCGTCGAGTTCCTCGGGCTTCGAATCGACCTCCATCCGCAGGCGGCTCGCCGCCTCGTCCACGAGGTCGATGGCCTTGTCGGGCAGGAAGCGGTCGGTGATGTAGCGGTGCGAGAGCGTCGCCGCGGCCACGAGAGCGGCGTCTGCGATCTTCACCCCGTGGTGCAGCTCGTACTTCTCCTTGATGCCGCGCAGGATCGAGATCGTATCCTCGACCGTCGGCTCCTCGACCATCAAGGGCTGGAAGCGCCGCGCCAGCGCCGCGTCCTTCTCCACATGCTTGCGATACTCATCCAGCGTCGTAGCGCCGATGCAGTGCAGCTCGCCCCGCGCCAGCGCCGGCTTGATGAGGTTGGCCGCATCCATCGCGCCTTCGGATTTGCCCGCGCCTACCAGCGTGTGCATCTCGTCGATAAAGAGGATGATCTCGCCCGCAGCCGAGGTCACCTCGTTCAGCACGGCCTTCAGCCGCTCCTCGAACTCGCCGCGGTATTTCGCGCCCGCGATCAGCGCCCCCATGTCGAGCGACAGCAGGCGCTTGTTCTTCAGGCTCTCGGGCACGTCGCCATTCACGATGCGCAGGGCGAGGCCCTCGGCGATGGCGGTCTTGCCGACGCCGGGCTCGCCGATCAACACCGGGTTGTTCTTGGTGCGCCGGCTCAGCACCTGCATGGCGCGCCGGATCTCGTCGTCGCGGCCGATGATCGGGTCGATCTTGCCGTCCCGCGCGGCCTGCGTCAGGTCGCGGGCATATTTCTTCAGGGCGTCATAGCCTTCCTCGGCCGAGGCCGTGTCGGCGGTGCGCCCCTTGCGGATGTCGTTGATCGCGGCATTCAGCTTCTGCGCCGTCACCGCACCCGCATCCAGCGCGTCCTTGGCCTTCGACGCGACCATGGCCAGCGCCATCAGGATGCGCTCCACCGGCACGAAACTGTCGCCCGCCTTCTTCGCGAGCTTCTCCGCCTCGTCCAGCACGCGGACGAGGCCCGGGTCCATGAAGGGCTGCGCATCGCCCGACACCTTGGGCAGCTTGGCGATGGTCAGCTCGACCGTCTCGGCCACGCGCGCAGGCTCGCCGCCCGATCGGCGGATCAGGTTCGAGGCCAGCCCCTGATCGTCGTCCATCAGGGCCTTCAGCAGATGTTCGGACGCCAGCCGCTGGTGGCTTTCCCGCATCGCGATCGTCTGCGCGGCCTGAAGGAACCCGCGCGACCGCTCCGTGAACTTCTCGAGGTTCATCGGTCACTCCTCTCGTTAAGCCCCCGGCGACACCGCCCGACTGTCGGCACGGTCCATCCCGGGTCTTGATGCTCAGGTGGTCGCGGATCCGCTTGAATTCAAGGATCACGATCCGATCAAGCAGCCGTGTTTGCGCAAGTCGTGCAGTGGAACCGGACAAGGCCCAAATGGATTTATCCACAAGCCCGACCGGCTGCCCCGACCCGGAAAAAGGCCGCGACATGCGGTCATGGTCCGCAAGGGGCAAGGCCGGTTCATCCTGATCCCGACCGGCGCCTTCCGGTCAAGCGAGGAGTGTTCCGATGCGTATCCTCTCTGCCACCATCGAGCGCGCCCATTACGCGCGCGATTTCGGTCAGGTCGAGGCCACCGTCGCGCTGCTGGTCAAGGACAGCGCGCGCCCGGTGCCCTACGTCCGCCGGATCTTCACCACCGAGCCCGCCCGCGGCGGCGCCCCCCTGCGCGAACGGCTGATCGACAGCGCGAAGACCCTGTTCCTCGCGCGCTACGAGCCGCAGGTCGACCGCGCCGCCTGACGGAGGGCGGGGCTCAGCCCAAGGCCTGAAGCCCCGCCAGCGCGGCCCCGACCAGCCCGGGCTCGGGATGGAAGGCCGGCCGCAGCAGCGTCTCGGACGCGGGCCGCAGAAGCCGGTGACGGACGGCGCGATCCAGCGCCGCCACGAGGTCGCCGTCGTTCGAAAGGCCCCCGCCCACGGGGACCACCGACGGGCCGATGACATTGACCAGCATCGCAAGCGGCCCCGCCACCAGCTCGAGCCAGACCTCCACCGTCTCGGCCGCAGCCATCTCCCCTGCCCGCCAGGCCGCCAGGATCTCGCGGCTGTCGAGCCTTTGCCCACATAGGGCGAGATGCAGCCGCTCGATCCCCCGCGCGCTGCCGTAGGTGTCGACGCAGCCGCTCTGGCCGCAGCCGCAGGGCAGATGAGGCAGATCCCGTCCGAGCGGGCGCTGGTCGAGCACCGGCGCATGCCCCCATTCGCCCGCGATCCCGCCCGCCCCGGTCAGGAGCCGCCCGTCCAGCACGATCCCTCCGCCCACGCCGCTGCCGAGGATGATGCCGAACACGCTGCGGTGACCGCGCCCCACGCCCAGCAGCGCCTCCGTCAGCACGAAGCAGTCGGCATCGTTGCCGATCCAGACCGGCCGGCCGAGGGCCGCGCCGAGATCGGCGGCCAGCGCCCGGCGGTTGACAGCCGGCAAATTGGCCGCGGTGATGCGGCCCGTGTCGGGATCGACCACGCCCGCGATGGCGATGGCGAGCGACGTGGCCTCCTCCGGCATGAGGTCGCGCAGAGCCGCGACGAAGCCCGGAAAGCTCAGAGGCATCGGCCGCTCGCCCAGAGGCTCCAGGTCGTCGGGGGCGAAGGCGCGGGCGGCGCGGATGCGGGATCCGCCGATGTCGAAGGCGATGAGCATGGGCCACCGATAGCAGCCGCCGCGGCCCGACGGAATGGCCCGGCTTGACACGCAGCAGCCCTCGTCCCATCACCCGCCCGACCTCAGCAGCAAGGAGCTTCCCATGGCCGACGACCGTCTGATCGTGGCACTCGATGTGCCGAACGTCGTGCAGGGGCTGGATCTCGCGGAGCGGCTCGGCGATGCGGTCTCGTTCTACAAGATCGGCTTGGGCATGCTGACCGGCGGCGGCCTCGCGCTGGCCAACGAGCTGAAGCAGGAACGGGGCAAGCGCATCTTCCTCGACATGAAGCTCTTCGACATCGGCGCGACCGTCGAGGCCGCCGTGCGGGGCTTCGCGAGCTACGATCTCGATTTCCTGACGGTCCATGGCGATCCGCAGGTGGTGCGGGCCGCGGTGCAGGGCGCCTCGGGCAGCGGGCTGCGCATCCTCGCGGTGACGGTGCTGACCTCGCTCGACCGGGCGGATCTCGATGCGAACATGATCCGGGCGGGCGATCTGGCCGAGATCACGCTCGAGCGGGCGGCACGGGCGCTGGATGCGGGCGCGCATGGGGTGATCGCGAGCCCGCAGGAGGCGGCGGCGATCCGGGCCCTGCCGCAGGCGGCGGGGCGGCTGATCGTGACGCCGGGCGTGCGGCCCACGGGCGCCGCGCTCGGAGATCAGAAGCGGGTGGCGACCCCCGCCCGCGCGATCGCGGACGGGGCGGACCATATCGTCGTCGGCCGGCCGATCTGGCAGGCCGGGGATCCGCGGGCCGCGGCTCTCGCCGTTCAGGCAGAGCTTCCGACCCGCGGCTGAGCCGTTACTGCGCGGGCGCGGCCGGAGCGGTCGCGTCGGGCGCGGGCGTCGCCGGAGCCGCCTCGGGAGCGGGCGCGGGCTCGGCCGGCGCAGGCGTGGTGGCCTCGGGCGCAGGCGCGGTGGCCGGCGGCGGAGCGGCGGGCTCGGTCGTGGTCGTCGCGGCAGGCGGCGTGGTCATGGTCGCGTCATTCGTGGCACTCATGCCGCCGAAGAGGAACCACAGCACCAGAAGCAGCACGATGACCGCACCCACGACATACCACATGGTGCGCGAAGCCGAGCCTTCGACCGGCCGTTCGGCCGTGGTGCGGTTGTTCGGGGTCGGGTCGCGACGGTAGTCAGACATCAGATCCTCCTTCCTGTTTTCGTAAAACAGACATTTCCTTGGGATCAAAACAGGACTCGCCCCCCACGGTTCCATCGCAGCGGGAGGACGCGCGGCGGGAGAGCGGAAGCCCGCCAACCGGCCGGGAAGCTGTCGTGTGGAAGGCCGCGGCGTTGCTCTGGCAGGACTGCCCGAATGACGGCGCGGGCGGCACTCATGTCCCTCCCGGAGGTATTGGCAAGGCTGCGCAATCCCGCCACGGTGCGGGCTTTCAGACGGGCATCCGGCCACAGTCCGACATGCGGGGGCCGGCCCCGTCTTGCGCGGATCAGTTATCGTTGATGTCGCGGTCCCAGATCTTCACCGAGCCCGAGGGCAGGCCGAACATCCGGCGCAGCGCGAGCCAGACCGCGAGCGACATGAGAGCGAACAGCACGAGCAGCAGCGGCAGCCCGGCCTCGAGCCCGATCCAGATCAGAAGTCCGATGGCCACCGCGCCCACGGCGAAGCCCAGGAAGACGAAGCCCGGCACGAGGATCTCGACGATCCCGAGCAGAAGCCCCGCCACCACCCAGATCCACCAGACCGACCAGATCATGCCCGCCCCTTCAGCATCCGGAAGGCATCGGCAAAGGCATCCATCGCCGAGGCGGGCACCACGATGAGCTGCTTGGCCTCGCCCTGCCCGACGGCGGTCAGCGCCTCGACCTGCTTCAGCGCCACCTGATATTGCGCGGCCTCGATCCCGTTCTCGCGGATCGCCTCGGCGATCACGCCGGTGGCATAGGCCTCGGCATCGGCCAGCACACGGCGCGCCTTGGCCTCCTGCTCGGCGGCATAGAGCTCGGCATCGGCATTCAGCTCGACCGCGCGCTTGCGGCCCTCGGCCTCGGTCACCAGCGCCCGCCGCGCCCGCTCGGCATTCAGCTGCTGAAGCATGGCCGCACGGGTCGCATCGTCGAGATTGACGTCGAGCACCTCGGCGCGCGTCACCTCGATGCCCCAGTCATCCACCATGGCCGCGACCTGCTCGCGCACCTTCTGGATCAGGTCGGCGCGATTCGACTGCACCTGATCGAGCTCGAGCTTGCCGATCTCGCTGCGCACGATCCCGGCCACCGTGGTGGCGATGGCGGCGTCGACGTCGCGGATCCGGTAAACGGTCTTCTCGGGCTCGGTGATGCGATAGAAGACCGAGGTCTCGACCTTCACCAGCACGTTGTCGGCGGTGATCGCATCCTGCATCGCATTGGGCAGCTGCCGCTCGAGCACCGAGATCTTGTGGGCGACCACGTCGAGGAAGGGCACCACGAAGTTGATCCCCGGCCCCAGCACCGCCCGCAGCCGGCCGAACCGCTCGACCACATGTTTCTGCGACTGCGGCACGATTCGCACGCCGAGGAAGACGCAGAGGATGAGGAAGGCGGCGAGCGCCAGTAGGACGGCATTGCCGCCGATGAAATCCGCCGGGTCCATGCTGCCTCCTGACTGCTCTTCCGGCCCTTGATGCCGCGAAGGACACCGCAGCGCAAGGAGGGCGCACCTGCGCGAGGGGCGACGGTCGATCTACCGCAGCCGTCGGTCCCGCTGTATGATCCCCCCATGCCCGCCCTCTGCCGCGACTGCCTCACGCCCTTCGACGGCGGCACCCGCTGCCCCGCCTGCCGCTCGCCCCGCGTGACGGCCCATCCCGAGCTGTTCTCGCTCTCCATCGCGCACATGGACTGCGACGCCTTCTATGCCAGCGTCGAGAAGCGCGACGATCCCTCGCTCCGGGACAAGCCGCTGATCGTTGGGGGCGGCAGCCGCGGCGTCGTCTCGACCTGCTGCTACATCGCCCGGATCTCGGGCGTGCGCTCGGCCATGCCGATGTTTCAGGCGCTGAAGCTCTGCCCCGAAGCCACCGTGGTGAAGCCGCGGATCGACGTCTATGCCGGGGTCTCGCGCCAGATCCGTGCGATGATGGAGGATCTCACCCCGGCCATCGAGCCCCTGTCGCTCGACGAGGCCTTCCTCGATCTCTCGGGCACCGAGCGGCTGCATGGCGCGCCGCCAGCGGTGCTCCTCGCGCGGCTTTTGCGGCGGATGGAGGAGGAGCTCGGCATCACCGGCTCGGTCGGGCTCTCGCACAACAAGTTCCTGGCCAAGATCGCGTCCGACCTCGACAAGCCGCGCGGCTTCTCGGTGATCGGCCGCGCCGAGACGGATGCTTTCCTGCGCAAGAAGCCCGTCCGCATCATCTGGGGCGTGGGCACCGCCACCCAGAGCGCGCTGGAGCGCGCGGGCATCCGCACGATCGAGGATCTGCTGCGCTGGGAGAAGGCCGATCTCGTGGCCCGCTTCGGCCAGACGGGCGAGCGGCTGTGGCATCTGGCGCGGGGTGAGGACCGCCGCCGCGTCTCGGCCGACCATGCGCTGAAATCGGTGTCGAAGGAGACGACCTTCCACGAGGACACCGCCGATCCCGAGATCCTCGACGGCCATCTCTGGCGGCTGGCCGAGCAGGTCTCGGACAGGGCCAAGGCGCGCGGGCTCTCCGGGCGCACCGTGACGCTGAAGCTGAAGCGGACGGACTTCGCCCTCGTCACCCGCCGGCATGCGCTCGCCGGGCCCACGCAATCGGCGGACCGGATCTACCGCGAGGCGCGCGCCCTGTTCGACGGCGCGCGCACCGCCGGGCCGTTCCGGCTGATCGGCGTCGGCATCTCGGATCTGGCCGGGGCGGCCGAGGCGGACCTGACGGGCGACCTCCTCGACCCGAATGCCGGGCGGCGCATCGCCGCCGAGCGCGCGACCGACGCGATCCGCGCCCGCTTCGGCCACGACGCGATCATCAAGGGCCGGTCCCTGCGCTGAGGCTCACTCTGCCGCGAGCGGCAGGGCCGGGCGGCCGATGCCGGTGATCTCGGCCACGACCGAGGTCATGAGTGTTGCGAAGGCCGGGAACCGCGCGCTGCGCTCGATCCGCGCCTCGTCCATGTAGAGGGAGCGGTCCACCTCGACCTGCACCACATGCTGATTGCGCGAGGGGCGCCCGTAGGCCTGCGCGATATAGGCGCCTGCGAAGGGCGCGTTGCGCACGACCCGGAGACCCGCCGAGACGAAGGCCGCCTCGATCCGGTCGACCACGGTGCGCGAGGCGGCCGCGCCGAACCGGTCGCCGAGCACAACCTCGGGCGTGGGCTGGCCGGGGCGGGCGTGGGTTTCGATGGCCTCATGCGGCATGGAATGGCAATCGACCAGCACCGCCTCGTCGAAGAGCGCCTGGCTCTCGTCGATCAGCGTCCGCAGCGCCTGATGATAGGGGGTCCAGTAGCGGGCGATCCGCGCTTCGGCCTCGGCCAGCGGCATCTTGCCCCGGTAGATCGGCCGCCCGTTCGCCACCACGCGGGGAATCACCCCGAGCCCCGAGCTGACGCGCGGATTGTGCGGCGCCCGCGAGATGCCCTCGATCAGCGCCGGATCCATCTCGTCGGCCGAGCGGTTCATGTCGACATAGGCGCGCGGCACCCGGGCCATCAGCAGCGGGGCCCCCAGCCGCGGCGCGCAGGAGAAGAGCTCGTCCACGAACGCATCTTCCGATGAGCGCAGCATCCGTTCGTCGAGAATCGTGCGCCCCACCAACGAAGCCGGATAATCCCGCCCGCTGTGCGGCGAGGAAAAGATCACGGAGGTGTCGCGCCGCTCCGGGCGGATCAGCGAATAGGCTTCCGGCGTCATCTGGCTTCCTTCACCGCCCGATAGTGCTTCATTTTCTAGCTCTCCAAAACCCCTTGAACACCCCGCCGACTCTATTTATAGAGCAGCCCACCGACGGGGCGCCGCCCGGTCGACCGCCTCGCGCGGAACAGGTGTGGCGCGCATGTCAGAGTGGGCGGTTAGCTCAGCGGTAGAGCACTACGTTGACATCGTAGTGGCCACTGGTTCGATCCCAGTACCGCCCACCATTTCACCGCCCCCGGTTCGGGGGCATCGTTTTTTCAAGGCGCACGCGCGCCGCGAAAGGGAGAAGAGAGATGAAGGTTGCGAACTCGCTCCGCTCGCTCAAGCTGCGCCACCGCGACTGCCAGGTCGTGCGCCGCAAGGGCCGCGTCTATGTGATCAACAAGACGCAGAAGCGTTACAAGGCCCGCCAGGGCTGATCGCTTCGGACTTCGAGGGACAGAAAGGCCGCCCGGGACCTCCCGTGGCGGCCTTTTCCTGTCAGGCGGGCCGGAGTTGCCAGCGGCGCCGGACCGCCCTACCATTCCGGGACCGACAGAGGAGGTCCCGATGCCCCTTCCCCTCGTTCCGCTCGCGGCCTTCGCCCTGCGCACCGGCGCCGTTGCCGGCGCGGTCTGGCTCGTCCGGCGCGCGCTCGTGCCCGGCCGCACCGATCAGCGCGCCGAGGATGCGCTCGACGATCTGGGCGAGGGCCTGTCGCTGCACCGCCCGGCCGACCGCGCCCTCGAGGGCGCACGGCAGACCAACGCCGCCGGCCGCTTCCGGCGCACCCTGACCTGGGCGGGCGGGGGCGTCGAGATCGATGCGGCCTGGCTGGCCCGGCTTCGCATCCGGAGAACCTGAGCCCATGCGCCTTTACGCTTCCGCGACCTCGCCCTTCGTGCGCAAGGTCGATGTCGTGCTGCACGAGACCGGCCTGTTCGGAAAGGTCGAGCGGATCCTCTCGGGCGGCACGCCCGTCGATCCGGGCAACCTGCCGCTCGCGCTCAATCCGCTGGGCAAGATCCCGGTGCTCGCGCGGGACGACGGGCCCGCGCTCTACGACAGCCGGGTGATCTGCCGCTATCTCGACAGCGTGGCCAACGCCGGCCTCTATCCGGCGGCGCCCCGGCTCTGGGATGCGCTGACGCTGGAAGCGACGGCGGACGGCATCCTCGAGGCGGCCGTGCTGATGGTCTACGAATCCCGCATCCGCCCCGAAGAGAAGCGGCACGAGCCCTGGGTCGAGGGCCAGTGGAGCAAGATCGCCCGCGCGCTCGAGGCGGTCGAGGCCCGCTGGATGAGCCAGCTGCAGGGGCCGCTCGACATCGGCCAGATCGCCATGGGCTGCGCGCTCGACTATCTCGACTTCCGCCATGGCCCGCGCGACTGGCGCGCCGCGCGCCCGCTCCTCGCCGAGTGGGCCGGGAGTTTCAGCCAGCGCTCCTCGATGCTAGCGACCGTTCCCGTCGCCTGACCGCCACCGTCCCGGGGCCTGTCATTCACGAAGCGCGAATGACAGGCCGTTTCCCCGCGGGGGTGGATCGGCCGCTTTCGGAAGACCGGAACACGCAATCGTGACCGGGGCGGGCGAGGCTCTGCCGCGCCCTCGCGAAGCCTGCCGGAACCGAGCCCCTCCGGAAGCGCGGGCGGGCGCGTCCTTCACGAGGGTCACCGGCCCCCGCGCCTGCCGCCGTCTCGAACCCCTCCCCTGCCTGCGCCCCGACGGGCCGCACCGCTCCGGGAGACGCCGCGCACCTCCGGTCCCGCTCCCGCGCCGGAGCTGCCGATTCCCGCGGCACCGGAGGCGGCCGAAAGGGTGGCAAAAGGGCAGCAAGAGCCTGTGCCAATTGCCTGCTGCGCCTGTTTGTCCGCTGGACGCAACGCCGCATGGCAATTAGAAGGCGACAGGCAAGGCTGCGTTTGACCGCGGCCCGGTCATCTTGTGGGCCTGCAGCGGCCCGAGGAAGGGAGAAGTTCTCGTGTCCAACGCAGAAGATCACGCAGGCACTCGCAGGGATTTCCTGTATTACGCCACGGCCGGAGCCGGGGCGGTGGCCACCGGGGCCGCCGTCTGGCCGCTGATCAACCAAATGAATCCGTCGGCCGACGTGCAGGCCCTCGCCTCCATCTTCGTCGATGTGAGCTCGGTCGAGCCGGGTGTCCAGCTGACCGTCAAGTTCCTCGGCAAACCGATCTTCATCCGCCGCCGCACCGAGGCCGACATCGAGCTCGGCCGCTCCGTCCAGCTCGGCCAGCTGGTCGACACCAATGCCCGCAACGCGAACATCGACGCCGGCGCCGAGGCGACGGACCAGAACCGCACGCTGGACGAGGCCGGAGAGTGGCTGGTGATGTGGGGCGTCTGCACCCACCTCGGCTGCGTGCCGATCGGCGGCGTGTCGGGTGACTTCGGGGGCTGGTTCTGCCCCTGCCACGGATCGCACTACGACAGTGCCGGCCGTATCCGGAAGGGCCCCGCGCCCGAGAACCTGCCGATTCCGCTCGCCAAGTTCATCGACGAAACCACCATCCAGCTCGGGTAAGGAACACGCCATGTCCGGAATCCCTCACGACCATTACGAGCCGCGGACGGGCATCGAGAAGTGGCTGCACAGCCGGCTGCCGATTGTCGCGCTGGCTTATGACACCATCATGATCCCCACCCCCAGAAACCTGAACTGGATGTGGATCTGGGGCGTCGTCCTCGCCTTCTGTCTCGTGCTGCAGATCGTCACCGGCATCGTGCTTGCGATGCATTACACGCCGCATGTCGACCTGGCCTTCGCCTCGGTCGAGCACATCATGCGCAACGTGAACGGCGGCTTCATGCTGCGCTACCTGCATGCGAACGGCGCCTCGCTGTTCTTCATCGCGGTCTATCTGCACATCTTCCGCGGCCTCTACTACGGCAGCTACAAGGCGCCGCGCGAGGTCACCTGGATCGTGGGGATGCTCATCTATCTCGCGATGATGGCGACCGCCTTCATGGGCTACGTGCTGCCGTGGGGCCAGATGTCCTTCTGGGGCGCCACCGTGATCACCGGCCTCTTCGGCGCGATCCCGGGCATCGGCCATTCGATCCAGACCTGGCTGCTCGGCGGCCCGGCGGTGGACAATGCCACGCTCAACCGCTTCTTCTCGCTGCACTACCTGCTGCCCTTCGTGATCGCGGCCCTCGTGGCCATCCACATCTGGGCCTTCCACTCGACGGGCAACAACAACCCGACCGGCGTCGAAGTGCGCCGCACCTCGAAGGCGGAAGCCCAGAAGGACACGGTTCCGTTCTGGCCCTACTTCATCATCAAGGACGTCTTCGCCCTGGCCGTCGTCCTGCTGGTGTTCTTCGCCATCGTGGGCTTCATGCCGAACTACCTCGGCCACCCCGACAACTACATCGAGGCGAACCCGCTCTCGACGCCCGCGCACATCGTGCCGGAATGGTACTTCCTGCCCTTCTACGCGATCCTGCGCGCCTTCACCGCCGACGTCTGGGTGGTGCAGATCGCCAACTTCATCAGCTTCGGCATCATCGACGCCAAGTTCTTCGGCGTGCTCGCGATGTTCGGCGCGATCCTCGTGATGGCGCTGGTGCCGTGGCTCGACACCTCGCCGGTGCGGTCGGGGCGCTACCGCCCGATGTTCAAGATCTACTTCTGGCTGCTCGCGGCGGACTTCGTGATCCTGACCTGGGTCGGCGCCCAGCAGACCACCTTCCCCTACGACTGGATCTCGCTCATCGCATCGGCCTACTGGTTCGCCTACTTCCTGGTGATCCTGCCGATCCTCGGCGCGATCGAGAAGCCGGTGGCTCCGCCCGCGACCATCGAAGAAGACTTCAACGCCCACTACTCGCCGGCGACCGGCGGCACGAAAACGGTCGTGGCAGAGTAAGGGAAAGGACAGTGACGATGATCCGCAAACTCACTCTCACAGCCGCCACGGCGCTCGCCCTCTCGGGCGGCGCGGCGATGGCGGCCGGCGGCGGCCATGTCGAGGACGTGCCCTTCTCGTTCGAGGGCCCGTTCGGAACCTTCGACCAGCACCAGCTCCAGCGGGGCCTGCAGGTCTATACCGAGGTCTGCGCAGCCTGCCACGGGATGAAGTTCGTCCCGATCCGCAGCCTGTCGGAACCGGGCGGCCCCGAGCTGCCCGAGGATCAGGTCCGGGCCTATGCCACGCAGTTCACCGTGACCGACGAGGAAACGGGTGAGGACCGCGAGGGCAAGCCCACCGACCACTTCCCCCATTCGGCGCTGGAGAACGCGCCCGACCTCTCGCTCATGGCGAAGGCGCGGGCGGGCTTCCACGGCCCGATGGGCACCGGCATCAGCCAGCTCTTCAACGGCATCGGCGGGCCGGAATACATCTACTCGGTGCTGACGGGCTTCCCGGAAGAGCCGCCGAAATGCGCCGAAGGCCATGAGCCGGACGGCTTCTACTACAACCGCGCCTTCCAGAACGGTTCGGTCCCCGACACCTGCAAGGACGCGAACGGCGTGAAGACCACCGCCGGCTCGTGGATCGCCATGCCGCCTCCGCTCATGGACGATCTGGTGGAATATGCCGACGGCCACGACGCCAGCGTTCATGCGATGGCAGAAGACGTCTCGGCCTTCCTGATGTGGGCGGCCGAACCGAAGCTGATGGCCCGCAAGCAGGCCGGCTTCACCGCCGTCATGTTCCTGACCGTGCTGTCGGTGCTGCTCTACCTCACGAACAAGCGGCTCTGGGCCGGCGTGAAGGGCAAGAAGAAGACGAACGTCTGATCCCCGGGATCGATGAGGACAGGCCCCGCTTCGGCGGGGCCTTTTCCGTTCAGGGGCCGAGGTAGGCGCGGAGTGCCGGCGGCGGATCGGCAAAAAGCGCCGCCGTCGGCTGCGGCGCCTCGGCCCGACCGTCCGCCACGAGGATGGTGCGGTGGGCGAAGCGGCGCGCATCCTCGGGGTCGTGCGTGACCATCAGCACCGTGGCCCCGGTCTCGGCCGCGATCTCGGAGACGAGCGCCAGCATCTCGGCCTTGAGCGCGGGCCCGAGCGCGGCGAAGGGCTCGTCGAGGAGCAGGATCGGCCGCGCCCGCAGGAGCGCCCGGGCGAGCGCCGCCCGCCCCTGCTGCCCTCCCGAGAGCCGCCCCGGCTTCGCCTCCCCGAGACCCGCAAGACCCACACGCTCCAGCGCCTCGGCGATCCGCGCGCGGTCTCCGGCCGCAAGCCGCAGGGCGGGCGAGATCCCGAGCCCCAGATTTTCACGCAGCGTGAGATGCGGGAAGAGATTCTGGTCCTGAAACAGAAGGCTCACCTGCCGCTCGCCGGGACCGAGCGGGCCGAGATCCCGGCCCTGCCAGAGGATGCGCCCCTCGGCCGGGGCGAGGAAGCCCGCGATCGCCATGAGGAGCGTGGACTTGCCCCCGCCCGACGGCCCGATCACCGCGATCCGCTCGCCCGCGCAGGCCGTGGCATCGGCGCGGAGCGTGAAATCGCCCTGCCGGATCAGCAGGCGGTCAAGATGCAGCATGGCGGCCTCCGCGGTCGAAGATCCAGAAGAGGGCGAAGCTCGTGAGCACCAGAAGCAGCGCCGCCCCCGCCGCCTCTTCCAGCCGGTAGGCACCCATCAGCCGCTGGACGAGAAGCGGCAGCGTGGCGCCCCCCTCGGCGGCAAAGAGCGCGATGACGCCCAGATCCCCCATCGCCAGCGCCGACGCCACGCCCAGAGCGAAGCCCAGCGGACGGCGCAGCCGCGGCAGCGTGAGCCAGCGCAGCCGCGCCATGCCGCCAAGGCCCAGAGCCGCGGCGAGCCGGCCGTAATCGGCCTCAAGCGCGCGCGCCTCGGGTGCGAGGATGCGATAGGCGAAGGGCAGCGTGAGCGTGGCATTGACGAGCATCGTCACCGGCAGCGCGACCAGCGTCGGATTGAGGACGGGATGGACAGCAAGGAACAGCCCGGTGCCGAGGACGAGCGAGGAGGCGGCGAGCGGCAGGGTCGCCACCAGCCCGAAGCGGGGGCCCGCCAGCGCCAGCACCAGCGCGCCGGTCACCGAGAGGGCGGCCGAGGGCAGTGCCACCGCGAGCGACCGGCCCGCCGCGGCCCAGACATCGGACGGCAGATGGAGAAGCCCCGGCGCCCCGCGCGCGGCGACCATGCCGAGCGGCAGAAGGAGGAAAGCCGCGGCCAGCGCCAGCGCCAAGCCGTCCGCCCCGCGCCGCCAGCCCCCCGGCGCGAGGGGCACAGGCGCGCGGTCGAGCCCTGCGCCGAAGGCCGAGGGCAGCGACAGGGCGCCAGTGGCCAGCACCGCTGCCCCGCAGAGTGCGAATTGCAGCGCAGCCAGCAGCGCCGCGCGGCCCAGGTCGAACTCGAACCGCAGGGCCTGATAGATCGCAAGCTCCACCGTCGTGGCCCGCGGGCCGCCGCCCAGCGTCAGGGCCACGGCGAAGCTCGACAGGCAGATCACGAAGACCACCAGCGCCACGCCCGGCACCACCGCCCGCAGCATCGGCCATTCCAGATGCCGCGCCACATCGGCCGGCCGGAAGCCGAGCGCGGCCGCCAGCCGGAAACGCTCGGACGGGATCGCGAGCCAGCCCTGCAGGATCAGCCGGACGGCGAAGGGCATGTTGAAGAAGACATGGGCCAGCACGACACCGTGGAGCCCGTAGATCGAAAGCGCGGGCAGGCCCACGGCCTCGAGCCCCCGGTTCAGCAGCCCCGCCCGGCCGAAAACCGCGATCAGCCCAAGGACCGCCACGATCACCGGCAGCAGGAAGGGCGCGCCCAGCAGCGCGATCATCAGTCGACGGCCGGGGAAGCTGCGGCGGGCGAGCGCGCGGGCCACCGGCACCGCCAGCAGAACCGAGACCACCGCAGACAGTGCCGCCTGCAGGACGGTGAAGCGCACTGCCGCCCAATCGGCCGGACCGAGCGCGCCGCCGCCCGCCCGCGCCATCACGAGCGCGAGCGGGCCCAGCGTCAGCGCGGCCAGCGCCGCGGCGACGATCAGCGCGCCAGCGCGTCTTGCCATTCGGCCAGAGCCTCGGGCCGGAGGGCGAGCGCCTCGTCAGCCGACAGCAGAAGCGAGGTCTCGGGCTGCACCAGCGTCTCGAACCCCTCGGGCAGGCCCGCGGCGGGCAGCTTCGCCGGATACATCCAGTTCGTCGTGGGCAGCACCGACTGCACCGGCTCCTCCAGCAGGAAGGCCATGAAGCGGTCGGCCAGCTCCGGCTGGTCGGTCGCGGCCAGCTTGCCCGCCACCTCGACCTGCAGATAGTGCCCCTCGCGGAAGGCGGCCGCAGTCTTGGTATCGTCCTCCTCAGCGATCAGATGGTAGGCGGGCGAGGTGGTGTAGCTCAGCACCATGTCGGCCTCGCCCTCCATGAAGAGGCCGTAGGCCTCGGACCAGCCGGGCGTCACCGTCACGATATTGTCGGCGAGCCCCTCCCAGATCTCGGGCGCGCGGTCGCCGTAGGCCGCCTCCACCCACATCAGAAGGCCCAGACCCGGGGTCGAGCTGCGCGGATCCTGGATGACGATCTTGGAGTCCGACGCCGCCAGCTCCTCGAACGAGGCCGGCACATCTTCCATCCTGCGGTCATGGACGAAGGCGAACCAGCCCCAGTCGAAGGGCAGGAACACCGGATCCTCCCAGGCCACCGGCAGATCGAGCGGCGTGCTCACGCCGTGCGGAGCGAAGAGGCCGGTCGCGGCCGCCGCCGCCGTGAGGTTCGTGTCGAGCCCCAGAACCACATCGGCCTCGCTCCGCGCGCCCTCGAGCTGGAGCCGCGCCAGAAGCGCCGCCCCGTCGCCCGCGGCGACGAAGCGCAGGTCGCAGGCGCAGGTCTCCTCGAAGGCTTTCTCGACCGCGGGGCCAGGACCCCATTCCGAGGTGAAGCTGTCGTAGGTCAGCACCGTCAGCACGGGCGTCTCGGCCGCGGCCGTTCCCGCAGCCAGCGCAACACAGGAAGCAACGATCGGAAGTCTCATCTCATCCTCCTCTTCGACGCGGAACGGAACGGGATGAGGAGCCATGCACCTTCCCTCCGCCGGTCCTAACCGGGTCAGGTTCAACGGGTTCGCGCGCAGCGTCTCAGCCCTTGCGGGCACCCCGAGGTGGGACAGACCATAGCGGGGCGGCCCGCCGCCGCAACAGGAAAGCCGCGCCCTGCGCCAGAATCCGGTTCCCCGACGGGCGCATCTGCCCTATGGCTCGGCCAAACGGGGACGAACGTCATGAGCTACAACACTTTCGGCCACATCTTCCGCGTCACCACCTGGGGCGAGAGCCATGGGCCCGCGCTCGGCGCGACGGTGGATGGCTGCCCGCCCGGCGTCGCGATCGAGGCCGAGGCGATCCAGCACTGGCTCGACCGCCGGAAGCCCGGCCAGAACCGCTTCACCACCCAGCGGCAGGAGCCGGATGCGGTCAGGATACTGTCGGGCACCTTCGAGGGCCGCTCGACCGGCACGCCGATCCAGCTCATGATCGAGAACACCGACCAGCGGTCGAAGGACTATGGCGAGATCGCCCGGAGCTTCCGGCCGGGTCATGCCGACATCGCCTATCACTGGAAATACGGGCTGCGCGACTATCGCGGGGGCGGGCGCTCCTCGGCGCGCGAGACGGCGGCGCGGGTCGCGGCGGGCGGTGTCGCCCGGGCGGCGCTGGCGGCCTTGGTTCCCGGCCTGCGGATCGAGGGCTACATGGTCCAGATCGGGCCGCATGCTATCGACCGCGCCCGGTTCGACGCGGACGAGATCGAGCGCAACCCCTTCTGGTGCCCCGATCCCGATACGGCCGCGCTCTGGGCCGACTATCTCGACGGACTGCGCAAGGCGCACGATTCGGTGGGCGCCATCGTCGAGGTGCGGGCCTCGGGCGTGCCGGCAGGGCTCGGCGCGCCGATCTACGGCAAGCTCGACAGCGACCTCGCCGCGGCCATGATGACGATCAACGCGGTGAAGGGTGTCGAGATCGGCGAGGGGATGGCCGCGGCCTGCCTCACCGGCAGCGCCAATGCCGACGAAATCCGCATGGGCCCCGAGGGCCCCGAGTTCCTGACCAACCATGCGGGCGGCATCCTCGGCGGCATCTCGACCGGGCAGGATGTGGTGGTGCGCTTTGCGGTGAAGCCCACCTCCTCGATCCTGACCCCGCGCCGCTCGGTCACGACCGACGGGCGCGAGGTGGAGGTGGTGACGAAGGGCCGCCACGATCCCTGCGTGGGCATCCGCGCGGTGCCGGTGGGCGAGGCGATGATGGCCTGCGTGCTGCTCGACCATCTGCTGCTCGACCGCGGCCAGACCGGCGGCCTGCGCGGGACGATCGGCTAGCGCCGGGCGGCTTCGGGCACGCGCGAGAGCTGCACGGCGAGAATCCCGGCCGCGATCACGACGACGCCGGCCACGTCCCAGATCCCCATCCGCTCGCCCAGAAGCACCGCCGCCACGGCCACGCCGAAGAACGGGTTGAGGAAATGGAAGGTCGCGCCGCGGACGGCGCCGATCCGGCCGACGAGCAGGAACCAGACCCAGGTGGCGAGCAGCCCCGGCACCAGTGTGGTGTAGGCGAAGGCCGCCACGAGGCTGCCGCTCCACTGCACCTCGAGCGGGGTCTCGGTCAGCAGCGCCGCGGGCGCCAGCGCGGCCGAACCCACCAGCATCTGCAGACCCACGATCATCAGGAGGTTGCCGCCGGACGAGGCGACCCGCACCGTCAGCGTGGCCGCCGTCAGCGCGATCACGCCCGCGACGCAGAGGAGAAAGCCCAGGGCATCCTCGCCGCCCGACAGCCGCGTGCCCATGATGAGCGCCACGCCTGCCATCCCGGCCAGAAGCCCCAGCGCCGTGACGGGCCTCAGCCGCTCGTGCAGGAAGATCCAGCCCGCCAGCGCCACGAGGAGCGGCATCGTGGAGGCGACGATGGCGGCGAAACTCGCGCTCACCCAGCGCATCGCGACGAAATTGAGCCCGAGATACAAGGCGTTCTGGCAGAGACCGAAGATCACCACGCCGCGCCACTGCGCAGGGCTGAGCCGCGCCGACTGTCCCAGCGCCGCGCCGAGGGCGAGCGCGATCAGGCCCGAGCAGAGGAAGCGCAGCGAGAGCGCGCTGAGGGGCGGCGCCTGCGCCACGATGATGCGCGCCGAAGCGAAGGCCGAGGACCACATGAAGGCAAAGGCGAGGCCCATGCCGATGCTGCGCAGATCCATCCGGTCCCTCCCATGAAAAAGGGCCGCCGGATGGCGACCCTCGAACGGCTGCCGTGCCGGATCGCCGGCTCAGGCGTTCACGCTGTCCTTCAGCGCCTTGGCGATGGTGAATTTCACCTGCTTGTCGGCGGCCTTGGTCACCTGCTCGCCGGTGGCCGGATTGCGCACCTGACGCTCGGGGCGCTCGCGGCAGACGACCTTGCCGAGGCCCGGCAGCGTCACGGCACCGCCGGCGGCCACTTCACGGGCGACGATCGAGGCGATCGCATCGAGGGCCGCGTTGGCCGTCTTCTTGTCCGAGCCCATCTCGTCAGCAAGGGTCGCGACGAGCTGCGTCTTGGTCATCGGTTTCGACATGAGAGTCTCCTGGTCTTGCCCCGCTGGACGCGGGGTCTGTTCCTGCCTCTGGGGGCGAATTCAAGGGCTACACCTTGTTTTGCAGCATAAAGCAAGCCCTATTCCCGGCTTGCCGCCGCGTCAACTCACTACAGGAACGCCGTTTCCTCAAAGCTGCGCAGCTTTCGGCTGTGGATGCGCTCGATCGGTGTCTCGCGCAACATTTCCATGGCGCGAATTCCGATCCTGAGGTGCCGCGCCACCTGGGTCCGGTAGAAATCGCTGGCCATGCCCGGCAGTTTCAATTCCCCGTGCAGCGGCTTGTCGGACACGCAGAGGAGGGTTCCGTAGGGCACGCGGAAGCGGAAGCCGTTCGCCGCGATGGTCGCGCTCTCCATGTCGAGCGCCACGGCGCGGCTCTGGCTCAGCCGCTGGACCGGGCCCGACTGGTCGCGCAGTTCCCAGTTGCGGTTGTCGATGGTGGCCACCGTGCCCGTCCGCATGATGCGCTTGAGCTCGTAGCCCTGCAGCTGCGTCACCTCCTCGACCGCATCCTCGAGCGCGATCTGGATCTCGGCCAGCGCCGGGATCGGCACCCAGACCGGCAGATCGTCGTCTAGCACATGGTCTTCGCGCAGATAGGCATGGGCCAGCACGAAATCCCCGAGGCTCTGCGAGTTCCGCAGGCCCGCGCAATGGCCCACCATCAGCCAGGCGTGCGGGCGCAGCACCGCGATATGGTCGGTCGCGGTCTTGGCGTTCGAGGGGCCGACTCCGATGTTGACCAGCGTGATCCCTTGCCCGTCCGGCCGCTTGAGGTGATAGGTGGGCATCTGCGGCAGGCGCGGCAGCAGCGCAAGCGGGGTCTCGGGATCGGTGATCTCCTGATCGCCGGGGCCCACGAAGGCGCTGTAGCCCGAGGCGGGATCGGCCAGCGCCGCCCGCCCGATCGCCTCGAACTCGTCCACATAGAACTGGTAGTTGGTGAACAGGACGTGGTTCTGGAAATGACGCGGGTTCGTGGCCGTGTAATGGGTGAGCCGCGCGAGCGAATAATCCACCCGCTGCGCGGTGAAGGGCGCGAGCGGCTTCGAGCCGTCGGAGTTGCTGAGGCGGCTGCCGTTCACGATATCGTCGTTGGTGGTCGAGAGGTCGGGCACGTCGAACACGTCGCGGAGCGGATAGGACAGCACCCCCTCCTGCGGCACCGAGACGGACGGGTCGTTCGCCACCGCGAAATGCACGGGCATCGGCGTGGCCGAGACGCCGATCTCGACCGGTACTCCGTGGTTCTGCATCAGGAGGTCGATCTGCTGGATCAGGTAGTTGCGGAACAGGTCGGGCCGCGTCACCGTCGTGGAATAGGAGCCCGGCTCGGCCACATGGCCGAAGCTCAGCCGGCTGTCCGCGCGGGTGAAGCTCGTCGTCGTGAGCCGGATCTCGGGATAATAGGCACGCACCCGCCCGCCCGGCTGGCCCCCGGTGGCCGAGGCGCTGAAATGGCCCGACAGGAAGCGGGTCGACCGGATGTAGATCTCTTCCAGCCGGTCCACCGCCCGCGCGGGATCGGTGAAGGTCTCGCGGTCCGGCACCTCCGGGACGAGAAGAGGAAGGGGCGCGTCGCTCACGGGTCTGTCTCCTGTCGCTGCCTGCCGAGAGGATGCGCAGGCTCGCGGGCGGGGATCAAGCCTCCGCGGACGCGGCTTGGGGCGCGGCAGGCTCGCCCCTTGCAGCGGCGCTGCGGCGCGGGGATAGTGACGGCATGAAGACGCTTCTTTCCCTCGGGCACGGCTATTCCGCGCAGGCTCTGGCCCACCGCCTCCTGCCGCAGGGCTGGACGGTGATCGGCACCACGCGGAGCGCCGCCAAGGCCGCGGAGCTCGAGGCCGGCGGTATCGAGCCGCTCCTCTGGCCGGGCGATCTCGGGCCCGCGCTGGCGCGGGCCAGCCATATCCTCGCCTCGGCCGCGCCGGGGCGCGAGGGCGATCCGTTCCTCGCCACCCATGGCGCAGAGCTGGCAAGGGCCGACGCGCGCTGGGTGGGCTATCTCTCCACCACCGGCGTCTATGGCGACCACGCCGGCGGCTGGGTCGACGAGGACACGCCCCTCACCCCCTCGACGGAGCGGGGGCAGGCGCGGGTTCAAGCCGAGCGGCAATGGCAGGCGCTGGGGCTGCCGCTCCACATCTTCCGCCTCGCGGGAATCTACGGCCCCGGCCGCGGCCCGTTCGAGAAGGTCCGCGACGGCACCGCCCGGCGGATCGTGAAGCCGGGGCAGGTCTTCAGCCGCATTCATGTGGCGGATATCGCGCAGGTGCTCGAAGCCTCGATGCAGCATCCCGAGCCGGGCGCGATCTACAACGTCTGCGACGACGATCCCGCCCCGCCCGAGGATGTGCTGGGCTATGCCGCCGAGCTGCTCGGCCTGCCGCCTCCGCCCGAAGTGCCCTACGACGAGGCGGAGATGACGCCGATGGCGCGCAGCTTCTATGCGGAATCGAAGCGGGTGCGGAACGACCGGATCAAGGCGCGCCTGGGCATCGCGCTTCTCCACCCCGACTACCGCTCGGGCCTGCGCTCCCTGCTCGCCGGCGGCGACTGAGGCGCCCGCACGGCCTCAGGGGAACCCGGGCGCCGCGCGCAGGATGCCGGTCTCGCGGCCGCGCCAGTTCGTCTGGATCGCATCGAGCCGCTTGCGCGCCGCCGGATGCGCCGGATCGAGAAGCCCGTGCCGCACGAGCAGGGCGGCGATGGCCGCCTCCGAGGCGCGGGTCGAGCCGTCCACGATCTTCAGCGCGATCCCCAGCCGCTTCTCGGGGACGATGGCCACGAAGACCGCTTCGGCGCCGGTCTTGATCGCGGCGCGCCCGCCCATGGCCCGCATGAGTTCGGTGCAGGCGCGGCCCTCGCCCGCCACGAGCTCGGGATGGGCGATCATCGCCTCGACGAGCCGCGCCGCCGACCGCTCGCGAACGCCCCCGCCGGTGGAGGCCCCGGCAAAGAAGGCCATGGCGCGCGCCAGCCCCGCCACCGTGGTCGCGAAGTTCGGCGCCGAGCAGCCGTCGATCCCGTAGCCCGGGCTCGCCTCGTCCGTCACCTCCTCGAAGGCCGTCCGCACCGCCTGCTGCACCGGATGGTCGATCTCCACATACTCCGGCCCGGCCTTCAGATGCTGCGAGAGCATCAGGAAGCCCGCATGTTTGCCCGAGCAGTTGTTGTGGATCTGGCAGGGCTCCTCATACGCCCGGATCAGCCGGTCCCGCTCGGCCGTGTCGGCGGGCATATGGGCGCCGCAGCGCAGATCCGCCTCGCAGAGGCCCAGATCCGTCAGCCAGCGCCCGACGTGCCCGGTATGAAGCTCTGCCCCCTGATGGCTCGCACAGGCCAGCGCCAGACGCTGGGACGACAGCCCCGCCCCGGCCCCGCTCTCCAGAAGCGGCAGGGCCTGCATCATCTTGCAGGACGACCGCGGGAAGATCACCGTCCCGGGATCGCCCCAGGCCTCGACCAGCCCGCCATCCGCGCTCCACACGGCGGCATGTCCCGTGTGCCAGCTTTCCAGAAGCCCGCCGCGCCAGAGCTCCACCATCCTCGCCGGATCCGTCATGACATCCCCTCACAGCTGCGCGATTTTGTGCCCAAGAGGCCTTTTGTCCGGCGCAATGCTTGCGCTAAGAAGCGTTATCGGGTTGAAACGGCCTGCGCTACTCAAAAAGGTCGCCACAAGGCGGCGTGGGGCGGGCAGAGGCACTGACAGCTGGAGGCTGTGAACGATGAGAACCACGAAGGGGCGCCTGCTTCCGGCGGCGGCGATTGTCCTCGCCTGTCTCGCGACGGGTGCGGCCGCTCAGGAATCCACGAACCGGGTCGCGACCAAGACGGACTGGAGCGTGTTCGCCGAAAGCTCTCCCAAGGAATGCTGGGGCGTCTCGAGCCCGAAGCAGACCCAGGCCACGCGGGATGGCAAGGCCGTCGACGTGCGCCGCGGCGACATCCTGCTGTTCGTGACCTACCGTCCGGGCTCGGGCGCCAAGGGCGAAATCTCCTTCACCGGCGGCTATCCGTTCGCCCCGGGCTCGACCGTCAACGTCGACATCGGCGGCACCAAGTTCGAGCTTTTCACCGACGGGGAATGGGCCTGGCCCGCGAATGCGCAGGACGATGCCTCGCTGCTCGCGTCGATGAAACGCGGCAGCACCGCCGTCCTGACCGCCCGCTCGGCCCGCGGAACCCAGACCAAGGACACGTTCTCGCTTTCGGGCTTCACCGCCGCAATGTCCGACGCCGAGACGCGCTGCAAGTAAGTGCGTCTGCGAAAGGGCGGTCCGCGCCGCCCCTGACCTGCCCCGGCCCTGCCGGGGCCTTGTCATTTGCGGGACCCGGGTTCCGTTTCCGTCCCGAATCCCCTATATGATGCGCTTCCCGCTTCCCGAGGCTTAGCCATGACCGCCAACGCTCCGATCACCCAGGACGTGATGACCCTGCCGCGCAAGCTGCCCGAGGGCGGCCCCGTGAACATCGTGGGCCTCACGCGCGAGGAGCTTCTGGCCGCCCTCGTGGCTGCGGGCACGCCCGAGCGGCAGGCGAAGATGCGGGCGGGTCAGGTCTGGCAGTGGGTCTATCACTGGGGCGTGCGCGACTTCGCGCAGATGACGAACCTCGCCAAGGACTATCGCGCGCTCCTCGCCGAGCATTTCGCCATCGTCCTGCCCGAGGTCGTCACCCGGCAGATCTCGGCGGACGGCACGCGGAAATATCTCATCCGGATCGCGGGCGGGCACGAGGTCGAGACGGTCTACATCCCCGAGGAAGGCCGTGGCACGCTCTGCGTCTCCTCGCAGGTGGGCTGCACGCTGACCTGCTCCTTCTGCCACACCGGCACGCAGAAGCTGGTGCGCAACCTGACGGCGGCCGAGATCGTGGGCCAGCTCATGCTCGTGCGCGACGATCTCGGCGAATGGCCCGAGCGGGGTGCACCGAAGGACGAGACGCGGCTGGTGTCGAACCTCGTGCTGATGGGCATGGGCGAGCCGCTCTACAATTTCGAGAATGTGCGAAACGCGATGAAGGTGGTGATGGATGGCGAGGGCCTCTCGCTCTCGCGCCGGCGGATCACGCTTTCCACTTCGGGCGTCGTGCCCGAGATCGCCCGCACCGCCGAGGAGATCGGCTGCCAGCTTGCCATCTCGTTCCACGCCACGACCGACGAGGTGCGCGACATTCTCGTGCCGATCAACAAGCGCTGGAACATCCGCACGCTTCTCGACAGCCTGCGCGACTATCCGCGCCTGTCCAACTCCGAGCGGATCACCTTCGAATATGTCATGCTCGACGGGGTGAACGACACGGATGCGGATGCCCGGCGGCTGGTGAAGCTGATCTCGGGGATCCCCTCCAAGATCAACCTGATCCCCTTCAACGAATGGCCGGGCGCGCCCTACCGCCGCTCGACGCCCGAGCGGATCGCGGCCTTCGCCGACATCATCTACAAGGCCGGCTACGCCTCGCCGATCCGCACCCCGCGCGGCGAGGACATCATGGCGGCCTGCGGCCAGCTCAAGTCCGCGACCGAGCGGGCCCGCAAGAGCCGGGCCCAGATCGCCGCCGAAACCGGCCTCTGATCGGGCCGGCGGCCGTGATCCTCCCCAACCCGCTCGCCCGCCGGCTGTTCCTGCATCTCCACGCCCTTGCCGAGCCGCCCACCGGCCCGGCCAAGGGCGAGGCGCTGCTGGCGCTGATCGACCGTCTGGGCTTCGTCCAGATCGACAGCATCTCGACCGTCGCCCGCGCCCATCACATGATCCTCTTCGCGCGGAGGCAGGCCTACCGGCCCGAGGCGCTCGACCGTCTGCTCGCGCAGCGCCACCTGTTCGAACACTGGACCCATGATGCGGCGGTGATCCCCGCCCGCTTCTTCCCCTTCTGGCACCACCGCTTCCGCCGCGACCGGCCGCGGCTGCTGGCCCGCTGGCGCGGCTGGCAGCGCGAGGGGTTCGAGGAGCAGTTCGATGCGGTCCTCGCGCGGATCGCCGAAAGCGGGCCGGTCTCGGCCGCCGAAGTGGGCGAGGAGGAAGAGCGCGGCACCGGCGGCTGGTGGGACTGGCATCCGTCGAAGGCCGCCTTGGAATATCTCTGGCGGGTGGGCGAGCTTTCCATCACGCGCCGCGACTCGTTCCGCAAGGTCTACGATCTGACCTCCCGCGTCATCCCGTCCGGGTGGCTCGCGATGGATCCGGGCGACGCCGCCACGATCCACTGGGCCTGCTCCGAGGCGCTGGACAGGCTCGGCTTCGCCACCTCGGGCGAGTTGGCCGCCTTCTGGGCCGCCGCCAGCCCCGCCGAGGCGCAGGCCTGGTGTCACGATGCGCTCGCGCGCGGCGAGATCGTGGAGGTCCGCGTCGAGGGGGCCGACGGCAGCCTCCGGCGCAGCTACGCCCGCCCGGAGGTGGCCGCGCTGGCCGAGGCCGCGCCCGATCCCTCGCCGCGGCTGCGAATCCTGTCGCCCTTCGATCCGGTGCTGCGCGACC
Source organism: Cereibacter sphaeroides 2.4.1 (assembly GCF_000012905.2). Lineage (NCBI taxonomy): Bacteria > Pseudomonadati > Pseudomonadota > Alphaproteobacteria > Rhodobacterales > Paracoccaceae > Cereibacter > Cereibacter sphaeroides. The sequence continues at coordinate 3,159,855 of NC_007493.2, read as the reverse complement.
GGGCCCGCGCCGAACGGCTGTTCGGCTTCCGCTACCGGATCGAGGTGTTCGTGCCCGAGGCCAAGCGCACCTACGGCTATTACGTCTTCCCGATCCTCGAGGGCGACCGGCTGATCGGCCGGATCGACATGCGCGCCCACCGCGAGAGCGGCAGCCTGCGCGTGCGCGCGCTCTGGCCCGAGGCGGGGGTGCGGCTCGGCTCGCGGCGGCTCGGGCGGCTCGGGGCCGAGCTCGACCGTCTGGCGCAGTTCGCGGGCTGCGATCAGGTGAAGTTCGAGCCGGACTGGCTGCGCGAGACGCTGCCCGAGGGGAGCGTCGCCGGAGACTAGCGGCAGGTTGCCCTCAGGTGCGCCGCGGAGGCCTCTACGCCGCAGGGCGGCTCACGGCCTTCGTCGCTCGAGCCGCGCGCCATGGCCCCGCCGCGGTTTCTCGCCCTCAGGGCCGGCGGCGCGCCAGAACCGGCCCCTCACCGGCCGCGGCGATCCGGGCGATGGCGGCCTCCGTCTCCTCCTCGATCACCCCCATCACATACCCCGTGGCATGGATCATGCGCTGCGCATCGATGGCCATGGCGACATGGCCCTTCCAGAACAGAAGGTCTCCCGCCTGCAGGTCGCCGGAAACCTCAGTGCCGACCGTCTGCTGCAGGTCACTGTCGCCGGGACAGTCCATCCCGCAGGCCAGAAGCGCTGCCTGCGCGAGACCCGAGCAATCGATGCCCGCCCGGCTGTTGCCCCCCCAGAGATAGGGCGTGCCGTGAAAGAGCCGCGCCACGGCCACGGGGTCGGAATGGAGCCGATCCAGCGGCCACAGATGGCAGGCGGGAACCCAACCCATTGTCGTCTGCAGAAAATTTCGCGCTTCGCCAATGACAGTCAACCGCGCGCCGAAGCTGAGGGCGGCGATCTCATGCGCCTGCACCCGCGGTTCGGGATAGAGATGAGTCGCGGGCACTGCCACGCGGTGGGTGGCCGTCTCTGGCGCTGCAAGCGCGGCCTCGGGCAGCCAGCCGCAATAGCCGTCCTTGGCGGCGCGGCCGAAGGCATGGCCCTCGCGCCGGTCGATCACGAGGAAATCCTCGCCCAGCAGGAGCTGCCGGTCCCGCGGGCCATCCGGACGGGCGAGGAGATCCACGACCGGCAGGCCGATCCGCGCGGGCGTGCCATCGGTGAAGCGCGGGGCCGCCACCTGCCCCTTCAGCGAGACATGAGCCACCTCGCCGCTGCAGGGGGTCGTCCGGCGGTCCATCACAGATCCAGCATCCGCGGCAATGCCGTGAGGATCGCGCGCGCCCCCTGCCCCACACCGCCCTTCGGCCGTGCCGGCGCATCGGCGGGCGTGTGCCCGTAGATGTCGAAATGCATGTAGCGCGGGTTCTCGACGAAGCGGCGCAGGAAGAGCGCGGCCGTGATCGAGCCCGCGAAGCCGCCCGACGGGGCATTGTCCAGATCCGCGATGCCGGGCTCGATCAGGGCCTCGTAGGGTTCCCAGAAGGGCAGGCGCCAGACCGGATCGCAGGCGGGGCCCGCCGCCGATTGCAGCGCCGCCGCCAGATCCTCGTCATCGGTGTAGAAGGGCGCGAGATCCGGGCCCACCGCCACCCGGGCGGCCCCGGTCAGCGTGGCCATCGAGACGATGAGATCGGCCTCTTCCTCATCGGCCAGCGCCAGCGCATCGGCGAGGATGAGCCGCCCCTCGGCATCGGTGTTGTTCACCTCGACCGTCAGCCCCTTGCGCGAGGTCAGGATGTCCTTCGGGCGCATCGCATTGCCGGATATGGCATTTTCCACCGCCGGCACCAGCACGCGCAGCCGCACCGGCAGCTCGAGCGCCATGATCATCTGCGCGAGCCCCATGACGGTGGCGGCCCCGCCCATATCCTTCTTCATCAGGAGCATGCCGGTCGAGGGCTTGATGTCGAGCCCGCCCGTGTCGAAGCAGACGCCCTTGCCCACCAGCGTGACGCGCGGCCCGCGCTCGCCCCAGCGCATCTCCAGCAGGCGCGGCGCGCGGGTCGAGGCGCGGCCCACGGCATGGATCATGGGCAGGTTGCGGTCGAGGAGCTTGTCGCCGCGGATCACCGCGGTCTCGGCGCCGAACCGGTCGGCCAGGGCAAGGAAGGCGTCCTCCAGCTCCTGCGGCCCGAGATCGGAGGCGGGGGTGTTGATGAGATCGCGGGTCAGCGCCTCGGCCTCGGCCATGGCCATGAGCCGCGCGCCGTCGCAGCCCGCGGGCAGCTTCAGGCGCGCCTTCGGAAACTTCGCCGCGCTGCGGTAGCGCGTGAAGGCATAGGCGGACAGAAGCCAGCCCAGAGCCGCCTCGCCGGCCGCTTCGGGCGAGAGATCTCCCTCGAGATGCCAGTCGCCTTCCGGCAGGGCGGCAAGACCGCGGGCGAGGCCGAAGCGGCTGCGGGCGCGGGCCTTGGCCGTGCCCGAGCCGAGAACGGCCGCCGCGACGCCGCCCTCCGCGTCCGGCAGCAGGCGCAGCTCACCCAGCGAGGCCTCGAAACCGGTGGCGGCAAGCCAGGCGCCCTCGGCCTCGGTCCGGCCGCCGAGCCAGTCGGCCAGCGCGTCGGACGCAACGACATGGACCGGGCGCGAGGCCGCGGCGGGATCGGCAAAGGAAAGGGGCATGGCTCGTTCCGGAAGGCTGAATAATCCCGGCGAGCCTAGCCGTTCCGGCGCCACCCGCAAGCCCCGCCGGTCAGAGGCTGAGGTCGAGCAACTCCTTGTCGGAGGCCAGCGACCGCTCTGCCACCCGGAGGAGGCGCGCCCAGATCGCGGCAAAGGCCGTCATGTCGCCCAGCTCGACGGCGCCGCGTGCATCTGCCGCAACGAGGCCCAAGCTGACCATCCCGAGGTTCTCGCACATGCGCTGCAGCCGCCGCAGACGCCGCGGGATCTCGGCCCGATCGCGCATCCTGACCTGATGCGAAAGCGCGGCGATGGTCATCGCCAGCTCCGCAAAGGCACGATTCACGATCTGCTCGGCAGCCTTCGTGCCCATTTCGCGATACATGGCGGCAATGGGCTCCGCATCCTGCCGCACGCGATCCACCGGCCTCAGGGCCATTATCATGCAGGTCATCTCACCTGTCCCCCTACACACCCGAGACGAGCCTGCGTCGGGGCGCTGAACAAAAGGTTGCGGTGCCCCGAAAAAAATCCCTCGAATTTTCCCCGGCCGCCCCCTATTCAAGCGCGTGGACCTGACTGAGGACGACGCAATGCACAATGCGAGGCCGCTTCCGAACTACCTTGTCCAGCGTTTCCACGGCTGGCGTGCCACCACCTTCGCCGACAACAAGTCCTGGTATCGCCGGCTCTCCGAGAGCGGGCAGCATCCGCGCGCCATGGTGATCTCCTGCTGCGACTCGCGCGTGCATGTCACCTCGATCTTCGGCGCGGACGAGGGCGAATTCTTCATCCACCGCAACATCGCCAATCTGGTGCCGCCCTACAGCCCCGACGGGAAGCAGCACGGCACCTCGGCCGCGGTCGAATATGCGGTCACAGCGCTCGGTGTGGCCCATATCGTGGTGCTCGGCCATTCCAACTGCGGCGGCGTCAAGGGCTGCCACGACATGTGCTCGGGCAAGGCGCCGCAGCTCGAGGAAACCTCGAGCTTCGTCGGCCGCTGGATGGACATCCTGCGCCCCGGCTACGAGCGGGTGAAGGATCTGCCCGAGGAGGAGCGCGTCACCGCGCTGGAGAAGGAGGCCGTGCTGGTCAGCATCGGCAACCTGATGACCTTCCCCTTCGTGCGCGAGGCGGTCGAGCGCGAGGTGCTGACGCTGCACGCGCTCTGGACCCACATCGGCGAGGGATCGCTCGAGCAATACACGCCCGGACAGGGCTTCGTGCCGGTCTGAAGACGAAAGCCCGCGGCAGGTGCGCCTGCCGCGGGCTTCACGGTCTCGGAGGAAGCGGGGCCCGCGACGCGGCCCCGTCCCGATCTCAGCCCTTCTTCAGGCAGCGGTTGCCCAGAACCTCGGCGATCTGCACCGCGTTCAGCGCGGCGCCCTTGCGCAGGTTGTCGGACACGCACCAGAGGTTCAGCCCGTTGTCGAGGGTCGAATCCTGCCGGATGCGGCTGATGTAGGTGGCATAATCGCCCACGCATTCGACCGGGGTGATGTAGCCGCCGGCCTCGCGCTTGTCGACGACGAGCACGCCCGGAGCCTCGCGCAGGATGTCGCGCGCTTCCTCTTCGTCGAGGAAATCCTCGAACTCGATGTTGATCGCCTCGGAGTGGCCCACGAACACCGGCACCCGCACGCAGGTCGCCGTGACCTTCACCTTCGGATCGAGGATCTTCTTGGTCTCGGCCACCATCTTCCACTCTTCCTTGGTGGAGCCGTCTTCCATGAAGCTGTCGATGTGCGGGATCACGTTGAAGGCGATCTGCTTGGTGAACTTCGAGGGCTCGACCTCCTGACCCGGGACGTAGATGCCCTTGGTCTGGTTCCAGAGCTCGTCGATGCCGGCCTTGCCCGCGCCCGAAACGGACTGGTAGGTCGAGACGACGACGCGCTTGATCCTGGCCCGGTCGTGCAGCGGCTTCAGCGCCACGACCATCTGCGCGGTCGAGCAGTTCGGGTTGGCGATGATGTTCTTCGCCTTGTAGCCCTCGATCGCATCGGCGTTCACTTCCGGCACGATCAGCGGCACCTGCGGGTCGTAGCGGTAGAGCGACGAGTTGTCGATCACGACGCAGCCCGCGGCCGCGGCCTTCGGCGCATAGATCTTGGTCGCGTCCGAGCCCACCGCGAACAGCGCGATATCCCAGCCGGTGAAGTCGAATGTGTCAAGGTCCTTGGTGGTCAGGGTCTTGTCGCCGAAGCTCACTTCGGTGCCGAGAGATTTGCGGCTCGCCAGAGCGGCAATCTCCTCCACCGGAAACTCGCGCTCGGCGAGGATGTTCAGCATTTCACGGCCCACGTTGCCCGTGGCACCCGCGACGACGACCCTGTAGCCCATCGGGGACCCCTCTTCTCATGTCGGAATGACGCGCCCCCATAGCGCACCGGGGGTCACGGGGAAAGCGGAATCGGGCCGGAGAGGCTTGTGGACAAGGGGGTGCGCTGCGCGGGACCCACCCTGCGGGCTCAGCCCGGGGATCCGCGCAGCGTGAAGCGCGGGTCGCTCTCGAGCAGGGCCTGCACGAAGCGGGCCTCGGCGCCGAAATCGTGCGGCACCTGCGCGGCGGTCCGGCTCCCCGTGAGCGACAGGCTGGCGAAGAAATCGAAACCGTAGAGCGTGACCGAGGCCGCGCGGCTCCGCGCCAGAAGGTCGATCATCATGAGCCCGGTCGAGGGCGGCGCGCCCAGCCGACGCTTCAGATCCTCGTAGTCCGCGCGGGAGTGGAGGTAGAAGCCCCGGCGGCTCGCCACATGCCACGGCAGCCGCTTGCGTTTGGGCGACATCCAGAGGGTGAGCCGCGGCGCAAGCCGATCGAGCGCCTCGGCCTGAAGCGAAGTGGCGAGCGCCAGCGCATCCGTCCGCGTGCCGTGGCTGGCCGCGGCCGGCATCGGCGCGCGGTTCAGCCGGATCACGAGGTCCGCCTCGTCGATCTCGGGGCCGAAGGCCGCCTGCGACAGGCTGCGCGCATTGCCGACCAGCGCGATCCGTTCGGTGGCGAAGCGGGCAAGCAGCGCTTCCTCCGGCAGCGAGAGGGCCGCCAGCGGCGCCTCGCGGCGGAAGGTGCGGGCGAAGAGAAATCCGAGCCGCGTCATGCAAGAAGCCTCCGGTAGAGCGCGACGAGGGCCGCCGCCTCATCCTCGATGCGGAACCCCTTGAGGGTGCGCGCCCGGGCGGCCTCGGCCATCCGGCCGCAAAGGGCGGCATCGTCGAGGAGCGCCGCCACCTCCGCCACCATCGCCGCGAGATCGCCCGGGGGCACGAGCCGCCCCGTGTCCGCGCTCACCAGCTCCTCGAAGGCGCCGACGCGGGTCGCCACCACCGGCACGCCACAGGCCATCGCCTCGAGCGGCGTGAGCCCGAAGCCCTCCCACCGCTGCGGCGCCACATAGAGATCGAGCGCGCGATACCAGTCGGGCATCCGATCCACCGTGACCTCGGGCCGGAACAGGATGCGCTGGCCCAGCCCCGCCGCCTCGACCTCGCGGCGGAGCCCGTCGAGAAACGCCTGATGCTCGCCCACCGCGCGCCCCATCACCACCGCAGCCACGCCCGGCCGCTCGGGCAGGAGCCGCATCATGGCATGAACGAACACATCCGTGCCCTTCTGCGCCCGGATCCGGCCATAGCAGCCCACCAGCACCGCCTCGGGCAGGCCCAGCCGCGCCCGCACCTCGGCCCGGTCGCCGGGGCGGAACGTGTCGGTGTCGATCCCGTGCAGGATCACCTCGGCGGGCCGCTCGAGATAGGAGGCCGTCCGGCGCGAGGTGGCGACCAGCGCATCCATCCGCCCGATCAACCAGCGCGTATAGCCCGTGTGCCGGCGCTGCGAGGCCGATGTGAAGAGAAGCTTCAGCCGCCGGCGCAGCAGATGGCGCAGCGCGATGCCCAGCAGCATCTCGGTGTTGCGCCGGGCGTGCCAGACCCGCCAGCGGTCGCGCGGCAGGAACGGCAGGCGCCAGAGCGGCAGGTGCGGAAGGTCTGCGGGCAGCCCCGGGCCGGTGGCCGCGATGCCGATCAGGCGCGCCTGAACCGGCACCAGCCGCGCGATGGTGGCCGTCACCCCCGAGAGGCGACGCTTGAGGTTGGGCGCGATGACCTCGATCCGATCCGGCTGCACTGGCATGGTGTCCCTCCGAGGCTCTGGTTAGCGCAGAGCACGGCGGACGGAAAGTCAGTCCGTCCGGTCGCGGCTGACCGCATAGATCGCGCAGCCGGCAAGGATGAAGAGCGCGAAGAACAGGAAGAGCGCGGCATAGGGCGCGGCGGGCGGCACCGGAGCCACCGATCCGTGGACCGCGCCGGTGGCGAACTGCATGAGGCCGGGCGAGGCGATCCCGAAGAAATTGAGCAGCGTCACCCCCCGCCCGGTCAGGTGCGGCGGCACGAAGGCGCGACCGTGGGCGATGACCATCGGGAAGGAGGCGCCGAAGAAGCCGATCCCCGCGAAGAGCAGAAGCGCGGGCCAGCCGCCCGTCGCAGGCCAGGCCCAGAGCGCGAGCAGGCACAGGGCGGTCAGGAGATTGCCGCCGAGGATCAGCCCCTTGCGGGTGCCGAGCAGGCGGTCGAGCGGCCCGTAGGCGAAGCTGCCCGCCACCATGGCAAGGCCCATGACCAGCGTCGCGCGCCCGATCTCGGCCGGGGCCGCGCCGAAGGCGTCGGCATAATAGGGCCCGATCCAGAGCCCGCGTAGGCCCGCGGCGGGCGCGTAGCAGACCACCATCATCGCGAGCACGGGCCAGAGCGCGGGCATCCGCATGAGATCGAGCATCGAGCCTCGGGCCGGGCCCTCCACGCGGGCCGGATCGCGGACGAGGATCCCGATCGCCGCGGCGGCAGCGAGCGTCACGCCCGCCAGCGCCATCAGCGTCTCGCGCCAGCCGAAGGTCTCGACCGCCCAGGCAAGCGGCACCGAGCCCGCGATATTGCCGAGGCTGCCGATCCCCACCACGGCCGCGGCAAGCGTGCCGAAGAGGGCCGGGCTGAAGCTGCGCGCGAAGATATAGTAGCTCGCCATCAGCACGGGCGAGCAGCCGATGCCGATCAGCGCCATGGCGGCCATCAGGGCCCCCGGCCCCTCGGCCTGCGCGAAGACGAGCGCCCCGCCCGCCCCGCCCGCGCCGAGGAGCACCATGGAGGTGAGCCGCGGCCCGATCCGGTCGAGCGCCCAGCCCACCGGGAACTGCATCAGCGCGAAGGCCAGAAACCAGATGCCCGAGGCGGCCGCCAGATCCTCGGCCGAAACTCCGAGCTCGGCCTTCAGCGTGGGGGCGAGCACCGCGAGGAAGGCGCGGTAGAACTGGCTCAGCACATAGGCCAGCACGAGGCAGGCAATCCCGGCGCGCATCACGTCTCCTCCCGCTCGCGGGTCCGAGGTATATCCGCCGCCGCGGACAGGGCAAGAGTCCGTGCCGTTCGCGCTTCGCGGATGGCAGCCGGTCAGGCCGGCTGCAGCGCGGGGCTGCGGGTCTCGCGGATGGGCAGGTGAACGATGGCTGAGAAGGCGCCGACACCCACGCCGATCCACCAGACCATCGTATAGTCGCCGGTCATGTCATACATCCGCCCGCCCAGCCAGACACCCATGAAGCTGCCGAGCTGGTGGCTGAGGAAGACGAACCCGTAGAGCGTGCCCATGTAGCGCAGACCGTAGAGATGGGCCACGAGCCCGCTCGTGAGCGGCACGGTCGCGAGCCAGAGCGCGCCCATGCTGAGGGAGAAGAGAAGGACCGTGGTGGGCGTCATCGGCACGAGGATGAAGAGCGCGGCCGCCAGCGTGCGCCCGGTGTAGATCGCGGCCAGCAGATATTTCTTCGAGTAGCGCTTGCCGAGCCAGCCTGCGGTGATCGTGCCCACGATGTTGGCCAGCCCGATCAGCGAGATCGCCAGTGCGCCCAGCGCCGAGGTGGTGGTGATCCCCAGCGCCGCCAGCGGGCCGCGCGGATCGATCGCCCCGCACATCTCCGTCACGAAGGCGGGGAAGTGCGCGGTGATGAAGGCCAGCTGATAGCCGCAGGAGAAGAAGCCCACGAAGATCAGCGTATAGGACGGATCGCGGAAGGCCCGTCTGAGCACCGTGCCGAGCGACTCCTCGAGCTCGGCCTTCGTCGCGGTGACCGGCGCACGCATGAAGGGCAGCGCAAAGAGCGCGGCAAGGATGACGCCCGCGAAGATCACGAACACTGTCTGCCAGCTGTAGAAGCCCAGCAGGATCTCGGCCGCGGGCGCCCCGAAGACCTGCCCCGCCGACCCCGCAGCCGTGGCGATGCCGAGCGCCAGCGAGCGATGCTCCGGCGCCGTGGCCCGTCCCACCACCGCAAGGATCACGCCGAAGCCCGTGCCCGCGATCCCGAACCCCACCAGCACCTCGAGGAACTGATGCTGGAGCGGCGTCACGGCGAAGCTCGAGAGCACGAGACCCGCCGCATAGGTCAGCGCGCCCGCGACGATGGCCCGGCGGTCGCCGAACTTCTCGGCCAGCATCCCGAAGATCGGCTGGCCGATGCCCCAGGCGAGGTTCTGGATGGCGATGGCCATCGAGAAGTCGGACCGCGGCCAGTCGAACTCCTCGGCGATGGGGATCTGGAACACGCCGAAGCTGGCGCGGATCGCAAAGCCCAGCATCAGGACGATGCAGCCCGAGATCAGGACGGGCGTGAAGATCGGAGATTTGGTCATGGGAGATCCGGGCGGACTTAAGGGCGGGCGCAGAGCCTGCTCCGGCCCATGTCGCCGCGTCAAACGGTATTTTCTGATGTTTCGTGTCAGGATCCGTTATGAGACCTCGCCGGGCAACCCCGCCGCCTCGGGCGGCGGGGGCGAGGCAGAGCCCATCTTCAGGGGAAGGCGGCCACAGCGCGCGCATCGTCCGCAGGTCTTCTTCTGCCGGATCGCCGATGCGGGTTCGGGACCGCACCCCATCCCTGTCGCGCTGGAAGGCTTCGTCGGATCCGTCTGCCCCGGGCCTCCGAAGGCAGCACCAGCCAGGACTGGCATCGGGAGGAGACTGGCGTGGCTTTGGATGGACAGGAAACGGACCGCCCGACAGGCCGCCGGCAAGGTGCGGAGGCCTGTCGGAGGGGAACCGCTGCCGCGGGCTGTCGCTTGATGGGGGGAGGCAAGAGGACGAGGAGGCAGCATGTCGGACTGGTGGCGCGGGTCGGTGACCTATCAGATCTATCCCCGCTCGTTTCAGGATTCCGACGGCGACGGCGTGGGCGACCTGCGCGGCATCATCGAGCGGCTCGACCATGTGGCCTGGCTCGGGGCCGATGCGATCTGGCTCTCGCCGATCTTTCCCTCGCCCATGGAGGACATGGGCTACGACGTGTCGGACTACACCGCCATCCACCCGCTCTTCGGCTCGATGGAGGATTTCGACGCGCTCCTCGCTCGCGCGCACGAGCTTGGGCTGAAGGTCATCATCGACCAGGTGCTCAGCCATTCCTCCTCGGCCCATCCGTTCTTCCGCGAGAGCCGGCGGAGCCGCGACAATCCCAAGGCCGACTGGTATGTCTGGGCCGACGCGCAGCCCGACGGCAGCCCGCCGAACAACTGGCTGTCGGTCTTCGGCGGCTCGGCCTGGGAATGGGATGCGCAGCGGCGGCAGTATTACCTGCACAACTTCCTGATCTCGCAGCCCGACTTCAACTTCCACAATCCCGAGGTGCAGGACTGGCTGCTCGACCAGATGCGCTTCTGGCTTGATCGGGGCGTGGACGGCTTCCGTCTCGACACGGTGAACTTCTACTTCCATGACGCCGAGCTCAGGTCGAACCGGCCGAACCCGCAGAACGGGCCGATCCCGCCGGTCAATGCCTACGACATGCAGGACCATGCCTTCTCGAAGTCGCGGATCGAGAATATCGCCTTCCTCCTCAGGATGCGGAAGCTGCTCGACGACTACCCGGACAGGGCGATGGTCGGCGAGGTGGCCGACGGGCTGCGCGGCCTTGCGATCATGGCCGAATATACCAGCGGGACCGACCGGCTGCACATGGCCTACACGTTCGAGATGCTCTCGCGCACCTTCACCGCCGGGCATTTCCGCAGCCGGATCGAGGAGTTCTTCGCCACCGCACCGCAGGGCTGGCCCTGCTGGGCCTTTTCCAACCACGATGTGGTGCGCCATGCGACGCGCTGGGCCGGCCACGGGGCCGAGGACGATGTGGCGCGGCTCGCGGCGGCCATGCTCCTGTCCTTCGAGGGCTCGGTCAGTCTCTATCAGGGCGAGGAGCTGGGCCAGACAGAGACCGAGCTGCTCTATGAGGAGCTGACCGATCCGCCGGGCCTCCGGTTCTGGCCCGAGGAGAAAGGGCGCGACGGCTGCCGCACGCCGATGGTCTGGGACGACGGGCCCGCGGGCGGCTTCACCACCGGCACGCCGTGGCTTCCGGTGAAGCCGCCGCAGCTGGCGCGCAACGTGGCGTCGCAGAAGGGCATCCCCGGCTCGCTGCTGGAGACCTACCGGGCGCTCCTGCAGTTCCGCCGGAGCCAGCCCGCGCTGATCCGCGGCCGCAGCCGGTTCTTCGACCTGCCGGAGCCGATGCTGGGCTTCACCCGGACGCTCGACGGCCAGTCGCTCGCCTGCTTCTTCAACCTCGGCATCGAGCCGGTCTCGGCGACCCTGCCGGGCCATGGCGGGCTGATCGGCCCGGCACAGGCCGCCGTGCTCGAGGGCGACCGCCTTACCCTCGGGGCGAACGGCTATGCCTTCCTGCCCGCTCCGGAGGATGCCAGCGTCAGCTGACCCACGGCGGCGGCGAGCCCGCCCAGCGTGCAGGCCGCGGCCGGGAGAAGGCGCGCCTGCACGCCCTGCGCGGCAAGCGCTGCGCCATAGCGGGCGGCGAGCGCCTCCTCGCCCACCAGCACGACCGGCTGGCCCAGCCAGTAGCTGCGCGCGCCCACGAGCTCGAGCCCGATCAGCAGCCCCGACAGCCGCGCCCGCGCCGTGGCGGGAGGCAGGTCCTGCAACAAAGCCTCGGCCCGGAGGCCGAAGAGCTTTGCGCCGAGTTTCTGGGGGTGGGACATGCCGTCCGACACGGCGGCGAGGAAGGCCTCGTCGTCCCAGCCCTCGGCGGCAAGCCCGTGGCGCAGCACCGAGCGCTCCGAAAGAAGGGCGAAAAGCTCTCCGGTCAGGAAGCTGCGGAAGCTCACCACCTCGCCGGCCGAGACCTGCGCCCATTTGGAATGGGTGCCGGGAAGGCAGATCACCCCGTCGAACGATCCGAGCAGCGCCAGCGCGCCCGCGATCTGCGTCTCCTCGCCGCGCATCACATCGGCGGGCTTCGCCTGCGCGAGCCCCGGCACGATGCGGACGGCGATCCGCGGATCCTCCGACGGCACCGGCACCAGCGCCTGCGGATCGACCGGCGCGCAGGGCAGCCTGCGGTAGGGCACTTCCTGCCAGCCCTGCCGCGCGCCGGCCATGCCGCAGATTACGACTTGCACCGCAGGCCCGTCGCTAAGCCAGAGGCCGATCAGCCGCAGGAGCGCCGCCTCGAACCCGCCCACAGCGATCTGCCCCATGCCCTCGTCCGACCGGGCCTCGGCCAGCACGCCCTCCGCCCCCATCGCCCAGACGCGCAGGCGGCTCGTGCCCCAGTCGGCGGCGATCCAGCCGGGCCTCATCCCGTTACCACCACGCCGCCGTCGATCACCAGCGCCTGCCCCGTCATCATCCGCGAGGCCTCCGACGCGAGGAACAGCACGCCCCCCACGATATCGGCGGGCACCAGCGCCTCCTTCAGGCACTGGCGGTCGAGATGGGCCTGCAGCCCGTCCTCGGTCACCCAGAGATCCTTCTGCCGCTCGGTCAGCACCCAGCCCGGCGCCAGCGCATTGACCCGGATCCGGTCGGGCCCGAACTCGCGCGCGAGGCTGCGGGTCAGGCCGTTGATGCCCGAATTGGCGGTCGTGTAGGCCGGATAGCCCGCATTGCCCATCATGTAGGAGATCGAGGAGAAGTTGATGATCGAGCCGCCGCCCGCAGCCTTCATCCCGGGAATGACGGCCTGCGCGGCGAAGAAGTAATGCTTGAGGTTCACCGCCTGTGCGCGGTCCCAGTAGTCCTCCGTCACCTCGGCCGTGGTGTGACGGTCGTCGTGGGCGGCAGCATTCACGAGAACCTGGATCGGCCCCTGCCGCTCGGCCACCTCGGCGAGCGCCTGCCGCAGCGCCGGAATGTCGGTCACGTCGCAGGGCAGGAACAGCGGTCGCGCGCCGGTCTCGGCCTCCATCCGGTCGCAGAAGGCGGTGGCGTCGGAGCGCTGGACGAAGGCCACCTGCGCGCCCTGCCGCAGGAAGCCCTCGGTCAGCGCAGCCCCGATGCCCGAACCGCCGCCGCTGAGGAAGACCGACGCCCCCTTCAGGTCGGGGAAGACGGGATGGGCGGCGGGTGTGTCTGTCATGGGGAAACCTCCGGTCGGGGGAGCGGCCGCGGAGCAAGGGCCCGGGCCAGAGGACGCCCGCGCGGGGCGCCGTTGCCGCATCTTGTCGCCCGAGGCCGCGGCGGGCGTCAAGGCTGCTGCGGTGCGGCCTCCATTGACCTCGGGGCGCGCACTCCTTAGCCCTTGGCGAAAGAAGTGTTAACGGAGGCAGGGATGCGTCCCCAGACCGAAGCCCTGATCGTCATCGACGTGCAGAACGACTTCTGCCCGGGCGGCGCGCTCGCCGTCGCCGGAGGGGACGCGATCATCCCCCGGATCAACGCGCTCCTGCCCGAGTTCGGCGCGCGCATCTTCACGCAGGACTGGCATCCGGCAGACCATTCCTCCTTCGCTTCCACCCACGAGGCGGTGCCTTTCTCTCTGATCGAGATGCCCTACGGGCCGCAGGTGCTCTGGCCCACCCATTGCGTGCAGGGCACGCGCGGCGCCGAGTTCCATCCCGCGCTCGAGACGGCGCCGGCCGATCTCGTCCTCCGCAAGGGCTTCCGTCGCGACATCGACAGCTACTCGGCCTTCTTCGAGAACGACCGCACCACCCCCACCGGCCTCGAGGGCTACCTGCGCAGCCGCGGGATCGAGGCGGTGACGCTCGCGGGCCTCGCCACCGACTTCTGCGTGGCCTATTCCGCGCTCGATGCGGCCCGGCTGGGCTTCCGGGTGACGGTGCTGGAAGGCGCCTCGGCCGCCATCGACCTCAACGGATCGCTCGCCGCGATCAAGGCGCAGATGGCCGAGGCCGGCGTCGCGCTGGAGCCCTGACATGGTCGATATCGCCACCCGCGTCTACAATCACAAATGGAAGATCGATCCGATCGTCCGCTCGCTGATCGACACCGACTTCTACAAGCTCCTGATGTGCCAGTCGGTGTTCCGCAACAGGCCGGACACGGTGGTGCGCTTCAGCCTCATCAACCGCACCTCCTCGGTGCGGCTGGCCGAGCTGATCGACGAGGGCGAGCTGCGCGAACAGCTCGACCATATCCGCACGCTGAGCCTGTCGCGCGGCGAGAGCACCTTCCTGCGCGGCAACACCTTCTACGGCAAGCGCCAGATGTTCCGCCCCGACTTCATGGAGTGGTTCGAAAACCTGCGGATGCCCCCCTACCATCTGGAGAAGCGCGACGGGCAATACGAGCTGACCTTCGAGGGCAAGTGGCCCGAGGTCATGCTGTGGGAGATCCCGGCATTGGCCGTGCTGATGGAGCTGCGCTCGCGCGCGGTGCTGGCCACGATGGGGCGGTTCGAGCTGCAGGTGCTCTATGCCCGCGCCATGACCAAGCTCTGGGAGAAGATCGAGCGGCTGAAGCGGATCGAGCGGCTGAAGATCGCGGATTTCGGCACCCGGCGGCGGCATTCCTTCCTCTGGCAGGACTGGTGCGTGCAGGCGATGATCGAGGGGCTGGGCGATGCCTTCACCGGCACCTCGAACTGCCTGATCGCCATGCGGCGCGAGGTCGAGGCCATCGGCACCAATGCCCACGAGCTGCCGATGGTCTATTCCGCCCTGGCCACGACGGACGAAGACCTCGCCCGCGCGCCCTATCAGGTGCTGGCCGACTGGCACGAGGAGCATGACGGCAACCTCCGCATCATCCTGCCCGACACCTACGGCACCGAAGGCTTCCTCGCCCGCGCGCCGGACTGGCTCTCGACCTGGACGGGCATCCGCATCGACTCGGGCGACCCGGCCCAGGGCGCCGAGACCGCGATCCGCTGGTGGCAGAGCCGGGGCGAGGATCCGCGCCGCAAGCTCGTGATCTTCTCGGACGGGCTCGATGTCGAGAAGATCGAGGAGCTGCACCGCCAGTTCCACGGCCAGGTGAAGGTCAGCTTCGGCTGGGGGACGATGTTCACCAACGATTTCCGCGGCCTCGTGAAGGACGATGCGCTGGCCCCCTTCAGCCTCGTCTGCAAGGCGGTGGCGGCGGACGGACGGCCCACGGTGAAGCTCTCGGACAATCCGCTGAAGGCGATGGGTCCCGCCGACGAGATCGCGCGCTACAAGCGCGTCTTCGGCGTGGGCGATCAGGTGGCCTACGAAGTGCAGGTCTGAGACGGGCCTCAGCTCTCCTCGTCGCTCACCCGGCCGCGCCCGGCCTTCACGTCGCTGCGGATCGACTTGGCGGCGAGCCTGCGGCGCTGGCTGCCGAGCGTGGGTTTCGTCGCGATCCGCCGCTTCGGCGCGACCAGCGCCGCGCGCACCATCTCGGCCAGCCGCTCGCGCGCCAGCTCGCGGTTGCGCTGCTGGCTGCGCGTCTCTTCCGCCCGGATGACGATGGCGCCCTCCTGCGTCCAGCGCCGACCCGCCAGCCGCTTCAGCCGCGCCTTGACCGCGGGCGACAGATGCGGCGACCGCTCGGCCTCGAAGCGCAGTTCGACGGCCGTCTCGACCTTGTTGACGTTCTGCCCCCCCGGCCCCGACGAGCGCGAAAAGCTCTCGGTCAGTTCCCAGTCGGCGAGCGTGATCTGATCGGTGATGCGCAGCATGAAAGGGGCCTATCGCGGGCGCCGGCCCTCCGCAACGGGCCGCGCCCTACGAGAAAGGGCCGCCACGAGGGGCGACCCTTTCCGAGATCCAAGGAGATGAGCCAGTTAGGAGCTAGCCCAACCACCGGTGCGTTCAAAGAGGGGCTGCCCTCAGAAAACACCCCCGATGGCTGTCCCGACACGTCTCTCCAATATCACTCTAGACACTGGATCACCTCCTTTCAAATGGTTGCCGATAAGGGGAAAGGTGGCACAGATCTGGTGTTTGTCAAATGATGATTACGCAACGTCTGCGGTCATCCGCCTGACAATGATGCGGAACGGCAGGAGTGCCACCAAAGCGAGCAGAAGCTTGATGGACCAGTCCGCGACGGCCAGCGAAAGCCAGAGCGGAGCCTCGGGCCCTGCGCCCAGTAGCGGCAGGATCTCGTTCGCCCAGGACACGTCGTTCGAAGGTTCCAGCCAGACGAGCGCCGCCGAAAAGGCGGTGCCGAAGAAGATCAGCGTATCGAGGCTGGAGCCCACGAGCGTCGAGATCAGCGGCGCCTGCCACCAGCCGCGCGCATGGCGCATCCGGTCGAAGACGGTCACGTCGAGCATCTGGGCCACGAGGAAGGCAAGCCCCGACCCCAGCGCGATGCGCAGCGTGACGAGCGGGCCGAACTCGCCCTGGATCTGCGTGCCGATCAGCGAGCAGACGATGCCGGTGGCAAAGCCCGCCAGCACCACGCGGCGCGCGGCGGCGGCGCCCCGGAAGCGGTTCGTGAGGTCGGTCACGAGGAAGGCCAGAGGATAGGTGAAGGCGCCCCAGGTCAGCCACTGGCCGAACAGGAACTGAACGAGGATGTTCGAGGCCACCACGATGGCGGCCATCGCCAGAATGGCGGGGATCAGGCTGCGGGTCATGTCTTTTCCGTTTTGACAAGGTCGCGGAGACTTGGCCCCCGTCCGGGGACAGCGCGGCCTACTCCCGCAGGGGGCCGCCTGTCAATCGCGGAGGCGCAGCTCGACCAGCTCGGTCCGGAGCAGGAACAGGAAATTGTCGTCGGCGACGAGGCTCAGGACCGTGCCGCCGCCGGGATCGCGCCAGACCGAGATCCCCTCGAGATTGCCGAACCGGCCCGAGCGGGTCTCGAACACCGTCTCTTCGGCGGTAATCCCCTCGGGGCCGAGGGTGAAGCGGCGCACGCGGCTGGCAAAGCCCAGAAGGCCGCGGAACCGCCGCTCGAGCACATAGAGCCGGCCATCGGGGCCGAAATCCGCGCCGACGATCAGAAAGGAGCCGCGGCGGGGCACGGCGAAGGGCTGGGTCCAGACCCCGTTCTGATAGCGATAGACCGGGAAGGGCCGCGTGGCGCTGCCCGACCGTTCGGGCAGGGTGTAGATCGCGCCCCCGGCATCGATGGCCAGCGCTTCGAGCGCGCTGTTCCTCTGCATCAGGGCGAAATCGGGATGCACGGGCAGGTTCTCGGCCGGGCCCGACAGGTCGCGGTAGCGCAACACCCGGGCCGCGCCCTCGAACGAGACATAGGCAGTGCCGTCCCGCGCAAGGGCGAGCCCCTCGCTGTCGTTGCGCCGCCGCGCCAGAGGCTCCTCGCCGCGGCCGCGCAGAAGGCGCATCGGCTCGGTCCGAATGTCGAGGATCCGGCCCTCGGCGTCGCGGATCACTTGTCCGCGCGTCCAGGCCCCCCGGTCCGACAGAACCGTGACCGAGCGGCCGTCCTCCGACATCTCGAGGGCCGAGAGCCCGCCGAACAAAGGATCCTCGGCGGTCCAGACGAAGCGCGTGACCCCGTCGCCCGGTGTGTCCGCACTGCCGCCGAGCGCAAGGCCCAGCACGAGCCCCGCGATCAGCGCGAGGCGAGGACTTCGCGGCATTGGGCGGGAAGATCGGAAAGCGTGTAGTCGCGCGCGCCCTTGGGCCGCGGGCCCGACGGCTTCTTCGGCGGCGACTTGGGCGGGTTCAGATAGTCCGTCACCCACCAGGTCAGGGTCTCGTCGCAGCCGTCGCCGCCCTTCGAGAGCTCGGCCACCGTGGGCGTCTGCGTCTGGCAGGCCACCGCGCCGCGCGGGCATTTCAGGCGGATGTGGAAATGGGTGTCGTGCCCCGGCACCGGGCGGATCTTCTGCAGCCAGGCCCGGTCGGCGCGGGTCGCGGTCTTGCACATCTCGAGCTTCACGGCAGCGGCCACGAAGATCCGGTCCACGCGGTCGTCGGAGGCGGCCGAGCGCAGGAGCGTGTGGTGCGCCCGCGTCCAGTTCGCGGTGACGCTGCGCTGGTCGGCCGAGCGGACGGGGATCGAGGAGATCCGCTCGCGGTCCGCCACCGTCAGGTCGAGCCTCCGCGGCGGCAGCATCCAGACATCCGCATCGAGGCCGATCTGGTGGCTGGCATGGCCCGAGGTCATGGGCCCGCCGCGCGGCTGGCTGATGTCGCCGACATAGAGCCCCGCCCAGCCGATCTGCCGCGCCGCCACGGACAGCGCCTGCAGGAACTCGATCATCTCGGGATGGCCCCAGGCCCGGTTGCGCGACAGGCGCATCACCTGCCACGTCGGCCCGCTCTCGGGCATCTGCACGAGCCCCGCCGCGCAGCCCCGGTTGTAGCTGCCGATCGGCATGGGCGCATGGCGCGAGGGGCCGGTCTGCGCCCCGAACAGCTTGTTGGCCTTGGGTTCGGCCTGAACGCCCGTGGCCATCCCCAGAGCGAGGAGGAAGGAGAGAATGCGTATCATGTCACTGCCCGTTGTTCGCCGCCCGGTTTCACCCAGACTAGCAGAACGAGCCCCGCAAGGAAGAGAAGGATCAGCGGAGCGATGCCCGCGCGCTGCGATCCGCTGAGGCCGGTGGCGAGCGCGATCAGGAACGGCGCGAGGAAACTCGTGACCTTGCCGGACAGAGCGTAGATCCCGAAGGCCTCGGTCGCGCGCTCGGGCGTGGTGTGGCAGGCCATCAGCGTGCGGCTCGCGGCCTGAAGCGCCCCGCCTGCGCCGCCGATCAGCGCGCCGCAGCCGAAGAAGATCAGATCGGGCAGGCGCGAGCCCTCGGGCAGCGGCTGGCCGAAGAGGCTCTCGCGCGCGGTGCCGACGATCAGGATGCAGACCGCCGTCAGAAGCAGGATGCAGACGGCGATCACGGGCTTCGGGCCGAAGCGGCGGTCGGCGCGCCCTCCTGCCCACGAGGCGACGGTGGCCGTCACCGCGCCCACCACGCCGAAGACGCCGATCTGGATGATGCTCCAGCCGAGCACGCCCGAGGCATAGACGCCGCCGAACCCGTAGAGCGCGTTCAGCGCGTCGCGATAAAGGAGCGACGAGGCGAGATAGGCCGCGAGGCTCCGCCGCCGGGGCAGGCTTTTCAGGAAGCTGCCGAGCCGGCCCAGAGCCGCGCCGAACCGGACAGGGCTGCGCGGCAGGGCGGGCTCGCGCACCCACAGGAAGAAGGGCACCATGAAGACCGCATACCAGAGGGCGGTGAAGGGTCCCACGGCGCGCGTGCCCTCGCGCAGCTCCGGGTCGAGGCCGAAGGCCGGTGGAAGGCCGATGAGGGTCCGCCCGGTCTGCGCGCTCTCGGCCAGAAAGAGGAGCATCAGCGCCAGGGCCAGCACGCCGCCCAGATAGCCGAAGGCGAAGCCCGAGCCCGAGATCTCGCCGATCCGGTCGCGGGGCCCGAGCGAGGGCAGGAGCGCATTGGTGAAGATGGTCGCGAATTCCATCCCCACGAAGCCCAGCCCGAAGCAGACCAGCGCCCAGACGAGGCCGTCTCCGCCGTGCGCCAGCGCCCAGAGCCCCGCCGAGCCCAGGATGTAGAAGGCCGAAAAGCCCCAAATCCAGACGAGCCTGCGCCCGCCCGCATCCGCGACGGCCCCGAGAAGCGGCGCGAGCAGCGCCACGACAAGGCTGGCCGCGCCGAGGCCGGTGGCCCAGAGCGACTGCGCCGCCGCGCCCGCGGCCACGGCGTCCATGCCTTCGGCCAGATAGCGCCCGCGCGCCACCTCGGCAAAATAGGGTGCGAAGACGAAGGTCAGGAGGAGGGTGCTGTAGGGCTGGCTCGCCCAGTCGAAGAAATACCAGCCCCATATGCGAAGTCGCGCGCGTGCCATGGCCCCTCCGTGGATCGCGCGGATGAAGCCCGAAATGCGTCCCCGACGCAACCCGAGGCTCCGGGCCACGCGTCTCGGGGCACGGGCGCCTGCCTCAGGCCGCAGGCGGCCAGGGCCGCAGCGCGTCGGCCTCGATCCAGGCCTGCGCCCAGTCGGGCAGGGGCGGGCTCTCGCCCGCGCCGAGGGCCGCCGCCACCTCGGCCGGCGGCACGATGCCCGATCCCGTGGTCGTGGCCGCGCGCAGCAGCATGTGGCTCGTGCAGTCGCCCTTCCGCCAGAGGCTCTGCTCCATGTAGAAGAACCGTCCGTCCCAGCCGAGGCAGCGGCTCACCATCTCGAGCCGTTCCATCAGCACCACGCGCCGCCGGTAACGCACCGAGCTGCCCGCCACCGTCATGCCCCAGCCCTTTTCGGAGCAGATCCGCTGCATCCCCGTGCGCACCAGAAGCGGCGCCCGGCCCAGATCGAACAGGGTCAGCGTCCGCCCGTTGTTGAGCTCGCGCCACGGGGCGAGATCCCAGGGCAGGCAGCGGTGCGAGGAGCGGTGCGTACCCAGAACCGGCAGGGGATCGAGCCGCCGCGCGCGGCGCATCTCCATGAAAAGGCGGACGTAAGGATACATCAATCACTCCTTCACGCCTTGGGTGCTACGCCATCACGGTCCCGTCAAGGCCAACGCAGCGGAACGAGGTTGCCCTTTGGCGGGCCCGTCTATACCTGTCTTTGAGATTTCCCGTGAAGGATGCGTCCATGATATCGCTCTTCCAGATCCTGATGCTGATCCTCGACATCGCGAAGTTCATCATCTTCGCGCATATCATCATGAGCTGGCTCATCAATTTCGAGGTGCTGAACCTGCGTCAGCCGCTCGTCGGCCAGATCTGGGACGGGCTGAGCCGCCTGCTCGAGCCGATCTATTCGCAGGTGCGCCGCATCCTGCCCTCGATGGGGGGTCTGGATCTCGCACCGCTGATCGTGCTGGTCGCGATCTACGCGCTGCAGATCGTGCTGCGCAACAACATGGCCAGCTTCTACTTCTGATCCTTCCCCACCTCACCTGACGGTCCGGCCCCGCGCCGGACCCAGACGGATTGCCTTATGCCCACCCCGCGCGAGCTTCTTCATTCGATCTTCGGCTTTTCCGACTTCCGGCCGGGGCAGGAAGAGATCGTCGAGGCGGTGCGGCAGGGGCAGAACACGCTCGCCATCATGCCGACGGGCGGCGGCAAGTCGCTCTGCTACCAGCTGCCCGCCCTCTCCCGCGAAGGGGTGACGCTCGTCGTCTCGCCGCTGATCGCGCTCATGCGCGATCAGGTGCGCTCGCTGCGCGAGGCGGGGGTCGAGGCCGGTGCGCTCACCTCGGGCAACACCGAGGCCGAGACGGACGAGGTGTTCCGGGCGCTCGACGAGGGCCGGATCAAGCTCCTCTACATGGCGCCCGAGCGGCTCGCCTCGGCCGGGGCCTTCGCGCTCTTGCGCCGGGTGGGGGTGGGGCTCATCGCGGTGGACGAGGCCCATTGCGTGAGCCAGTGGGGCCATGACTTCCGCCCCGATTACCTGCGCATCGGCGAACTGCGCCGCGCGCTCGACGTGCCACTGGCGGCCTTTACCGCCACCGCCGACGCCGAAACGCAGGAAGAGATCGTGGCGCGCCTCTTCGACGGCGTGGCGCCCGCCACCTTCCTGCGCGGCTTCGACCGGCCGAACATCCATCTGGCCTTCGCCGTCAAGGCGAGCCCGCGCCAGCAGATCCTGGCCTTCGCCGCCGCGCGCAAGGGCCGCTCGGGCATCGTCTATTGCGCCACCCGCGCCAAGACCGAGACGCTCGCCCAGGCGCTGCGCGAGGCGGGGCATTCCGCCTGCCACTATCATGGCGGGATGGAGGCCCACGACCGGCGCGCGGTCGAGATCCGCTTCCAGCAGGAGGACGGTCTCATCGTCGTGGCGACGGTTGCCTTCGGCATGGGCATCGACAAGCCCGACATCCGCTGGGTGGCCCATGCCGACCTGCCGAAATCCATCGAGGGCTATTATCAGGAGATCGGCCGCGCTGGCCGAGACGGCGCCCCGGCCGAGACGCTGACGCTCTACGGCCCCGACGACATCCGCCTGCGCCGCTCCCAGATCGACGAGGGGCTGGCCCCGCCCGACCGCAAGGCCGCCGATCATGCCCGGCTGAACGCGCTGCTGGGTCTGGCCGAGGCCACCGCCTGCCGGCGGCAGGTGCTGCTCGGCTATTTCGGCGAAAGCTCCGAGCCCTGCGGCACCTGCGATCTCTGCGACCGCCCGGCCGAGCTCTTCGATGCGACCGAGGCGGTGCGCAAGGCGCTGTCGGCGATCCTGCGCACCGGCGAATGGTTCGGGACCGGCCATCTGATCGACATCCTGACCGGCACTGCGACCCAGAAGGTGCGCGACCGCGGCCACGACGGGCTGCCCACCTTCTCGGTCGGCCGGGATCTCTCGCGCCCGGCGTGGGAGGCGGTGTTCCGGCAGATGATGGGGCGCGATCTGGTGCGGCCCGATCCCGAACGCCACGGCGCGCTGAAGATGACCGAGGCCGCCCGCCCCATCCTCCGCGGGGAGGAGCAGATCACGCTCCGCCGCGACACGGTGAAATCCGCCGCGGCCCGGCCGCAGGCCCGCGCGCTGATCTCCGAGGAGGATGCGCCGCTTCTGTCTGCGCTGAAGGCCAAGCGCCGGGCGCTCGCCGAGGCCGCGGGCGTGCCCGCCTATGTGATCTTCACCGACCGCACCCTGATCGAGATGGCCGAGCGTCGGCCGCAGACCCTCGACGAGATGGCCGGGATCACAGGCGTCGGCGCCAAGAAGCTCGAGAGCTACGGCGCGACCTTCCTTGCCGTCGTCACCGGCGAGGCCGAGGCCGCCATGCATCCCCAGCGCCGCCGTCTGGCGGGGCGGGGTGCGGCCGAGCTCTTCGACCGGCTGGCCGAGGCGCAGGTCGCGCTGATGCGCGGCGAGGACGGCACCGGCAAGCCGCTGAGCCTGCCGCAGAGCACGCTGCGCCGGATCGCCGAGGCGCGGCCCACGACGCTCGCCGATCTCGACCGCGTGGGCGATCTCGGCGCGCAGAAGATCGAGCGCTTCGGCGAGGCCTTCCTCGACGTGCTGCGGGAGGCCTGATGCTCGCCGTCCTGTCGCCCGCCAAGCGCCTCGCGGCGCAGCCCGCCCTCGATCTGCCCGCGGATCTCGCGCCGTCCGAGCCGCGCCTGCAGGATCAGGCCGATGCGCTGGCGCGGGTCGCGCGCGATCTGACCGCGGCCGACCTGCGCCGGCTCATGCATATCTCCGAGCCGCTGGCCCGGCTGAACGTGGCGCGCTTCGCGGAATTTCACGAAGCGCGAAATGCGGCCGTGCCTGCGGTCGCCTTGTTCGACGGCGACACCTATGCCGGTCTCGAGGCGCGGACCATGGATGCCGATGCGCTCCGCTGGGCGCAGGAGAGGATCTGCATCCTCTCGGGCCTCTACGGGCTCCTGCGCCCGCTCGACCGGATCCAGCCGCACCGGCTCGAGATGGGCACGCGGCTTGCGACCGAGCGCGGCGCGACGCTCTACGATTTCTGGGGCGACCGGATTGCCGAGGCCCTGAACGCGCGCGCGGCAGAGACCGGGGCGCGCGTCCTCGTGAACTGCGCGTCGGTGGAATATTTCACCGCCGCGGATCGCGCGGCGCTGAAGCTCCCCGTGATCACGCCCACCTTCCTCGAAGAGCGCAACGGCGAGCGCAAGATCGTGAGCTTCTGGGCCAAGCGCGCCCGGGGCGCCATGGCCCGCTTCATCGCCGAGAACCGGCTCGACGACCCGGAGGACCTGCGCGCCTTCCGCGCGGGCGGCTACGCCTACGAGCCCGACCTCTCCACCGACGAGCGCCCCGTCTTCCTGCGCGCGGGCTGACCCGGCGCCCTCGTTGCCGGCTGTCAACTGGGCTTCCCCGACGCCCCCGCTTCCCCGGCGTGCATGGATCGCGATCCCCGCAGATGCCGCGGTGCCGCCTCAATCTTTCGGCCGCCTTGCCTACATGTCGCCCGCCCGGGCGAGGCCGAAGCCTCAGTCCGGCCCCTCGACCAAGGCGGGCTGGATGGGCCGGGTGCCTGCCGGACAGAAGGCCGCCAGCGTTTCGAGGATCATGGCCCGGCGCAGGGGCTTGGTGAGCGTCCGGTCGATACCTGCGGCGGCACTGGCCCGGGCGTCGCTCTCGAGCGCGTGGGCCGTCAGTGCCACGATGGGCACATGGGTGCCCCCACGCTCACGGGCGCGGATGGCGCGCGCGGCCGCACGCCCATCCATTTCCGGCATCGAGATATCCATGAAGACGAGATCGGGCCGGATGCGATCATAAAGCTCCACCGCCTCGCGGCCGTTGTCGGCGAAGGTGAGGTCGATGTCGAGGTCTCGCACCATCTTGCCGAAGACGAGCTGGTTGGTGCGGTTGTCCTCGGCGGCCAGCACCCGCATCCGCCGGAGCGCCGGCACCGGCACGGGCGGCGGCCGGTCCGGCGCGGCGGGGGGCGCGGTCAAAGACTGGAGGCGCCGGTAGAGATCAGAGCGCAGGAGCGGCTTCTGCAGCACTCCGGCCAGCAGCGCCTCGGCCGGATGATCGCGCACGGCGGACGGGTTCGAGGTCAGAAGAAGGATCGGCATGGAGAAGCCGCCCGCACGCACCCTTTGGGCCAGCGCAAGCCCGTCGAGGTCGGGCATCTCGTGATCGGTCAGAAGGAGGTCATAGCCCGCATCCGCCGACAGTTCGGCCAGAGCCTCGATCCCCGAGCGGCAGAGCGTGACCGAGATGCCGCAAGGGGCAAGCTGGCGTTCGAGAATGGTGCGGTTGATGAACTGGCCATCCACCACCAGCGCGCGGCGCACCTCGATCGGCACCGGCGGGGCGGCCTCGTCATCGGCGGCGGGCAGCGTCAGGCGGAAGCCGAAACAGGAGCCGCGCCCCGGCTCGCTCTCGACCCAGACCGCCCCCTGCATCAGCTCGATCAGGCGGCGGGTGATGGCGAGGCCGAGGCCGGTGCCCTCGAAGCGGCGGGTGGCCTCGGCCTCGATCTGGTTGAACTCGCCGAACACATGGTCGAGATGCTCGGGCGCGATCCCGATCCCGGTATCCTCGACCGTCACGCGCAGGTCGTGCCGCCCCGGCGCGACCTCGAGGCCCACGACACGGATCAGCACATGGCCGGCGGCCGTGAACTTGACCGCATTGCCGATCAGGTTCGTCAGCACCTGTCGCAGCCGCCCCGGGTCGCCCACGAAGCGCGTGGGCAGGAACAGGTCGAAGTCGATGAGCAGGTCGATCCCCTTGGCCCGCGCCTTGGGCTGGAGCAGCATGGCGACCTCGTGGATGGTCCGTTCGAGATCGAAGGGCTCGGGGTGCAGCGTCAGCCGGTTCGCCTCGATCTTCGAATAGTCGAGGATGTCGTTGATGATGACGAGAAGCGCCTCGCCCGACGACCGGATGGTCTCGGAAAAGAGGCGCTGATCCTCGGTCAGCACGGTCTCGCAGAGGAGGTCCGCCATGCCCACGATCCCGTTCATGGGCGTGCGGATCTCGTGGCTCATGTTGGCGAGGAAGGCGGACTTCGCCCGGCTGGCGGCCTCGGCGGCGGCGCGGGCGGATTCGAGCGCGGCCTGCTGGCGCTTCAGCTCGGTGATGTCGACGCCGAGGCCCACGCGGCCGCCATCGGGGGTCTCGTGCTCGATCACCCGCAGCCAGCGCCCGTCGTCGAGCTGCTGCTCGGCCGCGCCGCCGAGGTGACGGAAGGCCGCGAGGCGGTCGGCCAGCCACTCCTCCTCGCGGCCCGCGGCTTCCGGGAACTGACCGTGCGCGAGCCCGTGCCGCAGGATCTCCTCGAACGGGGCGCCGGGCCGCAGCGCCTCGGCGGAACGGGGATAGATCGCGCGATAGCGGTCGTTGCAGAGCACCAGCCGCTCGGCCCGGTCGAAGAGGACGAATCCGTCGGGGATCGCGTCGATGGCCGCGCGGAGCCGCATCTGCTCGGTGATGTCGATGAGAAGGCTCACCATGTCGCCGTCGCGCGCGCGCCGGTTCACCAGCCGCAGCCATTGGCCGGTGCAGCGGCGCACGATCTCGGGCTCGACCGGATCCTCGTCCCAGCGGCGGATCATGCGCTGCCGCCAGTGATCGGCGGGCTCGCCGCGCAGGTCGATCAGCCCATGGGTGGTGGCCAGCTGCAGGAGGTCGGCCAGCGCCATGCCCGGCCGCACCTCGAGCCCCTCGAAATGGCAGCGGTAGGCCTCGTTCGCGGCCACGAGGCGCTGACCGGCGTCGAAGACGGCGAACCCGTCCTCGATCGCGTCGATCGAATCCCACAGCCGCCGCTCGGCCATGACGGCGGCGGTGTGGGCGCGTTCGAGTTCGGAGAGGAAGCGGCTGTTCTGCCCCTTCAGCTTCTCGGCCTCGGAGAGGGCTGTCTTGACCACGGCGCGCTGCTCGATGATCTGATCCGACAGCGCGCGGGCGTGGATCGCGAGCTTCTCGTTGGCGGCAAAAAGCTCGCGCTGCTTGTATTCCAGCAGCCGTTCGGCAGCCAGCCGCGCCCGCCGCTCCTTGGCCAGCTTCTGCTCGATGTCCATCCGTCCGCCCCGCCTAGACCTGCCGCATCCTGCGGCCGCAGAATGAATCTCTTCTTAAGCGCGAGCGGCCTTGGGCGCAGAAACGCCCCGAGAATCCTTGCCTCTCCGGCAGCCCGGTGACAGCATCCGCCGAAGACTTCCGGAGGAGTTTCCCATGCGCATCCGTCACCTGCTGCCGGTCCTGATGCTCGGTCTGATGCTGCCGCTCACCGCGGCCGCGCAGGACTGGCTGCCCGACCGCCGCGTCGTCCTGAGCGCGGATACCGACCTGCCGGGCAGCGACATGGCGACCCTCCTCGACACGACGCTCGACGGCTGCGAGCGCGCCTGCCTGTCGCGGACGGGCTGCACCGCCTTCACCTTCAACGGGCGCAACGGCTCGTGCTTCCCGAAATCCACTTCGGGCGATGCCGCACCCTATCAGGGGGCGATCTCGGGCGTGGTGGTGCCGGAGGATCCCGCACGGCAGGAGACGGCCCGCGCCCGCGCCTCGGATCTGGCCTTCCTGTCGGACTATGATCTCACGCGCGCGAAGGAGCAGGCGGCAGGGCTCGGCCACGAGCATACGGTGAACGGCTACACGGCCGAGGAGCATCTCCAGAGCGCGGCCCGCGCCGAGGCGCAGGGCGACCGGATTGCGGCGGCGAACTTCACCGGCGCGGCGGTCAGCGCCTCGGACCGGGCCGAGAGCTGGATCGACTATGCGCGCCGTCTGCGGGCGGCGGGCGAGGCGGACAGCTCGTCCCGCGACACGTTGCGCGACCGCGCCTTCCGGGCGGCGATCAACGGCTATCTGCGCGCGGGCTCGCCCGCGCTGCGCCACACGGCGCTGGTCGAACTCGCGCTTTCGGCCGAGACGATCGACCGCGGGCGCGACATGGTGCAGGCGCTGCGCCTCGCCCAGTCGATCCAGCCGCGCGACGACACGGCCCGGCTGCTCGACACGGCGGCAGGGAAATACGGCTTCCGCATCACCGAGAATGCGGTCGAGGCCGACCGGGTGCGGCCGCGGATCTGCGTGACCTTCTCGGAGAAGCTGGCCGACAGCGGCATCGATTACGCAAGCTATGTGCAGCTCGGAGAGCCGGGGCTGACGGTCGAAGCCGAGGACCGGCGGATCTGCGTGGGCGGCGTGGCACACGGGGCGCGCCATGTGCTGACCTTCCGCGAGGGGCTGCCCGCGGCCGACGGCCAGACGCTCGCCAAGTCGGTGCAGATCGCGGCCTATGTCCGCGACCGCTCGCCCTCGGTGCGCTTCCCGAGCCGGGCCTATGTGCTGCCGCGCGCCGGCGCGCCGGCGATCCCGGTCGAGACGGTGAACGCGAGGACGCTCGATCTGGCGGTCTACCGGGTGTCTGACCGCAACCTGTTGCGGGCGATCCAGCAGGATTACCTCGGCCGCCCGCTCGATCAGTGGCAGGCCGACCAGTTCACCTCCGAGGTGGGCGAAGAGATCTGGACCGGCACCGGCGAGGTGGCGATGGAGGTCAACCGCGACATGACCACCCGCCTGCCGATGGAGGAGCCGCTGCGGGGCCTGCCCGCGGGCATCTATGCGCTGAAGGCCGCGATCCCGGGGCAGGATGTCTACGAACATCCGGCCGCCTGGCAGTGGTTCGTGATCTCCGACCTCGGCGTGACGACGCTGTCGGGGACGGACGGGCTGCATGTCTTCGTGCGGAGCCTCGGATCGGCCGAGCCCAAGGCCGGCGTCACGGTCGAGCTTCTGTCGCGCGCGAATGCGGTGCTGGGCACGGCCACGACGGACGATCAGGGCCTCGCCGCCTTCGATGCGGGCCTCACGCGCGGCACCGGGGCGGCCGAGCCCGCTTTGGTGGTGGTGAAGGAGGGCGAGGCGGACATCGCGTTCCTGTCGCTCACCGATCCGGAGTTCGACCTGTCCGACCGGGGCGTGGAGGGGCACGAACCCGCCCCGCCGGTGGATGTGTTCCTTGCGACCGAGCGCGGCGCCTATCGCGCGGGCGAGACGATCCATGCCCTCGCGCTGGCCCGCGACGGCGAGGCCGCGGCCATCGAGGGGCTGCCGCTGACCGCGATCCTGAAGCGGCCCGACGGGGTGGAATATTCCCGCGCGCTGGCCTCGGGCACCGGGGCGGGCGGCCATGTGTTCGATCTGCCGCTCGCGGGCTCGGCGCCCCGGGGGGTCTGGCGGCTCGAGGTGCTGGCCGATCTCGAGGCGGCGCCGCTCGCCGCGAAGACCGTGCTGGTCGAGGATTTCCTGCCCGAACGGATCGACGTGACGGCGAGCCTGCCCGAGGCGCCCATCGCGCTCGGCGACTTGCCCGAACTGACGGTCGAGGCGAACTTCCTCTATGGCGCGCCGGGGGCGGATCTCGCCATCGAGGGCGAGGTGCTGC
This sequence comes from Cereibacter sphaeroides 2.4.1, assembly GCF_000012905.2. Taxonomy (NCBI): domain Bacteria; kingdom Pseudomonadati; phylum Pseudomonadota; class Alphaproteobacteria; order Rhodobacterales; family Paracoccaceae; genus Cereibacter; species Cereibacter sphaeroides. The sequence continues at coordinate 3,131,181 of NC_007493.2, read as the reverse complement.
TGCGCGCGGCCGAGGGGCTGCCGAAGTTTCCGGGCTATGTCTTCGGCCGCTCGACGGCGAGCTTCGATCCGCAGGTCGCCTCGTTCGGCGGCCAGCGCACCGACGAGGCCGGTCAGGCGCGCTTCGCCCTCGATCTGCCGCAGGTCGAGGATCCGGCGCGCCCGCTCGAGATCCTCGTTGCGACCCGTGTCTCGGAAGGATCGGGGCGGCCCGTGGAGCGGACGATCACCCGCCGCCTGCGCCCGGCCGAGCCGATGATCGGCATCCGCCCGCTGTTCGACGGGGTGGCGGCGCAGGGCACCGACGCGCGCTTCGCGCTGGTGGGCGTGGGCCCCGAGGAGACGCCCGTGCCGATGTCTGTGCGCTGGACGCTGAACCGGATCGAGACCGACTATCAATGGTATCAGCAATGGGGCAACTGGGCCTGGGAGCCGGTCGAGACCCGGACCCCGGTGGCCGAGGGCGAGGCGGAGCTCGGCACGTCTCCGGTCGAGATCGGGGCGCCGGTGGACTGGGGCCAGTATGAACTCGTGGTCGAGCGCAGCGATGGGCGCCAGGCCGCCAGCTCGACGAGCTTCTACGCCGGCTGGTATGCGCCCGCCGACGTGACCGCCACGCCCGACACGCTGGAGCTGTCGCTCGACAAGCCCGCTTACCGGCCCGGCGAGACGGCACAGCTGCGCATCGTGCCGCGCGCACCCGGCAAGGCGCTGGTCACCGTGCTCTCGAACCGGCTGATCGCGATGAAGGCGGTCGAGGTCGGCGAGGGCGAAACGCTGGTCGAGCTGCCGGTGACGGACGAGTGGGGGACGGGCGTCTATGTGACGGCCACGCTCCTGCGGCCGATGGATGTGGCGGCAGGGCGCAACCCGACCCGGGCGCTGGGCCTCGCCCATGCCGCCATCGATCCGGGCGAGAAGAAGCTCGCGACCCGCATCGAGACCGCGCCCGAGGCCGCGCCGCGTGGCCCGATGGAGGTCGCGGTGAAGGTCGAGGGCACGGCTCCGGGCGAGACGGCCTATGCCACCCTCGCCGCGGTCGATGTGGGGATCCTGAACCTCACCGGCTTCGAGACGCCCGACCCGGAGGACCATTACTTCGGGCAGAGGAAACTCGGCGTCGGCATCCGCGACCTCTACGGGCGGCTGATCGACGGGATGAACGGCGCGCAGGGCTCGGTGCGCTCGGGCGGCGACGGCGGGCGGGCGCAGACGCAGGCCCCGCCTCCCACGGAAGAGCTGGTGGCCTTCTTCTCGGGCCCCGTCGAGGTGGGGCCCGACGGTCTCGCCCGCGCCACCTTCGATCTGCCCGCCTTCAACGGCACGGTGCGGGTGATGGCGGTCGTCTGGTCGAAGACCGGCGTGGGACATGCCGAGCAGGACGTGCTGGTGCGCGATCCGGTCGTTGTGACGGCGAGCCTGCCGCGCTTCCTCGCGCCCGGCGACGAGAGCCGCCTGCTGCTCGATATCGCCCATGCGACCGGCCCCGCCGGCCGGGTGAGCCTCGATGTCTCCTCGCCGGGCCTGACGGTCGGATCGGTGCCCTCGGGCCTCGATCTGGCCGAGAAAGGCCGCGCCCGGATCGAGGTGCCGGTCTCGGCCGGCCGGACGGGCCTGCAGGAGATCGAGGTCTCGCTCACCACGCCGGACGGCAAGCAGCTGACCAAGCGGCTCGTCGTGCCGGTAGAGGTGAACGACCCCGAGATCGCGCGGCGCGACCGGCTGACGCTGGAGGGCGGCCAGACCTTCACGCTGGACGACAACCTGTTCGCGGGCTTCGTGCCCGGCACGGGGCGCGCAACCATGGCCATCGGCCCGATTGCGCGGCTCGATACGGCGGGGCTGCTGGCGAGCCTCGACCGCTATCCCTACGGCTGCACCGAGCAGATCACGTCGCGGGCGCTGCCGCTCCTCTATCTGAGCAGCGTGGCCCGGGCGCTCGACCTGCCCGGCACCGAGGACATGTCGGTGCGGATCGGGCAGGCCATCGACGAGGTGCTGACCAACCAGACCGCCGAGGGGGCCTTCGGCCTCTGGCAGGCGCAGTCGGGCGACTTCTGGCTCGATGCCTATGTCACCGACTTCCTGTCGCGGGCGAAGGCGCAGGGGCACAAGGTGCCGGAGCTGGCGCTGCGCCGGGCGCTCGACAACCTCCGCAACCAGGTGAACTACTCGGCCGACTTCGACGAGGGCGGCGAGGCGCTGGCCTATGCGCTGATGGTTCTCGCGCGCGAGGGGGCGGCCGCCATCGGCGACCTGCGCTACTATGCGGACGTCAAGGCGGATGCCTTCTCCACCCCCGCGGCGCAGGCCCAGCTCGGGGCGGCGCTGGCCAGTTACGGCGATCAGCAGCGGGCGGATGCGATGTTCCGCAAGGCGGCCGCGCGGCTGAACGGGTCGCTCGTGGCCCAGTCGCAGCAGGTGTTCCGCGCCGACTACGGCACCGCCTACCGCGATGCGGCGACCGTGCTGACGCTCGCGGCCGAGGCAGGCTCGCAGGCGGTGGACCGCGAGGCGGTGACGACCTCGCTCGCCGCGCGCACCGGCACGCTCTCCACACAGGAGGCGGTCTGGACGCTGCTGGCCACGAACGCGCTGATCGACCGGCCGGAGCTCGAAGGGATCGCCATCGACGGCACCCCCGCGACCGGGCCGCTCGTCCGGCTGCTGCGCGACGGCGATCCGGCGGTGGCGGTCACCAATTCGGGCGGGCCGCAGGTGCTGACCGTGACCACCACCGGCGTGCCCTCCGAGCCCGAGTCCGCGGGCGGCAACGGCTATGCCATCGCGCGGAGCTACTACACGATGGAGGGCGAGGCCGCCGATCCGGGCTCGGTCGCTGCGGGCACCCGGCTGGTCGCGGTGCTGGAGGTGACGCCCTTCGGCAATGGCGAGGGGCGGCTCATGGTCAACGACCCGCTGCCCGCGGGCTTCGAGATCGACAACCCGAACCTGATGCGGGGCGGGCAGGTCGATGCGCTCGACTGGCTCTCCCCGGTCGAGAATGTGGCCCATGCCGAGTTCCGGCAGGACCGCTTCCTCGCCGCCCTCGACCGCTATGACGGCGAGGCCTTCCGGCTGGCCTATATCGTGCGCGCCGTCTCGCCGGGCACGTTCCACCATCCGGCGGCCTCGGTCGAGGACATGTATCGGCCCGAGTTCCGCGCCTGGACCGAGGCGGGCCGCGTCACCGTCACCCCATGATCCGGGCGCGGTGGCTGTTCGCGGCGGCGGCGGGGCTGTTCCTCGCCGCCGCCGCCCGCGACGGGGTCGAGGGCTTCATCGCCGCGACAGCGATGCCGCCTCTGGCGCTGCAGACCTCGGTCGAGGTCGAGGCGCGCGACGGCACGCTGCTGCGCGCCTATACCGTCGCCGACGGCCGCTGGCGGCTGGAGCCGGGGCCGGTCGATCCGCTGTTCCTGAAGATGCTCGTGGCCTACGAGGACGGCCGCTTCTACGACCACGGCGGCATCGATCCGCTGGCGCTGACGCGGGCGGTGCTGCAGGCGCTGCGCTACGGGCAGGTGGTATCGGGCGGCTCGACCCTCACCATGCAGGTCGCGCGGCTCCTCGAAGAAAGCGGCACGGGCCGGGTGGCGGGCAAGCTGCGCCAGATGCGGGTGGCGCTGGCGCTGGAGCGGCGGCTTTCGAAGGAGGAGATCCTGTCGCTCTACCTCCGTCTGGCGCCCTATGGCGGCAACCTCGAGGGGATCCGGGCGGCGTCGATCTCCTACCTCGGCAAGGAGCCCGCCCGGCTGACCGCGGCCGAGGCGGCGCTTCTGGTCGCCATCCCGCAATCGCCCGAGGGACGGCGGCCCGACCGCCACCCCGAGCGGGCCGAGGCCGCGCGGGCCCGCGTCCTCGCCCGCGCCGTCCGGGCGGAGGTGATCGAGTCCGACCGCGCCGAGGCTGCCCTGCGGGAGCCGGTGCCGCGGGCGCGCAAGCCCTTCCCCGCTGTGGCACCGCATCTGGCCGACCGGGTGGCGAAGGCCGATCCGCTGCGCCAGACGCACCGGCTGACGCTCGACGCGGCCCTGCAGAAACGGCTCGAGGCGCTGGCCGCCGAGACGGTCGAGGCGCGGGGCGAGCGGCTTCAGGTGGCGATGCTGGTGGCCGATCACCGCTCGGGCGAGATCCTGGCCTCGGTCGGATCGGCGGCCTATCGCGCCGACCGGCGGCAGGGGTTCCTCGACATGACGGTGGCGCTGCGCAGCCCGGGCTCGCTTCTCAAGCCCCTGATCTACGGGCTTGCCTTCGACGAGGGGCTCGCCCATCCCGAGACGCTGCTCGACGACCGGCCGATGGATTTCGCGGGCTACCGGCCGCAGAACTTCGACCGGATCTTCCGCGGCGAGATCCGCGCGCGCGAGGCGTTGCAGATGTCGCTGAACCTGCCCGCAGTCGCGCTGACCGATGCGCTGGGGCCGGCGCGGCTTCTGTCCGCGCTGGAGCAGGCGGGGGTGAAGCCGGTGCTGCCGGGCGGGCAGCCGGGCCTCGCCGTGGCGCTGGGAGGCGTGGGCGTCACGCTCTCCGACATGGTCCAGCTCTATGCGGCGCTCGCCCGCGGCGGGGTGGTGCTGCCGCTCCATGTCGAGGGCGAGGGCGCGCCGGGGCGGCGGCTGATGTCCGAGGTTTCGGCCTGGCAGGTGGCGGACATCCTGTCGGGCATGGCGCCGCCGCCCGGCGCGCCGGCGAACCGGCTGGCCTACAAGACCGGCACCAGCTACGGCCACCGCGACGCCTGGGCGGTGGGGTTCGACGGACAGCATGTGGTGGGGATCTGGCTCGGGCGGGCCGACGGCACCCCGGTGCCGGGGGTCTTCGGCGCCGATCTCGCGGCGCCGGTGCTGTTCCGCACCTTCGCCCGGCTGAAGCCCGCGCTGGATCCGCTGCCGCCCCCGCCGCGCGCGGCCCTGACCGTGAGCAATGCCGAGCTGCCGCAGCCGCTCCGCCGGTTCCGCTCGCGGCTGGCGGCCTTCCAGACCGTGGGCGGGCCGCAGGTGGCCTTCCCGCCCGACGGGGCCGAGGTCGAGCGGCTGCGCGGCGGGCTGAAGGTGAAGGTCGAGGGCGGGACCGCCCCCTTCACCTGGCTCGCGAACGGGGCGCCGGTCGCGGTCTCGCTCGGCGGGCGCGAGACGCTGCTCGACCTGCCGGCGGGGTTCCTCACCCTTTCGGTGATCGACGCGGACGGCCGCTCTGCCCGGACCGCGGTGCGACTGCGCTAGAGCAGAGGCTCAGACCCGCTCGAGCGCCAGCGCGATCCCCTGCCCGCCGCCGATGCACATGGTGACGAGGGCCCGGCGCCCGCCCGTCCGGTGCAGCTCGTGGAGCGCCTTCACCGTGATGATCGCCCCGGTGGCGCCGACCGGATGGCCGAGCGCGATGGCGCCGCCGTTCGGGTTCACCCTGGCCGGATCGAAATCGAGCGCGCGCGCCACGGCCAGCGCCTGTGCCGCGAAGGCCTCGTTCGACTCGATCACGTCGAAATCCGCGACCGAGAGGCCGGTGCGCGCGCAGAGCGCCTTTACCGCCGGGATCGGCCCCAGCCCCATCACCTCGGGATCGACGCCCGCATGGGCATAGCCGATCAGCCGGCCGAGCGGACGCGCGTCGGGCACGGCCCCCTCGCGCGCGAGGATCAGCGCCCCGGCCCCGTCGTTGATCCCGCTCGCATTGCCTGCGGTCACCGTGCCGCCTTTCTGGAAGGCGGGACGCAGCCCCGCGAGCGCCTCGAGGGTGGTGGCCTTGGGATGTTCGTCGCGGGAGAAGGAGACCGGCCCCTTCCGCGAGGCGATCTCGACCGGAACGATCTGGCCGTCGAAGCGGCCCTCCTCCTGCGCGCGGGCGGTGCGGGTCTGGCTTTCCAGCGCGAACGCGTCCTGATCCTCGCGGCTGATGCCGTGGCGCTCGGCCACGATCTCGGCGGTGATGCCCATGTGGCCGGTGCCGAAGGGGCAGTTGAGCGCCCCCGTCATCATGTCGAGCGCGCGCGTGTCGCCCATCTTCTGGCCCCACCGCGCCGTCGTCAGCGCATAGGGCGCGCGGCTCATCGATTCCGCGCCGCCCGCCAGCGCCACCTCGGCATCGCCCAGCATCAGCGCCTGCATGGCCGAGACGACGGCCTGCACGCCCGAGCCGCAGAGCCGGTTCACGTTCATCGCCGGCACCTCCGACGGGATACCCGCCTGCATCGCCGCCACGCGCGAGAGATACATGTCGCGCGGTTCGGTGTTGATGACATGGCCGAAGACCACATGCCCCACGCGGCCGGGCTCCACGCCTGCGCGCTCCAGCGCGGCACGGGTGACGGTGGTGGCGAGATCGCCCGGCGGGACCGCGGCGAGCGCGCCGCCGAAGCCGCCGATGGCGGTGCGGACGGCGGAGAGGACGAGGATGTCGGACATGGCGCGGCCTTTCTCTCTGGATGGCCGCACCATAGCCGCCGATCCGGCGACCGCGCCGGTGACGTTACGTCGGACAGGGAAATCAGGCGATGGGGCGGCGCCCCTCGGGGCCCAGCTGCCAGACCGAGCGCCCCTCGATCACCACGGCCGAGAGCGGCCCGCCATAGGCCGCGCCGCTGTCGAGGTTCAACCGGTTGCCGTAATGCGTCACGGCATCGATGGCCGTATGGCCATGGACGACGAGCATGCCATGATCGCGCGGATCGGACAGGAAGGGCTCGCGGATCCAGACGAGATCGTCTTCGATCTGCTCGGCGAGCGGCACGCCCGGGCGGATGCCCGCATGGACGAAAAGCGCCTCGTCGCGGCGGTAGACTGCGGGCAGCGCCTCGATGAAGGCCACATGCTCGGCCGGAACCAGCGCAACGGCCTCGCGGTGGACGATGGCCACGGGACGGTCGGCGGCATGGGCAACGCCGTAGGATTCGAGCGTCGGCCCGCCGCCCAGCCGCGGATGGAGCCACGAGAGGTCGCCGCGCAGGCCCGGATCCTGATGGGCCGGGTCGCGCAGGAAGCCTGCGAACATCCGGTCGTGGTTGCCCTTCAGCACCACCCAGTTCTCGCCCTGCTCGATCCCCTGCCGCAGATATTCCACGACACCGCGGCTGTCGGGGCCGCGGTCGACCAGATCGCCGATATGCACGACAGGCGCCTCGTCGTCCCCGGTCCGCGCGCGGTCTGCGGCGATCCGGCCGTGGATCTCCTGCAGGAGCGACAGGTGCCCGTGGATGTCGCCGATGGCGTAGCTTCGCATCTCGGTCCTTCCGGAAAATGACAAGGAGGCCCGGCCGCGCCGGACCTCCGCACCTTATGCGCCCCGGCCGGAAACCGGAAGGGCAGCCGAAGGAAGTGTCAGGCCACGTCGAATTCGAGCGGCTTCACCTGCTGGAAGAGGCCGGTCGATTCGAGCGTCTCCACCACCTTCGGATCGATTGCCTGATCGAGGTAGAGGATCGCGATGGCCTCCTGCCCGACCGAGGTCCGGCCGAGGGTGAAGTTCGCGATGTTGACGCCGTTCTTGCCCATGGTCATGCCGAGGAGGCCGATGATGCCCGGCACGTCCTCGTTCGTGGTGTAGAGCATGTGGCGGCCGACTTCGGCGTCGATGTTGATGCCCTTGATCTGGATGAAGCGCGGCTTGCCGTCCGAGAAGCAGGTGCCCGCCACCGACCGCTCGCGCTTGTCGGTCACGACCGTCAGCTTGATGTAGGCATCGAAGGCGCCCGACTTGGCCTGCGTGGTGGTCGAGATCTGGATCCCGCGCTCCTTGGCCACGACCGGAGCCGAGACGAGGTTCACGTCCGGGTTGGTGGCCTTCATGATGCCCGCGATGGTGGCGCAGTTCAGTGCGGCGAGGTTCATTTCGCCCACGGCCCCGTCATAGAGCACGTTGATCGCCTTGATCGGCTCGTCCGTCATCTGGCCCACGAAGGCGCCGAGATGGCCGGCGAGCTTGACCCACGGGCCCATGACCGCGGCCTCTTCCGCCGTGACCGACGGCATGTTGAGCGCGTTCTGCACCGCGCCCGTCAGCAGATAGTCGGACATCTGCTCGGCCACCTGAAGCGCCACATTCTCCTGCGCTTCCGTCGTGGAGGCGCCGAGGTGCGGCGTCACGACCACGTTCGGCAGGTTGAAGAGCGGGCTTTCGGAGGCGGGCTCGACCTCGAACACGTCGAAGGCAGCGCCGGCCACATGGCCCGACTTGATCGCCTCGGCCAGCGCCTTCTCGTCCACCAGACCGCCGCGGGCGCAGTTGATGATCCGCACGCCCTTCTTGGTCTTGGCGATAGCTTCGGCCGACAGGATGTTGCGGGTCTTGTCGGTCAGCGGCACATGGAGCGTGATGAAATCGGCGCGCGCCAGCAGGTCGTCGAGCTCGACCTTGGTCACGCCGAGCGCCTTGGCGCGCTCTTCCGACAGGAAGGGATCGTAGGCCACGACCTTCATCGAGAGCCCCAGCGCCCGGTCGCAGACGATGCCGCCGATGTTGCCCGCGCCGATCACGCCGAGCGTCTTGTTGAAGAGCTCGACCCCCATGAAGCGCGACTTCTCCCACTTGCCGGCATGGGTCGAGGCATTGGCCTCGGGCAGCTGCCGGGCGCAGGCGAACATCATCGCGATGGCATGTTCGGCGGTGGTGATCGAGTTGCCGAAGGGCGTGTTCATCACGATCACGCCCTTGCGCGAGGCGGCCGGGATATCGACGTTGTCGACCCCGATGCCGGCGCGGCCGATGACCTTGAGGTTGGTGGCCTGCTCGAGCAGCTTCTCGGTCACCTTGGTGGCCGAACGGATCGCGAGGCCGTCGTACTGGCCGATGATCTCGGCCAGCTTTTCCTTGTCCTTGCCGAGTTTCGGCATGTAGTCGACCTCGACGCCACGGTCGCGGAAGATCTGGACGGCGGTTTCGGAGAGTTCGTCGGAAACGAGAACGCGGGGGGCCATGTCGGGCATCCTGTCGGTAGGGGATCAGCGGACGGGGCAGAGGTGCCCCGCCCCGAAGCGGTGGTCAGAGAGCGTAAGGCTCAGGCGGCCTTGGCGAGCGCCGCGATCTCGGCCTCGAAGGCCCATTCGATCCAGGGCATCAGCGCCGCAACATCGGCCGTCTCGACGGTCGAGCCGCACCAGATCCTGAGGCCCGCGGGCGCATCGCGATAGGCGCCGACGTCGAGGGCCACGCCCTCCTTCTCGAGCCGCTTGGCCACCGCCTTGGCGAAGGCCGCACCGTCCGCGATGCGCGGATCGGTGAACTTCAGGCAGACCGAGGTGGTCGAGGCGGTCGCGGGATCGACGGCGAGGTTCGCGATCCAGTCATGCGCCGCGACGAAATCGGCCACGACCTTCGAGTTCGCTTCCGCGCGGGCGACCAGCGCCTTGAGCCCGCCGATCCGTTGCGCCCACTTAAGCGAGACGAGGTAATCCTCGACCGCGAGCATCGAGGGCGTGTTGATCGTCTCGCCCTGGAAGATGCCCTCGATCAGCTTGCCGCCCTTGGTCATGCGGAAGATCTTCGGCATCGGCCAGGCGGGCGTATAGCTTTCCAGCCGCTCGACCGCGCGGGGGCTGAGGATCAGCATCCCGTGGCCGCCCTCGCCGCCCAGCACCTTCTGCCAGGAGAAGGTCACGACATCGAGCTTGTCCCAGGGCAGGTCCATGGCGAAGGCCGCCGAGGTCGCGTCGCAGATGGTGAGACCTTCGCGGTCGGCCGGGATCGCATCGCCGTTGGGCAGGCGCACTCCGCTGGTGGTGCCGTTCCAGGTGAAGACCACGTCGCGGGTGAAATCGACCTGCGCCAGATCGACGATCTCGCCATAGGCCGCCTTGCGCACGGTCGCATCCAGCTTCAGCTGCTTCACCGCGTCGGTGACCCAGCCTTCGCCGAAGCTTTCCCAGGCCAGCATCTCGACGGGGCGCGCGCCCAGCAGCGACCACATCGCCATCTCGACCGCGCCGGTATCCGAACCGGGGACGATGCCGATGCGGTAGCCTTCCGGCACGCCGAGGATCTCGCGGGTGAGGTCGATCGCCTCTTTCAGCTTGGCCTTGCCGACGGCGGCACGGTGCGAGCGGCCCAGCGGCGCGTCCGACAGAAGGTCCAGCGAATAGGCGGGAATCTTGGCACAGGGGCCGGAAGAGAAGCGCGGATTGGCCGGCCGCGCGGCCGGGGTCTGCAGATCAGACATGGTATCCTTCCAGATAGATGCCTCTCGTTGGGGAGAGGTGTCCCGCTGTCGCCATTACGCCCCGGCAGGCTCTGGCGCAAGGAAAAGAATTGTCCTAGAGCGGCGCTCGATCTTGAAAAAGCGACCTTGGGAGAGTGCGATGTTCGTTGCCGTCCTCATGACCGACCCGGCCGCGCCGGGGCTCGAGCGAACCACCGTCGAGTCGCTCCGCAATGCCTGGGGCGGCGGCGACGCGCGCTGGCTGCAACCGGGGGTGGCGGCGGAATTTCCCGTCGCTGCAATGCCTTCGAACCGCTGGCAGGTCTGGGAGGATCTGCAGGCGCTGAAGGTCGATCTCGCGGTCGTCCCGGCCGGAGGGCGGCGCAAGAAGCTGCTTCTGGCGGACATGGATTCGACGATGATCCGGCAGGAATGTATCGACGAGCTGGCCGACGAGGCGGGCGTCGGCGAATATGTCGCAGGCATCACCCGGCGGGCGATGAATGGCGAGCTGAACTTCGAGTCGGCGCTGCGCGAGCGGGTGGGGCTTCTGAAGGGCCTCTCCGCCTCGGTGATCGACCGGGTGTTCGAGACGCGGATCCAGTACATGCCGGGCGGGCGGGCACTGGTGCAGACGATGAAGGCCCATGGCGCGCGCGCGGCGCTGGTCTCGGGCGGCTTCACCGCCTTCACCGAGAAGGTGGCGGCGGGTCTCGGCTTCGACGAGCACCGCGCGAACGTCCTCCATGTGGCCGAGGGTGCGCTGATCGGCACGGTGGCCGAGCCGATCCTCGGGCGCGAGGCCAAGCTCGCGGCGCTGGAGGAGATCTGCGCCCGGCTGGGGATTGAGGTTGCGGAAGCCATGGCGGTGGGCGACGGCGCGAACGACCTTGGGATGCTGAAGCGCGCGGACGCGGGCGTGGCGCTGCACGCCAAGCCGGTGGTGGCCGCCGAATGCGATATCCGCATCAACCACGGCGACCTGACCGCGCTGCTCTTCGTGCAGGGCTACGCTGAGGACGAGATCCGCGCCTGAGCCCGGCGGGCAGGCGGACGCAAGGTCCAAGACCGGAGGGACAGCAGGTTTGCAGCCCTCAGCCGGGGTCGCCCTCTGGCGCGCACCCGGCCTTGGGTTGCCGGGAGCGATCCATCCCACGCCTTCGTTGATGTTCGGTCATACCGGTCCCGCCCTACCGCGACAGGGCCGGCCCGACAGCGCGGCCTGAGCGGGTGCCGTCCCCGCTCAGTTCGCCCAGTCGGCAGATTGCATCTCGCGCAGGCGGCTGGCCGTCCGCTCGAATTCGAACGACCCTTCGCCTTCGATATAGAGCCGCTCGGGCTCGTCCGCGGCCGAGGCGATCAGCCGGACCCGCGCCTCGTAGAGCGCGTCGATCAGGGTCACGAACCGCTTGGCCTCATTGTAGTTTTCCGCCGAGAGCCGGGGAATGTCCTCGAGGATCAGCACCCGGCAGGCCTCGGCGATGGCGAGGAAATCGGCAGGTCCCAGCGGGCGGGCGCAGAGACCCCAGAAGGTCGCGCGGCCCACGCCATTCGCGAAGCGCGGAATCTCGACCGTCCGTCCGTTCACCGGCAGCCGCATCGGATGGCCCCGGTCGCCGCCCGTCAGGTCGGACCAGATCCGCGCGATCGCCTGCTCGGCCTTGCGCGCCGGATGGAAGAAGACCTGCGCCCCCTGCAGCCTGTGCTGGCGGTAGTCGGTCGGGCTTTCCAGCTCGATCACCGTCATCCGCTCGCGCAGGAGGTCGATGAAGGGCAGGAAGACCTCGCGGTTGAGCCCGTTCTCGTACAGCCCCTCGGGCGGCCGGTTCGAGGTGGTCACGATCACCACGCCCTGCTCGAACAGCTTCTGGAACAGCCGCCCCACCACCATCGCGTCGGTGATGTCGGTGATCTGCATCTCGTCGAAGGCCAGCAGCCGCACCTGCCCCGCCACGCTGTCGGCGACCGGCTGGAGGGCATCCTCGACGCCCTTCTTGCGGGCCTCGTGCATCCCCTGCTGCACCTCCTGCATGAAGGCATGGAAATGCACGCGTCGCTTCATCGGGATCTCCACCGCCTCGGTGAAGAGATCCATGATCATCGACTTGCCGCGGCCGACGCCGCCCCAGAGATAGAGGCCCTTCGGCGGCTCCTCCTTGGCGGCAAAGAGGCCGAAGAGGCCGCGCTTGCGCTCGGGGTGGGCCTCGAGCCACTGACGGATCCCCTCCAGATCCTCGAGCACCGCATGTTGCGCGGGGTCGGCCCGCAGCTCTTCCGCATCGACGCGGGCTTCGTAGATGTCAGTCAGGGATTTGCGCATGGGCCCTCATAGACCGCCCCCGCCGCGCGGAAAAGGGCGGAACCGCGCCGAGACGGGTCGCGTTCCCGATCACATTGGAGAGTTCGTTCATGAGTCCCATCCGCTTGCGCATCCTGTGGTCCCGCATCCGGCGGACCCTGTGGTTCACTCCCGCCCTCTATGCCGTCATCGCGCTGCTCGTGCTGTCGACCGCGCCGCTGGCGGGTCGGATGCTGCCGTCGGACGTCAACAGTCTGATCGGGCTCGACGGGGTCTATGACCTGCTCGACGTGCTGTCGAATTCGCTGCTGGCGGTCTCGATCTTCTCGCTGGGCATCATGGCCTCGTCGCTTCAGGCGGCGGCGGGCGCGGCCACGCCGCGGGCGCGACCGCTTCTGACCGAGGACCGCACGGCGCAGAATGCAATCTCGACCTTTCTGGGCGGCTTCATCTACGGGATCGTGGGTCTGGTCGGGCTCTCGACGAACTACTACGGCGATGAGGCGAAGGTCATCCTGTTCCTCGTGACCTGCGCCGTCATCATGGCCGTCATCGTGGCGCTCATCCGCTGGGTCGGAAGGCTCTCGAACCTCGGCGACGTCTCCGAGGTCATCGACCTCGTCGAGCAAGCGGCCGATCGCGCCTTCGCGGCGGATGCGGCTGAGCCCTGGCTTGGCGGCGTGCCGATGACCGAGCTGCCCGAGGGCCGGTCCGCCGTGCTGCCCGACCGGATGGGATTCGTTCAGGCGATCAATGTCGCCGAGCTCGCCCGCCTCGCCGACGAGTGGGAGATCGACCTCTATGTGGCGGCGCGGCCGGGCGCCTATGCGGATCCGAACCGGCCGCTCCTGCTGGCGGGACAGAGGCTGGATACGGAACAGGTCGCACTGGCGCGCGCCTGTTTCGTGATCGGCGGCCAGCGCACCTTCGAGGCCGATCCGCGCTTCGCGATGATCGTGCTGTCGGAAACCGCCTCGCGCGCGCTCTCGCCGGGGGTCAACGATCCCGGCACGGCCATCGACGTGATCGGCACCTCGTCCCGCGTGCTGGCCGACTGGGCGAAGGCGCTGGAGAAGGCCAAGGGCGAGGTGCGCCACAGGCGGCTGCATGTGGGCCGCCTCTCGCCGGAGGATGTGCTGGAAGACGCGTTCCGCTGGATCGCCCGCGACGGGGCCGGCCAGCTCGAGGTGCAGATCCGCCTGCAGCGGGCGCTGGCCGCCCTCTCCACCTGCGCACCGCAGCTGTTCGGACATCCGGCGCGCGCGCTCTCGGAGGAGACGCTGCTGCGCGCCGAACAGGCACTGACATTCGATCGGGACCTCGACCGGCTCCGGGCCGAGGCGGCCCGGCTCGGCTTCAGGTGTCCAGATTCTCCACGTTCAGCGCGTTCTGCTGGATGAACTCGCGCCGCGGCTCGACCACGTCGCCCATGAGCTTGGTGAAGATGTCGTCGGCCTCGGCCAGATCGTCCACCTTCACCTGCAGGAGAGTTCGCGCCTCGGGATCGAGCGTCGTCTCCCACAGCTGCTCCGGGTTCATCTCGCCGAGACCCTTGTAGCGCTGGAGCGACAGGCCCTTCTCGCCCTCGGCCAGCACCGCCTTGAGCAGCGCGATCGGCCCGTGGATCGGCTGCTCGCGGTCCTTGCGGACGAGCCGCGCGCCCGGCGCATAGACATCGCGGGTCTGGCCGGAGACCTGCGACAGCCGCCGGGCCTCACCCGAGCGCAGCACGGCCCCGTCGAGGGTGCGAAGCTCTTCCACGCCGCGCAGGACGCGCGAGAGGCGGATGCCGTGATCCTGCGTGATCCGGCCCTTCCATCCGCGCTCATATTCGGCAGCGGTCAGATCCAGCCGTTCGGCCACGCGGTCGGCCACGAGCTGCAGGTCGTCATCGGCCCGGCCCGGATCGAACGCCCCCGACAGGGCCGCCTGTTCGAGGATGTTGCGCGGATAATGCGTGGGGAAGCCGTCCAGAACCCGGCGGAACTGGCGTGCGCCTTCGATCACGCGCAGAAGGTCCTGCCCCGCGATCTCCTCGCCGGTGGCCAGCCGCAGGATGGCGCCCTCGATCCCCTGGTGGATCAGGTAATCGTCGAGCGCCGCCTGATCCTTGAGATAGACCTCGGACTTGCCGCGCGCGACCTTGTAGAGCGGCGGCTGCGCGATGTAGAGGAAGCCCCCCTCGATGATCGCGGGCATCTGCCGGAAAAAGAAGGTCAAGAGCAACGTCCGGATGTGGGCGCCGTCGACGTCCGCATCGGTCATGATGATGATCTTGTGGTAGCGCAGCTTTGCGATGTCGAACTCGTCCCGCCCGATGCCCGCGCCGAGCGCCGTGATGAGCGTGCCCACCGTCTCGGAGGAGAGCATCCGGTCGAACCGCGCCCGCTCCACGTTCAGGATCTTGCCCCGGAGCGGCAGCACCGCCTGGTTCTTCCGCGCGCGCCCCTGCTTGGCCGAGCCGCCGGCCGAGTCGCCCTCGACGATGAAGAGCTCGGACAGCGCCGGGTCCTTCTCCTGACAGTCGGCCAGCTTGCCGGGCAGCGAAGCCACATCCATCGCGGTCTTGCGCCGGGTCATCTCGCGCGCCTTGCGCGCCGCCTCGCGTGCCAGCGCCGCCTCGACGATCTTGCCGACGATGGACTTGGCGATGGCGGGGTTCTCCTCGAACCACTCGGCGAGCTTCTCGTTCACGAGGTTCTCGACCGCGGGCCGCACCTCGGAGGAGACCAGCTTGTCCTTCGTCTGGCTGGAGAATTTCGGATCCGGCACCTTGACCGACAGAACGCAGGTCAACCCTTCGCGCGCGTCGTCGCCGGTGAAATCCACCTTCTCGCGCCGGGCGATGCCGCTGTCCTGCGCATATTTGGTGATGGTCCGCGTCAGCGCCCCCCGGAAGCCCGCAAGGTGGGTGCCGCCGTCGCGCTGGGGGATGTTGTTGGTGAAGGGCAGCACCGTCTCGTGATAGCTGTCGTTCCACCACATCGCGACCTCGACGCCGATGCCGCCGCGCTCGCCGGTGATGAAGATGGGCTCGGGCATCACCGGGCTCTTCGACCGATCGAGGTAGCGCACGAACTCGCGCACGCCGCCCTCGTAGAAGAGCTCGCTGTGCAGGGGCTCGGCCGGACGCTCGTCCTCGAGCAGGATCCGGACGCCCGAGTTCAGGAAGGCCAGCTCGCGCAGCCGCGCCTCCAGCGTCTTGAAGCTGTAGTCGAGGTTCGAGAAGGTCCCGTCGGGCCGGTTGGTCTTGGCCGAGGCCAGAAAGCGCACCTCGGTGCCCTTCTCGCCCGGCGCATCGCGCACGACGCGCAGATGCTCGACCGTCTCGCCATTCTCGAACCGGGCGAAATGCTCGCGCCCGTTGCGCCAGATGCGCAGCTCGAGCCAGTCCGACAGCGCGTTCACCACCGAGACGCCCACGCCATGCAGGCCGCCCGAGACCTTGTAGCTGTTCTGGTCGAATTTGCCCCCGGCATGGAGCTGGGTCATGATGACCTCGGCCGCCGACACGCCCTCGGAGGCATGCATGTCGACCGGAATTCCCCGGCCGTTGTCGCGCACCGAGACCGAGCTGTCGGCGTGGATCTTCACCGTCACGGCCGTCGCATGGCCGGCCAGAGCCTCGTCGATCCCATTGTCCACCACCTCATAGACCATGTGGTGGAGGCCCGAGCCGTCGTCGGTGTCGCCGATATACATGCCCGGACGTTTCCGGACAGCTTCCAGCCCCTTGAGAACCTTGATGGAATCGGCGCCATACTCTTCCGGCACGCGGGCAGCTTCGGCCATTCGGACAAACCCTTTGCTTTGCGCGCGAGTTATAGCGGTCCCACCCGGGAATGTCACGCCCGAGGCCCAAGATTTAGCGGCCTGCCGCCCGTCAGGGCAGGGTCAGGCTCCCGTCCTCGGCGAGCGGCCAGACCGGGTTCATGGCCATCTCCCAGACATGGCCGTCGGGATCGGCCCAATAGCCGGAATAGCCACCCCAGACCACCTTCTCGGGCCGCTTGATCGCCGTCGCGCCCGCCGCCAGCGCCGCCTCGAAGGCCGCATCCACCTCGGCCTCGGTCGGGAAATTCTGCGCGAGCGTCACGGCCCCCGTCCCCAGCGCCGCCTCGGGCCGGCCCTGGTCGGCCGCAAGGTCCGCCCGCCCGAACAGCGCCAGCGCCGAGCCCTGCAGCTGGAAGAAGGCCACCCCCTCCTGTGCCCGGTGCTGCTTCCAGCCGAGCTTTTCGTAGAAGGCAACCGACGCCGCCAGATCGGCGACGCCCAGCGTGACGAGCGTGATGCGCTGCGGTGTCATGGCCCGATGTCCCTTGTCTGCGAAAGCCCTTGGGCTTCCGTCACTTCGATCCGCTGCGCCCGGTCGCCGAGCGCCGTGAACAGTTCCGGCCCCGTGCCGGTCATGAAGGCCTGCGCGCCGAGCGCGCAGATCTCGTCGAAAAGCGCCGCCCGCCGCCCTTCATCCAGATGGGCCGCCACTTCATCCAGAAGCAGCACGGGGGCCGCACCCAGATCTTCGGCCAGCGCGCGGGCATTGGCAAGAATGAGCGAGATGAGAAGCGCCTTCTGCTCGCCCGTCGAGCATTGCGCGGCAGGAACGTCCTTGGCTGCATAGATCGCCGTCAGATCCGCGCGATGCGGCCCCACCAGCGTCCGCCCCGCGGCCATGTCGCGCCGCCGCCCCTCGGCCCAGGCGGCGCCGAGATCCTCGGGATCGTCCGAGGCCACGGACAGCATCGCCCTCGGAAAGGCCGTCTCGGCCGCCCCCTGCGCCGCCATCAGACGCGCCACCGCCTCGTCCCGGTGCGCCCGGATCGCCCGCGCGGCCTCGGCCATCCGCCCCTCGAGCGCGCCATGCCAGTGGGCATCGGCCACCTGCTCCTTCAGGAGCCGGTTCCGCTCGCGCATGGCCTTCTCGTAATCGAGCACCGCCTCGGCATGATGGGGCGCGAAACTCATCGCCACCCGGTCCAGAAAGCGCCGCCGCCCCTCCGCGGCTTCGGTCCAGAGCCGGTCCATCGCAGGCACCAGCCAGACGATGCGCAGCAGCCGCCCGAGCATCACCTGCGTCGCGGCCTTGCCATCGACCCGCACCTGCCGAGCGCCGCCACCCTCGGCCCAGGTCTCGATCTCATGCCCGGAATGAAGGCCCGTCACCGCGGCCGCCACCTTCCAGCCGAGCGCCTCGGGCCGCCGCGCGATCTCGTCGGCCGCCGCGCGCCGCAACCCCCGCCCCGGCGAAAGCAGCGAGATCGCCTCGAGCAGGTTGGTCTTGCCTGCTCCGTTCGACCCCACGAAGGCCACCGGCCGCCCGTCGAACCCCATCCGCGCCGCACGATGCGAGCGGAAGTGCGAGAGAGCGAGGGATGTGACGGCAAGCCCGCGCATCCCTTCTCCTTTCATTCTGGGGAAAATATCCCGGGGGTGCGGGGGCAGCGCCCCCGCGCGCCCTTCGTCACACGCGCATCGGCATCACGACATAGACCGCCGACATGTCGTTGCCTTCGCGCATCAGCGTCGGATCGCCCGAGGAATTGAACAGGAAGACGGCATTCTCGCGGTCCACCTGGCTCGCGATCTCGAGGAGATATTTGGCGTTGAAGCCGATCTCCAGCCGCTCGTCGCCGTAGGCCACCGCCAGCTCCTCTTCGGCCGCGCCAGAGTCGGGCGCATTGACCGACAGAACCAGCCGGTCCTCGTCGAGCGAGAGCTTCACCGCCCGCGACCGTTCCGACGAGACGGTGGCCACCCGGTCCACGGCCTTGGCAAATTCCTGGGCATCCACCTCGAGCCGGCGCGCATTCGCGGTCGGGATCACGCGGCTGTAATCGGGGAAGGTCCCGTCGATGACCTTCGAGGTCATGGTGATCTGCGGGGTGGCGAAGCGCACCTTCGTCTCCGAGACCGAGACTGCGATCTCCACCTCGTCATCGTCCAGCAGCTTGCGCAGCTCGTTCACGGTCTTGCGCGGCACGATCACCCCGGGCATACCCTGCGCCCCCTCGGGCAGGGCCGCATCGATCCGCGCCAGCCGATGGCCGTCGGTCGCCACGCAGCGCAGAACCGACCCCTCCTCGCCCGTCGCCACATGCATGTAGACGCCGTTGAGGTAATAGCGTGTCTCCTCGGTCGAGATCGCGAATTTGGCCTTGTCGAACAGCCGCCGCAGCACGGGGGCCGGCGCCTTGAAGGTCGAGCTGTATTCCGAGCTCGCCATCACCGGAAAATCTTCCCTGGGCAGGGTCGCGAGGCTGAAGACCGACCGGCCCGCCGTCACCGTGAGCCGCCCCGAGGCCGGGTCCTCGGACAGGCCCACAAGCGCGCCATCAGGCAGCTTGCGGACGATCTCGTGCAGCATGACCGCCGAGACGGTGGTGGCGCCCGCACGCTCGACCACCGCGGGCGTGCGGTCCACCACTTCGATGTCGAGGTCTGTCGCGCGGAAGGACACGGTGTCGCCTTCGGCCTCGATCAGGACGTTCGCGAGGATCGGAATCGTGTTTCGACGCTCGACGACCGACTGGGCCTGACCCACGGCCTTGAGCAGAGCCCCGCGCTCGATGCTGATCTTCATTCCCTCACCCCTTCTTGACGCGGACGCCGAAACTGCCCGGTTTCGCACCGAACCTCAAGATTTTTCCCGACTATGGATGGATTGCGGGGAGCGTCAAGCGCCCCCCGGGCCACAGGCTCAGGCCTGCAGCAGACGGCGCAGCAGTTGCAGATCGTCGGCCAGCTGCGAGTCGGTCGCCATCAGTTCCTCGATCTTGCGCACCCCGTGCATGATCGTGGTGTGATCGCGGCCCCCGAAGCGACGGCCGATCTCGGGCAGCGAGCGGGGCGTGAGCTGCTTGGCCAGATACATGGCCACCTGGCGCGGCCGGGCGATGGTGCGCAGGCGCTTCGGGCCGATCATGTCCGACAGGCGGATGTTGTAATGTTCCGCCACCTTGCGCTGAATTTCCTCGATCGTGACCTTGCGGTCCGAGGCGCGCAGGATGTCGGCCAGACAGTCCTGTGCCAGATCGAGCGTGATCTCGCGGCCCACGAGGCTTGCGAAGGCGAAGAGGCGGGTGAGGGCCCCTTCGAGCACGCGGACGTTCGTGGTGATGCGGTGCGCCAGAAACTCGAGCACACCGTCGGCGATCACGAGGCCGCGGTACTGCTCGCGGTAGAAGTCGGCCTTCTGCTGGAGGATGCCCAGACGCAGCTCGTAGTCGGTGGGATGCAGGTCCACCACGAGGCCGCATTGCAGGCGGCTCTTGATCCGCTCCTCGAGATCCTTGATCTCGCCCGGCGCGCGGTCGGCCGAGATGACGATCTGCTTGTTCTGGTCCACCAGCGCGTTGAACGTGTGGAAGAACTCTTCCTGCGTCGAGTCCTTGCCAGCGATGAACTGCACGTCATCGACCATCAGCACGTCGACCGACCGGAACAGCTCCTTGAAGCCCAGGATCTCGCGCTCGCGGAGCGCCTGAACGAAGCGATACATGAACTGCTCGGCCGAGAGATAGAGCACGCGCGCGCCCGGCTGGCGCTTCTGCAGGTCATGGGCGATGGCATGCATGAGGTGCGTTTTGCCGAGACCCACGCCGCCATAGAGGAACAGCGGGTTGAAGGTGACGGGGCCCCCTTCGGCCACGCGGCGGGCGGCGGCATGGGCGAGCTCGTTGGGCTTGCCCACCACGAAACTGTCGAAGGTGAAGCGGGCATCGAGCGGGGCGCCGCGCAGATCCTCCTCGGGCGGCGCCGGACGGGCGCGGGCCGGGGATGCGGCGGGGGCAGCGGCCTTGACCTCCTTGAGCGGTGCGCGGGGCGTGTTGGAGACGGCAAACTCCAGCCGCTCGACCGGCGAACCGGCCTCGGTCAGACGCATGCGGATATGGTCCGCGAAATTGCGCTGGACCCAGTCGCCGAAGAACAGGGTGGGCACCTCGAACCGTGCGACACCCTCGTCGAGACCCATGAGCCGGAGCGGCTCGATCCAGGTCACGAAATTGTTGCGGCCCACCCTCTTGAGGAGCCCTTCGCGCACTTGAACCCAGGTCTCATTCGTCATTTCCTATGCCCGTTCGCCGTTCATCGCCTGCGGCCCCGCCCGCGCCGAATGCGCGGGGATGCCTTGTTTTGGTTCTGCGAAGCAACGCAAATGGGGGCGCCGGAAGACCGGCGCGCATGAGACCACCCCACCGCCTGCGAATGCAGGCAGTGCGGCTACCGGGTAACCGCCACGGATGAAGCGGACATGACGTCGCTTCTCCGCCAACGCGGATCGTGCCTTTTGGGCACAAGAATCGTAACCCCGAGACCACGGAACATCATTCATCCCACCGCTTGGCGCGGCAGTTGGCAGCAAACGTATGACAATCCGCGATCGGCCATGTCCCCCCAAGGACGTGTGAATCGCTGGGATGACGCTAGCAAGCGGCGCCGAGCATCTGCAACCGAACTTCGTTGTTGACTAATCCTTTGTCGCAGCGAATCCCGGCAACCGTGCGGAAGCGCCACAGGCCGGGCAAAAGGCGACCATCGAAGACGCGGAAAATGAAAAACGCGCCCCGAGGGGCGCGTTTCAACCTGCTGACAATGCAGGAAAATCAGGCTGCGGCGGGCTGCGACAGCACCTTCACACGGTGCGCGAGGCGCGACATCTTGCGGGCCACGGTGTTCTTGTGCAGCACACCCTTGGTGACACCGCGCGCCAGCTCGGGCTGGGCGGTCTTCAGGGCGGCGGCAGCAACCGACGCGTCACCCGTGGCGATCGCTTCCTCGACCTTGCGCAGGAAGGTGCGGATCCGCGACCGGCGGGCCTTGTTAACGGCGGCGCGGGCCTCGGCCTGGCGGGCACGCTTCTTGGACTGGGGCGAGTTGGCCATGTATCAGGACTTCCGTCTCTACGTTCGATCTCTCGTTGAAGCCGCGTCTTTACGGGCGACTCGGTGACAAGTCAACCCGCAGGGATCGATTCCCGCCGCGGCCCGGCGAATTACTTGTCGCGGAACTGCGGAGTCCGCTTCTCGAGGAAGGCCGCCATGCCCTCCTTCTGGTCTTCGGTGGCGAAAAGCGCGTGGAAGAGGCGGCGCTCGAAGAGGACACCCTCGCGCAGCGTGGTCTCGTAGCTGCGGTTCACCGCCTCCTTCACCGCCATGGCGGTCAGAAGCGACTTCTCGCTGATCTTGGAGGCGGCCTTCATCGCCTCCTCCATCAGGTTCTTGGCCGGTACCACGCGGCTCACGAGGCCGCAGCGCTCGGCTTCGGCCGCATCCATGAAGCGGCCGGTCAGATGCATGTCCATGGACTTCGACTTGCCCACGAAGCGCGTCAGGCGCTGCGTGCCGCCGAGCCCGGCCACGACGCCGAGGTTGATCTCGGGCTGGCCGAACTTGGCCGTATCGGCGGCAATGATGAAGTCGCACATCATCGCCAGCTCGCAGCCGCCGCCGAGCGCATAGCCCGCCACCGCCGCCACGATCGGCTTGCGCACCCGCAGCATCGCCTCGGAATCCGAGGTGAAGAAATCGCTGCCGAAGACATCGACGAAGCTCTGCTCGGCCATCTCCTTGATGTCGGCACCGGCGGCGAAGGCCTTCTCCGACCCGGTGAGGACGATGCAGCGCACCTTCTCGTTCCGGTCGGCCGCGCCGAGCGCATCGGCCAGTTCGGACATCATCTTGCTGTTGAGCGCATTGAGCGCGTCCGGGCGGTTCAGCCGGATCAGCGCCACATAATCCTCGATCTCGACGATCAGGGTTTCGTAGGCCATTCGGGTTCCCTCGTCATGGCAATTCCGCGAAGGTCTAGCAGTCCGGCGGCAGGGATCAAGTCATCTCTGGCAGAGCGGGCAGTGGAAGGACGAGCGTCCCGACTGCACGATCCGCCCCACGGTGCCGGAGCAACCGGGCGTCACGCAGGGTAAACCCTCGCGTCCGTACACCCTGAACGTGTGCTGGAAGTAGCCGAGCTCGCCATCCGCCTGACGGTAATCGCGCAACGAGGATCCGCCCGCCTCGATCGCCTCAAGGAGCACCTCGCGGATCAGCGGCACGAGGCCCTCGGCCTCGGCGCGGCTCAGGCTGCCCGCCAGGCGGCCGGGCGCCAGGCCTGCGCGGAACAGCACCTCGCAGACATAGATGTTGCCGAGGCCCGCCACGATCCGCTGGTCGAGGAGCGCCGCCTTGATCGGCGTCCGCCGCCCTTCGAGCCGGGCCGCGAGATAGGCGCCGTCGAAGGCGTTGCCGAGCGGCTCGGGGCCCAGCACGGCGAGCAGCGGATGGGCCTCGGCCGCCTCCGTCGCCACCAGATCCATCGCCCCGAAGCGGCGCGCATCGTTGAAGGTGATGCGCGCGCCTCCCTCCATCTCGAGCACCACATGATCGTGACGCGAGGGCGCGGGATGGTCGTGGAAGAACTCTCCCAGCTGCGCGCCCGAGACCAGCATCCGCCCCGACATGCCGAGATGGATCAGCAGCGACTGCCCCCCCGAGAGGTCCGCGAGAATGTACTTCGACCGCCGCCGCAGCCGCAGAACCCGCTGGCCCGTCAGCCGCTCGGCCATGCGCGGGGGAAAGGGCCAGCGCAGATCCGCGCGGTTCACCCGCGCCTCGGCGATCAGCCTGCCCGCCATCGCGGGCTCGAGCCCCCGGCGCACGGTTTCGACTTCTGGAAGCTCGGGCATCGGCCACTCCGCGACAGATGGCAGCAAGGGGGTCCATTGCAGCCCCCGCGCCCGGCCCTATAAAGAGGGCGCAGCAGAGGACGACAAGAGCCCATGAGCGACGAAACTTCCAACACGACACATTTCGGCTTCCGGACGGTTCCGGAAGGCGAGAAGGCGGGGATGGTTCATGGGGTCTTCACCCGCGTGGCCTCGAAATACGACATCATGAACGACCTGATGTCGGGCGGCGTGCACCGGCTCTGGAAGGACGCGATGATGGACTGGCTCGCGCCGCGGCCGGGCCAGAAGCTCCTCGATGTGGCGGGCGGCACGGGTGACATCTCGTTCCGCTTCCTCAAGCGCGCGCCGGGCGCCGAGGCGACCGTCTGCGACATGACCGAGTCGATGCTGGTCGAGGGCCGGCAACGCGCCGACGCGGCCCAGATGGCCGACCGGCTCGACTGGGTGGTGGGCGATGCGATGGCCCTGCCCTTCGCCTCGAACACGTTCGACGTCTATACGATCAGCTTCGGCATCCGGAACGTGACCCGCGTGCAGGACGCGCTGAACGAGGCCTACCGTGTGCTGAAGCCGGGCGGCCGGCTCATGGTGCTGGAGTTCAGCCAGCTGCCCAACCCGATGATGCAATGGGCCTATGACCGTTATTCCTTCAACGTGATCCCGGTGATGGGGCAGATCGTGGCGAACGACCGCGACAGCTATCAATATCTTGTGGAATCCATCCGCAAGTTCCCGGATCAGGAGACGTTCGCGGACATGATCCGCAAGGCCGGCTTCGGTCTGGTGAAATACCGCAACCTCTCCCTGGGCATCGCCGCGCTGCATTCCGGCTGGAAGATCTGATTTGAGGGGTCCCCACAACATCTGGCGGCTGGTTCGCACCGCTGCCACCATGGAGCGCACAGGCGCCATCGGCGCCGTGCTCGAGGCTATGGATGCGCCCGCCAATCTGCGCGTGGTGGCGCGGGTGCTCGGCTGGCCGTTCAAGTGGCTGGGGCTGCCCGGCGATCCGGCGCTGCCGCCGGCGACGCGGGCGCTGACGGCGCTCGGGCCGGCCTACATCAAGTTCGGACAGATCCTCTCGACCCGGCCCGACGTGGTGGGCCCCGAGATGGCGCTGCAGCTCCAGTATCTGCAGGACAAGCTGCCGCCCTTCCCCACGTCCGTCGCCAAGGCCCTGATCGAGGAGGAGCTGCATCTCCCCGTCGACCGCGTCTTCTCGGAATTCTCCGAGCCAGTCGCGGCGGCCTCGATCGCGCAGGTCCACCGCGCACGGCTGGCCGACACCGGGGTCGAGGTGGCGGTCAAGGTCCTGCGCCCGGGGATCGAGCGCGCCTTCCGCACCGACATCGACGCCTTCTATCTCGCCGCGCAGATCATCGAGCTTCTGTCTCCCTCCTCGCGCCGCCTGCGTCCGACCGAGGTCATCCGTCATTTCGAAGGCGTGGTGAACGGCGAACTCGACCTGCGGCTCGAGTCGGCCTCGGCCGGCGAATTCGCGGTGAATACCGAGGCGGACGCGGGCTTTCAGGTGCCCAAGCCGGTCTGGAACCTTTCGGCGCGGCAAGTCATGACCATCGGCTGGGCAGAGGGCCTCTCGCTTGCGGACAATCCCGCGCTCGACGCGGCCGGCCACAACCGGACCGAGCTCGGCACGCGCGTGCTCTCGCTCTTCCTCAGTCATGCGCTGCGCGACGGCTTCTTTCACGCCGACATGCATCAGGGCAACCTGAAGGTGGCCGCGAACGGCGATATTATCGCCTATGATTTCGGGATCATGGGGCGGCTCGACGAATATACCCGCCGCGTCTATGCCGAGATCATCTTCGGCTTCATCCAGCGCGACTATCGCCGCGTGGCCGAAGTCCATTTCGAGGCGGGCTACGTTCCGGCCGACCGCGACATCGACGAATTCGCCCGCGCCCTGCGCGCGGTGGGCGAACCCATCTTCGGCATGGATGCCTCGCGGATCTCGATGGCGCGGCTGCTCGCCTACCTCTTCGAGGTGACCGAGCGGTTCGGCATGGAGACGCGGACCGAACTGATCCTCCTTCAGCGGACAATGGTAGTCGTCGAAGGGGTCGCACGCTCGCTCGATCCCCATATCAACATCTGGCAGGTCGCCCGCCCGATCGTCGAGGATTACATCCGCGACAATGTGGGGCCGAAGGCTGTCGCCCGCGATCTCCTGCGGACAGCGCGGATCCTCGGGCGGTTCGGGCCGCGCCTGCCGCGACTCGTCGAGGCACGGCTGATCCGGCAGGGCCATCCCGAGGTTGACGAACCGCCGCAGCGCGAGACCCATTCGATGGTCTGGATGCTGGCGGGGGCTGGGCTCACGGCTGCGGGCGTGTGGATCGGCAGCCTTCTATGAGGCGTCCCGCAGCGCAGTGACTGCGCTTGCGGGAACCTCGATGCCCCCCTTCATCACGAGGAGCGTGCCGCTGCTGCCGCCGCGCGCCTCGATGATCTCGGCGTAGACGCCCACCTTCGACGTGTCCGTGACCTGATCGCCCGAGTAACTCTCGACCGTGAAGCTGTAGGCGCCCTTCGGCAGCGGCTGCCCGGAGGAATCCGCGCCCGCCCACTCCATCTGCCCTCCGCCGATCGGGATGTCCTCCTGCGCCACAACCGCGCCCGCGGCATTCCGCACGACCAGCACCGCCCGATCCGCATCCTCGGAAGGTTTCGGCGAAAGGGTGAGCGGCGCGCCGTCGAACCAGGCCGGGGCTTCGACCTCCGCCTCGCGCCCGATCCAGCCTGCCAGCTCGGAGAGGCCCATCACCCCGATCGAGGCCCCCATCCCGGTCAGGATCTCGTTGGTCTTCACCTGCTGCTCCACGCCCGAGAAGGTCGCGAGCTGCATGGCGAAATCGTCCGACTCCATGGGGTTCATCGGATCCTGATTCTGGAGCTGCGTGGTCAGCATCCGCAGGAACGTCTCGTAGTCGGACGTGACCGCCTTGTCGGCAGAGGCTTCGCCCCTGCTCCGCGTGGTCGAACTGCCGGCGCTCGTTTCCGTGCCCGTGACATTCATGATGAACTCCTAAATCCTGAGGTCGAGGCCTGTCGCCGACCGGCTGGTCGCGGCCGTCGGGGGTTGAACATCCGTGCTCTCCGCCTCCAATGCGGCCCGCGCCCGGGGCGGCGGCTGCCCCTCGCGCCCGCCGAAGCTGAGCGAGGCGCCCGAGAAGCCCGCCTGCCGCATCTCGACGCCGAGCTCTCCCGAGTTCCGACGCATCATGTCGAGCGTGTCGGTCCGGTCCGCCTGAACGAGCACGCGCACATGACCACCGTCATGGGCCACGGTCATCTTCACCCGGCCGAGTTCATCCGGTTGCAGGACGACCTCCACTGCATCCTCCTCGCCGCTCTGGGCCTCGGCCGCCGCTCGGGCGGGGGCTTGCGGCGCCGGATGAGCGGGTGTGCGCGCCTGATCCGGCGCCACCCGCGGCTCGGAAAGCACCGGAGCGGACGTCGGAGGATCGTGAGCGACAGGCAGGTCAGGCGCCAAGTCCGTTTCTGGCGATTGCCTCTGAGTTTCGCCAGACGCGGCCGACTGCGGTTCGGGCCTCGACGAGGCGGAGTTCCCGGGACCTGCCAGTCGTTCCGATGCCATCTGATGCCGTATTGCCTTGGTTCCTCCGCGCTCCGCTGATGCGGACTCCTTGGTTCCTCCGCGCTCGGCTGCTGCAGGCACCGTGATTACGGGAGCCGCAATCGCAACATCCCGGGGTGCCACGGCCGTCGGTTGCGCTGCCGGAAGCGCTCCTTCGGACGAAGCCGGAACCGGGGGCGGTACAGGCATTCTTTCCGCCTGCGGATGAGCCGGCTGAGGCTCCTTCGGCTGAAGCGGCGCATGGCGCGAAAGTGGCATCTCGAGCTTTGCCGGCAGATCGTAGCCCACAGCAGGTGCCGGGTCGTGCGCCGAATGCCTTTGCGGAGGTCCAACATCGGATCCATTGGCTGCGCCCCTCGGATTCGACAGATTCGGGTCCGAATCCGACATGTTGGCAGAAGCGCCCTGGCACGGCAGCAGGTTCAGCCCGGGCTCGGATCGGGCTTGCGGAATGCTGACGATATAGGCGACACGCGCTCGGAAGGCGTCGTCCTGCTCGGATGAGCCGTCCACCGGAGACGGCGGTCGCGCCGGAGCCAGCCCTGTCGGGACGCGGGTTAAACGCGCAACCGGATAGGGGGAGACCAGCGGCACCGCCGGCGCGGGCGCCGGATCCACCCCGGATGGGACGCGGACCACAGGCGCCTCCGGATGAGAAGAGACGGGCGACACTGCCAACGGCAGCGCCGGAGCCCTCCCGTTTGAGGCAAGGCCCACGGGCGGCGCCGGATAGGGAGAGGGGCGCAGCACGGTCGGCGCGGGCGCAGCGGGGCTTGCCTCCGTTAGGCGGAGCTCCGCAACATCCTTGTTCGCGGAAGGCTGCAGCATCTTGCCGGCGCCACTGCTGGGCAAGTCCTCCCCCTTGTCTCGCCTGTCGCACGACAAGGGAGCTGCCACGACAGGCGCGGCTGCGGTATCTTTCGCCCCTGCTGCCTCGTCCCTGCGAGGCAATGCCTCGGCGGTTCGCGACGACAGGTTGACAGTCTTCCCCTCCGGAAGTCCGCTTGAAGCTGCAAAGCTGACCGTCAAGGGCGCCGCAGGAGTGGGTTGCGCCGGCGAGACCTGAGAAAGGCGATCCGGGTCTGGCGGTGGCGCCCCCCCTGTCTCGGGACCGGCGACACCGAGCCTGTTCAACCCGGCAGAGGGGCAAGCTCCAGCCTCTCGGCCTCCGCCAGGCGGCGCGTCCGCGGCAGGCTCGGCAGGCGGGTCTCGGTGCCTTGCATCGGGAGGCGGAGCGGGGTCGCCATCCTTGGGCGGAAGCCCGGCATCTGCTTCGACCGCAGGGCCTGGCGCGGCAAGGGTGCCTGCACCCTCGTCCTCGCCGGGAAGGCTCGTCGTCGGCACCGGGGGCAGCTCCGGTTCTGTGGCGGACGAAGTTGGAACGCGGATTTGCCACGGCGGGGCCACGGGATTGCAGACACAGAGCACAGGTTCTTCGTTCGGGGATGCATCTCCGTCCGCATCCCGATCCTCAGCCGGGACCGGGCTGGTCGGAGCCTCGGCAGTGAGAGGCTCCGCGGGCGGCGGCTCGGGCAGCGCACTGGACTCCAGTTCAGCGGCAAAGGCCTCGCCTGCAAGCGTCGCGGCAGGCGCCTTGAGCGCCAGTTCAGGAGAGGCAACCGCCTGCGGAATTGCACCAATGATCACGGCCGGAGCCCTCTGTCGCTTTTGCCCTTTCTGGCGGAAAGGGATTACGGAACATTTACGCCTCTCCGGCAGGATCGAAAAAATCCGACCCAAGGAGACCCCCATGTCCGTAACGATCACTCCCAAGCCGACTCTGGCCCACGACCCCAGGCCGGACCTGCGCCGGAAAGCCGAGGAACTCGAGGCCGCCTTCCTCTCCGAAATGCTTGGCCACACCGGCCTGGGGTCGGCGTCGGGTCCGTTCGGGGGCGGCATCGGCGAGCAGCAGTTCGCCTCGTTCCTGCGGGACGAGCAGGCGACCGGGATGGTCCGCTCCGGCGGCATCGGCCTTGCCGAGCAATTTTACCGGTCTCTGACGAAGGGGATGGACGATGGTCTCTGATCCGCTCGACTCCCTGCTCGACGAGATCCGCCGGACGGTCTCTGCGGGCGAC
Organism: Cereibacter sphaeroides 2.4.1; assembly: GCF_000012905.2. Taxonomy (NCBI): domain Bacteria; kingdom Pseudomonadati; phylum Pseudomonadota; class Alphaproteobacteria; order Rhodobacterales; family Paracoccaceae; genus Cereibacter; species Cereibacter sphaeroides. The sequence goes on along the minus strand of NC_007493.2, from coordinate 3,102,370 downwards.
CTTGCCGCCCTGCCCGACCTCGAGACGCGGCTCGCCGAGGCGCTGGAGCGGCTGCCCCCCGAGCCCGTACGATTGGCCGCCCTGCGCCGAAAGGCCGAGGGCAACCTTGCCTGTCTCGCCGCGGCCGCCCGCGGGGTGCGCGCGGCGCGCCGGCGGCTCGAGGAGATCCGGCAGGCGGCATCGGGCACCGTCGTCGTCTACGACGGCCGCGGTCGGCGCGCTGAAACCCGGCCGGAAGCCGCTCCTCGGCACAGGCTCTGACTGTCAGAGCCCGAGACAGTCGGCCAGGCGACGGAAACTGGCGTCGATGCCGTCCGACGCATCCTCGGCCAGAAAGGCGTCGAGCGCGGGCCAGACCCGGATCGCCGCATCCACGAGCGGATCGGATCCTCTGGCATAGAGCCCCGCCTGGATCATCATCTCGGCACGGTCCCAGGCCCCGAGCAGCCGACGCGCCTCGGCGATCAGCGCATTTTCGGCCGTGCTCGCGGCCTCAGGCAGGGCCCGCGACACGGATCGCAGCAGGTCGATCGCCGGAAAGCGTCCGCGCTCGGCGATCTTGCGATCCATCACCACATGGCCGTCGAGCACTCCGCGGAGAATATCTGCCACCGGCTCCTCCATGTCGGACCCGGCCACGAGAACTGAGAAGACCGCCGTGATGTCGCCGGTGCCCTCAGCGCCCGGTCCCGCGCGTTCGGCCAGGGCCATGATCGTGTGGGCTGTCGACGGGGGAAAGCCTCTCATGCTCGCCGCCTCGCCGCCCGCGAGCGCGACCTCGCGATGAGCTTCGGCAAAACGGGTGATCGAATCGACGAGGAGCAACACGTGAAGCCCCTGGTCGCGGAAATGCTCGGCCACCGCCATGGCCGCCCAGCCGCAGCGACGGCGAACCAGCGGCGACTGGTCGGAGGTGGCCGTCACCACCACCGCACGCGCCATGCCCGCAGGCCCGAGCACCCGCTCGGTGAACTCGCGCAGCTCGCGACCCCGCTCGCCCACGAGCCCGATCACCACCACATCGGCCACGACGCTCCGCGCGAACTTGGCGAGAAGCGAGGACTTCCCCACCCCTGACCCCGCGAAGAGCCCGATCCGCTGCCCCTGGACAAGAGGCAGCAGCGTGTCGAAGACCGCAACTCCGGTGGGAAGCCGCGGCCCGAGGCTGCGGCGCGCCGCAGCTTGCGGCGCGGCCGCGCGCAAGGGACGCGCGCGCGGGCCGCGAAACAGCGGGCGCCCGTCGAGCGGGCGGCCGAGCGGATCGACGATCCGGCCGATCCAGCTGTCGTCCGGCGCGATCTCTGCGGGGCCGACGAGAGCAACCGCATCGCCGATCGCGAGGCCTTCCGGGCTGCCGTCGGGCAGGATCGTCACCTCGTGCGACGAAAGCCGCAGAACCTCGCCGCCGAGGATGCCGCCCGCGCCGCAGATTTCCACCCGGTCGCCCAGCGCGGTGCCCTGCTCGAGGCCTCCGACGGACAAGGTTCCCCGGCCGATCCCGGTCACGCGCCCATAGCGGCGGCTCAGCGAGATCGCCGCGATCTCCGCCAGAAGTCCGTCAAATTCACCCGACATCAAATCCCTCTTTGTTCGCGCCTTACCCTTTCTAAAGGAATCGCCCTTAAGCCTTGGTGAAACCGATCGAGGGAGAAGCCCCGATGTTCGAGAAGCTCGTGATCGTCAGAATGGCGCAATCCATGGCCCGCCACGCCGGCTTGCGCACCGAGGTGGTGGCGCACAATCTGGCCAATGCCGACACGCCCGGATATCGGGCGCAGGACCTGCCGGATTTCGAAAGCTATGCCTCGGGCACCGTGGGTCTTCGCACGACCCGACCGGGTCACCTGCGCTCGGCCGAGGCCTCGGCGACGGATCCCGTCCCGGTCGAGGGGCCGGGCGCGGCTTCGCCCAACGGCAACACGGTCTCGCTCGAGGATGAGATGGTGCGGGCCGTGGCGGCGCGGCAGCAGCATGAATTGGCGCTCGCAATCTATCAGAGCAGCTCGCGCCTGATCCGCACCAGCCTTGGCCGGAGTGCATGATCATGACTGATCTCCTGCAATCCCTGGGCCTCTCGGCGTCCGGCATGCGCTCGCAGGCGCTCCGGCTGCGACATGTCTCCGAGAACATCGCGAACGCGGACACGCCGGGCTACCACCGCAAGACCGTGAGCTTTCAGGAGGATCCCGACAGCGGCCTGGTCTCGACCGGCCCCGTGCGGCTCGACCGGAGCGAGCTGCAGAAGATCTACGCGCCCGGCCATCCGCTGGCCGGGGAGGACGGCTATTATGACGGGTCCAACGTGGATCTGGTCGTCGAGATCGCCGACGCCCGCGAGGCGCAGCGCAGCTACGAGGCCAATCTCAGGATGTTCGATCAGGCGCGCCAGATGACGCAGAGCCTGCTCGACCTCCTGCGTCGTTGAAAGGAGTTCCAGAATGGACATCAGAACCTCCACCGCAGCACAAAGCTATGCGAAGGCACGGACCGCAGCCGCGCCCGACCAACCGTCGGTGGGGCTCACGGCCGCATTCGAGCGTGCGGCTGAAAGCTTCACGCAGACGCTGGCGCAGGGGGAAGAAACCGCCCGTGCCGCCATGACCGGAAAGGCCGATCCCCACGCGCTGGTCGAAGCACTGGCCGCCTCGCAGATGGCCGTCGAGACGGCGGTCACCCTGCGGGACAAGGTGGTCGAGGCCTATCAGGAGATCCTGAGGATGCCGGTCTGATGTCCGAGCTCGCGCTCTACGATGCCCTCCGGCAGGGGCTCTGGGTCGCCGTGCTGATCTCCTCGCCGCTCCTCGGGGTGGCGCTGGTGGCGGGCGTCACCATAGGTCTCCTGCAGGCGCTCACCTCCGTGCAGGAGATGACGCTCACCTTCGTTCCCAAGGTGGGCGCCATGCTGCTGGTCTTCTGGGTCTCGATGAGCTTCATGACGACGACCCTCGTGGCCTTCTTCACCGACTCCATCGTTCCCCGGATAGAGGGGCGCTGACATGGACGCGGCCGGCTACACCACGCTCACCCGCCAGTCGGGCCTCATGCGCGAGATGCAGAGCGTGGCCAACAACATCGCGAACCTCTCGACCACAGGCTTTCGCCGCGAGGGGATCGTCTTCACCGAACATGTGAAGCGGCTCGAGGGCGAGGCCTCGCTTTCGATGGCGAGCGCCAGCGCGCGCCAGATCGACCTCACGCAGGGGGGCCTTACCCACACGGGCGCGCCGTTCGATTTCGCGATCATGGGCGAGGGCTTCTTCCTGATCGAGACGCCGCAGGGGCAGGAGCTGACGCGCGCGGGCAGCTTCACGCCCAATGCCGAGGGCGAGCTGGTGGATGCCGACGGCAACCGTCTGCTCGATGCGGGGGCCGCCCCGCTCTTCATCCCGCCCGATGCGCGAGGGGTCGTTCTCTCGGCCGACGGCACGCTGTCGGCCGGTGACCAGCCCATCGGCCGCGTCGGGCTCTGGCAGCCCACGGATCCCCTCGGGCTCCGGCACGAGGGCGGCACGCGCTTCTCGGCCGAGGGCGGAACCGAGCCCGCCGAGGGCGCCACCCTTGTTCAAGGCGCGCTGGAGGACTCGAACGTCGAGCCGGTCTCCGAGATCGCGCGAATGATCGAGGTGCAGCGCGCCTACGAGATGGGTCAGAGCTTCCTCGACCGCGAGGATGACCGGATCCGCACCACCGTCAGAACACTCGGAGACAGCCGATGAAGGCGCTTCAGATCGCAGCCACAGGGATGAGCGCGCAGCAGACCCGCGTCGATGTCATCTCGAACAACCTCGCGAACATGTCGACGACAGGCTACAACGCCCGCCGGGCAGATTTCGCCGATCTCCATTATCAGCAGGCGGTGCGCCCCGGCACCGTCAGCGCCGAGGACGGCCGGATGCTGCCCACCGGCGTCCAGCTCGGGATGGGTGTGCGCCCTTCGGCCGTCTCGGTCGTGCTCTCGCAGGGAGCGCTTGCCCAGACGCGGGGGGATCTCGATCTGGCGATCGACGGGCGCGGCTATCTGGAGGTCACGCTGCCTTCGGGCCAGTCGGCCTATACCCGGGACGGCGCCCTGAAGCGCTCGGCCGAGGGGCTGATCGTCAGCTCGGACGGCCACGAGGTCGCGCCGGGGATCACCATTCCGCAGGATGCCGCCAGCATCTCGATCGATGCGACGGGCGAGGTCTGGGGCTATTTTACGGGCCAGGTGCAGCCCCAGCTTCTGGGGCAGATCTCGCTCACCGGTTTCACGAACGAGAAGGGGCTGGAGGCGATCGGCTCGAACCTCTTCCTCGAGACGGCAGCCTCCGGCCCGCCCATCGCGGGCGTGGCAGGCGAGGACGGGTTCGGCACGCTCCGGCAGGGCTATCTGGAGGAGAGCTCCGTCGATTCCGTGCAGGAGATCACCGAGCTCATCAAGGCCCAGCGCGGATACGAGCTGAACGCGAAGGTGATCACCGCGGCCGACCAGATGCTCGCGGCCACGTCGCAGGTGCGGTGATGCGCGCGTTCCCCCTTTTGCTTCTTCTCGCGTGGCCGGCCTCTGCCGAGACGGTCGTTGCCGCGCGCACGGTGCGCGCCCTTTCGATCCTGGGCCCCGAGGATCTCGCTCTCGCCCCGCAGGACATGCCCGGCGCCCTGGCCGAGCTGTCGCAGGCCCTCGGTCAGGAGGCGCGCGTCACCCTCTATGCCGGACGGCCGGTGCGGGCCGCAGATCTGGGGCCGCCCGCGATCATCGACCGCAACCAGCTCGTGCCGCTCTCCTACCGGCTGGGGGCGCTCGAGATCCGGGCGGAGGGCCGCGCCCTCTCCCGCGGCGGCGTGGGCGACGAGATCCGCGTGATGAACCTCTCGTCGCGCACCACCGTGTCGGGCCGCATCGCGGAAGACGGCGCGGTGCATGTCGGCCCCGGCTCCTGAAGGACATCCCATGCGACGCCTGATCCTTCTGATCCTCGTCCTGCCCTCCTGCGCGCGCCTGTCCGAGGTCGGCAAGGCTCCGTCCTTCACGCCAGCCGACGACACGTTCCAGTATCATGCGATGTATGCGCTGCCGCTGCCCGAGGATGTGGCCAATTCAGGGCCCACCGCCGGCTCCTCGCTCTGGGCGGGCGACCGGGCCTCGCTGCTCGGCGACCGGCGGGCCAGCCGCCGCGGCGACATCCTGACGGTGGTGATCGAGATCGACGACCGTGCCGAGATCTCGAACTCCACGGGACGCAGCCGGTCGGGCGGCGAGACACTGGGCCTGCCGTCCTTCTTCGGCCTGCCGCAGCGGATCGACCGCCACCTTCCCGACGGGGCCTCGATGGCAGATGCGGTCTCGACCACCTCCTCCTCGAACTATGCGGGCGACGGGTCGGTGCGCCGGAAGGAGAAGATGACCCTCCGTGTCGCGGCCACGGTGGTCGAGGAACTGCCGAACGGCGTCCTCCGCATCCAGGGCCAGCAGGAGGTGCGCGTGAATTACGAGCTGCGCGAACTGGTCGTGACAGGCTATGTCCGGCCGGGCGATATCTCGCGGCAGAACGAGATCACTTACGACAAGATCGCGGAAGCCCGGATCTCCTACGGCGGGCGCGGCCAGATCACCGATGTCCAGCAACCCCGCTACGGCCAGCAGGTGGCCGACATCATCCTCCCGTTCTGACATGATGCGCTTTCTTCTCCCCCTTCTTCTGGCGCTGGCGGGTCTCGGAGCGGGCGTGGGCGCAGGGCTCTTCCTGCGTCCCGCCGCCGAGGCTGCCGGACCGGACCATGCGACCGGTGGCGAAGGTGCTGCCGATGCACATGCCCCCGCGGCCGAGCCGGCAACCGAGGGCCATTCCGCAAATCCGGAAGAGCAGCCGGAATATGCCAAGCTCAACAACCAGTTCATCGTGCCGATCATCGAGGACGGGCGCGTGGCCTCGATGGTCATCCTCTCGCTCAGCCTCGAGGTTCCGCCGGGCGGGACCGAGCAGGTCTATGCGGTCGAGCCCAAATTGCGCGACGGGATGCTGAGCGTTCTCTTCGATCACGCCAATGCCGGCGGCTTTCGCGGCGCCTTCACGGAAGCCGCCAATCTGGTCGCCCTGCGCCGCGCGCTGCTGGAGGTGGCCCGATCCGTACTTGGCCCGACGGCCATCGACGTGCTCATCACCGACATTATGCGTCAGGACAGCTGAGGCCGGATCGGCCGGTTGCGGCAGGCCCGGATCATCCGATGCGGGCCTTCACAAGCCGCAGCGCCTCCGTCCGGGCAAAGGCCGTCCGGGCCGCAGCGCTCTTCTGCGCCCATTCGGCCGTCAATCGCGCCAGCGTTCCGTTGATCTCGGCCCGTCGGCCATCTGCCCACGCCTGATAGAGCAGCAGTGCCCGGGCCGCCGATACCGGATCGAGATTCTCGGCTGCAGCCGGCTCCAGCGCGGCAAGACGGTCGAGACATTCCTGCCGCTGACGGGCCACCCGGCTGAGGTCAGCGAGGCGCAGATCCAGCACCAGTCGCGCGAGCCCTTCCAGTCGGTCGATCTCGGCCGCCCGCTTCATCTCCGCCGTCCCTTCATCTTGCGCCGGATCGTTTCCGCGAACCGCACCGCGGCGGCGACGGCCTGGTAATGTTCGGGGCGAATCTCCTCGCCGATCTGAACCATCGCGTGCAACGCCCTGGCCGCCGGAGGATCGCGGTGGATCGGCACGCCTGCCTCGATCGCACGCTCACGGATACGGGCGGCGACCTCGTCCACTCCCTTTGCCACACAGACGGGCGCGCGCTTGTCGCCCCGTTTCCAGCGCAGCGCCACCGCATAATGGGTCGGGTTGACCACCACGACATCGGCCTTCGCCACGTCCTGCAGCATCCGGTTGGTTGCAATCTCCACCGCCCGCCGCCGCCGCTGCGCCTTCACATGGGGATCGCCCTCGGCGTCCTTGGCCTCCTCGACCAGTTCCTGACGCGACATCCGGTTGCGGCGCAGATGCTCGAACCGCTGCCAAAGGTAATCCACGAGGCCAACCGCGACGGAGAGGATCACCACGAGCAGCAGGAACTGGAGGAGCAGGGCGAACATGGTGCCGAGTGCGATCTTCGGCTCCATCCAGAGAAGGCCGAAGATATCGTCGCTCCGACGCAAGATGAAGAAGGCAAGGAGTAGGCCGACGAGCAGCAGCTTGACGAAGCTCTTGAGGAAGTCCACCAACGCGGCGCGCCCGAAGCGGTTGCGCAGACCCGCGAGCGGCGAGATCCGCTCGAGCCGCGGCGCGAGCTTGGATGGTGCAACCACGAGGGATCTCTGCGCCAGAAGCGCGCCCCCCGCTGCAAGCGCGGGCAGGAGGAACAGAGGCAGGACAGCGGAGACCGCCGCGGCCAGAAGCCCACCCACCGGCGCCTGAGCTTGACCCGAGAAGAGCGTCGACAGCCGGTCCGCCTGTCCGAGGAGCGTGCTGCCGATGTCACCCGTGCGTTGCAAGACCCGGTCGCCCAAGGTCATTGCAGCCGCAAGCAGGCCTGCATAGGCCGCAGCCGTCACCAGATCCTGCGAGCGCGGAACCTCGCCCTTCCGTCGCGCCTCCTCGAGCTTGCGCTGAGACGGCTCGTGCGGCTTGTCATCCTCCCCGTCGGTCATGGAGATCCCGCTCCCATGAACGGCGCCTCGAGAAAAGTACGCAGATCCACCAGCCAGATGCCCAGCACGGCCGGCGCCGCAAGCGCCAGGAGGACGAGGCCACCGAAGGTCAGTGCAGGCGCTCCGACGAAGAAGACCATGAGCTGCGGCATGGCACGATTGACGATCCCGAGGGCCACGTTGAAGATGAAGGAGGCCGCAACGAAGGGCATCGCGAGCAGGAAGCCGAGGGCGAAACTCTTCACCACCAGCGCAAGGCCCCAGGTCGCGACGTCCGCAGGTTCAGGCAACCGGGCTGCAGGCAGGATATCGTAGGACTGGATGAGGAACAGGGCGATCTGCACATGCAGTCCGCCCGCCACTGCGAGGGCCAGTCCCGCAAGCGTCAGAATATTAGTCATGACGGGCTGGGGTTCTCCCGCAGTCGATCCGAAAAGCTGCGCCAGCGACGTCGCCTGCGCTGCAATGGTTCCCGCTGTCTGAAGCGCGAGGACGAAGAGCCGGAGCGAAGCGCCGAGAAGCAGCCCCACCGCTGTCTCCGTCAGAAGAGGGGCGACGGTGCTGTCATAAGTGGGGACGCGGTCGCTGACCGCCGGAAAGACGATCGCAGTGAAGGCCAAGGCGGCGGCGAGCCGCACCCGGACGGGCAGGCTCGTCTCGCCAAACGCCGGCAGGAGCGCCATGGCGGCTCCTACCCTCAGGAAGACAAGGAAGCCTCCGCGGAACAGATCCTGCGCCAACAGGACGAGTTCTGCGAGCCGTTCGAAAAGCGTGCTCATGCCGGGACGGTGCCCACCATGGCGGCGCGCGCCTCCGTGCCGATCTCGTCATAGGAGATCACCGGAACGATCAGTCCTTTGGCGGCCACAACGGCGCGCAGGAAGCGGCGGCGGAGCGTCGAGGTCACGAGTGCCGGCTGGAGCCCCATGTCGGCCGCCCGTGCGAGCTTCTCGGCCAGACCATTCGCCAATCGGCTGAAAGCCTCCGGTGGCAACGCCACGTCACGCAGACCCCGCCCTTCGAGCTGATGCGCCGCGAAGGTCTTTTCCCATTCCGGCGCGAGCTGGATCAGGGGAACGGTGCCATCCTCGCGTTTCAGCTCGGCGACAATCTGGAAGCCCAGCCGCTGTCGCACATGTTCACAGATCTCTTCGGGCGAACCGAGAGGGCGAGCCTCGGCAATGGCTTCGAGAATCAGAGGAAGATTTCGGATCGACACCCGCTCCTCCAGGAGAAGACGGAGCACCGCGAGCAGCAGATCCACCGGCACACGGTCTGGCACAAGCTCGTCGAGCAGGCGCCGGTTCGCCTCGGCCCGGCTGCGGTCCGAGAGATTGGTGAACTCATCCAGCAGACGTCGCAGACCCTTGAGCGTCAAGAGACGCGCGAGATTGCCCTTCATGACCTCGAGAAGATGGGTGGCAAGCACCTCTGCCGGTGTGACCACAGTCAACCCGGCCAGGGCGGCCCTCTCCTGATCGTCCGGAAGGATCCAGCGCGCGGGCGCGCCATACACCGGCTCGCGCACGTCAATCCCTTCCGGCGCCTCGGTCCCCTCCATCAGGAGCACGAGCAGACGGTCCGGCAGGAGGCGATCACGCACGCGCTCGACCCCCTGAAGCCGGATCCTGTAGCTCCCGGGAGGAAGCATAGTCTCGTCGGTCACCCGGATTTCCGGCAGGATCAGCCCGAAGGCGCCAGCGATATGGTTGCGCATGTTCACGATGCGCGCATCGAGCCCCGTCGCCGGATCAAGCACCATCCCGACGAGGTTCGGAGCGAACTCGATGTGAATGTCGTCAAAGTCGAGGACGTCACCCAGAGACCTCGCAGTCGGAACCTCGGCCTCGGTCGAGGTGGGAGCGGTCGGGTCTTCTGCCCTGCGAAGGCCCATGAAGGAGAGGGCGCCGAGCCCGGTCGCCGCCGCCATGAACGGGCCGAACGGCAACCCGGGCACCAGCGCGAACAGAGCCATCAGAAGCGACACAGTGGCGAGAGCGGCGGGAAAGCGGCCAAGCTGCTTGAAGAAGGAGACATCCGCGGCACCTGCCGCACCCCCACGCGCCAGGAGAAGGGCCGCCGCGATCGAGATGATGACCGCGGGGATCTGGCTCACAAGCCCATCACCGATGGTGAGGATGGCATAGGTCTCGAAGGCGCGGCCGATCGGCATGTCATGCATCAGGACGCCGACGAGCAAGCCCACGACGATGTTGAGGCCCGTGATGAGCAATCCGGCGACTGCGTCGCCCTTGACGAATTTCGAGGCGCCGTCGAGCGAGCCGAAGAAGTTGGTTTCAGCCAGCTCCTGCTCGCGCCTGCGTCTGGCCTCCGCGTGATCTATGGCGCCGGCGGACATGTCGCTGTCAATGGCAAGCTGCTTGCCGGGCATGCCGTCAAGAGCAAAGCGCGCGCCCACCTCGGCCATGCGCCCGGCGCCCTTGGTGATGACAACGAAGTTCACGATCAGCAGGACACAGAAGATGACGACCCCCATCATGACGCTGCCGTTCATGATGAAGCTGGCGAAGCCCTCGATGACATGACCGGCCGCAGCGGTGCCGGTGTGACCGTTGCCGATGATGAGCTTTGTCGAGGAGATGTTCAGCGAGAGGCGAAGCATCAGCGACGAAAGAAGGACGGTGGGGAAGGCCGAAAAATCTAGAGGCCGCTCGATGAAGAGCGTGACGGTGAACATGAGGATGGCGAGCGAGAACGAGAGGGCGAGGCCCAGGTCCAGCATCCAGGCGGGCACCGGCAGGACCATCATGACGATGACCGCCATGAGGGCAAGCGCCAGCAGGATGGTCGGCTGGAAAAGGCGGTCCCGGGACAGGCGCATTTCTCACTCTCCGAACAGGGGACGCGCAGGCGCGTCGAGCGGCACGAGCGAGCCCGTGCTTCTCACGTCGCCGGCGCGGAAGAGCGGGAAGACGTTGACGCGAGCCACGACGCCCTCAGCTGCGGCGGCCGGCAGGTCTGCGAGCAGCATCTCGAAGCGGGAGCGGTAGCGGCGGGCCAGTTCGGGCGTCGCCGAATGATAGGCGCCCGCCGCGCTCGACCAATCGTCGGACGGACCCCGCAAGTCCTGCAGGTAGCGCGCGGCATAGAGCGCGTTCGCGTCGGGATCGAACATGTCGTGCATTGAGGCAAAGTTCGCGGCATGCCAGCGGTTGTTCAGTTGGAAGCATCCGACGTCGAAATTCCCACGACCTTGGTCCAGCACACTGGCCACGAACTGCTCCGCCTCTGCCCTGCTCGGAAACCAGTGTCCCTGTCCCGCGACATTGACCGCCCAGGGCCAGGGGCGCATCGGCCCGCCGCCGGTCCGGCGCCCCGTCTCCGTCAGGGTAATCGCCATCAGCACCTCCTGCGGCACGCCCGTCGCGCGCGCGGCACGACGGGCAGCTTCCTCGCACAGATCCGCGTCCCGAAGCCTTGCCGAAGCAGGTGAGACGTGGAGCATCAAGGCCAGCCCCAGAAGAGCGGCCGAAAGGATCGCGCGCAATCGGCTGCTAGGGATCATCTGGAGACTCCTGTGACTTCCTGCGGCGCAGTGTGCCGCGCGATCCTTGGGAAACGGTTAGCGGTGCCTTGGCAAACCATGTCCGGCGGCGGAGGATGAGCGGCTTCGAGATCCAAGGCGGTTGACAGATGACGCCGCGCTTTCGTCTATCCCCCTCCACGACGAGCCAGGCTCTGCCAGCAAATGGCATACAGGCGCTGGACATGGGGTGCATAGGGCCCGCCGTGCTGGACGACCGACCCTCGACCTGGTGGCAGGGTCTTGGGGCAGGACCCCACTTCTCACCGGTCCGCATCTAACCGTCGGGCGGTTGTTCGCCGCCCGTTGCGCGCAGCAGATCCTCGATGCGCTGGCGCGCACGTGCGCTTTCCTCGACCAGGGCGCGGCTCCGGGTGAGGGACGCCGGAACAGACGGGGATGCAGCCGCCGCAGGCGGAAGGGACGCGGCATCAGTTCCGGGAGACGACGGGCCGGCCGCCTCTGCCGGGACGGGCGGGGGCGGAGGCTCGTCCGGCGGCGCGGCGGTGGCCGTCTCGGCGGGATGCCATCGATCGGCGGAGCGTTCGAGGCCAAGCGCTCGCAAACGGTCCGCCAGCGCCCGGCGGGTCGTGTCAGGCAATGACGGCAGAGGTTCCGTTTCCGGAAGAACGGCCCGCTCGAGCAACTGGCTGTCGGGACCGGAGACGGCGAGGATACGCCAGACTTCGGCATCCGCGTCGGGCGCGAGAGCGCGCCCGGAGAAGGCGCGGTCATAGTCGCCCGTGGCGGCAAGTGCGAGGCGATAGGCCCGGCCGACCCTCTGGCCCAAGTCCGTTCCCTCGGTCTCCTGGTACATGGCTCCGAGGCTCAGCACATCCTGCGCGGACGGCGCCTTGCCTTCCGCCACCTGACCTTCCACGAGCAGCGCCAGCGCCTCAGCCCCTTCGGGACCGGGCTGCTGGCCGATCCGCGCGAGATCCGCCGCGGGTGGCGCCTCTCCTCGGGCAGCGGCAAGGCGGGCGTCGGTGAGCGTCGCCGCCGGCGTCGGTTTGCGTGCGCCGCGGACCAGCGCTTCTCGGATCGCCTGCGCGTTGGCCGGATCCTCCCAAGCAAGGAAATTCTCCGCCAATCTCGGGCCCAACTCCTGCCGGAGATCGGGCGGCAGGCCGGAGAAGGCGCGCAGGACAGCTGGAGCATTGACGTCACGAAGGCTTGAAGGCGGATCGGCGAGCACCGACCAGAGGGCCGCGGCACCATCGCACAGCGCCATGGCGGCCAGCGGCCCCCCCGGCTGGCGTTCGCCATCCAAGACATGGGCCATCGCTTCCCAGAGGCCCCGATCTGGATGATCGACGGGAAAGGCCGCAAGGAGCTGTCGCGCTTCGGCGCCGAACCCGAGGCTCAGGTAGAAGCGGACAGCCCTGGCCAACGGTTCCGCCTGCGGATCGTCGAACTCGCCGGTAAGGCCTGCGAGCATGGCGCCGATCTGTTCGGCCACTGGACTGTCGCCCCTCCATGCAGCCACGTCGAACCGCTCATCGGAGGGGCATGGCGATCCCTCGGCGGTCAACCGATCCTTCGGAGGAGCCTCGGACGTCACCTCGAACCCCGGCTCGGGCAGGATGCGGACATTGGGGGCGGGCGGAGTATCGGCGTTCTTCGGCGGGGGCGGCTTGCCTGCGAAATCGACGGCGCCCGCCGCGGCGCCCCGGCTCAACTGCTCAACGAGCGATTGGCGCATCGCCGTCACGACCGGCGCCTCGAGGGCAAGCTCTGGCGCTCGGAGAGGTGCGGGAGTGACCTTGCGCCAATCGTAGGCGGGTGGCGAAGACGGAGCAGGATCCGGAGCTGGAGGAGTTGATTCGGGAGCCTGCTCCTCCACAGGAAGCGGTTGCTCGTGCTCGGGGGAAGATGGAGGCCCGTCGCGGATATCGAGCACGATCACGCCGGGGCGGATCTCGAATGCCTCTATGTGGCAGGCACAGCCAAGTCCCACGTCGAGATCGCCATTTCCGGCCATCGCCAGCGAGGCCAGACGCTTTCGGGTGATGGCGCGGAAGGCACGCGACAGCGCAAAGGCCCGAGCGGTCGGCGTGAGCCGGAGACGGTAGCCCTCGGCCGAGCGCCCGAGTTGCCAGGAGCGGATGGAAGGATCCTCGACCACGAGACGGGTGAAGCCCGGATGCTCGCCCGTTCGCACGGCAGCCTCGGCACACGCCATGACCGGAAATACCACCAGCGCCACGAGCAGCCAGCAGCTCGGAAGTCGTTTCATGCGGCCTCCTGCTTCAGGGCCCTGATGGCTTCTTCGAGATCGGTGAAACTCGGGCGGACGTGATGGGGCGTGTTCTGCCGTCCGACCTCGATGCACATGTTGGCCGGATGATTGTGGAGGTTCGCGATCAGCACCTCGCGGATCAGATTGTAGAAATGGCCGTCCTCCTCGACCACGGCCTTCACCCGCGTGGCGAAGGGGCCGACGATGCCGTAGGCGAGAAACACGCCCAGAAAGGTGCCCACGAGCGCGCCGCCGATCATCTTGCCCAGAATCTCCGGCGGCTGGTCGATCGAGCCCATCGTCTTGATGACGCCCAGCACCGCCGCCACGATGCCGAGCGCCGGAAGCGCGTCGGCCATCGACTGGAGCGCGTGGCTGGAATGCAACGCGTGGTGCTGCGCCTTCTCGACCCGCTTGTCCAGAACCTCTTCGACCTGGTTCGGATCGTCGTAGTTCATTGAGGCGGCCCGCAGCGTGTCGCAGATGAGCTCGATCGCGTCATGGTCGTGCTGGATCTTGGGATAGCGCGAGAAGACGGACGACTCCTCGGGATTCTCGATATGCTCCTCGAGCCCGACAGGATTGACCTTCGCGATCCGCACGAGTTCGAAGAGCAGGCAGAGCAGGTCACGGTAGTCGCCCGGCTTCCACTTCGGTCCCTTGAAGACCTTGCCCAAATCCTTGAGCGTGTGCTTGACCGTGGCGAGGTCGTTCGCGAGCAGGAACGAGCCCACGGCCGCTCCTCCGATCATGATCATCTCGAACGGCAACGCCTTCAGGATCACGCCCAGCTTGCCACCGGCAAGCATGTAGCCGCCGAACACCATCACGAAAATCACGAGGATGCCGACGATCCCGAACATGCACGGACTCCTGCCTCAGTTGCCCGCGACCTTCGCAAGGCGGGGTTAAGATAACTTCACTCGGAGGGGGCCAGCGCATTCCGGCCGGCAAGAAGGACGCTCACGCTGTAGGCGGCCTCGGCCGACATGCCCGACATGACGGCCGCCGCCGCTTCAGGCTGCATGCTGCCGATGAAACCTGCGGCGAATTCGGGAGCCATCGCCTCGAAGAGCCGGGCGGCCTCCTTGGGCTTCATCGACTCATAGACAGATGTCAGGCGCGAGACATCGTTCTCGGCGGCCCCGTCCGCGAGGGCGATCGTCTTGTTCAGCTCCGCTTCGGCCTCTGCCAGCTCCGCCATCTGGGCGCGCACGGATTTCTCGGCCTCGTCCAGCGCGGCCTGACGCTTCTGCATCCGTTCTTCCTGCGCACGGACCGCCGCCTCGCGGTCGCGGAGGGCCTCGGCCAAGGCAAGCGGCGGTTCGGGACAGTCGAGCGGAGCCCCTGACACGGGGTCGTTGGACGCCCGTGCCATCGCTGCCCCGACCCCGGATCCGACCCTCATCGCCCCCGATGCCGCGAGCAGGAGCGCCAGAAGCGCAAGGGCGCCGCGGGTGCGCGATCTGTGGCTCATGCGTCGGTCTCCGAGCTTTCGCGCAGGCTGCGGCGGCGGACGAACCGCCTGCGGCGCTCGGCCTCGACCTCGGGATCCGGCCGCGGATCCGGCGCTCTGGCCGGGATGTCGTGCATCGAGGCGAGCATCAGTTCAAGCCGGGCCGCGACCGACTCGGCCCGTTCGGTCAACCCATCGAGCGAGCTTGCCGAGTGGGTCGCCGCGGCCCGCGCCTTTTCCAGCGCGCGGGTCATCTCGTCGACCTGCGCGGAGAGGACCGCTATGGCGCCGCCCATCCCGCCCTCGAGCGTGGAGAAGCGCTTCAGCCTCTGGCCGAGGACGTAGCAGTAGAGCGCCGCTCCGAAGGTGCCGCCAGCCATCAGGATATTCGCGATGAAATCCACTGCCACCTCCTAGTTCAGGACGAATTCCGTCACGAGCAGGTCGCGGACGCGGCCCTCACCGGTGACGATCTGGATGCGGCGCAGCATCTGCGCCCGCAGCTCGACGAGCGCGGTCGGATCCTCCAGCCGCGAGACGGCCACCGCCCGCAGGTAGCCGTTGATGACATCGACGATCCGCGGCATCAGCATCGTGACCTCGGCCGCATTCGCCTTCGCCACCTCGAGCTGTGCCGCGAATCTGAGGTGAGAGAGGTCCGACCCGCGGCCAAGGCTGATCACGATCGGGTCGATCGGCACGAAGGCGATGTCGGGAAGGGCCGCCGGCGCCTCATGTGCGGTCTCGGCCTCGTGCCCGCCGGACGCGCCCAGAATCAGGCCCGACCAGGTGGCGTAGAACCCGCCGCCCCCCAGAACCAGGGCCAGCACGACGCCGAGGATCAGCGGCAGCAGCGACCGCTTCTTTGTCGTTTCAATCTGATCCGCGCCAGCATCCGCCATGGCCGACTCCTTTCCGTCC
This sequence comes from Cereibacter sphaeroides 2.4.1, assembly GCF_000012905.2. Taxonomy (NCBI): domain Bacteria; kingdom Pseudomonadati; phylum Pseudomonadota; class Alphaproteobacteria; order Rhodobacterales; family Paracoccaceae; genus Cereibacter; species Cereibacter sphaeroides. The sequence continues at coordinate 3,086,609 of NC_007493.2, read as the reverse complement.
GTCGATCTATAGGCCGGATCCCCCTAACCGATTGTTAAGCCACATCCGTCATGGATGGTCGGGCAAGGCAGAAGCCCGTGTCGGAGACCGAAGTGCAGAACCTCATCTCAATCTGGAACGATCTCGACGGACGCCGCAGGGCCGTCGTCGTGGGCGCGACGGTTGCCATGTTCCTGGCCGTGCTCGGTCTGTCGCAGCTCGCCGGCCGGCCGCCGATGGCGCTGCTCTATGCCGGTCTGCAGGGACCGGCGGCGGGCGAAGTCGTGACCGCGCTCGAGGCGCAGGGCGCGGCCTACGAGGTGAGGGGCGATTCGGTCTATGTCGAGGCGGCCCGCCGGGACGAGATCCGCATGAAACTCGCGGGCGAGGGGCTGCCCGCCACGGGCGCCGCGGGTTACGAACTCCTCGACGGACTCTCGGGCTTCGGCACCACGTCGCAGATGTTCGACGCGGCCTATCTGCGCGCGAAGGAGGGCGAACTTGCCCGGACGATCCTCGCCAGCCCGCAGGTCAAGGCGGCACGGGTGCATATCGCGCAGCCGGCGGCCCAGCCGTTCCGGCGGGAGCAGCGGCCGACGGCGAGCGTCACGGTGACCACATCGGGCGGCGCGGTGACCGCGGATCAGGCGCGGGCCTTCAAACATCTGGTGGCCTCGGCCGTGGCCGGGCTGCAGCCCGAAGACGTGTCGGTGATCGACAGCGTGATGGGCCTGATCCGGTCCGGGGACGAGAAGGACGGCGCCACCGCCGCGGGCGAGAGCCGCGCCGCCGAACTCCGGAGCAACGTCGAGCGGCTGCTCGAGGCGCGGGTCGGGCCGGGCCGGGCTGTGGTCGAAGTCAGCGTCGATGTCGAGACCGCGCGCGAGTCGATCGTGGAGAAGAGCTTCGACCCCAAGGGCCGCGTGCCGATCTCGTCGGAAACCCAGGAGAAATCCAGCAACTCGACCGAACCCTCGCCCGACGTGACGGTGGCGTCGAACCTGCCGGAAGGCGACGCGAAGGGAGGCACGGGCGGCAAGTCGAGCACCAGCGAAACTCGCGAGATGGTCAATTTCGAGGTCTCCCAGACCCAGCGCGAACTCATGCGCCAGCCGGGTGCCATCCGGCGGCTCACGGTTGCCGTTCTGGTCGATGGGATCAAGACGGTTGCGGACGATGGCACCGTGGGCTGGGAACCGCGCCCCGAGGAGGAGCTTGCCGTCCTGCGCGAACTGGTCGGCTCAGCGGTGGGGCTCGATGAATCGCGTGGCGACAGGCTGACCTTGCGCTCGCTGGCCTTCGAGACGCCGCCCGAAGCGGGAACCCTGGCCGAGACCGGCTTCCTCAGCCGCCTCGGCGCCTTCGACCTGATGAGCCTGATCCAGATCGGCGTGCTCGCTCTGGTGGCCCTGATCCTCGGTCTCTTCGTCGTCCGCCCGGTCCTGACGGCGCCGCCGCGCCCGCCGGCTGCCCCGCAGCCTCTGGCGCTCCCGGGTTACGAGGGCGGCGAACCGGCGCTGACGGGCGAGATCGACGATAGCGGCGATCTGCCGGACTTCCCGATGGTGTCCTCCGCGCCTCTCGACCTCGACGAGGAGGCGGATCCGGTCGCGCGGCTCCGCCGTCTGATCGAGGAGCGCCAGGCCGAGTCTGTCGAGATCCTGCGCGGCTGGATGGAACCGCAGCGGGAGGCGCCGTGATGGCGCTCCGGCTCGAGGTCTTCGAGGTCACGGCACCGGAGCCCGCCATCGTCGTGACCGACGCTGTGGCCGTGGAGGAGGGCCGGCAGGCCTCTTACGAAGAGGGCTACCGCGCCGGATGGGAAGATGCGGTGAAGGCCCGCTCCGAGGAGGAGGCCCGGATGCAGGCCGATCTCGCCCGGAACCTGCAGGCTCTGGGCTTCACCTTCCGCGAGGCGCGCATGCATGTCCTGCGCGGAATCGAGCCGCTGATGGAGGCGCTCGTCGGCCGCATCCTGCCCGACATGGCACGGCAGATGCTGGCGCCCCTGGTGCTCGAGACGCTGATGCCCCTGGCCGATGGAATGAGCGAGGCACCCGTCGCGCTTCTCGTCCACCCGTCCGCCCGCGCCTGCCTCGAGCGGCTGCTCGACGGTGCCGTGGCCCTTCCCCTCGTGATCCACGACGAACCGAGCCTCGACGAGGGGCAGGCAACGATCCGCCTGGGCGTCACCGAGACGCAGGTCGACCTCGACCGAGCGGTGACAGACATCGCGGCCGCCGTGCGCAGCTATTTCGATCTCACGCAACAGGAGGTCCGGCATGGATGAGGCCGACCAGAATCCCCTTACCCAGGTCCCGATCGAGATCACCATTTCGGTCGGCCGCGCCCGCCCTCCCGTTCGCGAGCTGCTCCGCCTGCAGCGAGACGCCGTGCTGCCGCTCGACCGACGGGTGGACGATCCGGTGGAGCTCTATGTAGGCGACAAGTTGATCGGGCGTGGCGAACTGACGGAGCTCGAGGGCGAGCAGGCGGGCCAGCTGGCCGTCCGCCTCACCGAGGTCGCGAACCTGCGCGGCGGATTGTGATGCGCCTCCTGCTGGTCCTGCTTCTCGTGTTCGGCGGCGTCGGCCCGGCCACGGCGCAGAGCCTCTCGCTCGACCTCGGCGACGGCGGCTCGCTCACCGCGCGCAGTGTGCAACTCATCGCCGTCATCACGCTCCTGAGCCTCGTGCCGGCGCTGGCGATGATGATCACCTGCTTTCCCTTCATCGTGACGGTGCTGTCGATCCTGCGCCAGGCCATCGGCCTGCAGCAGGCGCCGCCCAACATGCTGATCGTGAGCCTCGCGCTGTTCCTGACCTGGTATGTGATGGATCCCGTCTTCACCGAAGCCTGGACGCGAGGGATCGGGCCGCTCACACGGAACGAGCTGGACCTGCCCCAGGCCCTCGCCGCCGCCGCCGTTCCCTTCCGGGGCTTCATGACCGGCCGGATCGACCCGGACACCCTCGCCGCCCTGCAGGCCCTCCGGCCGGGCCCTGCGGCCCCGCCGTCCGAGGTGTCCTTCTCCGTGCTGGTGCCGTCCTTTCTACTGTCCGAGATCCAGCGCGCCTTCGAGATCGGCTTTCTGATCTACCTGCCCTTCCTCATCATCGATCTCGTCGTCTCGGCCGTCCTCATGTCGATGGGCATGATGATGGTCCCGCCGGCCGTCGTCTCGATGCCCTTCAAACTGGCCTTCTTCGTCGTGGCCGACGGCTGGAGCCTGATCTCGGGCGCGCTCGTCCGCAGCTACTTCTGAACGGCCGCGGTCCAGAGCCGGAACCGCTCCTGCCCGGTGACCTCCCGGATCAGGCCGAGATCGGCCAGCCTCTCCAGATTGCGCTGGACCGCCGCGCGCGACGCGCCGGTCTCCGCTTCGGCGACCGGTACCGACAGGAGCGGCCAGCGGCAGAGCGCCTGGATGAGCCGCGGTGCCGTGCGGCCGGACAGGCTGGCAATGTCGCCCAGCGCCCGCCCGCGCCAGTCCTCCAGCCGGTCGAGGTCCCGCAGAAGCGCAAGCGTGGCCCGCTCCGCCCCGGCATACCAGCGCCGGAGGCGCTCTTCGGGCGAGCCGCCGGGCCGAAGCGCGGTGCTGCCACCCGAGGCGAGCGGCAGGAAGGCCGCCGATTGCCCACTGGTCCCGGCCGCCCGGGCCGCAACGACGGCGGCCTCGATCCGGGCGCTGCCGGGCCCGCCAGCGATCTGCGACCAGCCATGGAAGCCCATCGCCGCCCGGCTGATCGGATGCATTCCGGCCGATGCCTCCTCGATCTCGGCCCAGTCCATCATACGCTCGGTCGTCTCGCCCCGGCCGAGGAAGGAGGCGAGTCCCGCCTCCGGGCCCGGCCCGCTGACGAGCCGCCGCGCAGCCCAGCCGGCCCGTGTCAGGGCAAGACTGTCCTCCTGAGCCCCGCTCAGGCGGAGCGACATCCAGAGCGACAGCCGGTCGGGCGTCACGCGGTCGCCGGCCCACCAGCTGAGTTCGGACGCCTCGAGCACCGCGAGACGCTCGCGCACACCGGCCGGCGTGCGCCGCAACCGTTCTTCGAAGGCGCCGAGCCGCTGCGCGGCCCGCGCGAGATCGGCGGCGAGCGCCGCCTCGGCCCGCCGCCACTCCACCACGCGCAGGAGATCCGTTCGCTCGGCCCGCGGCAATGAAGACGCGAAGACATCGTCCTCGAGGTCGGGCCCCGCAAACCACAGGTCCTCATCGACGGGCGTCGGATCGTACAGCGAGGGCTGCGTTTCTTCCGGATCGAGAAGAGGGCGCTTCATTCGCCGACCATAGCACGGCCTCCCGCGCCGAGGGGAGAGTGCGTCCTGTTGCCGCATGTCTGCCCTTGCCGCTGCCGCGCAACCCCGTCATCCTGCGGCCAATTCTGAAGGAGCCGAACGATGCTCGTCGCCCTCGACAAGATATTTGCCGAAGACCCATCGCCCTACGTCCTTCTTGACCGGGATCTCACGATGATCTGGGCCAATGCCGCCTACCTGCGCGCCACGGGTCTGGCGCGCGACGAGGTTGTCGGGCGCCGCATGTTCGACGTCTTCCCCGCAGAGGCCGAGTCCATCCCGGACCAGATGCTGCGCGCCTCCTTGCGCCGCGCGGTCGAGCAGGGCCGACCGGACCATTTGCCGCTGATTCCCTATCCGATCCGCAATCAGGACGGCCGGATGGAGGAGCGGTTCTGGAGCGCGACCAATACGCCCATCAAGGATGCCGAGGGCCACGTCGAGTTCATCCTTCAGAACACCAACGACATCACGGCGCTGTATCGTGAGGATCGGACCTCTTCCCAACCGAACGATCAGGCCAGGATGCTCCAGCGGGCCGAAGCGGTCACGCGTCAGAATCTCGAACTCGGCAGCGCGGTCGACTTCTTTCGCAGCGCGATCGACCAGGCGCCGAGCTTCATGGCCGTGCTCGACGGGCGCGACCATATCTTCCGCATCGTGAACCAGGCCTACCACCAGCTCGTCGGCCGCCGAGACCTGCTGAACCGCACGGTCCGCGAGGCGCTGCCCGAACTCGACGGCCAGGGCTTCTTCGAACTCCTCGACGAGGTCTTCCTGACGGGGCTCGCATTCACCCGGCTGGCGGCGCCCGTGCTGCTCCGGCGCGGCCCCGAGATCGAGCGCAGTTTCGTCGATTTCATCATGTGCCCGCTGAGGGGACCCGACGGACAGGTGCGCGGCGTCTTCGTCGAGGGACATGACGTGACGCGCCAGAAGATTGCCGAGGCCGAGGTGATCGAGACGCGCGAGCGGTTCCGGACCATGGCCCAGACCATGCCCAACCACGTCTGGACGGCCACGCCCGAAGGGCGGCTCGACTGGCTGAACGACCGGCTCCTCGACTATTGCGGACGCACCGAAGCCGACCTGATCGGCCTGCCGCCCATGGCGATCGTCCGGCCGGAAGACAGGCCGCAGGCGGAAGCGGCCTGGGTGCAATCGCTGGCCCAGGGAACCGCCTTCGAGCGCGAGCTGCGGATCCGGCGCCACGACCGCGCCGATCGCTGGCATCTGTCGCGCGCCCTGCCGATCCGCGACGATCAGGGCCGGATCCTGCGCTGGATCGGGACCAACACGGATATCGAGGATCGCAAGGTTGCCGAGGAAGCCATCGCGGGTCTGAATGCTGCGCTGGAGGAGCGGGTGCAGCAGCGCAACCGTGAGCTCGAAGAAATGAGCGATACGTTGCGCCAGAGCCAGAAGATGGAGGCGATCGGAAATCTGGCGGGCGGAATCGCGCATGATTTCAACAATCTCCTGCAGACGATCACGGGCAGTATCCAGCTCTCTCTTCGCGCTCTTGACGAGGATCACGCCGCGCGCCCGCGTCTCGACCAGGCTCTTCGCGCGGTCGAGCGCGGGGCGACGCTCGCGTCACAGCTGCTGGCCTTCGGACGCAGGCAGCCCCTTGCGCCTCGGGTCATCAACCTGGGACGTCTGCTGCGCGACGCGGACCACATCGTCCGGAGCGCCGTGGGCGAGGGGGTCGAGGTCGAGACTCTGGTGGCTGGCGGGCTCTGGAACACCTGCGTCGACCCCGCCAACGTCGAGACCGCGATCCTCAATCTCGCAATCAATGCCCGGGACGCGATGGAGGGGCGCGGGCGTCTCACCATCGAGATCGGGAACTCCTTCCTGGACGACATCTATACGCGCGGCCATCCCGACCTCGAGCCGGGCCAGTATGTGATGCTTGCCGTGACCGATACGGGCTGCGGCATGTCCCCGGAGGTGATCGAGCGCGTGTTCGAGCCGTTCTTCACCACCAAGGCGGAAGGGCGCGGCACAGGACTCGGCATGTCCATGGTCTACGGGTTCGTCAAACAGTCGGGCGGCCACGTCAAGATCTACAGCGAGCTCGGCAACGGAACCTCCATCAAGATCTATCTTCCCCGGTCGCTGGAGGCCGAGGACGCAATGCGACCCCTCGCCACCGGCCCCATGACGGGAGGAACCGAGACCATCCTGCTGGTGGAGGATGACGAGCAGGTGCGATCCACCGCGGCGGGCCTGCTGCAGGATCTCGGCTATTCGGTTCTGCAGGCCAAGGACGCGGACCGCGCGCTCACGATCGTGGAAAGCGGTGCACGGATCGACCTTCTCTTCACCGACGTGGTCATGCCGGGCAAGTTGACGAGCCGTCAGCTCGCGGAGAAGACGCGCGGCTTGCGCCCGGGACTGCCGGTGCTCTTCACCTCGGGCTACACGCAGAACTCCATCGTTCACGGCGGACGGCTCGACAGCGGCGTGCATCTGCTCAGCAAGCCCTATACGCAGGAAGCTCTGGCCCGGAAGATCCGGGAGGTTCTTGTCAGCGGTGCGAGCGGCCCTCCCGAGGAAGACGGTTTGAAGAATATCCATGTCCTCGTCTGCGAGGATGATGTCATCATCCGGATGAACCTTGTCGAAGGTCTGACGGAGGCGGGGTGCCGGGTCTCGCAGGCCGGCTCCGGCGAGGCCGCCCTGAGCGTACTGCAGCACGGTGCGGCCGATCTGCTGCTGGTCGATCTGGGCCTGCCCGACATGAGCGGCGTGGACCTGGCCCGGGCGGCCCGCGCGCTCCACCCCGATCTGCCGATCCTCTTCGCCACGGGCGACAGCCGGGTGCCGGATGAGGAGTTCCGGCCCCGGGTCGCCGTGCTCGCCAAGCCGTTCGGCGATGAGGCCCTGCTGGACGGGGTGGCCCGATTGGTCGGCAGGCGCCCTCATCTCACGATGAATTCTGCATGAAGCGCCCCGGCGGCATGGATGCTCTTGAGGATATCGATCATGTCGTTGGGCGCCACGCCCAGCGCGTTGAGGCCCGCCACGACACGTGAAAGCGAGGTCTCTGCCGGTATTTCGGCGAGGCCGGTCCCGGGTCTTTGCTGGATCGAGGCTGTCGTGCGCGGAACGACCACCGTCTCCCCCCGGCTGAAGGGGTTGGGCTGAACCACCATCGGCTGTTCTTCCACGCGAAGCGTCAGGCCGCCTTGCGCCACCGCGACCCGGCTGATCCGGACGTCCTCGCCCATCACGATCGTGCCGGATCGCTGGTCCACCACAACCCGCGCCACCGTCTCCGGTACGACCTCGAGATTCTCGATCCGGCCCATGACCCGGGCCGGCGGGCCCAGCCTTCCGAGGTCGAGGGAGACCGTCCCTGCATCGAGCATGGTTGCCACGCCCCGGCCAAGCTCGCGATTGATCCGATCCTCGATACGTCCGGCGGTGGTGAAGTCGGGTGATCGCAGCGCCAGACGAACCCTGTCGAGGCGCGCAAACTCGAATTCGACCTCACGTTCCACTCGGGCGCCTTCAGGAATGGTGCCTGCCGTGGGCACCCCCTGAACCACGCGCGCGGCCTGCCCCTCGGCCGAGACTCCGCCCGCAATGATTGTTCCTTGTGCCACCGCATATATCTGACCATCCGCGCCGTTCAATGGCGTCATCACCAACGTCCCGCCCAGCAGGCTCTTCGCATCGCCCATCGCCGAAACGGTCACATCGATCTGTGCCCCGGCCCGGGCAAAGGGGGGCAGCGTGGCCGTAACGAACACTGCCGCCACGTTTTTCGGCCGATACTGCTCGCCTGTCACGTTCACGCCCAGCCGCTCGAGCAGATTGGACATGATGTCTTCGGTGAAGGGCGCGTTGCGTAAGCCGTCGCCCGTGCCGTTGAGGCCGACGACAAGGCCGTAGCCCAAAAGGTCGTTACCCCGGACACCGTCGAATCGTACGAGGTCCTTGATGCGGATTTCCTCCGCAACGCCCGGACCCGCCAGGCAGATCACCAGGAGGAGAAGACGAATGAGCATCAAAGGTAGTCCGTGAGACTCATCTGACTGAGCCGGACAGTCAAGTTGTAGAGTGTCTCCAGTTGCGCCTGGGTCGCCTTCAGCAGGGTGGCCGTCTCATATTCATCCGTCCCCAGCAGCTCCTTCCGGGCCATCTGGAGGGACGTAACCTCGGCCGCGTTCGAGATCGTCGCGCTGTGTATCCTGGCCTCTGCCCGCCCGAGCCTGGCCCCGAGGTCGACGCGCGCTGTCTGCCCTTGGAGAAGGGCGCTGCCTGCCCGTTCGCCCAGACTGACGCGCTCCGACGGCGCGCCTGAGAGGGCGCCGCGGTTCAGCATGGCGGCCAGCGCAAGCCCTTTGAGGGAGTCGCGGATGGCACTGCTGTCGGCCGTCACCTCAAGGGCGACAGTCTCCCCGGTCGCAATCGTGACAGATGCCGGGCGGCCTCCACCGGTGTAGGCGAGAGCGGAATAGCCACTCGGATCGTCGAACCAGGCCTCGATGGCCGTCTGCACATCCGCAGCCGTAGTCGCACCGGCGATGACGGTGTCGAGAGCGGTCAGAATGGTGTCCGCATCGAGCACCGCCGCTTGTTGAGGCCTCGTGCCTGCGAAGATCGACCGGTCGCCCACCCGCGTGTTGAGCGTGGCGACCGCCGTACGAAAGGCTTCCTCGGCCTCCTCCCCCAACTGGTCCGTCGTCATCGCAGTGGCGTTGTTCCCGACACTCAGGAGCTTCATGGACATGTCCGACGCAAGACCGTCGAGCCGGGCAAGACCCGTCTGAAGAGCGGAGGCGATCGAAGCGGCTTCTCCGGTGGCCGAAGCGCGTGCGGCAAGAACCGTCAGGCTTCCGTCGATTGCCTGCAGGGCGGAAAGATCGCCGCCTGTCTTTTGGTGCACATCCGCGGCCACCCCCGTCACGACCTCGGTCGAGAGTCGCTGGACATCCGCTTTCAGAGCCGCGTTCTGCCGCCGGAGCAGGAAAGTGCGGGCGAGATCACCCAGGGACACGGCGCTCATCTACATCTCCAGCAGATATTGAAGGAGGTCATCGCAGGCGGTCACCACCTTCGCGTTGGCGGCATAGGCGCGTTCGAGAAGCAGCAGTTGCTCCATCTCCCGGTCGGTATCCACGCCGTCGGCCAGGATCAGCGCCTGCAGTTCGTCGCGCCGGGCGGACGCGAAGCTCGCCTCGGCTTCGGCCGAGACGAGCGCGACGGCGGCGCCAGAGACGGTCTCCGCGGCAAGCCCCGAGAAGCTGAAAGTACCGCTGAGGCCGTTCGCGGCGTGAGCGGTGCGGGCGTCGAGGGCCGCGGCGAGGGCGTTGAGAAGCGTCGGATCGCCGCTGTCGCCTTCGGACGGGCGCTGCAGGCCGTCACGCAGATGCCAGAGCGCTCCGCCGCGGTCGGGATCGGCCAGCGCATTGACGGACAGGCGACCGGCAAGCCCTGCCGGAGCGGCGGGATCGAAGGCCGCGCTGTCGTCGGTGAAGATCCCGGCGTCGCCCGCCCCGAGCGAGGCATCGGCGGCGGCCATCCGCCCGATCAGATCCTGCGCCAGCGCGTCGAGGCGCGCCTGCTCGGCCGGTGCGAGGTCGTCACGGACAGCGAAAGCTGCCGAAAGCGATCCGGTGCCCATCATCCCCCCATCCCCGGCCAGATCAAGAGGCAATCCGTTCACTTTGAGGAGACCGAGGTCACCCGCCGCGACCGAAGAAGCCGCCACCAGACCCGGCTCCGGTTCGAAGGCGATGTCGGCGACCCGTCCATCAAGGAGAGCTGCCCCGCCGGCGGTGAAAAGCGCGATCTGGCCGTTCTGGCGAGTGACCTCGCGCACCGGCACGATGGTCGAGATCCCATCCACGAGCCTCTGCCGCTCATCCTCGACGGCGGAACTGTCCCGCCCGTTGACGCGCATCTCGGTGATGGTCGCATTCATCTGCTGCACCCGCGCCAAGGTGGCCGTCAGGGTCTTGATCTGATCGGCAATGGAGGCATCGGCCGCGCGCCGGGCCTCCAGCACGGCGTCGGAGGCAGCTCTCAGGCCGGCGGCCAAGGATTGAGCCTTATCCAAGACATCCTGTAACCGGGCTTGCGACTCGGGCCTGCTTGCGGCCGTGACCAGCGAGGCGGAAAAGGCCGAGATCCGGGCGAGGAGCGAGCCGCCGCCCGTGTCGCCGGTGGCATCAGCCAGCGCCTGGTAGAAGGCGGCGCGGGTGTCCCGATCGCCGGTGGCGGCATCCGCGAGGCGGCGGTCGGCGACCAGCGCCATGTTCACCATCCGGTCGATGCCCACCGTGCGGACACCCTGCCCGCCGCCTCCGTAGGAGCGGGCCGTGACCTCCAGCTCGCGCCGGGCAAACCCTTCGGTCAGCGCATTCGCGACATTGTTCGAGCTGTTCTCGATACTGCGGGAGGTGACGTTCAGCCCCGAGAGAGCGTTCGACAGGGCGCCGGTGATGCTCATGTCTCAGCCCCCTCAGCGCTTGAGATTGGTGGTTTCCTGCAGCATCTCATCCACCGTCTGGATGATCTTGGCATTCGAGGAATAGGCGCGCTGGGTCTGGATGAGGTTGGTGAGCTCGGTCGCGACATCAGTGGTGGATCCCTCGCGCGCATAGCCCAGAACGTCGCCCGTGGGCCCATCGCCGGCGTCCCAGAGGTAGAAATTGCCTGAATCCGGCGAGATCGCGAAGGTCTGGTTGTTCAGGGCGGTGAGCCCGTTGTAGTTCGGCACGTCGACCAGCGGCACCTGGTAGATCACGCGGGTGAACCCCGTGTCGTAGGTGGCGCGCATGAAGCCGCCGTCGTCGATCTCGACCCCCGTGAGGTTGCCCACCGGCGAGCCATCCTTGGTGATCCCGGTCTGGGCGAAATCGCCTGAAACCTGCGTCATGGCGTTCGCGCTGCCGGGCTTGCCCAAGGTCATCGCGATCTTATTGTCCGCATTCCCCGCCACTTCCAGAACGATGCCGCCCGTCAGCGGATCGTAGGCCGGGCTGCTGTCCGGGGGCGTCGAGCCCGCATTCTCGACCGTGTAGGTGGTGCCGTCGAGCGTCACCGTGTTGAGCGGGGTGATGGCGGTATCGTCAAGGATCGTGCCGCCGCCGCTGCGGGCATCGCTGAATTGCATCGTATAGATGCCGATGACCTTGTCGGCATTGGCGGAATCCCGGATGACCATCGTCCAGTTGTTCGTCGGCGGGTCTCCCGCGGCCGCCGGCAGCGTCGGATGGTAGCTGACCGACAGGGTTTCCGACGTGCCGAGGTTGCCGAAATACTCCACCGAGACCGTCAGAACGCGACCGGACGCGCCGTACTTGGTCTCTTCGGCCGGAAGGTTGACGCCGAGGTTGATCCGCGTGGTGGGATCCGCCGCGGTCTGGTTCGCGGCGATCACGACCGGCTCGAGCTGGGCAATGGAATCGCGCGACATGGTGGGGATCGTGCCGTCGGCCGTCGCAGGCCAGCCCAGGAGCACGAGGCCGGTGTCCGTCTTCAGCACACCGCTCGGATCGGTGGCGAAGGAGCCGGTCCGCGTCATCAGCAGCGCCTCATTGCCCGAACTGGCGCCGAGGGAGGTTTCGCGGATCACGGGCAGCATCCCGCGGCCGGAGATGGCGATATCCAGGGCGCTCGCGGTCGAGACGGGGGCGCCCCATTCCTCCACCCGCCGTATGGTGTTGGCCCGCACCCCGCCCGCGGCGTAGGAGCCGCCATTGGCCGACTGCGTGATGACCATGCTCTCGAAATCGGCATCGGCGCGCTTGTACCCATAGGTGCCGGAATTGGCGATATTGTCGGCAATGGTCGCGAGCTTGGTGGCGTTGGCATTGAGTCCCGCCACCCCCGCATTGAGCGAAGAAGAGATCGTCATGGAAAGCGCCTTTCTGCTGCTTCGAGCCCTTGATCGCCCGAAAATGCGCGCGGCGGCTTAACACCCGCCTAACGCCGCCGTGTCGCCTGAGCGTTCAGCGGTCGCGGCGCAGGAGAATTACCTCGAGTCTGTTGTTTCGCACCGCCATCGGATCCGGCGTGACGATCTTGCGGTCGGCGAAGCCCGAGACGCGCTGCATCCGCTCGCCCGGCAGGCCCTCCGATTCGAGCAGGCCGCGCATCCGTTGCGCCCGGGCGGCCGAGATGTCCCAGACCGGATTGCGGATCAACGTGATCGGGTAGCTGCGCATATGGCCGTTCACGGCGATCCTGTTGGTGGTGATCGGCAGGATCTCGGCCAGGAGGCGGGCGATCTGCGGCAGCACGGCCTCGGGCTGGTCGGTGTCGCCGAAGAAGAGGGGCACGTCCGGCAGATCGAAGATCTCGATGACCAGCCCCTCGTCGGTGATCCGGGTCACAACATGGCGGAGGAGCCGCTGCATGGTCATGCTCTCGCCCGAACGGGCCTTGAGCATTTTCTCGACCTCCTCGAGCTGCTTCTGCTCGGCGGCGTCCGCCCCCTCCTGACCCATCTCGCCGCTTGCCTTCAGCTCGGCCGTCGCGCGGTCGTTGGCCGCCCCGGTGCCGGTCTGGGTCATGGTCTGGTCGTGGAAGACCGAGTTGCCGCCGAAGGCCCCTTCGCCCCCGCCCGACACGCGGTTCATCGGAATCGTCGGATTGAAATAGTCCGCGAGCCCCTTGCGCTGTTTCTCCGTCGTCGCGTTCAGCAGCCACATCAGCATGAAGAAGGCCATCATGGCCGTCACGAAATCGGCATAGGCGACCTTCCAGGCACCGCCATGATGCCCGCCCCCCTGCACGACCTTCTTCCGCTTGATGACGACTGGCGCGGCATTTGACTGCCCTGCCATCCCGGCACCCCGTTCATACACACCCGGGAGCCACCCTAAGGGCGGCGGGTGAAGGGAGCCTTAATTCCCGGACTTCAGCCCTCCGCGAGCGCGACCAGTTCGATCCGGGTGTCGAGGCCGATGGCGGCGTAATCCTCATGGAAGCGGCGCGCCGCCGCGCGGCTCAGCCCCGCCTCGAGCCGGATGCTGCGGGCCTCGGCGGGCGAGAGCAGGCGCGTCCGCTCGACCCGGGCCCGGGTGGCGAGGAAATCGGCGAGGTCCGGGCGCGAGAGTTCGCGTCCGCCTGCCAGAAACAGGTCGAAGCGCTGGAAATCCCGATTGACGGCATCGACCAGACCGCCGTGCTGGCGCACCACCAGAGCCGCGGTTCGGGCGCTCAGGCCCGCGCCCACCGCACCGCTGAACAGACACGGCCTGAGCCCGAGCCTGCGCAGGAGCGTCTCGAGCCCCGCGCTCATCCTGCATCCGGGCTTGAGAAACAGGTCGAACCGCGCGCCAGCCACGTTCGACAGCGCGATCCGCACACTGCCGTCGCGCCGGAAGCTCCGCCTCAGCGTCTCGGCCTCGCGGCGCCCCATCCGGAGCACAAGGCCCTGCGGCCGGGCGAGCGCCGTGCGCAGAGCATCCCCGTCGTAGAAGAGTTGTGCCGCGAGCCGCGCCACCGTTCCCTCGGAGGGCATCCGCACCGGCTGAACCGCCACGTCAACCGGCAGGGCCGCCTCGGCGCTGCCCGAGGGATCGAGCCTGACCGTCACGCCCAGCGCCAGAAGGAGCGGCACCAGACGCTCGGCCACCGGCCGCGCCACCGCCTCGGCCAGCACCCCGCCCTCGCGGGTCAGGAGCCGGGTGACCTGCGGCCGGTCGAGGCCGAGGTGATCCGATATCACGCCCGCGGCGAGGCCGGGGCGCGCTGGTGCGGAGACGAGGGTTACACGCACCTCATGTGACGATGCCACTGTGGCAGACATGGCTTGCTCCCTGTTTTCTCCGGTCAGCTTGCCTCCAACGGTGTGACTCCACCGTAACGGACCCGTCAAACATCCGTCAAATCTCAAGATGCGCCGCGGATGCGACCTCGGGCTCCGGCAGCAATCCTTCTCACGGATGGGCCACGGCCTCCTCGACCAGCAGCCGTGCGTCGGGCAGACCTGCTCCGAAGAAGGCCGCCGGCCCGAGGAGGGTCTCGTCGTCCGCGTTCATCGTATCGGGCGTCAGCGGCCGGTAGCCCGGCGCGACGACCGCGGCGGTGGAGGAGGCCCGCCGGAGCAGACGCTTCAGCGCGTGCCCGCCGAGCGGCGCCTTACCGGCGGCCCGGCGCGCCCGCTGGGCCAGCGCCAGAAGCCCGCCCACCAGCGCCGAGGCACCCGACGTGCCGCCGAAGCCGGTGTAGTAGCCGCCGCCGAGACCGGGGTTGCCCTGCGCGGGCATGACCTGAGCCCAGGGCTGCGCCCCGCTGTCATAGCCGAAGACGCCGGGCAGATCGGTCGTGACCAGTTCGAGCGGGCAGTAGACATGCTCGCGCCCCGCGCCCACCGCATAATCGTGCAGCCCGATCAGCGGATCGAACCTGTTCAGCCGCATCTGGTGACGGTTGTAGACCGGGTAATCGTCCGAGGGCGCCACCAGCGTCAGACCCTCGCCGTAGTTCGAATAGCCGGCGCGCAGCCCTTCTGCCGTGACCGCCCCGACCGAGACGATGCCGTTCGAGTCGTCGGCGAGGCTGGCCGGGTAGATGAGCTGGCTCTCGCCGTCGTTTCCGGCGGCGCAGACGATGGGGATGTGGCGCGAGATCGCCTGGATCAGGTGCGAGAGGATCTTCCAGGGCCGGTCGGGCTGGAATCCCGCCTGCGCCGCATCCGGATCCCCCGACCCGTTGCCGAGCATCTGCAGCCGCTGGAAGAGATCCGCCGCATCGCGGCTCTTCCAGGTTTCGAGATCGGCCTTCAGATCCTCCTTCGGCTGGAGCGGCGCGCGCACCGGATCGGGCAGGCCGCGCGGCAGCACGATTGCATCCACCTTGTGCTGCCAGGCATAGAGGAAAGCCGTGATGAACTGATAGGGATCGCTCTCGAACGAGGTGCGGATCGAGAGCAGGCGCGAGAAGGGATCGACCCCGAAATAGGGCAGGAGATTGCCGTTCGGATTGGGCTCGCCGTCCGGGAAGGCCTCGGCGGGAGGCAGAAGCGCGCCGGTGCCCGGCGCCACGGCCGCAGGCTCGCCCACGATCAAACCCGCGCAGGCGGTGCCGTGGGCAGAAAAGCTCTCGTCTCCATCGCTCAGCGGCCGCGTCACGCCCTGCGACTGGCGCAAATCCTCGACCATCGCCTCGAGAAAGTCCTGCTCGTGCGAGGAGAGCTGAAGCGGCTGAAGCCCCTCGAGGTCGAGGTTGGCGAAGAAGGCGCGCCGTCCCTCGCGGGTCCAGGGGGTCGCATCGGCCACCGGCACGGATTGCGCCCCGTAGCGGTGCGTGGTCAGATCGATCGACCGCTCTGCATCCACCCGGCTCGCGAGGTTCGGGTGGGTGCGGCTCACGCCCGTATCGATGAGCGCCACGGTGGCGGTGCCGCCGGGGATGCGGTCCCAGACCGTGCTTCTGATCTGCGGCACGGGCACCTCGCGCAGGGCGCTCTGCGACAGGGGCGGCACCGGCTCCGGCGCCGCGCCGAAATCCGCATCCAGCACCTTCAGCGCCGCCAGATGCCAGAGCCAGTAGTAGCGGGGGGCCACCGCCCGCGCCGGAGCCGCGTGAGTCATCGTCTGCGTGTCCATGTCAGTGCCACTCCGCCTGCGCCGCAAGGAAGGCCGCGCCGAACGCATCGCGCAGGTAGGGCGCAAACCGCCGCGCGAGCTCCTTTCCGGCCAGCGTGTCCGAAGGGAAATGCAGCCCCGCCCATTCCCGGTTCTCCGCCACGTTCTGCGCGATGCGCTGCAACTCCTCGGTCGCGGGATGCTCGGGCAGGATCGCGTTGAAGGCGAAGACGATGGAATGGCCCTGGAACGAATGGTTCGAGGGATAGCTCTGGTGGGCGGGCACCGCGAGCAGCGGACGCAGCCGCGGCTCGACGACGTTCGGCCGGTCGCGGTCGATCCGTGCCTTGTAGAGCAGCCCCACATATTCCGTGGCCTGCAGGATGTTCAGGAACAGCCCCTCGGTCGCCTCGTACCCGGCGAGCCCCTCGATCCCGAGCGGGCGCAGGAACTCGTCGACCGAGAAGGCAGCCTGGGCCTGGATGTCGGGAAGCCGCCGCATCCGCTCGGCATCGCGGGCCTGCATGGCCAGCATCACCGCGGTCTCGAGACGGGTGAAATCAGGCCCCGGTGGCAGGCAGATGTCGAGGCACTCCCAGACGAAGCGGGAGGCGACGGTGAACGGATCGGCCTGCGGCAACTGATGCAGGCGCCGCAACTCCAGCGCCGGCATCAGGCTGGACAGGGCCGCCGCGCCGCCGCCGGCACCTGCCACCTTGTTCTTGTTCTTGTTTTTATTCTTGTTCTTGTTCTTGTTCTTGTTGAGAGACGACTTGTTCTGCACCGACTTGTTGAGGGCCGACAGGGCCGCGACCCCGGCCGCCGTGTTGCCCTCGGCCGAGCCGTCGCTCGCGACCGACTGGCCCGCGCCGCCGCCTGCGGGCAGCACGCGCTCGGCATTCACCTCGAACGGATAGCGGTTCAGAAACGCCGCCACGCCCACCGGTTGGGGTTCACACATCCTCATCCTCCAGGAACATCGGCCGGGTCAGTGCTTGCGCACGCCCGCCTTCACGAGACCATCCAGAAAATGCCGCCCGCCCTCGGTATCGAGGCCCGGATAGCCCGCGTCCCGCAGCGAGGCGACCGAGAAGTTCGGCTCGACCTGCAACAGCCGCTCGAGGAACAGCCGCGCTTCCTCGGGCCGGTCGAGATGGGCGTTCGACGAGACCAGCACCCGCAGCAGCGAGTTGAAGTCCGGCCGCTCGGCCAGCGCCGACTGTCCGGCGTCGATCGCCGTCTGATGATCGCCCGAGAAGTTTCCGGTGATCGCGCGGGTGGTCTCGAAATAGTAGCGATGCGGGCTGAAGGCGCCCAGATGACGCGCCCAGCGCGCCATGGCGAGCGCCCGCTTCGGCTGGCCGGCATAGGCATGGAGCATGGCATAGAGATCCCAGGCCAGCGTCTGCGCCGGATTGACCCGCAGGGACTGCTCGAAGAGCGCCGCGGCATAGTCGAACTCGCCGAAGAGGTAGGAGTGGATGTGGCCCACCAGCGCCGAGACCAGCGCATTGTTGGGCTCGAGCCCCAGCGCGCGGCGTGCGAGATGCTGCGTCTCCTCGATCAGCGGCGCGTCGGCGGGATTGAAGCGCTGGCCCACACGGAAGGTGTTGAGGAAGGCCAGCCAGGCATAGCCCTGCGCGGTCGGGGTCCGGTCGAGATGCCGGCGCAGGATCTCCTCGGACCGGTCGAGATCGCCCCGCGCCAGCCGGAACATCGAGGCCACGGCGGCCGCGATCCGCCCCTCGGCCTCGGCCCCCTCGGTGCCGTGGCGGCGCAGGAAATGCAGCGTCGCCTCTTCGGTCGCGCGCACGATCAGCGGCATGGCAAAGCTCGCCTCGCCGATCGACTCGCGCCGCGGCACGATCACCTCGTCGGACCAGACCAGCGCATTGTCGGCCGGGTTCTGCAGCACGATCCCGACGCGGAGGTAGCTGTGATCCGCCAGAACCCGGACCTGCACGCTCAGATGCACCTGTTCGGGCAGACGCGCGAGCAGCCCGCCCCCCGCAAGGCCGGCCCCCAGATCACCCAGCGCCACGGGCGCCATGTCGACCAGCCGCAGATCGCCCGTCTCGACGAGCGCGCGGCGCAGCGCGCGCTGCACATCGGCCTGCAGCACCGCCGCCGCCGGATCGCCGCCGAGGATGACGGGCGGCATCATAGCCACGCGCCAGCCGCCCTCGTCCTCCTGCCGCAGCAGCGATTGCGGCGGCTGCGGCGCAGCCGGCGGCGAGGTGCGCGGCACCGCCTGCGACGCCTCGCGCCGCGCCTCCGAGGGCGCCGGGCGCGGCGCGAGATCGGCCTCGAAGCCGGCCTCTTCGAGGCGCGCGAACCAACTCTGGCGCTCCAGCGCCAGCCAGTCCTCGAATTCGGGATCCCGCACGTCGATCCCTTCGAGGAAATGCTCCGTGCTGCCGTCCTCGCCCCGCCGCTCGCGAGCGGCGAGTTCCAGCGCATCCACCGCCACCGCCGCCAGATCCAGCGAGACCGTGTTCTTGTCCGCCGTCAGCACATGCGCGGCGCGGGGCCCCAGCGACTTGCGGATATCCAGAAGCGCCTGCCGGAGGCTCGCCGAGGCCTGATCCTCGCCCCGGTCGCTCCAGAGCTTGTCGCGCAGCCAGACGCGCGAGCGCGAGCCCCGAGGCGCCACCGCCAGCATGGCGAGGATGGCGCGCGATTTGCGGGATTTCGGAGTCAGTTCCTCTCCGTCGGGTCCCAGCAGGGTGAAGGGCCCGAACAGATACATCCGCAGGTCAGGAGACGCTCCCGTCATTCGGCCAGCCGCTGGTTCCTCGGACGCTGCCCCGGCAACCGCCCGCTCACGCCACAGTGACCGAGCCGCGACGCCGGGTAAAGCATTTACGATGATGAACGGCTGCACCCTTGCGGCGCCGACCGCGGATGCTGTCCCGCACAACATCGCGACCCTCCTTGACGACTTCCCGCCCGACCCTTAGCCCCCCTGCGTGATCGGTGCGTCAAACGAGCGTCAAAGACCGGGCGCTTCCGTGCATTTTTCCGCTCCCGCAAAAGGAGATCCGATGTCTCTCGTTCTTCGCGGCGCCACCCTCTTCGACGGGGCCGACTTCCGGGAGGGCGACCTCCTCCTCTGCGACGGACGGGTGGCGGCGATCCTGCCTCCCGGAGAGGCGCCCGGACAACGGGTGGAGCAGGTGGAGGGCATCCTCGCCCCCGGCCTGATCGACCTTCAGGTGAACGGCAGCGGCGGCGTCATGCTCGACGGCACCGCCACCGCCGCAACCTTCGCCCGGATCTGCGCCAGTCAGGAGGGGCTCGGGGTCCTCCATGTGCTGCCGACGCTCGTCACCGACAGGCCCGCCGCCGTGGCAAGCGTGATTGCCGCCGCGCTGGAGGCCGCGGGCACGCCGGGCCTTCTCGGCCTGCATCTCGAAGGGCCTCATATCGACCCTGCGAAGAAGGGCGCGCACGACGGGAAGCTCGTCCGCCCGCTGGAGGAGGCGGACCTCGCGCTCTATCTCGAGGCCGCCCGGAGCCTGCCGGGGCTCATGCTGACCCTCTCGCCAGCCGCGGCCCGCCCGGAACAGATCGCGGCCCTCGCCGCCGCCGGGATCGTCGTGAGCCTCGGCCATACCGACTGCACGATGGACGAGGCCCGCAGGGCCTTCGCTGCCGGGGCCGCCTGCGTCACGCATCTCTTCAACGCGATGAGCCCGCTCGGCCACCGCGAGCCCGGCCTGCCGGGTGCGGCGCTGACCTCTGCGGTGCCGACCGGCCTCATCGCCGACGGTCACCATGTCGCCCCCGAGCTGATCCGCATCGCGCTCGCGGCCAAGCCCGAGGGTCTCTTCCTCGTTTCGGACTGCATGGCGGTGGCGGGCACCGACCTCGACGGGTTCGAGCTGAACGGCCGGCGCATCCTGCGCCGTGGGGGGCGCCTCACGCTGGCCTCGGGCACGCTCGCCGGCGCCGATCTGACCCTGCCGCAGGCCATCCGCACCCTCGTGCGCTTCGGCATCCCGCCCGAGCGCGCGCTGGCCATGGCGACCTCGGCCCCGGCGCGCGCCATCGGCCGCCCCGATCTGGGCCGCCTCGCGCCCGGCGTTCCCGCCGATCTCGTCCTCCTGACCCCCGACCTCCATCCCGCTGCCCTCTGGCGCGCGGGCGTCAGGCAAGACCTTCCGTCTCGGCCCTGAGCCAGTCGCGGAAGGCCGCGAGCGGTGGGTGGTCGCCGCGGTCCTCGGGCCAGACCAGCCAATAGGCGTGCCGCCCCTCGACCGGGCCGCCATGGGCCGGCACCAGCGTCCCCTCGGCCAGCGCGGGCCCGGCGAGGAACTCGGGCAGCAGCGCCACGCCGATCCCGTGGATCGCCGCCTGCATCATGGTGGCAAACTGGTCGAACACCATGCCCCGCGGCACCGCCGCCGCCACCCCGTGATGGGCGAACCACCCCGCCCAGCCCCGCGGCCGCGTCTCGAGCGTGAGGAGCGGCAGCGCCAGCAGGTCCGCAGCCCCCGCCACCGGATGCGCGGCAAGAAACTCCGGCGACGCCACCGCCACCACCCCCTCGCCGAACAGCCGCAGATGCCCGGCCCGCGGCCAGCTGGGGCTGCCGAAATGGATCGCCGCGTCGAACTCCTCGCCCTCGAACTCGAAGGGCTTCAGCCGCGTCGCGAGATTGATCGTCACCCCCGGATGGGCCTTGAGAAAGCCCGGCAGCCGCGGCGCCAGCCAGTGCGTGCCGAAGGTCGGCAGGATCGCCAGCGACAGCACCCCGCCCTCCGGGTCGGACGCGAGCCGCAGCGAGGCGCGCCCGAGAATGTCGAGCGCCCGCCGCACCTCGGCCGCATAGGCCAGCGCCGCCTGCGTGGGCCTCAGCCGCTTCCGCTGCCGCTGAAACAGCACCACGCCCAGCTGCTCCTCGAGCCCCTGCACCAGCCGGCTCACCGTGCCCTGCGTCAGATCGAGCTCGCGTGCGGCCGCCGCCGTCGAGCCCGTCCGCGTCACCGCCTCGAAGGCCGCAAGCTGCCCCACCGGGGGCAGATAGCGCCGCGCGAATGCCACCTGATGCACTCCCTGCATGAACTCCGGCGAAATTAGCGTTATCCTTGGCCGGCATGAAGCGGTATCTGCCCGCAACCGCATATCTCCGGAGGACGCCATGAAGGACCTGAAGGCCAAGGATGCCCCCGATCTCGGCCGCTTCGACTGGGAGGATCCCTTCCGGATGGAGCTTCAGCTCTCCGAGGAGGAGCGGATGCTGCGCGACGGCGCCCGCGCCTATGCGCAGGAGCGGCTGATGCCGCGGGTGACCGCCGCCTACCGCGAGGAACAGACCGATCCGGCCATCTTCCGCGAGATGGGCGAGATGGGCCTCCTCGGCGCGACCGTCCCCGAGGAATATGGCGGGCTCGGCGCCTCCTACGTCTCCTACGGCCTCATCGCGCGCGAGATCGAGCGGGTGGATTCGGGCTACCGCTCGATGATGTCGGTGCAGTCCTCGCTGGTGATGTATCCGATCTACGCCTACGGCTCGGAGGATCAGCGCCGCCGCTACCTGCCGGGCCTGGCAAAGGGCGAGCTCATCGGCTGTTTCGGCCTGACGGAACCCGACGCGGGCTCCGACACCGCGGGCATGAAGACCGTGGCCCGCAAGACCGCGCAGGGCTACGTCCTTTCCGGCTCGAAGATGTGGATCTCGAACGCGCCCATCGCGGATGTCTTCGTCGTCTGGGCGAAGTCCGAGGCCCACGGCGGCAAGATCCGCGGCTTCGTGCTGGAAAAGGGGATGAAGGGCCTCTCGGCCCCGAAGATCGGCGGCAAGCTCTCCCTGCGCGCCTCGATCACCGGCGAGATCGTGATGGAGGGGGTCGAGGTCGGCGAGGAGGCGCTCCTGCCCGGCGTCGAAGGGCTCAAGGGCCCGTTCGGCTGCCTCAACCGCGCCCGCTACGGCATCAGCTGGGGCGTGCTCGGCGCGGCCGAGGCCTGCCTCCATGCCGCGCGCCAGTACGGGCTCGACCGCAGGCAGTTCGGCCGCCCGCTGGCCCAGACCCAGCTCTACCAGCTCAAGCTCGCCAACATGATGACCGACATCGCGCTCGGCGCACAGGCGAGCCTCCGCGTCGGCCGCCTCCTCGACGAGGCCAATGCCGCGCCCGAGATGATCTCGATCGTCAAGCGCAGCAACTGCGGCAAGGCGCTCGAGGCCGCGCGCCACGCCCGCGACATGCACGGCGGCAACGGGATCCAGGAAGAGTTCCATGTCATGCGCCACATGGCGAACCTCGAGACGGTGAACACCTACGAGGGCACCCACGACGTTCATGCCCTCATCCTCGGCCGCGCGATCACCGGGCTGCAGGCCTTCTTCTGACATTCATTCTGGCGAAAATATCCCCGCCGGAGGCTCCGACCGTTCCCCGGAGCTTCCGCCGGACGGAAAGGCCCCATGCCCCGCTCGCTCATCGTCCATGAGAATTTCCTCTCCCGCGTGAAGGCCCGCGACCTGCCGCAGGGCGCCCCGCCCACCCCCGGCCTCGCCCCGCACGAGATGGTGGCGCTCTTCCGCAACCAGTGCCTGTCGCGCGCGCTCGACCGGACCAGCCGAGCCATGCAGAAGGCGGGGCAGGGCTTCTACACGATCGGCTCCTCGGGGCACGAGGGGATGGCCGCCGTGGCCCATGCGCTGCGCCCCAGCGACATGGCCTTCCTCCATTACCGCGACGCGGCCTTCCAGATCGCGCGCGCGGCCCAGCTCGGCCAGAGCATCGCCTGGGACATGCTTCTCTCCTTCGCCTCCTCCGCCGAGGATCCGATCTCCGGCGGGCGCCACAAGGTGCTGGGCTCGAAGGCGCTGGCCATCCCGCCCCAGACCTCGACCATCGCGAGCCACCTGCCGAAGGCGGTGGGGGCGGCCTATTCGCTGGGGCTCGCGCGGCGCCGCCCGCCCGAGCACCGCGCCCTGCCCGAGGATGCGCTGGTGATGGCCAGTTTCGGCGACGCCTCGGCCAACCATTCCACCGCGCAGGGCGCCTTCAACACCGCGGGCTGGACCGCCTTCCAGTCGGTGCCGCTGCCGCTCCTCTTCGTCTGCGAGGACAATGGCATCGGCATCTCGACCAGAACCCCGCGCGGCTGGATCGAGGCAAGCTTCCGCGCCCGCCCCGGCCTGCGCTACTTCCGCGCCAACGGGCTCGACATGTCAGAGACTTACGCCGTGGCGGCCGAAGCCGCGGCCTATGTCCGCAACCGCCGCAAACCCGCCTTCCTGCATCTGGGAACCGTCCGCCTCTACGGCCATGCCGGGGCGGACCTGCCCACCACCTACATGAGCCGCGAGGAGGTCGAGACCGAGGAGGCCAACGATCCGCTCCTGCACAGCGTCCGGCTGATGGAGGCCGCAGGCGCGCTCGACCCCGACGACGCGCTCGCGATCTACCTCGAGACGCAGGAGCGCGTCGACCGGGTCGCGGCCGAGGCGGTCACCCGGCCGAGACTGAAGACGGCCTCCGACGTGATGGCGAGCCTGATCCCCCCGGCCCGGCCCTGCGCCCCCACCAACGGCCCCTCGGCCGATTCCCGCGCCGCGGCCTTCGGCTCCGACCTCAAGGCGATGGCCGAGCCGCAGCCGATGAGCCGCCTCATCAACTGGGCGCTCACCGACCTCATGCTCGCCCACCCCGAGATCGTGCTGATGGGCGAGGATGTGGGCCGCAAAGGCGGGGTCTATGGCGTGACCCAGAAGCTCCAGACCCGCTTCGGCCCCGACCGGGTGATCGACACGCTCCTCGACGAACAGTCGATCCTCGGCCTCGGGATCGGCATGGCCCACAACGGCTTCCTGCCCATCCCCGAGATCCAGTTCCTCGCCTATCTCCACAATGCCGAGGACCAGATCCGCGGCGAGGCGGCCACCCTGCCCTTCTTCTCGAACGGACAATATACCAACCCGATGGTGCTCCGGATCGCGGGGCTCGGCTATCAGAAGGGCTTCGGCGGCCATTTCCACAACGACAATTCCATCGCCGTCCTGCGCGATATCCCCGGGCTGATCCTCGCCTGCCCCTCGGACGGGGCCGAGGCCGCGATGATGCTGCGCGAATGCGTGCGGCTCGCGCGCGAAGAGCAGCGGCTGGTGGTCTTCCTCGAGCCCATCGCGCTCTATCCGATGCGCGACCTTGCGGAAGAGAAGGACGGGGGCTGGATGCGCACCTATCCCGACCCGTCCGAGCGGCTCCGCTTCGGCGAGATCGGCTGCCACGGCGAGGGCCGGGATCTTGCCATCGTGACGTTCGGCAACGGCATCTATCTGTCGCAACAGGCGAATTTCACGCTTCGTGAAAATGGCGTGGCCGCGCGGATCCTCGATCTGCGCTGGCTCGCGCCCCTGCCGCTCGAGGCGATGCTCAGGGCCACGCAGGACTGCCGCGCCGTCCTCGTGGTGGATGAATGCCGCCGCTCGGCCGGCGGCCCGGCCGAGGCGCTGATGACGGCCCTGGCCGAGGCAGGCCGCACCCGCATCGCCCGCATCACCGCCGAGGACAGTTTCATCGCCACCGGCCCCGCCTATGCCGCCACCCTGCCCTCGGCCGCCGGCATCGCCGAGGCGGCGCTTGCGCTGGTGCGGGCATGAGGGTCGTCGTCGTCTGTCCCGGCCGCGGCACCTACACCAAGGCAGAACTGGGCTCTCTCGGCCGGCTCCATCCCGACAAGGCCGCGCTGTTCGCCCGGTTCGATGCCCAGCGCCGGGTGGCGGGGCAGGAGACGCTGGCCGATCTCGACGGCGAAGCGAGCTATTCCGTGGCGCGCCACACGCGGGGCGACAATGCCTCGGCGCTGATCTATGCCGCGGGCTACGCCGATTTCCTGTCGCTCACGGGCGTCGAGGTGGTGGCCGTCACCGGCAATTCGATGGGCTGGTATACGGCGCTGGCCTGCGGCGGCGCCCTTTCGGCCGAAGACGGCTTCCGGGTCGTCAACACGATGGGCACGCTGATGCAGGAGGCGCTGATCGGCGGCCAGATCGTCCATCCGGTCATGGGCGAGGACTGGCGGCCCGACCTTGCCCGCCGCGCGCAACTGCTGGATCAGGTGGCCGGGATCGACGCCCGCCCGGGGCGCATCCTCGGCCTCTCCATCGCGCTCGGCGGGATGCTCGTGCTGGCGGGCAATGCCGAAGGTCTGGCCGATTTCGAGGCCGAAGTGCCGCCCGAACAGGGCCGCTTCCCGATGCGCCTTGCCAATCACGCGGCCTTCCACACCGCCCTTCAGGCGCCGGTCGCCGCGCGCGGACAGGCGGCGCTGCCCGAGGCGCTGTTCGGTCAGCCGCGGCTGCCGCTCATCGACGGGCGCGGCGCCGTCTGGTGGCCGAAAGCCACCGACGCGGCGGCGCTCCGGGCCTATACGCTCGGCCATCAGGTCACGGAGCCCTACGATTTCACCCGCGCCATCGCGGTCGCCGCGCGGGAATTCGCGCCCGACGCCTTCGTCGTACTCGGCCCCGGCACCACGCTGGGCGGGGCCGTGGCGCAGAGCTTGATCCTCGCCGGCTGGCGCGGGATGAAGGACCGCAAGGATTTCCAGACCCGTCAGGCCGAGAGCCCCCTGCTGATCGCACTGGGGCGAGAGGACCAGCGCGGGCACGTCACAGGAGGACCCAGATGACAGACCTATTCCACGCCCTCGGCATCGCGGACGCAGCCACCGGCGGCAGCCTGTCCGTCCTCTCGCCCATCGACGGGGCCGAGATCGGCCGCGTCCGCCCCACAGACCCCGCCGCCATGCCCGGCCTCATCGCCCGCGCGCAGGAGGCCTTCCGCCACTGGCGCGAGGTGCCCGCCCCCCGGCGGGGCGAACTCGTCCGGCTCTTCGGCGAGGAACTGCGCGCGGCCAAGGCCGAGCTCGGCGCCCTCGTGACGCTCGAGGCGGGCAAGATCACCTCCGAGGGTCTGGGCGAAGTGCAGGAGATGATCGACATCTGCGATTTCGCGGTGGGCCTGTCGCGGCAGCTCTACGGCCTGACCATCGCCTCCGAGCGGCCGGGCCACCGGATGATGGAGACCTGGCACCCGATGGGGCCTTGCGCGGTCATCTCGGCCTTCAACTTCCCGGTGGCGGTCTGGTCGTGGAACGCGGCGCTGGCGCTCGTCTGCGGCAATCCGGTGATCTGGAAGCCCTCCGAGAAGACGCCGCTCACCGCGCTCGCCTCGATGGCGATCTTCGGCCGGGCGCTCGCCCGCTTCGGCGACGCGCCCGAGGGGCTTGCGCAACTGGTGATGGGCGGGCCCGAGATCGGCGAGGCGCTGGTGCTCTCGCCCGAGGTGCCGATCGTCTCGGCCACGGGTTCCACCCGGATGGGGCGGATCGTCGGGCCCAAGGTAGCGGCCCGCTTCGGCCGCCCGATCCTCGAGCTCGGCGGCAACAATGCGATGATCGTGGCGCCCTCGGCCGATCTCGACATGGCGGTGCGCGCCATCGTCTTCTCGGCCGTGGGCACCGCTGGCCAGCGCTGCACCTCGCTCCGGCGGCTGATCGTGCATCATTCGGTGCGCGAGGAACTGGTGGGGCGGCTGGTCAAGGCCTACGCGTCGCTGAAGATCGGCGATCCGCGCGCGGACGGAACCCTCGTCGGTCCGCTGATCGACGCGGCCTCGCGCGACCGGATGGTGGCGGCGCTCGACCGGGCGCGGGCCAAGGGCGGCACCGTCCATGGCGGCAAGCCGGTCGAGGGCGTGCCGGGCGGCGCCTACATCCAGCCCGCGCTGGTCGAGATGCCGGCCCAGACCGGCGTCGTCTGCGAAGAGACCTTCGCGCCGATCCTCTATGTCATGGGCTACGAGACGCTGGACGAGGCCATCGCGCTGCAGAATGCGGTGCCACAGGGCCTGTCCTCCTGCATCTTCACGCTGAACCTGCGCGAGGCCGAGGCCTTCGTCTCGGCGGCGGGCTCGGACTGCGGGATCGCCAATGTGAACATCGGCCCCTCGGGCGCCGAGATCGGCGGGGCCTTCGGCGGCGAGAAGGACACCGGCGGCGGCCGCGAAAGCGGCTCGGACGCCTGGCGGGGCTACATGCGGCGGCAGACGAACACGATCAACTGGTCGGCGGCGCTGCCGCTGGCGCAGGGGGTCAGGTTCGACATCTGACCGGCGCGCAGGCGGTGCGGCACCAGCCCGCCACCGCCTGCCGCTCGGGCGCGATCCACTCCGCCAACCCGCCCGCGAAGGTCTCCCACGCGGGCTCGGCGCTCTGGCGGACGCCGACGAGGGTCGGCACGCCCAGCTCGCAGGCCCGGCCGATCACGCCGCGCATCCCCTCGCCCTCGATCTCGGCCTTGCCGAAGCGGGGGATCACCAGAAGATCGGCCCCCCGCTCCAGCGCCGCGAGACCGGCGGCGGCGGCGAGGGCCAACCCTGCGGGATCGAGCCTGCAGCCGCTCGACCCGGGGCCCAGATCCTGCGTGATCGGATAGAGCGCGCCCGAGGTCAGATCCTCGAGCCGGACACCGTCGCGCTGCAGGAAGCCCGCCGTGCGCAGACCTTCGGCGGCAAGCTGCGCCGCCACATCGGCCAGAAGCGCATCGACCGGCACGTCCTGCCGGACCGGCAGGGCCGCGATCAGGGGCCATTCGCCCGAGGGATCATCCTGCTCCATCACCTCTCCCTGCCCCGGCGGTGCGCGGGCGGCTCGAGATGACACCGAAACCGGTGCGCCGTCCATGGGCCAATGTGGCGCCATCTGCCTCCGCTTCGTGCCGCAGAAGCCACGCTGCCGCCGAAGGCGGCCGGGAAGGGCAACATCCGGCGTCCAGCGCAACATTATTGCTTGAAAAACCGGGCTTCCAATGTTTTGCGTTGCGGCGACTCAACCTCAGGGCCCTTGCCCGCCGTGGAGACTGCCATGAACCGCGAGACGATCCTGCATCCCACCCGCCGTTCGCTGCTTGCCGGAGGGGCTGCCGCCCTGACGGCCGCGACCCTGCCCCGCTTCGTGCAGGCGCAGAGCTCCGAGCCGATCCGGCTGGGGTTCCAGCTCCATCGCACCGGGATCGGCGCGGCCTACGGGCGGTGGTACGAGCGGACGGCGCTCGCCGCGCTGAAGGTGGTGAACGAGGCGGGCGGCATCGCCGGGCGTCCGGTCGAGATCCTGTTCGAGGACGATGCGACCGACCCGCGCCGCGGTGCCGAGGTGGTCGAGAAGCTGGCCTCGCAGGCCAAGGTGGACATGATCTTCGGGCCGCTCTTCAGCCATGTGGTGATCGCCGCAGCCCCCCGGGCGGCCGAACTGAAGATCCCCTATCTGGTCTGCTCGGAAGGCTATCACGTCGCCTCGGGCAAGCTGAACCGCTGGACGCTGCAACCGGGCATCACCGACGTGCGCGCGCAGGTCACGGCGATGGCGCCCTGGGTCACGCAGAACCTCGGCAAGAAGGTCACGATGATCTTCCCGGACTATGCCTTCGGCCACGACCACCGCGACTTCTTCACCGAAGCGGTGAAAGCGCAGGGGGGCGAGGTCGTGGCGCAGATCGCCATTCCGCCGACCGAGACCAGCTTCACCCGCTACTTCCCGCGCATCCCGCGCGACACCGAGGTGCTCTATCACGTCATGGTGGGCCCGGCCGTCCTCACCTTCGTCAAGGAGCTGGGCGAGTTCTACGGCTCGGGCGACCGGCCCCAGATCTTCGGCTTCATCGACTCGCTCGAGGCGGTGGACATCGCCAACCCCGGCCTCCAGTTCCTCGAGGGCTCGCATTTCTGGGAGGGCCAGTGCCGGATGCTCCAGCCCGATGCCTCGGAGGCCGAGACCTTCTACCGGGCCGCGGTGGGGGTGGACGACACGGGCGCCGCGGTCGAGGATCCGCAGAACGTGTCCTGCTACGGGCACATGTTCTCGGTCTGGGAGACTCTCTTTACCATCAAGCAGGGCATGGAGGCCTGCAACTGGCGCGGACCGCAGGACCGGCAGGCCTTCGTCGAGGCGGTCGAGGCCTTCACCGAGATGCCCGCGGGACGCGAGCGGCCGCAGGGTGCCAAGGTCTTCAATCCGAAGCTCCATCAGGTCTTCGGCCATCAGTTCATCAGCAGGCTCGAGGGCGGCAAGCTCGTGAAGGTCCACGAGACCTCGCTCGAGGACGGGATCTATCCGAGCGACGTGGACTATCTCGCGACCTCCTTCTGAGGATGGAGTTCGGACCCTTCCTGCTTCTCGCCGTGATGGAGGGGCTGGTCGGCGCGGCGGTGCTCGCGCTGACGGCTTCGGGGCTGAGCCTCGTCTTCGGCGTGCTGCGGGTGGTGAACGTGGCCCATGGCGAGTTCTTCATGCTGGGCGCGGTCACCGCATGGTTCGTGAGCCAGTGGGTGCCGGGCCCGCCCGCACTGGCCTTCGCCGTGGCGCTGGTGGCCTGCCCGCTGCTGGTGGCGGGGCTTGCGGCCCTGGCCGACCGGCTGGTGCTGAAGCGGCTCGCCTACGAGCCCGAGGCCACGATCATCGCGACGATCGGGCTTCTCTACATCCTGCAGCAGGCTGCCCTCACGCTCTACGGCCCCGAAGCGAGGCCGGTGCCGCCGCCGTTCGAGGCGCGGCTGCAGCTGCCGTGGTTCGGCTGGTCGGGCTACAAGCTCTTCGTGATCGGCGCGGCGGGCGCGGTGCTGGCCGGCCTGTGGCTGCTCCTCGCGCGGAGCCGGATCGGCCTCGTGATGCGCGCCACGCAGATCGACCGCGAGACCGCCAGCGCCTTCGGCATCGATGTGGACCGGGTCTATGCTGCAACCTTCGCGCTCGGCGCGGCGCTGGCGGCCATCGCCGCCGTGCTGATCGTGCCGATCCAGCAGGCCCATTACCTGATGGGGGGCGATCCGCTCCTGCTGTCCTTCATCGTCGTGGTGATCGGAGGCTTGGGGTCGCTCCGCGGCACGCTGGTGGCGGCCCTGCTGATCGGCGTGTCGGACGGCGTGATCTCGACCTTCTTCGAGCCGACGCTGGCCAAGATCCTGGCCACTCTCCTCGTGGCGCTGGTGCTGGTCTTCCGCCCGCAGGGGCTGTTCGGAGCCCGCGCATGAGGATGCTCGCCCTTCATCTGGCCGTGCTGGCGGGGATCGCCGCGCTGCAGTTCGTGCTGCCTGCCTATCATCACACGAACGCGGCCCGCATCCTCGTGCTTGCCACCTATGCGATCGGGTTCAACATCGCCTTCGGCTACACCGGGCTTCTGTCGCTCGGCCATGCGCTCTTCTTCGCGGGCGGCATGTATGCGACCGGGCTTCTGATCGATCAGGGCGGCTGGCAGCCCTGGGCTGCGCTCCTGGCGGGGCCCGTCGCGGGGGGCGTGCTGGCGGCCGGCGTGGGGCTCCTCGCGCTGCGGACGGCGGGCCCGGCCTTCATGATCGTGACGCTGATGTTCGCGCAGGCCTTCCATCTGGCCATCCTCTACTGGGGGCGCTTCACCGGCGGCGACGAGGGCTTCACCCTCTCGGGTGCGGCCCGGCGGATCGGACCGTTCGATCTCGCCGATCCGACCACGCGCTACGGTGCGGCCTTCCTGCTCTTTGCCGCGGCCATGCTGGGCTGCCTCGCCCTCGTCCGCTCGCGCACCGGCCGCGTGCTGATCGCGGTGCGTGAGAACGAGGAGCGCACACGCATGCTGGGCTACGACACGTTCCGCGCGAAGCTGCTGGCGCTCGCGCTGTCGGGCCTGCTGTCGGGCGCGGCGGGGGCGACCTACGGGCTCATGTTCGGCTATGTCGGCGGCTCCTTCGCCGCGATCCAGTATTCGATCCTGCCGCTGATCTGGGTGCTGCTTGGCGGCGCGGGCACCGTGCTGGGTCCGCTTCTGGGCACCGCGCTCCTGTTCTACCTGATCGACTGGGCCTCTTCCGTCACCACGGCGTCGCAGTTCGTGGTGGGGGCGGTGCTGATCCTCCTCGTCCTCTTCGCGCCGCGCGGGCTCCTGGGTCTTCTGCGCGACTGCGGCCTCCGGAGCCTGCCATGAGCCTTCTGGAAGCCCGCGGTCTCGTGCGCCACTTCGGCGGCCTCCGCGCGATCGACGGGGTGGATTTCGACCTCGCCGCGGGAGAGATCCATGCGCTGATCGGGCCGAACGGCGCGGGCAAGTCCACGCTCGTGGGGCTTCTGTCGGGGCGCATCCCGGCGCAGGCGGGCACGATCCGCTTCGACGGGCGCGACATCACCCGCCTGCCGGCCCATGCCCGGGTGGGCTGCGGCATCGCCTATGCCTTCCAGATCACCTCGGTCTTCCCGAGGCTCACGACCTTCGACAATGTGGCGCTGGCCGTGCAGCGCACCGGCGCGCGGGATCTGGCCGCCGCGACGGAGGCCGCCCTCGCCCGCGTGGGGCTTTCGGGCGAGGCGGGGCAGCTTGCGGGCACGCTCTCCTACGGCCACCAGAGGCTGCTCGAGATCGCCATGGGGCTTGCCCTTGCGCCGCGGCTGCTGATCCTCGACGAGCCGACGCAGGGCCTCGCTTCGGGCGAGATCGAGAGCTTCATGACGCTGGTGCGCAGCCTTGTGCCCGAGGTGACGGTGCTTCTGATCGAGCACAACATGGAGGTGGTGATGGATCTCGCCCAACGCATCACGGTGCTGAACGCCGGCCGGGTGCTGGCGCGGGGCACGCCCGCCGAGATCCAGGCCGACCGCGCGGTGCAGGCCGCCTATCTCGGAGGCTGAGATGCTGACCCTCGAGCACGTCGATGCGGGCTACGGACGGGTGCAGGTGCTGCGCGGCCTCTCCTTCGGGGCGCGCGCGGGCGAGGTCACCTGCGTCATGGGCCGCAATGGCGCGGGCAAGACCACCATGCTGCGCGCGATCATGGGACAGGTCGCCGTGACATCGGGACGGATCCTGCTCGACGGCGCGGCGCTGGAGGGGCTCGCCCCCCACCGGATCCCGCAACTCGGGATCGGCTATGTGCCGCAGGGCCGGCGCCTCTTCGGGCCGCTCACGGTCGCCGAGAATCTCGAGAT
Source organism: Cereibacter sphaeroides 2.4.1 (assembly GCF_000012905.2). Taxonomy (NCBI): domain Bacteria; kingdom Pseudomonadati; phylum Pseudomonadota; class Alphaproteobacteria; order Rhodobacterales; family Paracoccaceae; genus Cereibacter; species Cereibacter sphaeroides. The sequence continues at coordinate 3,054,810 of NC_007493.2, read as the reverse complement.
CGGGCTGATGACGCGCGGCCGGGGCAGCCGCACGCGCGAGCGGGTGCTCGAGCTGTTCCCGCGTCTGCGCGAGCGGCTGGATCAGGCCGCCTCGACCCTCTCGGGCGGCGAGCAGCAGATGCTGGCCATCGGCCGCGCCCTCTGCCTCGAGCCGAAGCTTCTGCTGCTCGATGAGCCGACCGAGGGTTTGCAGCCTTCGATGATCGCGCTCATCCGGGACACGGTGCGCCGGCTGCGCGGGATGGGCGTCGCGGTGGTGCTGGTCGAGCAGCGGATCGAGGCGGTGCTGGATCTGGCCGACCGGGTGGCCTTCGTCGAGACGGGCCGCGTGGCCGAAACCCTGCCCGCGGCCGATCTCTCCCCCGCCGCACAGCAGTTCGCCCGCTACGTCGGCGTCTGACGGCTCAGGCGGGGGCGCCGGGCAGATAGGCTCCCTTCAGCTTCACGATCTCGCCCTGCACCCTGAGCGCGGCCGGATTCAGCGGCCGATCGACCGGATGGACGAGGAACCAGTGCCGCTCGATGGGCAGGCCGGGGGCCGCCAACTGCACGAGCTGGCCGAAGCGCAGCTCGTCCATCACCACATGCAGCGACAGGAAGGCGAGCCCCAGCCCCGCGATGACCGACTGCTTGATGGTCTCGTTCGAATCCATCTCGATCAGGTCCACCACCTGCCCCTCGCCCAGCCGGTCGAGATAGCGCGACATGAGCACCCGTGTCCCCGACCCTTCCTCGCGCGCCAGAAAGGTCTGGGACAGAAGGTCCGGCACCGGCACCTCGGCCAGACCCGCCAGCGGATGATCGGGCGGCGCCACGATCCCGTGCGGATGCGGCCCGAGCGCCACCGACGCCACCTCGGGCTGGCGCGGGGGGCGTCCCATGACCGCCAGATCCACCATGTGCCGCGCCAGATCGTCGATCAGCTGCTCGCGGTTGCCCACGCGGAGGGCGATTCGGATCTCGGGGCAGGCGAGGCTCAGCATCTTCACCAGCCGCGGCGCGAAATAGCGCCCGGTCGAGACCACACCCAGCGTCACCTGCCCGGCCCGGCCCTCGCTCACCGCCATCACTTGGTATGAGCACTGCGACAGAATGACCTCGATCCGCTGAGCGGCCTCGAGAACGGCGATTCCGGCGAGCGTCGGCGTGAAGGAGCCCGTCTCGGGCGGCCGATGGAGGAGCGGCACGCCGAAGGCTTCCTCCAAGTTCCTGATCTGGCTGTGGATTGCCGGAGGCGTCAGACCGAGGCGCGTGGCCCCGCCCGTCAGCGAGGCGCTGCCCGCCACCGCCACGAGGGCGCGCAGCTGCTTCAGGGTGATCGCATCGAGCCGCACCATTTCCAAATTCCCGAACAGAACTTCTACCTTATTAAATTCCATAAAATCCGATCCGCGGCAAGCTGGGCACACGTCGCGGAGGAGATGCCAGTGAAGCCCTTTCCCACCCACCCCGATGCCATACCGGCCGAGTTGCAGGACGTGATGGACCGTCTGGGCTCGGTCGCGATCGAAGTCGCGAACCGGATCGCCCGCGGGGGTATCGACGAGGATCTCGCCGGTCTCTGCGGAACCAACACCGACGGGGACGGGCAGAAGGCGCTCGACGTAATCGCCGACGACGCCTTCCGCGTGGCACTGGAAGGCTCGGCGGTCCGCTTCTACGCCTCCGAGGAGCAGGACACGGCGGTGACGCTGAACGAGGCCGGGACGCTGGCCCTCGCCATCGATCCGCTGGACGGCTCGTCCAACATCGACACCAACCTCTCGGTCGGCACGATCTTCGCCATCTGGCCTGCCGCGGCCACGGCCGAGGCGAGCTTCCTGCGCCTGGGCTCCGAGCTCATCGCGGCGGGCTATGTCATCTACGGCCCGCAAGTCTGCATGATGGTGAGCTTCGGGAAGGGGACGCAGAAATATGTGCTCGATCCCGGCAGCCGCAGCTTCGTGCTGGTCGACCGTGCCGTGAAGGTGCCGCCCAGCTCGACCGAATTCGCGATCAACGCCTCGAACTACCGCCACTGGCCGAAGCCGATCCGCGCCTATATCGACGATTGCGTGGCGGGTACCGAGGGGCCGCGGGGACGCAACTTCAACATGCGCTGGCTGGCCTCGCTGGTGGCCGAGACCCACCGCATCCTCGCGCGGGGCGGCGTGTTCCTCTATCCGCGCGACAGCCGCAAGGGCTACGAGCAGGGTCGCCTGCGCTATCTCTACGAATGCGCGCCCATCGCCTTCGTCATCACCCAGGCGGGCGGCGGGGCCACCGACGGCGAGAATCCGATCCTCGGACAGACGCCCTCGCGGCTTCATGCCCGCACGCCCTTCGTCTTCGGGTCCGCCGAGAAGGTGGCCCGCATCACCGCGTATCACGACCTGCCCGAGCAGGAGACGTCGGCCCTCTTCGGCAATCGCGGCCTGTTCCGGAGCTGAATATCCATGAGCAAGAAGCATCCCATCATCTCGGTCACGGGCTCGTCCGGCGCGGGCACCTCGACGGTGAAGCACACGTTCGACCAGATCTTCCGGCGCGAGGGGGTCAAGGCGGTCTCGATCGAGGGCGACGCCTTCCACCGCTTCAACCGCGCCGACATGAAGGCCGAGCTGGACCGGCGCTATGCGGCGGGCGACGCCACCTTCTCGCACTTCTCCTACGAGGCGAACGAGCTGAAGGAGCTGGAGCGCGTCTTCCGCGAGTACGGCGAGACCGGGCAGGGGCGGACGCGGACCTACGTCCATGACGATGCCGAAGCGGCGCGCACCGGCGTGGCGCCCGGCAACTTCACCGACTGGCGCGACTTCGACAGCGACAGCCACCTGCTGTTCTACGAGGGGTTGCACGGGGCGGTGGTGAACAGCGAGGTCAATATCGCGGGGCTGGCCGACCTCAAGATCGGCGTGGTTCCGGTCATCAACCTCGAATGGATCCAGAAGATCCACCGCGACCGCGCGACCCGCGGTTACACGACCGAGGCGGTCACCGACGTGATCCTGCGCCGGATGCATGCCTACGTTCACTGCATCGTGCCGCAATTCTCGCAGACCGACATCAACTTCCAGCGCGTGCCGGTGGTGGATACCTCGAACCCCTTCATCGCGCGCTGGATCCCCACCGCCGACGAGAGCGTGGTGGTGATCCGTTTCCGCAATCCGCGCGGGATCGACTTCCCCTATCTCACCTCGATGATCCACGGCTCGTGGATGAGCCGCGCCAATTCCATCGTGGTGCCCGGCAACAAGCTGGACCTCGCGATGCAGCTGATCCTGACACCGCTGATCGACCGCCTCGTCCGAGAGAGCAAGGTGGCCTGATCCGGACCCGGGGCGGGCGCAGAGCCGCCTCGGACCCTCGGCTCGACCGTCCCGGCCGGCACCCGCCCGGCCGGCCGATATCCCGCACCCATCCGACTGACATGACGACCCGGGAGGAGACCCATGGCCCTGATCACGCTCAGACAATTGCTCGACCATGCCGCAGAGCGCGGCTATGGCGTGCCCGCCTTCAACATCAACAACATGGAGCAGGGGCTCGCCATCCTCGCCGCCGCCCGCGCCTGCGACGCGCCGGTGATCCTGCAGGCCAGCCGCGGGGCGCGCAGCTATGCCGGCGACATCATGCTGCGCCACATCGTCGAGGCGCTGGCCGAAATGTATCCGCAGATCCCGATCTGCCTGCATCAGGACCACGGCAACAACGAGGCCACCTGCCTCTCGGCGATCCGGCACGGCTTCACCTCGGTGATGATGGACGGATCGCTTCAGGCCGACATGAAGACGGTGGCCTCCTACGATTACAACGTGGACATCACCCGCCGCGTGACCGACGCGGCCCACTGGGTCGGAGCCTCGGTCGAGGGCGAGCTGGGGGTGCTGGGCAGCCTCGAGAAGGGCGAGGCGGAGGCCGAGGACGGCTCGGGTGCGGAAGGAAAGCTCGACCACAGCCAGATGCTGACCGACCCGGATCAGGCGGTGGAGTTCGTGCAGGCGACCCGCGTCGACGCGCTGGCCATCGCCATGGGCACGAGCCACGGCGCCTACAAGTTCAGCCGCAAGCCGGACGGCGAGATCCTCGCCATGCGCGTGATCGAGGAGATCCACGCCCGGCTGCCCGCGACGCATCTGGTGATGCACGGCTCGTCCTCGGTGCCGCAGGCGCTGCAGGATCTCATCAACGCCCATGGCGGCGATATGCCTCAGACCTACGGAGTCCCGGTCGAGGAGATCGAGCGCGGCATCCGTCACGGGGTCCGCAAGGTCAATATCGACACCGACTGCCGGATGGCCCTGACCGGCCAGTTCCGCAAGGTCGCCATGGAGAGCCCGAAGGAGTTCGACCCGCGGAAGTTCATGATCCCCGCGATGAAGGAGATGGAGGCCCTCGTCCGCGACCGGTTCGAGCGGTTCGGCACTGCGGGCAATGCTTCGAAGATCACCGTCATCCCGATGGATGACATGGCCAAGCGCTACGCGAGCGGAGCGCTCGATCCTGCGGTCGCGACCGCCAAAGCCGCCTGAAGGGAGGGTGCGAGATGGATACCAAGACCACCGAGATCAAGGGCAAGGAACGCTACAAGGCCGGCGTCCTGAAATATGCCCAGATGGGTTACTGGGACGGCGATTACGTCCCCAAGGACACCGACGTGCTGGCGCTGTTCCGCATCACACCGCAGGAGGGGGTGGATCCGGTCGAGGCGGCCGCCGCCGTGGCCGGCGAAAGCTCGACTGCGACCTGGACCGTGGTCTGGACCGACCGGCTGACCGCCTGCGACAGCTACCGCGCCAAGGCCTACCGGGTGGAGCCGGTGCCGGGCACGCCGGGGCAGTATTTCTGCTATGTGGCCTATGACCTGATCCTGTTCGAGGAAGGCTCGATCGCCAACCTCACCGCCTCGATCATCGGCAACGTCTTCAGCTTCAAGCCGCTGAAGGCCGCCCGGCTCGAGGACATGCGCTTCCCCGTGGCCTATGTGAAGACCTACAAGGGCCCGCCCACCGGCATCGTGGGCGAGCGCGAGCGGCTGGACAAGTTCGGCAAGCCCCTTCTCGGCGCCACCACGAAGCCCAAGCTCGGCCTGTCGGGCAAGAACTACGGCCGCGTGGTCTATGAGGGGCTGAAGGGCGGCCTCGACTTCATGAAGGACGACGAGAACATCAACTCGCAGCCCTTCATGCACTGGCGCGACCGGTTCCTCTATGTGATGGAGGCGGTGAACCTCGCCTCGGCCCAGACCGGCGAGGTGAAGGGCCACTACCTCAACATCACCGCCGGCACGATGGAGGAGATGTACCGGCGGGCGGAATTCGCCAAGTCGCTTGGCTCGGTCATCGTGATGGTCGATCTCATCATCGGCTATACGGCGATCCAGTCGATCTCGGAATGGTGCCGGCAGAACGACATGATCCTGCACATGCACCGCGCGGGCCACGGCACCTACACGCGGCAGAAGAACCACGGCATCAGCTTCCGCGTGATCGCCAAGTGGCTGCGGCTGGCGGGGGTGGACCATCTGCATTGCGGCACGGCCGTGGGCAAGCTCGAGGGCGACCCGCTGACGGTGCAGGGCTATTACAATGTCTGCCGCGAGCCCTTCAACACGGTCGACCTGCCGCGCGGGATCTTCTTCGAGCAGGACTGGGCGGACCTGAGGAAGGTCATGCCGGTGGCCTCGGGCGGGATCCATGCCGGGCAGATGCACCAGCTTCTGAGCCTCTTCGGCGACGATGTGGTGCTGCAGTTCGGCGGCGGCACCATCGGCCACCCGATGGGGATCCAGGCCGGGGCGACCGCGAACCGCGTGGCGCTGGAAGCGATGGTGCTGGCGCGCAACGAGGGCCGCAACATCGATGTGGAGGGCCCGGAGATCCTCCGCGCCGCGGCCAAATGGTGCAAGCCGCTGGAGGCCGCCCTCGATACCTGGGGCAACATCACCTTCAACTACACCTCCACCGACACGTCGGACTTCGTGCCGACCGCCTCGGTCGCGATGTAAGGAGACCGGACATGCGCATCACCCAAGGCTGCTTCTCGTTCCTGCCCGACCTGACCGACGCGCAGATCTCGGCGCAGGTGGACTATTGCCTCGGCCGCGGCTGGGCCGTGAGCCTCGAACATACCGACGACCCGCATCCCCGGAACACCTACTGGGAAATGTGGGGCATGCCGATGTTCGACCTGCGCGACCCCAAGGGCGTGATGATCGAGCTGGACGAGTGCCGCAAGGCCTGGCCCGGCCGCTACATCCGCATCAATGCCTTCGATTCCACCCGCGGCTTCGAGACGGTCACGATGAGCTTCATCGTCAACCGCCCCGAGGTCGAGCCCAGCCTCCGCATGGAGCGCACCGAGGTCGACGGCCGGTCGATCCGCTACACGCACAGCATCGTCCGCTGAGCCGCTCCTCCCACGGATCGGCGGACGGGCCAAGGCCGGGGGGCTTCGCGCCCCCCGGACCCCCCGCGGGATATTTGACCCAGAGTGAGAGGGGGGACTGCGACGAATGGCGTGGCTTGACCGGCGCTGCGCCGGGCTACTCTCTCAACCGACAGCTATCGGAGTTCGCGATGACCGACGCGGCAACGGCCCCCACCTCGATCGACCTGCGCGCCGAATATGAGGGATCGGGCGCGAAGGAGGTGCTCGAGGAGCTCGACCGCGAGCTGATCGGGCTGAAGCCGGTCAAGGACCGGATCCGCGAGACGGCGGCGCTTCTTCTTGTCGAGCGGGCGCGGCAGAAGCTGGGCCTCGCCCATGAGACGCCCACGCTGCACATGAGCTTCACCGGCAATCCCGGCACCGGCAAGACCACCGTCGCGCTGAAGATGGCGGGGCTGCTGCACCGCCTCGGCTATGTCCGCAAGGGACATCTGGTCAGCGTCACGCGCGACGATCTGGTGGGGCAGTATATCGGCCATACGGCGCCCAAGACGAAGGAGGTTCTCAAGCGCGCCATGGGCGGCGTGCTCTTCATCGACGAGGCCTATTACCTCTACAGGCCCGACAACGAGCGCGACTACGGGCAGGAAGCCATCGAGATCCTGCTTCAGGTGATGGAGAACAACCGCGACGACCTCGTGGTGATCCTTGCAGGATACGCGGATCGGATGGAGAATTTCTTCCAGTCGAATCCCGGCTTCCGTTCGCGCATCGCGCATCACATCGAATTCCCCGACTACAGCGACGAAGAGCTGTTCGAGATCGCAGGACACATGCTGGACGACCAGAACTATCAGATGACCCCGGAGGCCGAGACGGCGCTGCGCGCCTATATCGGCCTGCGCCGCAACCAGCCGCATTTCGCCAATGCCCGCTCGATCCGCAATGCGCTCGACCGCGCGCGGCTCCGGCAGGCCAACCGGCTGTTCACCGCCTCGTCCGGGCCGCTCGACGCGCGCGCCCTCTCGACCATCGCCGAGGAAGACATCCGCGCGAGCCGGGTGTTCAAGGGCGGGCTCGACAGCGAGCGCCGCGCCGCGGAGGCTCTGGCCAGATGATCGAGGCGATCCTTTTCGACGTGGACGGGACGCTCGCCGAGACCGAGGAGCTGCACCGGCGCGCCTTTAACGAGACCTTCGCCGCGCTGGGGGTGGACTGGTTCTGGGACCGCGAGGAATACCGCGAGCTTCTGACCACCACGGGCGGCAAGGAGCGCATCGCGCGGTTCCTGCGCCATCAGAAGGGCGATCCGGCGCCGCTGCCCATCGCCGATATCCACCGCGCCAAGACCGAGCGGTTCGTGGCGCTGATGGCCGAGGGCGAGATCGCGCTGCGCCCGGGCATCGCCGACCTGATCGCCGAGGCGAAGCGCGCCGGGATCCGGCTCGCCGTGGCCACCACCACCAGCCTGCCCAATGTCGAAGCCCTGTGCCGGGCCTGTTTCGGCCATCCCGCGCGCGAGATCTTCGACGTGATCGCGGCGGGAGACATGGTGGCCGAGAAGAAGCCCTCGCCGGACATCTACCGGCTTGCGCTGCGCGAGCTCGACGTGCCGCCGGAGCGGGCCGTCGCGCTGGAGGATTCGCTCAACGGTCTTCGGGCCGCCAAGGGGGCGGGGCTGCGCTGCATCGTCTCGCCCGGCTTCTACACCCGGCACGAGGAGTTCGCGGGGGCCGACCGGCTCCTCGACAGTTTCGCCGAGCTCGGCGGGCTGGCCGGCCTCGACCTGACGGCGCCGGTGGCCTGATGCCGGGAGTCGTCTTCGATCTGGACGGGACCCTCGTCCATTCCGCACCCGACATCCATGCCGCCGTCAACAAGGCGCTGGCCGAGGAGGGAGGCGCCCCCTTCACGCTTGCCGAGATCACCGGCTTCATCGGCAACGGCGTGCCGGTGCTGATCCAGCGCGTGCTCGCCGCCCGGGGCGAGGCGCCGGATGCGCACCGCCAGGCTGAGCTTCAGGGCCGGTTCATGGCGCATTACGAGGCGGATCCGGCGACGCTCACCAGCGTCTATCCCGGTGCCGAGGCGGCGATCCGGCACCTGCGTGCGGAGGGGTGGCGCATCGGGCTCTGCACCAACAAGCCGGTGGGCGCCTCTCGGCAGATCCTGTCGCTCTTCGGCCTGCTCGAGCTGTTCGATGCCATCATCGGCGGCGACAGCCTGCCCCAGCGCAAGCCAGACCCCGCGCCGCTCCGCGCGACGGCGGCCGCGCTGAACGAGGAGGTCGTGCTCTATGTGGGCGACAGCGAGGTGGATGCCGCCACCGCCGAGGCCGCGGGGCTGCGCTTTGCGCTCTTCACCGAGGGCTATCGCCATGCGCCGGTGCATGAGTTGCCGCACCACGGGCTCTTCAGCCATCACGACGAGCTGCAGGATCTTCTGAGGCGCCTCTTGGCGTGACGGGGCCCCCGGGCCTATCCTTGCCGGAACATCGGCGGGAGGCGCGCATGGGCTGGAGCGGGACCGAGGGACCGGACTGGGTGGAGCGGCCGGCGCACCGGCTGTGGCTTCTGGATCAGGCGCGGGGGCTGTTCGACCTCTTTCGACCCGCCCTCGATCCGGCCGGCGGCTTTCATCCGCTCGACCTGCGCGGCCAGCCGCTGGGCGGCGCGGCGGGCAGGCTGCGTCAGATCCACGACACGACGCGCATGGTCCATTGCTACACGCTCGCGCGCGAGCTGGGGCTGCCCGGCGCGGACCGGATGATCGACCACGGGATGCAGACGCTCTGGTCCCGCCACCGCGATCCCCGGCATGGCGGCTATGTCTGGAGCTTCGATCCCGACGGGCCGGTGAACGCCTCGAAGCAGGCTTACGGCCATGCCTTCGTGCTCCTGGCGGCGGCTTCGGCCCGGGTCGCAGGGCATCCGGACGCCGACCGGCTTCTGGCCGATGTGGGCGAGGTGATCCGGCACCGGTTCTGGGATGCGGCGGCCGGCGCCTCGCGCGAGGAGTTCACCGAGGACTGGCATCCGCTGGGCCCCTACCGGGGCCAGAATTCCAACATGCACCTGACCGAGGCGCTGATGGCGGCCTTCGAGGCCACGGGCGATGCGGAGTGGCTGGAGATGGCCGAACGGATCGCGCGGCTACTGATCGACCGGCACGCCCGCGCCGAGCACTGGCGGGTGCCCGAACATTACGACGCAGACTGGCGGGTGGACCGCGACTATGCAGGCGATCCCATGTTTCGCCCGGCCGGAACGACGCCGGGCCATGCGCTGGAATGGAGCCGGCTTCTCGTGCAGCTGTGGCATCTGGGCGGGCAGCGCGAGAGCTGGCTGCGCGAAGCGGCGGAGGCGCTGTTCCTCCGCACCGTCGAGATCGGCTGGGATCGCCGCGCAGGCGGCTTCTATTACACACTGCACTGGAGCGACCGGCCCGACCGCGAGGATCGCTTCTGGTGGCCCTGCGCCGAAGGAATCGGCGCGGCACATGTCCTGCGACATTCCGGCGGAGATGCACGCTTCGAGGGCTGGTATCGCCGGATATGGGACTTCGTCGCCGATCATTTTCTCGATCGCACCCACGGCGGCTGGTTTGCCGAGCTCGACGGCGACCTGCGCCCGGTCGAGCGGGTGTTCCGCGGCAAGCCCGACCTCTATCACGCGGTGCAGGCCTGCCTCATTCCGCTCGTGCCGCCGACGGCCAGCGTCACGCGCGGCCTGCGCGCCGCGTCCCGCAGTCTCCTCGTCGCGCACTGAGGCACAGGATTTTTTCCGAAAGGTGGAACTTCCTCTTTTGGGGGGTGTTCATCCCACAATCCCGTGGCTGGCGCTTTTCCCCGACGCCTTGCCCTGAACTGCCGCGGGCCGAGCGCCGCCACCAGGGTTTTCCCTCCCCTGCTGGCGGCGCGTCTCGTTTCCGAACCAGAAGCCTATACGGCGTAGCGGGTTGTCGGCATGCCTCGCTCAACGCCCACCATCAAAAACGAACGGCGGCGCCGGAGGCGCCGCCCTGGGTCGTGCGTGACCCGCCCCGAAGGGCAGGTCGAGGTGCCCGGCATCAGCCGTCGATGCGCTCGACCACCGCGGCGGCGAAGGTCGCAACCATGCCGGCATAGACTTCGTCGCTGGTCGGCGGGATCACGGTGATGTCGGTGCCCGGCGGCATCATCGGCAGGGCCTGGGCCATCGTGACCGTGAGATCGAACGTGTTGAAGTTCGTGTTGTTGTTCAGGTCGATCACGTTGACCGTGCCCGACATGGTGCTCTCGGCGGAGCCCACGGCCGACTGGAAGAAGTTGGCCAGCGCCACCTCGTTCATGTCGATCTTGATGTCCATGCCTTCGTCGCCGAGACGGCCCACGAGCTGCGCCGCAATGGCGGTCTCGAGGTCGGTATCGAGCGACTTCCAGTAGGCCGCGGCCTCGGCGTTGCTCAGGTCGTTCAGCGAGGTCTCGACGTCGATCGACTTGATCATCGGCGCATCGGCCAGAGCCAGCGCAGGCAGGGTCATGGCCGCGCCCAGAAGGGCGGCCGCAAGGGTCTTCCCGTACATTGATTTTCTCCGAACTTGATCGTTGGACGCGGGCGATGGTCTCGCCCATCCTGTGGGAATGGAACGTGGAAATCCGGCCGCGGTTCCCTGTCGACCGTCAGATGAGGGGCCTGCGGCGCGGACGGTCGGGATCGGCCAGTGCCAGCGTGGCGAGCCGCTCCCGGTCGACGAACAGGGTGCCCCCCTCCCACAGCGCGTGGCCCGTCTCGCGCAGGCGGCGGATCGTCTTGTTGGTGTGAACGAGCGACAGTCCCAGCGCATCCGCCAGATCCTGCTGCCGCCAGGGCATCGGCACCCGGCCCCGCTCGGCGAGGCCGATGGCCGACAGCCGCTCATGGATGCGCAGCAGCGCCCAGGCCAGCCGCTCGGTCGCGTCCCGCTGGCCGAGCGAGGCGATGGTCTCGCCCAGGAAATGCTCCTCGACCGCTGCGATCCAGGTGAGGTCGTAGGCACGCTCCGGCTCTTCCCGGAACAGATCCCACAGATCCGCGCGATTGAAGACACAGAGCACCATGGTGGTCGTGCTTTCCACCGAATGGCGCATCTCTCCCGCCAGACCGGCCTGCAGCCCGATGAAATCGCCCGGGAAGAGGAAGTTGATGACCTGACGCCGGCCGTTCTCGAGCATGGTCGAGCGGATGCCGAGCCCGCTCAGGACGGTGAAGAGATGCGCGCTGCCCTGTCCCTCCTCAAGGAGGGTCACGCCGGGCGCGACGACCAGCTCGCCCACCTTGAACTGCTCCATGAAGGAGAGCTCGCTGTCGGAGAAGGGAAGGAACAGCGGTTTCCGCCGGAGCGGACAGTTCCTGCAATTGGTGATTGTGGCATCAGGAGCGGGCACGAACATGTCACAGTTTAATGCGGGGGCGGAAGATTGGGCGCATAGAAGGCGCAAATCCATTTGCTCGAGGCCGGGACAAGGTGCGCTCCTGCTATTTCGTCGTTCTGAAACATGTGGTCGTGGCGCAGGATCTTGCGCAGACGATCCTCGACCACGATCCGGAGGCAGAGGTTATCGTCGGACGCAGACCCGAGGATCTGGGCCCGACCTGCCACCCGCGCGTGGCCTTCGTGGGGCTTTCCCCGGAGAAGGCGCTGGCACATCCCGCCATCAGGGAACTTCTGCACGAGGGCACCCGTCTGGTCCTTCTCGGCGAAGAGGCCGAGGAGGCGGGAGAGGGCGCCGACTGGTGGATCCTGTCGCGCCCCTTCACGAGCGATGCCGTCCTCGCCCTTCTGGAACGGGCCGCCGAAGAGCGGCGCGACCAGAAGGCGGACTGAACGCCCATGACCGTCAGGCGCTGAGCGTTTCGGTCGAGGAGAAGAACATGGCCTGGCTGACGGCCGAGCGGACCTGATCCTCGGAGTAGGGCTTGGTGATGAGGAAGGCCGGCTCCGGGCGCTTGCCCGTCAGCAGTCGCTCGGGGAAGGCGGTGACGAAGATGACCGGAATATCCTCGAACTGCTTGCGGATGTCGTTCACCGCGTCGATGCCCGAGGAATTGTCCGCAAGCTGGATGTCGGCCAGGATCAGGTCCGGGCGCTCCTTGGCGGCCAGCGCCACGGCTTCCGTCCGGGTGCGGGCGATGCCGGTGACGCCGTGACCCATCTCCCGCACGATCGCCACGATATCCATCGCGATGATCGCCTCGTCCTCGATGACCATGATGCGGCCCGCGACGGAGTTCGCCATCTCGCGCTGCGCGATCTCGATCAGCTCGGCGGCCTCGGCCGCGTCGATCTGCATGATCGCGCCGATCTCCTCGTGGTGGAACCCCTCGATCGCATGAAGCAGCAGCGCCTCGCGGGTGTTCGGCGTCAGGCGCGACATGTGGTCCTGCGCCCGCTGCGAGAGCCGGCTGTCAGGCTCGCCCAGCGGCGCCCCGGCACTGGCCCAGACGAGATGGAACGCATGAAACCGCGCGACCTTCGGGCTTTCGGTCGCCTCGAAGATGTGCGTATCCTCCAGAATGGCCTCGAGGGTCGCGGCGGCGTATCGATCGCCCGTCTCCTGACTGCCGGTCAGCGCACGCGCATAGCGGCGCAGATACGGCAGGTTGGTCCCGATCACACTGGCGAGGTCGGGCGTCGTGTCGGAGGTCATATACAAGGTCCCCTGGCTGCAACATTCTTGGGAACCGAACGCCGGTGCCCGCGTTCGGTTCCGGGGATCTTATCAACTTTTGTGAGGGGCGTGGCAGTTTCCATGGCGCAATCGACAGAACCCAAGGCATCGCCGCAAGAGGCGACGGCCAAGGGAGGAGACAACACCAAGGGCAAGAGCCGGAAGGAGCTGCAGCAGCAGATCGACGAGAACCTGAGACGCGTCTACGAGGAGGCCCTTGTGCAGGAAGTCCCCGATCGCTTCGCCATGTTGCTCGATCAGCTGCGGCAGAAGGGAACCGGAAAATGACGCAGACCCCGAAAGCTCCGGCGAAGCATCGCGATCCCCGCGACGAGCTTCCCGAGCACCTCCCGGCGCTGCGCGCCTTCGCCATCAGCCTCACCCGCAACGTGGCCGTCGCCGACGACCTCGTGCAGGACACGATCGTGAAGGCCTGGACGAACTTCGACAAGTTCACCGAAGGCACCAACCTGCGGGCCTGGCTCTTCACCATCCTGCGGAACACCTTCTACTCGGACAAGCGCAAGCACCGGCGCGAAGTGCCCGATCCCGAGGGGGTCCATGCGGCCTCGCTCTTCGTCAAGCCGGCCCATGACGGGCATCTGGCCTTTTCGGACTTCAGCGCGGCCTTCGACCAGCTTTCGCCGGAGCATCGCGAGGTGCTGATCCTCGTCGGCGCATCGGGCTTCGCCTATGAGGATGCGGCGCAGATGATGGGCGTCGCCGTCGGCACGGTGAAGAGCCGCGCCAACCGCGCCCGCGCACGGCTCGCCGAGCTGCTCGGCCTCGAAAAGGGCGAGGAGATCTTCTCGGGTGTGGACGGACAGACGCTCGCGGTCATGTCCCGGTCGGGGATGACGGCTGCATGACCTTTTTCCCCGGGCTGCGGCGGCGCTACGGGGACAGGATCGGGTCGCGGATGGCCTTCCTGCTCGCCGTCGCCCTGCTGCCTCTGGGCGCGATCTCGGTGCTGCAGTCTCATGCGGTGCTGAGAGAGGCCGAGGCGCGGTCGGAGGCGGCCCTCACCGGCGAGACCATGCGGGCAGCCGAACACGAGGTTCGGCTGATCCAGAAAGCCCAGGGCGCAGCCGCGGCTCTGGCCGAAGTCGTGCGTCCGCTGCTCGCGACGGGGGATGCCTGCGAAACCGCGCTTCGTGACGTGAAGAACGCATCGCAGGGCTACGCCGCCATCGGTTTCATCGACAACGACGGGCAGATGACCTGCTCTTCCATCGGGCGTGTGATCGATTTTTCCGGGTCCGACCTGACCGCGGCGGCCCTGAAGGCGGGCGAGCCGCTGCTCCAGATCAACCCGAAAGGGCAGCTATCGGGAAAGTCGGTCGTCGTCGCCACGAACCCGGTCACCGACTCGAGCGGGCGTCAGCTCGGCGTGCTGGCGATCTCGCTTGCGCACAGTGCGCTTCTGGGCCGCGACAGTGCCGCATCCCAGGGGCAGGTGCCGCCGGTTCTCATGACCTTCAACGGCGCCGGCGAGATCCTGACCTCCTCGGTCGGCTTCGAGACGGGCGCGCGCCTACTGCCGCGCGACCGCGCCCTCGCCGCCCTCACCGGCGAGGCGCGAACCCTCGCCTTCACCGCGGCCACCGAGTCGGGCGCCGAGCGGGTCTTCTCGGTCGTGCCGATCATCGCCGGCCGCCTCTATGCCCTTGGCTCCTGGCCTGCGGGCGGCGAAGCCGGGCTCTGGGTTCGGGCGCTGCCGTCGTTCGCGCTGCCCTCGCTCATGTGGCTCGCCTGCCTCCTCGTCACATGGCTCGCGGCCGAGCGGATGATGACCCAGCCGATCCGACGCCTCCGCAAGGCGATCCTCGAATTCGCGAAGGGCAGCCGGGTCGTCGATCCGCTGGACTTCGCCGATGCGCCGCAGGAGATCCGGGAACTGGCCGAGGCCTTCGCCCGGATGACCGACACGATCCTGCATGACGAGGCCGAACTCGAGGACATGGTGCACCAGAAGGAGGTTCTGCTGCGCGAGGTCCATCACCGCGTGAAGAACAACCTCCAGCTCATCGCCTCGATCATGAACATGCAGATGCGTCAGGCCCGCACGCCCGAGGCCAAGGGGCTGATGAAGGGGCTGCAGGACCGGGTGATGAGCCTCGCCACGATCCACCGCGGGCTCTACCAGACGACCGGCCTCACCGACATCCGCGCCGACGAGCTCCTGTCCGACATCGTGCGGCAGGTGGTCAATCTGGCGACGGGTCCCGGTCGCCGGATCGCCGTCCATACCTCCTTCGGCGACGTGCGCCTCACCCCCGATCAGGCGGTGCCGCTGGCGCTGCTGCTGACCGAAGCCCTGACCAACGTGATGAAATATGCCGGCGCGCCCGCGGGCGAGACGCCGCGGCTCGACGTGTCGCTCCGGCGCGAGGAGTCGTCGATGGCGGTGCTCGACGTCACCAACAGCCTCGGCACCGAGCCGCCCTCGGCCGAGACGACGGCGATGGGCACCGGGCTCGGCGCGCAGCTTCTGGCGGGCTTCGCGCAGCAGATCGGCGGCGAGGTCAGGATCGACAAGACCGAGACGAGCCACAGCCTCAGCGTCCGGTTCGAGATCCGCCCCCTTGCCGATGCCGAGGCGCGCAACGAGAGCGCTGCCGAGGCGGCCCCCGCCGAGGCCCCGTGACCTCACGGGTCCGCGCGTCTTCGTGATCCGGGATGCGGAACTGGCACGGGCGGTCGGGAGTTTCCCCGGCAGCCCGATATGGGAACAGTACAAGGAGTGATTGACATGAATTGGGATCAGATTGCCGGCCGCTGGAAGCAGATCAAGGGCGAGGCCCGCGCCAAGTGGGGCGAGCTCACCGACGACGAGCTGGAGCAGGTGGACGGCGACCGTGAGCGCATGGTGGGCCTCCTCCAGACGAAATACGGCGACAACAAGGCCGACGCCGAGCGCAAGGTCGACGACTGGATGCGCGGCCTCTGAGGTCACCTGAGACGCACGACAGGGCCCGCTTCGGCGGGCCTTTTTCATGTCAAAAGACCTGCTCGCGCGGCGCTGTCTAGCGGCCGCGGAACCGGTAGCCGATGCCGGGCTCGGTGAAGATCCAGCGCGGATCGGCCGCATCGTCGCCGAGCTTGGCGCGCAGCTGGCGGATATAGACCCGCAGATACTGGCTGTCTTCCTCATGCGCCGGCCCCCAGATCGTGCGCAGGATCATCGCCTGCGTGACGAGCCGCCCCGCCTGCGAGGCGAGCAGCCGCAGAAGATCGAACTCGCGCCGCGTGAGCTTCACCTCGGTGCCCGAGACGCTGACCCTGCGGGCCGCGAGGTCGATCTCGAGCTCGGCCACCGAGATCACCGAGGGCGCGGCGGGCCCCGACCGGTCGCGCAGGAGGGCGCGGATCCGCGCCAGGAACTCGCTCGTGGCAAAGGGCTTCGTCACATAATCCTGCGCCCCCGCATCGAGCGCCGCCACCTTTCCCGCCTCGTCGCTGCGCACCGAGAGCACGATCACCGGCACCTGCGACCAGCCCCGGACGGTACGGAGCACCTCGATCCCGTCGCCGTCGGGCAGGCCGAGATCGAGGATCACCAGCGTCGGCGCATCGAGGGCGGCGCGGTCGATCCCCTCGCGCACGCTGGCGGCCTCGGTCACGCGATGGCCCTCGGCCTCGAGCGCCACGCGCAGGAAGCGCCGGATCGGCGGCTCGTCATCGACGATCAGGATGCGTGCGGGCCCGGTCACGGCGCCACCGGCAGGGTCAGCAGGATGCGCGTCCCCTGCCCGTCCGGCCGTGCGGCCTCGGCCCGGATCGTGCCGCCCTGCGCCTCGAGAAGGCCGCGGCAGATGGCGAGGCCCAGCCCGGTGCCCGCCCGCCGCCGGTCCGTGCCCGCGACGCGGTAGAACATGTCGAAGACCTTCTCGCGGTCGGCCGGCGGGATGCCCGGCCCCTCGTCGGCAACCGACAGCACCACCCGCCCCGCGTCAAGCCGCGCCGCCAGAGTGATCGGGCTGCCCGGAGGCGCATATTTCGCGGCATTGTCGAGGATATTGACCAGAACCTGCTCGGTCAGCACCGGATCGACCAGCACGGCGGGCAGATCGGGCGGCAGATCGGTCCCGAGCCGGTGGCCGCGCAGCACGGCGGCCAGGCGCGTGCGCGCCGCACCCACCAGCTCGGCCAGATCCGAGGGCTGGACCGCCGGCTTCAGCGCCCCGTGGCCGAGCCGGGTCATGTCGAGCAGGTTCTGGACGTAGCGGTCGAGCCGCTCGCCCTCCTCGCGGATCGTTTCCGCCAAGGCCTGCTGCGCCTCGGGCGGAAGCGCCCCCGGCTCGGCGAGGCTGCCAGCGGCGCCGATGATGGTCACGAGCGGCGTGCGCAGATCGTGGCTCACCGAGGACAGAAGCGCCGTCCGGAGCCGGTCGGTCTCGGCCGCCAGCCGCGCGCCCTCCAGATCCTCGGCCAGACGCACCCGCTCCATCGCCAGCGCCACCTGATCGATCAGCGCATCGAGCAGGCGGCGGTCCACCGGCGAGAAGCTGCGCCCGCCCTCGTAGGCCACCCCCACCACGCCCAGCCGCCGCTCGCCCGCCCGGATCGGCAGGAAGAGCCAGTCGGCCGCGGGCAGCGTGGCCGAGCCGCGCCCCGCCTCCTCGCCCCGCTGCCAGGCGTAGCGCGCAGCCGACATGTCGCGCAGCTCCAGCCGATCCTCGGGCGGGAAGCCCCCGGCCACCGCAAGCCGCTCGCCCTCGGGCACGAGAAGCACCGTCCGGCAGGCCAGCGTCATGCTCACATGGCTGACGGCGGCCCAGACCACATCGTCGAAGGCCGCCGCGGCCGCGACGCGCCGGCTGAAATCGTAGAGCTTCCCCATCCGGTCGGCGGCCGCGCGCTGCGCATCGACCCGCGCCCGCAGTTCGGCCGCAAGGCCCCCCGTCAGCAGCGAGGCCGCGAGGAACAGGCCCAGCGTCAGGATCTGGTCGCGATAGTGAACGGTGAAGGTCAGCCGCGGCTCGGTGAAGAAGAAATTGTAGGCAAAGAAGCCCGAGACGGCGGTCAGGGCCGAGGCCCAGCGGCCGAAGCGCGTGGCCACCACGATGACGGCCGTCATGAAGAGAAGCGCGAGGCTCGCCACCGGCAGCATCCGGTCCACGACCCAGGCGGCGCCCGAGGCGAGCGCGGTGGCGAGCAGCGCCCAGCCCGTCGCGGGGAAGGACAGGGCGGGCAGGCGCCGGGCCTGCGGCCGCGCGCGCCCGGGCTCCGCCGAGACCAGCGTCACCTCGAACTCGGTCCCGAGCCGCAACAGGCGCTCGGCCACCCGCTCGCGAAAGGGGTGAGCCAGAGCGTGGAGCGTGGACCGGGGGCGGGGCCGCCCCACGATGATGCGGCGGACATTGTTCCGGCGCGCAAAATCGAGGATCTCGCGCGCCACGTCGCCGCCGGCCTGCAGGCTCGCCACCGTGGCGCCCAGCCGCTCGGCCAGCCGGAGGGCCAGCGCCAGATCGTCGCGCGCGCCCTCGGGCAGGGTCTCGATCCGGGGCGAGGTCACCGACAGCGCGATCCACTCGACCCGCGCCCGATCCGCCGACCGCTTGGCCGCCCGGATCGCATTCCGCGCCGCGGGACTGTCCGAGACGCAGACAAGGAGGCGCTCCTGCGCGGGCCAGGGGCCGGGGATCGCATTGGCGGCCATGTGCTCGCGCAGCTGCGCATCCACCCGGTCGGCCGCGGCCCGCATCGCCAGCTCGCGCAGCGCCGTCAGGTTGCCCTTGGCGAAGAAGTTCTGCACCGCCCGCGCCGCCTGCTCGGGCACATAGACCTTGCCCGCGCGCAGCCGCGCGATCAGATCCTCGGGCGAGAGATCGATCAGCTCGATCTCGTCGGCGGTGTCGAGGATCCGGTCCGGCACCGTCTCGCGCACGCGGATGCCGGTGATCCGCGCCACGGCATCGTTCAGCGTCTCGACATGCTGGACGTTGAGCGTGGTCCACACATCGATGCCCGCGGCCAGCACCTCCTCGACATCCTGCCAGCGCTTCTCGTGCCGGCTGCCCTCGAGGTTCGTGTGGGCCAGCTCGTCGATCAGCGCCAGCCGGGGCCGCCGGGCCAGCAGCGCGTCGAGATCCATCTCGGAGAGGATGCGGCCGCGGTAGTAGCCGGGGCGGCGCGGCACCACGGGAAGGTCATGGACCAGCGCCTCGGTCTCGGCGCGGCCGTGGGTCTCGATCACGCCCGCCACCACGTCGGTACCCTCGCGCAGCCGCTGGCGGGCGGCCTCGAGCATGGCGAAGGTCTTGCCCACGCCCGGCGCCGCCCCGAGGAAGATCTTGAGCCGCCCCCGGCCCTCGCGCGCGGCTTCCGCCAGAAGCGCCTCGGGTTCGGGACGGAGATCCTCGTCCGCCATGGATCAGGCCCCGGCCGCATCGAGCGCGAGGTTAACGGCCAGCACATCGACCCGCGCCTGCCCCCAGAGACCCAGCAGCGGCGGCTCGACATGGGCCTCGATCAGGCGGCGCACGGCAGCCTCGTCCAGGCCGCGGGCGCGGGCGATGCGGGCCGCCTGCGCCCGGGCATTGGCCGGCGAGACATGGGGATCGAGCCCGCTGCCCGAGGCGGTGACCGCATCCACCGGGGCGGAGGCACCGTTCCGGGCCTCGTAAGCCGCCTGCCGCTCCTGCACTTCGGCCAGCAGCGCAGCCGAGGTCGGGCCGAGGTTCGAGGCGAAGGTGCCGGCCGCGTTCCAGTCGCTCGCCGAGGGGCGGGGATGCAGATAGCCCGGGCCGTCGAAGCCCTGCCCGATCAGGGCCGAGCCCACGACCTGCCCCTCGCGCAGGATCAGGCTGCCCGCGGCGCGGTCGGGGGCGATGACGGCGGCGATGCCGGTCAGGGCCAGCGGATAGGCCACGCCGGTCAGCAGGCTCAGCGCCAGAAGGCTCGCCAGCGCGGGGCGGAGATGGGTCATCATGGCAGGCTCCTTTCAGGCGAGGCCGAGGGCCACGAGGCCCATGTCGATGATCTTGATCCCCACGAACGGCACGACCAGTCCGCCCAGACCATAGATCGTCAGATTGCGCCGCAACAGGGCCGCAGCCGAGGCGGGCGCATAACCCACCCCGCGCAGCGCGAGCGGGATCAGCGCCACGATCACCAGCGCGTTGAAGATCACGGCCGAGAGGATCGCGCTTTCGGGGCTGGCCAGACGCATGATGTTCAGCGCCTGAAGGCCCGGATAGGCCGCCACGAACATGGCCGGCAGGATGGCGAAATATTTCGCCACATCGTTGGCCACCGAAAAGGTGGTGAGGGCGCCGCGGCTGATGAGCAGCTCCTTGCCCACCATCACCACCTCGATGAGCTTGGTGGGGTCGCTGTCGAGGTCGATCAGGTTCGCGGCCTCCTTGGCGGCGGGCGTGCCCGAATTCATCGCCACGCCCACATCGGCCTGCGCCAGCGCCGGGGCGTCGTTCGAGCCGTCGCCGCACATGGCGACCATCCGGCCCTGCGCCTGTTCGCGCCGGATGTAGTCGAGCTTCATCTCGGGCGTGGCCTCGGCGAGGAAATCGTCGACCCCGGCCTCGGCCGCGATGGCGGCGGCGGTCAGGGGGTTGTCGCCCGTGATCATCACCGTGCGGATCCCCATGCGGCGCAGGTCGGCGAAGCGGGCACGCACACCGGGCTTCACCACATCCTTCAGATGGATCGCGCCGAGGATCCGGTTGCCTTCCGAGACGAGCAGCGGCGTGCCGCCCGACCGGGCGATGGCCTCGACCTCGGCCGCGACCCGCGCATCGGGCACCCGGCCCGTGTGGCGCAGGACGGCATCGACCGCCCCCTTGCGCAGCGCGACCTCGCCCAGATCCACGCCCGAAAGCCGCGTCTGGGCCGAGAAGGCCACGGCCTGCCCCTCGGGCACCGCCGTGGCCCCCTGAGCGCGCGCCAGCTCGACGATGGACTTGCCCTCGGGCGTCTCGTCGGCGAGCGAGGCCAGCATGGCGCGGTCGGCCAGCTCGCGCAGGCTCACGCCCTCGGCCGGCACGAACCGGTCGGCCATGCGGTTGCCGAAGGTGATCGTGCCGGTCTTGTCGAGCAGAAGCGTGTCCACGTCGCCCGCCGCCTCGACCGCACGGCCCGACTTGGCGATGACATTGGCCTTCACCAGCCGGTCCATCCCCGCGATGCCGATGGCCGAAAGCAGGCCGCCGATGGTGGTGGGGATGAGCGTGACGAAGAGCGCCGCGAGGAACACGACCGGGATGGTCGCACCCGAGAAGCGCGCGAAAGGCTCGAGCGTCACGACCACGATCAGGAAGATCAGCGTGAGCCCCGCGAGCAGGATGTTCAGCGCGATCTCGTTCGGGGTCTTCTTGCGCTCGGCCCCTTCGACCAGCGCGATCATCCGGTCGAGGAAGCTGCGCCCCGGATCGGCGGTGACGCGCAGCACGAGACTGTCCGAGACGATGCGCGTGCCGCCCGTCACCGACGACCGGTCGCCGCCGCTCTCGCGGATCACGGGCGCGCTCTCGCCGGTGATGGCGCTCTCGTCCACCGAGGCCACGCCGCGGATCACCTCGGCATCGGCCGGGATCAGGTCGCCCGCCTCGACGAGCAGGATCTGGCCCTTCCGGAGCCCCGCCGAGGGCACGAGCGTCGCGCTCGCGGGCGCGGCCTCGGCCGAGGCGAGAAGCTTGACCGGCGTCTCGGAGCGGCTTGCGCGCAGGCTGTCGGCGCGGGCCCGGCCCCGGCCCTCGGCCAGCGCCTCGGCGAAATTCGCGAACAGCACCGCGATCCAGAGCCAGGCCGAGATATGCAGCGCCGTGAGGCCGCGGGACAGGTCGGTCGCCAGCGCCGGGAGGGCGAGAACGGTGGTCAGGCCCGCCACCACGGCCGTGGTGAAGATCACCGGGTTGCGCGACAGGCTGCGCGGGTCGAGCTTGACGAAGGACTGCCGGAGGGCTGCGGGCGCAAGGGTTGCGAGCCGTGCCTCGGGTCTGGGATGTCGGGACATGATCTGCCTCAGAAGCTCTGTCCGGCGGCGAGGGCGGCCTGTTCGGCCAAAGGTCCCAGCGCCAGGACGGGGAAGAAGGTGAGCGCGCCGAAGACGGCGACGGTCAGCACGAGCAGCGTCACGAAGAGCGGCCCGTGCGTGGGGAAGGTGCCGGCCGTGGCGGGCGCGGGCGTCTTGCGGACGAGCGATCCCGCGATGGCGAGCATCGGCACGATCATCGCGAAGCGGCCGAAGAGCATGAGCAGGCCCAGCGCGGTCGTCTGCCAGGGCGTGGCCGCATTCCAGCCCGCGAAGGCCGAGCCGTTGTTGCCCGTGGCCGAGGAATAGGCATAGAGGATCTCGGACAGCCCGTGCGGGCCCGCCTCCTGCACCGAGGCCGCCATGGCGGGGATGCTGGCCGAGAGCGCCCCTCCCGCAAGGATGCCCACCGGCATCGACAGGAAGGCCAGAACCGCCAGCACCACCTCGCGCGCCTCAACGCGCCGGCCGAGATATTCGGGCGTCCGCCCCACCATCAGCCCCGCGAGGAAGACCGCGAGCACGACATAGAGCAGCATCCCGTAGAGGCCCGAGCCCACACCGCCGAAGATCACCTCGCCCACCTGCATGTTCACGAGCATCACGAGCCCCGAGAGCGGCAGGAAGCTGTCGTGCATGGCATTGACCGATCCGTTCGACGCCGCCGTGGTCGCCGCGGCCCAGAGGCCCGACAGGATCGGGCCGAAGCGCACCTCCTTGCCCTCCATGTTGCCGCCCGAAAGCGCCATCAGCGGATTGCCCGCGCTCTCCTGCCACAGGATGACGGCCAGACCCGCAAGGAACAGGACCGACATGGCGGCGAAGATCGCCCGCCCCTGCCGCCCGTCGCCCGCCATGCGGCCGAAGAGGAAGCAGAAGGCCACCGGGATCACGAGGATCGCGTAGCATTGCACGAGGTCCGACAGGATCGTCGGATTCTCGAACGGGTGGGCCGAGTTGACCCCGAAGAAGCCGCCGCCGTTGGTGCCGAGCTGCTTGATCGCGATCTGGCTCGCGGCCGGGCCGCGGGCGATGATCTGCTCGGCCCCCTCGAGGGTCGTGGCCCGCACGGCGCCCAGCAGCGTCTGCGGCACGCCCTGCAGGATGAGGATGAGCGCGAGCCCCGCCGACAGCGGCAGGAGCACCCAGAGCACCGAGCGCGAGAGGTCGGTCCAGAAGTTGCCGAGGCTCTCTCCCTTCGGCGCGGTGAAGCCGCGGATCACCGCGACGCCCACCGCCATGCCGGTGCCCGCGGATACGAAGTTCTGCACCGTCAGGCCCAGCATCTGCGCGAGGTAGCTGAGCTGCGCCTCGCCGCTGTAGGCCTGCCAGTTGGTGTTGGTGACGAAGCTCAGCGCGGTGTTGAAGGCGAGGTCGGGCGCCATGCCCGCCACCCCGTCGGGGTTCAGCGGCAGGAGGCCCTGCAGCCGCAGCAGCGCATAGAGCGCCAGAAAGCCCGCGGCATTGAAGGCGAGCACGGCCATGGCATAGTCGGTCCAGCCCTGCGGCCGGGCGCTCCGCCCGAGGAGACGCCGGCCGGCGGGCAGGCCGTCGCCCGCATAAAGGCGCGCCATGCCGGCGCCGAGCAGCCAGCCGCCGCCCGCCAGCGCCGCAAGAAAGAGGAGAAGGCCCCAGATCTCTGACATGGGACCCTCAGAACCGGTCGGGGCGGACGAGCGCCGCCACGAGATAGACGAAGAGGCCCGCGGCAACCGCAAGGCCCAGAATGGGTTCGAACATCGGTGGCTCTCCTCAACTGCGCCCGAGAGCCGCCACGAGGGCGGCAAAGGCCGCGAAGCCTCCGAGGCCGAGAACGAGATAGGCAAGATCGGTCATCTTCCGCTCCTGAATGGGATGGCCGAAGGCTCGCCCGAAGCCGCGTAAGGGCGCCATTCGGGATAGGGCGCTTCTCCGTAAAGGCCGCGTAAAGGCCTGCGGCGGCTCCGCGCGGTCGCCCTGCCGCCGGGATTGCGGCTCGCCCGCTGGCCCGACACCGGCAACATGGCACCGTCGCGGCTCTGCGCACGCTCACCAGCAACCGCTCGCCCGGCCCCCGGGACCGCAACTCGCTCTCTGACCCGACACCGGCAACGCGGCACTGTCGCGGCTCTGCGCACGCTCACCAGCAACCGCTCGCCCTGCCCACAGGGCCGCGGCTCGCCCTCTGACCCGACACCGGCAACACGGCACCGTCGCGGCTCTGCGCACGCTCACCGGCAACCGCTCGCCCTGCCCACAGGACCGCGGCTCGCCCTCTGGCCCGACACCGGCAACACGGCACCGTCGCGGCTCTGCGCCCGCTCTCCGGCAACCGCTCGCCCTGCCCCCGGGACCGCGGCTCGCCCTCTGGCCCGACACCGGCAACACGGCACCGTCGGCCCTGCGCCTCGGTCCCGGCTCCGACCATGTCGGAGAGCATCTGCTCGCATGAAGTGGATTTTCAGATCGGACCATGTCATCGGAGAGGCACCGGCACCTCGCGGAAAGCCCCTGCGGCCGGACAGACGGGTCAGGCTCCAGCCCCGATGAGATGCGATGCTCGGCACCCTGCCCCACCCTGACATCTGTACGGCTGTCAACTTTCCCGGCCGCCATCGGGGGCACAGGTCAGGCGCGTCCTGCGGCAGCCGCCAGATCGCCATTCCCGCCATCCACCGGACTCCGCGGCGGCCCGGAACTTCGGGCCGCCGATCCGGTTCATTCCGCATCAGTCCCGAGAGGTTCTCGATGCAGAATGTTGCCCTGTCCCTTCGCATCCTCGTGGTCGAAGACGACCACATACAGGCGCAGGACCTGGCCCGGGACCTTGGCCGCATGGGCCATCGGGTGATCGGACCCTTCGCCGACATCCACGAGGCGATCCACCGGCTCGACGAGGTGGATGCCGCCGTCCTCGACATACGGCTCGGATCCGAGCAGAGCTACGAGCTGGCGGACTGCCTGCTGAACCGGAGCGTGCCCTTCGTCTTCTGCACCGCGGCCGATCGCACGTCGGTGCCCGACCGGTTCCACCGCGTGATGTTCTTCGCCAAGCCCTGCGGAGCGCGCGCGATGCTGCGCCAGCTGGCGCGCCAGATCGAACTGGCCGAACGCACGTCCTCGGCCGATCTCGACCGGCTCGTGCGCGACCTGCGCCTGCACGCGCGCGAGTTGATGCCGGACGGGCCCTCGGCCGACCGGCTGGTCGAGAGCGCGCTGCGCGCCCTCATCGAGACGCCCGGCCGGATGCCCGAGCGCGACGAGGAGCTGCGGCAGCGGCTGGTCGATCTCCTGCAGGAAGGCAGCCGCTCGCGCCGCGGCCGGCACCTGAACTGAGGCGGCGCAACCGCAGTCCTCAGTCTGCAGTTTGGCCTTGCAGCGACCACAGGCTCCTTCACACTGGCAGCATGGATGAGCTGGTATCCCTGACCTATCGAAGCCGCGTGCGGCTGGCCGATCCGGTGGCGGACATCGTGCAGATCATGCGGGCGAGCCGGGTCAGGAACCTGCGCCTCGGCATCACCGGCATCCTGCTCTACAACGGCGTGCATTTCGTGCAGACCATCGAAGGGCCGCGCTCGGCCTGCGACGAGCTCTTCCGCCTGATCTCTGCCGACCCCCGGCATCAGGAGATCCTCGCCTTCGACCTCGAGCCGATCACCGCGCGCCGCTTCCCGGACTGGTCCATGCGAATCGTGTCCCGCAAGGAACTTCGCGCCCTTGCGCCCGACCTCGAGCGGCTGGATCTGAGCGGCCCCGAGGACGTGGCGGAGCTCCACAGGACCATCGCCGCGTCCCTGTCCAAGGGAGACGCCGACGCAAGCGGCTGATGCGGGCGGGAGGGTCGGTCCGGTGCAGAGGGCGAAGGCCGGGGTCTCACCGGCCTGTGGCGGCGGCGGCCTGGGTCTCGAACAGGAGGAGGCAGAGTTCGCGCCGCATCGAGCGGAGCCGTGCGGTCACGTCGATCGGTTGCCCCTCGCCCAGCGCATCGTCGAAGGCGGTGACCACATGCTGCTCTCCGTCCTGAATCTGGTCGATGATATTGCCATCGACGCCGTTCACCAGCGACCGAAGCGAGACGACCGCACGGTTGACGGTGGACATGAGGCTGCCCTTGCTCTCGGGCTCGCGTCCGAAGCGGGCGATCATCTCGGCCAGCTCCTCCGATTGAACGCGGTGCAGATCGCGAAACCGCGCGGCGGTGGGCCGGAACGCGGGCTCGGCCCGCTCCACCATGGTCTCGAACCCGGCCAGAACGTCGAGGGAGCGCAGATGCAGCGTCTCGAGGGCATCCAGCGCCGCGGGTTCCGGCGCACCGTAGGATCTGATCCCGACCATCCACTCTTTCTCCCTCTGGTCGGCCCGCGCACATGCGGGCCGGAACCTGGGGCGGTCAGATCCCGCGGGAGGCTCCGCGCGGCCCGAAGATCAGCCACAGGATGAAGCCGATCACCGGGAGCAGGATCACGATCAGCGCCCAGAGCACCTTCCGCCCGGTCGAGGCGGAGGAGCCGAGAATGGATACCAAGGCCCAGAGATCCAGCGCAAGGATGATCAGGCCGCCGAAGCCGCGAAGCTGAAACATATTCATTTCCATGTGCAGGATCCCTTCTGCGAACTCATCTGTCGGCCAACGCATTGAACCTTCGCCGGTTCCTGTAGGGCATGAAGGACGGCTTCAGCCGGCGAGAAAGGCCTCGACCGGGGCGAGCGAGCGGTCAGGCCCCTCTTCCTGCGGCACATGGCCCATGCGGGGCAGGAGCACGGTGCGCACATCGGGCAGGGCCCGCGCGTAGGACGGGGCGTTCGAGACCGGGATCACCGCATCCTCCTCGCCCCAGAGGAGCAGCGTCGGCGCGTGCACCCGCGCCAGCAGCGTCTCGGGCGGGACGAGGACGGTCTGCCGCATCCGGTCGATCAGCGCCTCGCGGACACCCGGTGCGCGGATCAGATCGTAGTAGCGGCTGACGATCTGGTCGGACATGACATTGGGATCGGCATAGGCCATGCCGAGCGACAGGCGCAGCAGCGGCCGCGGCAGCCAGTAGCGCAGAGCCTCGGCAAGAAGCGGCACCTCGGGCGCCTCGCCATAGGTGAAGCCCGGGCTCTCGTAGCCGTCGGGCGACACGAGGACGAGCTTGCGCACGCGTTCGGGGTGGGCGGCGGCGAAGGTGAAGGCGATGCGCCCGCCGATGGAATTGCCGATCAGGTCGGCCTGATGCAGGCCCGCTCGGTCCATGATGGCGATCAGGATTTCGGCCACCCGCCGGTCGGAATAGTCTCCGGTCGCATCGGGCGGCGAGAGGCCCAGGCCGGGCAGATCGAAGCTGATGACATGCCGGGTGGCGGCCATCCGGTCCTGCCAGGCGCTCCAGGTATGCAGGCTCGATCCGAAGCCGTGAATGAGGATGACGGCGGGCGCGCCCTTCGGGCCGCGGTCGCGCATGTGGATCGTGGTGCCCGCCACCGACACCAGATCGCCCGGCCGGGCGAGATAGCGCCCCTCGAGCTCTGCCCGTGGCAGGTCGGGCGTCCAGAGCGCGATCCCTGCCCCCATCATGACCGCAATCATGAGGTTGAACACGAACAGCAGACGGACAAGACGGACCCTGCGCATGATACACCGCTCGGAACTCGACAGGCGCCTTTCCGTTGCCCGGAGACCACGGAGACTCACCTCACCCACGAATCGGGGAACTAGGGCGCGGCCCTGCCTGGTCAATGCCGCATCCTGCAGCGCGACCATCCGTCGCAGGGCTGCGCCAAGCCGTTGTGCTGCAATGCGGCAAAGATTGCGATGCCCTAAATCACGGCAAATTAATAACTTGATCTTGCTCAAATCAAAAATGCTGCGGCTGCATTACACCGATTTCATGAAAGAAGCGTAAGCGGGCTCCAGAGCTCTCGGAACACGGAACGATCCATGTCTGACATGAAGTGGAATGCGGAAGGTGCGCCGGCCTATGGGCAAGCGCTGGACCGGGCGGCACGCGCCGCCATCGCAGGCATGACGCGGGGTCTGGCGCCCTCGGTGCTGGCGACGGCTGCGCTCGACTGGATGATGCATCTGGCCGCGGCCCCCGGAAAACAGGCGGAGCTGTGGGAGAAGGCGGCAACTGCGTCCGCCGCCTTGATGCAAGCGGGGCTGCAGCCGCACGAGGCTCCGGTCAGGGACCGCCGCTACGCTTCGGAGGCGTGGAGCCGCCAGCCCTTCGCCGCGCTGCGCGACAGCTTCCTTCTGACCGAGGACTGGTGGCAGACGGCCACCACCGGCCTGCGCGGGATGGACCGGGCGCATGAGGCGGCGCTGAGCTTTTCGGTGCGCCAGATGCTCGACGTCTGGTCGCCCTCGAACAACCCGTTCCTCAACCCCGAGGTGCTGGCCCGCACGACAGAGACGCGGGGCGCCAACCTCATGCAGGGCGCGATGAATTTCGCGGGCGACATGGCCCGCCTCGCGACCGGCGTGCCGATGGACGAAGGCGGGTTCCGCATCGGCGAGACGCTGGCCGCGACACCGGGCAAGGTCGTCCTGCGCACGCATCTGATGGAGCTGATCCAGTACAGCCCCACCACCAGGGAGGTGCATCCCGAGCCGGTGCTAATCGTGCCGGCCTGGATCATGAAATATTACATCCTCGACCTGAGCGAGCAGAATTCGCTGGTCCGCTGGCTGGTGGCGCAGGGCTTCACCGTCTTCATGATCTCCTGGCGCAACCCCGAGTCCGAGGACCGCGATCTGGGTCTGATCGACTATCTCGATCAGGGGCCGCGCGCCGCGCTGAAGGCGATCCAGACGATCACCGGCGCGCCGAAGGTCCATGCGGCGGGCTACTGCCTCGGCGGCACGCTTCTGTCGATCATGGCCGCGCGCATGGCCCACGATCACGACGAGCGGCTGGCCTCGATGACGCTGTTCGCGGCGCAGGTCGATTTCTCGGAAGCGGGCGAGCTCGCGCTCTTCATCTCGGAGGCGCAGGTGGCGCTGCTCGAGGACATGATGTGGCATCAGGGCTATCTCGACAGCGATCAGATGAGCGGGGCCTTCACGCTTCTGCGGTCGAACGATCTGATCTGGTCGCGGATGATCCATGAATACATGATGGGCGAGCGGCCGCATCCGAACGACCTGATGACCTGGAACGCGGATTCGACCCGGATGCCCTACCGGATGCATTCGGAATATCTGCGCCATCTGTTCCTCGAGAACCGCTTCGCCGAGGGCAAGTTCGAGCTCGAGGGCCATGCGCTGTCGCTGACCGAGCTGCGGCTGCCGATCCTCGCGGTGGGCACCGAGACGGACCATGTCGCGCCCTGGCGGTCGGTGTTCAAGATCCAGCGGCTGACCGAGACCGAGACGACCTTCGTGCTCACCTCGGGCGGGCACAATGCCGGCATCGTGTCCGAGCCGGGGCATCCGCGGCGGCATTTCCGCATCGCCACCACCGGGCGCGACGATCCCTACCGCGACGCCGACGAATGGTTCGCCGAAACGGCGCCGGTCGAGGGGTCGTGGTGGCCCGCCTGGGGCGCCTGGCTCGCCGAACGCTCCACGCCCAAGGGCAAGCTGCCCCCGATGGGCAACGCCCGGAGCGGCTACCCTGCGCTCTGCGAGGCGCCGGGCACCTACATCCTGCAACGCTGAAGGGCCGGGACGATGCTGAAGGGAAAATATGGGCTGGTGGTGGGTGTCGCCAACGGCCAGTCGATCGCCGCCGGATGCGCCCGCGCCTTCGCGGGCGCCGGGGCCGAGCTTGCGCTGACCTATCTGAACGAGCGCGCCCTGCCCCATGTCCAGCCGGTGGCCGAGGAGGTGGACGCCGCGGCGCTGCTGCCGCTCGACCTGTCGCAGGAAGATGCGCTGGAAGCGGTCTTCGAGAGCGTCAGGCAACGCTGGGGGCGTCTCGACTTCCTGCTCCATTCGGTGGCCTTCTGCCCGAAGGAGGATCTGCACGGCCGCGTCACCGACTGTTCGGCCCGGGGCTTCGCACAGGCCATGGACATCTCCTGCCACTCGTTCCTGCGGATGGCGAAGCTGGCCGAACCGCTGATGAGCGCGGGCGGCAGCCTGATGACGGTCAGCTACTACGGCGCCGAGAAGGTGGTGGACCATTACAACATCATGGGTCCGGTGAAGGCCGCGCTCGAAGCCTGCACCCGCCATGTGGCGGCCGAGCTCGGGCCGCAGGGGATCCGGGCCAACGTGCTCTCGCCCGGCCCGATCGCGACCCGCGCAGCGAGCGGCATCGACCATTTCGACGCGCTGATCGAGGATGCCAAGACCCGCTCGCCCGAGCGGCGTCTCGTGACCATCGACGAGGTGGGTGCCGTGGCCGCCTTCCTCGCCTCCGATGCCGCCTCGGGCGTCACCGGAACCGTGACCCACATCGACGGAGGCCGACATGTTCGGATGTGATCCTTCCATCACCACGGTCGAGAACCGGACGCTGGAGGAACTCCAGATCGGCGAGAGCGCCGAGGTGGACCGCGTGCTGACCCCCGAGGACATCGAGCTGTTCGCCGTCATGTCGGGCGACGTGAACCCGGCCCATCTCGATGCGACCTATGCGGCCGAGACGGGCTTTCACCATGTCATCGCCCACGGCATGTGGGGCGGCGCGCTGATCTCGGCGGTGCTGGGCACCCGCCTGCCCGGCCCCGGCACGATCTACCTCGGCCAGTCGCTGCGCTTCCGCCGCCCGGTCTCGCCCGGCGACAGGATCACCGTGCGGGTGACGGTGCGCGAGAAGGACATGGCCTCGGCCAAGGTCACGCTCGACTGCCTCTGCCTCAATCAGGCGGGAGAACTGGTCATCACCGGCGAGGCGCTGGTGATGGCCCCGCGCGAGAAGGTGCGCCGCCCGGTCTCGCACCTGCCCGAGGTGCGGCTGCACACGCCGGGCGCGCGCTTTGCCAACCTCATCCTCGCCGCGCGGAGCCTGCCTCCGCTGCCCACGGCCATCGTCCATCCCTGCGACGACCTGAGCCTTCTCGGCGCGATCCAGGCGGAAGGCGCAGGCCTCATCACGCCCTGGTGGGTGGGGCCGAAGGCCCGGATCCTCGCCACGGCGGCCGCGGCCAATGTCACGCTGGACGAGAGCCGCATCGTCGACACCCCCCACAGCCATGCCTCGGCCGAAGTGGCGGTGGATCTGGTGCGCGACGGACGCGCGGGCGCGCTGATGAAGGGCAAGCTGCACACCGACGAGCTGCTGTCGGCGGTGCTCCGCCGCGACACGGGTCTGCGGACCGAGCGGCGCCTCAGCCATGTCTTCGCGCTCGACGTGCCGGACGTGGACCGGATCCTCTTCATCACCGATGCCGCGATCAACATCGCGCCCGACCTCGAGACGATGAAGGACATCGTTCAGAATGCCATCGACCTCGTCATGGCGCTGGGGATCGAGTGCCCGCGCACGGCGCTCCTGTCGGCGGTCGAGACGGTGACGGGCAAGATCCCCTCGACGCTCCTCGCGGCCTCGATCTGCAAGATGCACGACCGCGGCCAGATCGTGGGCGGGCTGATCGACGGGCCGCTCGCCTACGACAATGCGATTTCGATGGAAGCGGTGAAGGCCAAGGGCATCGTCTCGGACGTGGCGGGGCGCGCCGACATCCTCGTGGCGCCGAACCTCGAGAGTGGCAACATGATCGCCAAGCAGCTGATCCATCTGGGCGGCGCCGAGGCTGCGGGTCTTGTGCTCGGGGCGAAGGTGCCGATCATGCTGACGAGCCGCGCCGACGGTCCTTCCGCGCGCCTCACCTCGGCGGCCCTTGCCCGGCTCCATGCCGAGGCGCGGCCAACGAAGCCGGTGGCCGAATGAAACCCGTCTGGCTCGTCCTGAACATCGGCTCTTCCACGGTCAAGTTCGGCCTGTTCGACGTGGCGGATGCGCGCCCGCTCGTCCGCGGCCTGATCGAGGGGATCGGCCTTCAGCCGCGGCTGAAGGCCAGCCTGCCCGACGGCACGCTCGAACTGCGCGCGCCCGCCGATGCGCGGGACGCCAAGGAGCTGACGCTGTGGCTTCTGGGCCTGCTCGAAGGCCGCCTCGGGCCGCTCGACCTGCATGCGGCCGGACACCGGGTGGTGCATGGCGGGCCCGACTACAACGCGCCGGTCCTGCTCACGCCCGAGGTGATCGAGCGGCTGGAGAGCTTCTCGCCGCTCGCCCCCAGCCACCAGCCCTTCAACCTCGCCGGGGTCCGGGCGGTCGAGGCGCGCTGGCCGGGTGTGCCGCAGATTGCCTGCTTCGACACGGCCTTCCACCACGACCGGCCGCGCCTTGCCCGGCTCTATGCCCTGCCCCGCGCCATGGCCGAGGAAGGCATCCTGCGCTACGGCTTTCACGGGCTCTCCTACGACTACATCGCGGGCCGCCTGCCCGAGGTGCTGGGCGAGACCGGGCGCGGCAAGGTGATCGTGGCCCATCTCGGCAGCGGCGCGAGCCTCTGCGCCATGGAGAACCTGCGCAGCCTCGACACGACCATGGGCTTCAGCGCGCTCGACGGGCTGATGATGGGCACGCGCTGCGGTCAGCTGGACCCGGGCGTGATCCTGCATTTCCTGCGGCAGGGCCTGACGGGGCCGGAGATCGAGACGATCCTCGGCAGGCAGAGCGGCCTCGCCGGCGTCTCGGGGATCAGCCCCGACATGCGCGACCTTCTGGCCAGCGACCGGCCCGAGGCGGCCGAGGCGGTCGATCTCTTCGTCCGTTTCATCCTGCGCCAGATCGGCGCCCTGAGTGCGGGAATGGGCGGCCTCGACGCGCTGGTCTTCACCGCGGGAATCGGGCAGCACGCGCCCGAGATCCGGGCGCGGGTGATGGAGGGGCTCGGCTGGCTCGGCCTCGAGATGGATGCGGCCGCGAATGGTGCGGGACAGGGTGTGATCTCGGCTCCGGGCAGTCGGGTGACGGCGGCCGTGATCGCGACGGACGAGGAGGCGGTGATCCTCCGCGCCCTTCACTGCGGCGAGGTCGCGCATTACTCGGCCGGGGTGGCGCTTGCCTGACCGGTCTTTCGGCGCCTGACGGCAATTCTTCGCCAGCGGCAGACCCTGCGACGGAACGTTCCTGCCGCTCTGCGCATTCCTCAGCGTAATGTTCCGGGCGGGCACACCGCCCGGACCCGACATGGAGGATCCCGATGAGCATTCCCAAGTTCCTGCTTCCCGCCCTCGTGCTGAGCGTGGCGGTTGCCGCCTGTGGTGACACCCGCACCCAGCGCGCCGCGACCGGCGCCCTCGGCGGGGCCGTCGCGGGCCAGGTGATCGCGGACGACCCCATCACGGGCGCCGTGATCGGCGGTGTGGGCGGTGCCGTCATTCGGTGATCCGGCTGCGGGCGAGGCCGATCCGCCCTCGCCCGCGCCTCTCCCGTCGTCCCAAGGGTGCTGACCTCGCGTGACACCGGCCCGCGCACCGCATCTCATCCTGCGATCCTCGGCGAGGCGCCGTCTCTGAGAGCCCTTTGCGTTTGTTACCGAATATTCGTTCGGCAAACCTCCCGTCTCTCCACCCTTTCGATCCGGCCGCCGGCTTTCGTCAAGGATCCCCATCGGCCAGTGTCCCGCGCGCGCACCGTCCCCGACGCAGCGGAACGGTTGACCGGAGCGCGGCAGGCGGTGTCACCTCGCGCCACGCGAGAGGAGGATCCGATGCCCGTTCCTGAAGCCTTGAGGGGCCGCCTGAAGGCGCCCGTGATCGCTGCGCCCATGTTCCTCACGTCGGGCCCGGATCTGGTGGTGGAGACCTGCAATGCAGGCCTCCTCGGCACCTTCCCGGCGCTGAACCAGCGCTCCACCGAAGGGTTCCGCGACTGGCTGCAAGAGATCCAGGGCCGGCTCGAGCCCCATGCCGCGCCGTTCGGGGTCAATCTGATCGTCCATCGGTCGAACCCGCGGCTCGAGGCGGATCTGGCGGTCTGCGTGGCCGAAAAGGTGCCGCTCGTCATCACCTCGCTCGGCGCAGTGCCGGAGCTGGTGGCGGCCGTCCATGGCTACGGCGGGCTCGTCTTCCACGATGTCGTGAATGCGCGCCATGCCCGCAAGGCCGCCGAGGCGGGCGTCGACGGCATCATTGCCGTGGCGGCGGGGGCGGGCGGGCACGCGGGCACGCTGAGCCCCTTCGCGCTGGTCTCGGAGATCCGGTCGTTCTTCGCGGGCACCATCGTCCTGTCGGGCGCGATGAACACCGGGCGGGACGTGGCAGCGGCCCGGATGATGGGCGCCGACTTCGCCTATCTCGGCACGCGCTTCCTCGCGACCGAGGAGGCGCAGGTGTCCGAGGCACAGAAACGGATGGTGGCCGAGAGCGCGGCGGCGGACATCGTCTATACGCCGAAGGTGAGCGGCGTTCCGGCGAGCTTCCTGCGCCAGAGCCTCGCCGCTGCGGGGATCGATCCCGAGGGTGGGGCGGCCCCGCATCTCGACATGGCTTCCGAGGCAAAGGTGTGGCGCGACGTCTGGTCGGCGGGGCAGGGCGTGGGCGGCATCTCCGACATTCCGAAGGCGGCAGAGCTCTGCCGTCGCCTGATCGCGGACTATCGGGAGGCTGTCTCCGGGGCCGCCGAGGAAGCTCGCGGCGAAGGCTGGCTGTAAGCGACAGCGTCAATGGCCGGCCGGAGCCCTCTCCACCCGGCCGTTGACAGGCTTTTCAGAGGGAGGCCAGTTCTTCGGGCGTGCGCCCCTGAGCCATGGCCACCTTGAACCAGTTCGGACACCGCCCGCGGCCATTCCACGACACGGCGCGATTTGCCGGGTTGAAGTAGCTCACGCGCTTCGTCCCGCTTCCTGCCCCTTTGGAGATCGCTGCTGCCATGGATCGCGCCTTCGCGGCGGCTTGCCGGGTCTCGCAGGCGTCGAGTGCCTTGGAGATCCGTCCATAGAGGTCCAGCAGTTCGTCCCAGTTCAACCGCTCAATAGTCTTTTTCATAACGATCGTCCTTCGGCCCTTGGCGCCGGAGGAGAGACCGGCGTCTTAGCCTTCTTTCCTTCATCTTACAGAAGGTTCCCGCGGAGAGAAAATGTCTTTGGGCCATGAATACCCATCCTTTGGAATGGGTTAGCCGCTCCGGCCTGCGGCATTTCGCAGCAAGACCGGGGCTCGGCGGATTCTGGGGGTGCCTGATGGCCGTGCGAAAATCGCGACGGGCGGCCGGCCGAGAGCCGCCTGACAGGCAAGGGCCGGAGGCGGGCGCACCGCTTCCGGCCCTGCGGTCGACGGTCGCCTCAGGCGGCGCGGCGGAAGGTGGAGGCGGTCTTCTCGGCAGGCTTGGCGACCGGCGGCGTCACATGGGCGCTGCAAGCCAGCATCAGGTCGTAGGGGCTCTTCATGTCGGCGGCCAGGCGCTCGACCATGCCACCATACCATTCCTGCATCGAGGTATAGGTCGCGGTGTCGGAAAAGCCCTTGTCCATCACCTTGTGGGCGGTGCCGACGAGACTGCTGACGGCGGCCTGACGGCGGTCGAGCCAGTCATGCGCCGCCTGGTTCATCTCGCCCGCGATCCCCTGCTGCATGTCGAGCATACGCTTGGCCATGATCGTGCCCATGGGGGCCACCGACAGGGTGGAGAGCAGCTCGGTCATCGTGTCTAGGAAGGTGCGGGAGGTCTCGGCCGGTTTGGTCATCATCATCCTCCAGATCGGTCGTTACGCTGCGGCCCGGGCCGCAGGACCGAACGGTGCGGACTCGCGCCCCACCCGTCAACGAAAATCCGCGGGAGCTGGCGCGGAGAATGCTGCGACTGCAAGCGCAATCGTTTGCGCGCGCAGAAGAAGCCGTCCGCCCTGCCTTTGCTGGCCGCACGGAGGGGCCGCAGCCGAATCGCCCGAGCTTACGGCAGCGCAGAAAGCGGCTTCGCAGGGAGGGCTGGGCCCGGAGCAGCAGACGGAAGGAATGCGAGATGCTCAGGCCGTTGGCTGGTCTTCGTACCCGCCTTCGTCACCGCAGCGCCGGGCGACACGATGCGCGCCGCACTTCCCGATGGGGATCGTGGAGCTGATCCAGGTGGGCCAGCCCGTGAACAGGGCGGCCGTGGCCGAGGTGCCGATGAAGGGCGCGGCCAAGAAGCGGTTCGATCCGCTGCTCGCGCAGGTCGCCGGGCAGGATCGAGGAGAGCGCGGCCCCTCGGGGGAGGGGCCGCGCTTCGCCCCGGCTCAGAACGGGCTGTCGGGGAAGTAGAACTGCTCGGCATTCTCGGGCGTGACGAGCTGCGAGCCGATGATGAAACGCCCCGAGACCGGGGTCGAGGACACGAGCTTCAGCGCCGTGAGCTCGATGGCGGTGGAGATCTGCGCCGGCGGATAGGTCACGTTCGCCGGAAGCTGCGGATCGCCGTCGGCGATGCGCCGGATGATCTCTTTCATGCCCGCGCCGCCCATCACCCACATCTCTTCGGTGCGGCCGGCCTGTGCGATGGCCTCCATCGCGCCGATGGCCATGTCGTCGTCGGCGGCCCAGACCGCGTCGATCTGGGGATATTTCGACAGGAAGTCCTGCATCACGTTGAAGGCGTCGTCCCGGTTCCAGTTGCCGTGCTGCATGTCGAGCACTTCGATGCCCGAGCCTTCGATGGCCGCGGTGAAGGCCTCGACCCGCTCGTTGTCGAGCGTCGTGGGAATGCCGCGAAGGACGACGATCTTCTTGCCGGACTCGAGATGCTGGGCGAAATACTCCCCCGCCACGCGGCCGAAGCCCGGGTTGTCGCCCGCCACATAGAGGTCCTCGATCCCCTCGACGGAGAGGCCGCGGTCCACGACCGTCACCCAGATGCCGGCTTCCTTGACCGCCTGCACGGGCGAGGTGAGCGGCTCGCTCTCGAACGGCAGGACGACGAGGGCGCTGATGTTGCGCGTGGCGACCATGTCCTCGATATCGTTGACCATCTTGCCCGCGTTTCCGGCGGTGGCCAGCACGAAGTCGAGCTGCGGATAGACCTGCTGCAGGCGCTTGATCGTGTCCTGCGCGTGGAAGTTCAGCCCGCCCATGAAGCCGTGCGTGGCCGAGGGGATCGCCACCCCGATGGTGCCCACCTTCTCCTGCGCGAGGGCGGGGGCTGCGCCGGCCCCGGCGGCCACACCGGCCACGGCCGCGGTGGTCAGGAATTCTCTGCGTTTCATCACGTTCCTCCCAAGGATCTACCGCGCGTCCGCGGCCTTCTTCTCCCGCTGCAAGACGACAGCGAGGATGACGATGACGCCCTGGATCGTGCCGTTGAGATAGGGGCTGACGATCGAGGCGAGGTTCAGGATATTGTCGATCAGGCTGAGGATCAGGACGCCCACCACCGTTCCCCAGACGCGGCCGTAACCGCCCTTGAGCACCGTGCCGCCGATGATGACGGCGGCGATGGCCTCGAGCTCCCACAGGACGCCGGTCGAGCCCGAGGCCGAGCCCAGCCGCGGCACATACATGATCGTGGCGAGGCCCACGAGCAGCCCCAGAAGCGCATAGGTCGCGATCCGCACGCGCGGCACCTTGACGGCCGAGTAGCGCGCCACCTGTTCGTTCGCGCCGATGGCCGCGACATGGCGGCCGAAGGCGGTCTGGCGCATCACGATCTCGCCCAGAATGGCCACGATCGCAAAGACGATGATCGGCCAGGCGACGCCCAGGATCCCGCCGTAGTAGACCGGCCGGTAGAGGCCGCGGAGGCCGAAATCGAGCGAGAGCGTGCCGCCGTCGGCCAGCCAGGTGACCAGCGAGCGGTAGATGCCCATGGTGCCGAGCGTCACGATAAAGGGCTCGATCCCCACCTTGGCGATGAGAAAGCCGTTGAGCCAGCCGGCAAGCAGGCCCGCGCCCGCGGCGACCAGCACCCCCACGAGGATGACCGAGACCCCTTCGCCCATGTGGGGCAGAAGCGCGTTCATCGACAGGATCATCAGCCCCGCGATGAAGGCCGCCATCGATCCCACCGAGAGGTCGATGCCGCCCGAGGTGATGACGAAGGTCATGCCCACGGCGATGATGCCGATGAAGGCCGAGCGCGCCAGCACGTTCGTCACGTTGCCGTAGCTGAGGAAGTTCGGGTTCAGCCAGGCGCCGAGCGCGATCAGCACGAAGAGCGCGAGCAGCGGCCCCAGCACATGCAGATGGAAGCGGGGACGGGGGGCGGTGACGGCACTCATGCGCTGGCCTTCCGGTGGTTCAGCCCCATCGCGAGGCGGACGATGTTCTCTTCGGTGATGGCGTCGCCCTCGACCTCGCCGGCGATGCGGCCCGCGCTCATCACGACGACGCGGTTCGCAAGCCCGATCACCTCGGGCAGTTCGGACGAGACGACGATGACGCTGCGGCCCTCGGCGGCGAGGAGGGCGATGAAGCCGTAGATCTGCTGCTTGGTGCCGACGTCGATCCCGCGGGTGGGCTCGTCGATGATGACGACACGCGGCTCGGCCAGCATGGTCTTGGCCAGAAGCAGCTTCTGCTGGTTCCCGCCCGAGAGGCTGCCCGCGCTGATCCCGCGGTCGCCCACCCGGATGTCGAAGTCCGAGATCGCCTGCGTCAGGGCGCGATCCTCGGCCCCCTTGTCGATCAGCACGCGCCCGAAGCGGTCGAGCGCGAGAAGGGTGAGGTTCTCTCCCAGCGGCTTGCCGAGGAGGAGGCCCTTCTCCTTGCGGTCCTCCGTCAGGTAGACGAGGCCCGCCGCGCGCGCCGCCGACACGGAATGGCGGGGCAGGGGGGAACCTTCCATCCGCACCTCGCCCGTGGCCGGGCGCAGACCAACGATCCCCTCCATCAACTCTGTCCGGCCCGAGCCCACGAGACCCGCGAAGCCCAGCACCTCGCCGCGGCGCAGGGTGAAGGAGGCGTCACGGACGAAGCCCGGCACGGTGAGGCCCGTCACCTTGAGCACAGGCTCGGGCGCGGGAGGGGACTTCGGCGGGAAGAGGCCGGACAGTTCGCGGCCGACCATGGTCTCGGCCATCCGGTCCTCGGACAGGCCCTTCGCCGGGGCCGTCATCACCCGGCGGCCGTCGCGCAGGACCGTTACCCGGTCGGCGATCCGCGCCACCTCGTCGAGCTTGTGCGACGTGTAGAGGATGGAGGTGCCCGACGCCCGCAGCCTGTCCACCTGTTCAAGGAGCGTGTCGGTCTCGCGGTGGGTGAGCACGGCCGTCGGCTCATCCATGATGAGGACACGCGCCTTCAGCCCCAGCGCCTTGGCGATCTCGACCATCTGCCGGTTCGGCACGGACAGGGTCGAGACACGGGCGCGCGGATCGACCGTGCAGTGCAGCCGCTCGAGCAGGCGGCGGCTTTCGGCCTGCATCGCCCGGTGGTCGAGAAACGGGCCGCGCTTCAACTCGCGCCCGAGGAAGATGTTCTCCTCGACCGTGAGCGGGGTCGCGAGGTTGAATTCCTGATGGATCATCACGATCCCCGCGGCCTCGGCCTCGCGCGAGGAGGGGAAGTGGACGGGCTTGCCGTCCAGCAGCACCTCTCCCGCCGAGGGCGCGAGATAGCCCGCGAGGATCTTCATCGTGGTGGATTTTCCCGCGCCGTTCTCGCCGATCAGCGCATGGACCTCGCCGGGGCGGAGGTCGAAATCCACATCGAACAGGACCTGAACCGGCCCGAACAGCCGCGAGACCTGGCGGATCGCGAGCACGGGCTCGGTCATGGCACCACCCAGGCGGCATTCCGGCGCGACGAACGCAGGCAGGCGTCGATGAAGGCCATGCCCTCAAGGCCGTCGGCGATGCCGGGATAGGTCACGCCCTCGGGCGGGGATTTCCCCTCGCGATGGGCGAGGATCGCTTCGGCCGCTTCCGAATAGATCGTGGCGAAAGCCTCGAGGAAACCCTCGGGATGGCCCGCGGGCGTGCGGCTCACCCGCGCGGCCTCGGGGCCTGCGCCCGCGCCCATGCGGGTGATGAGGCGCTTCGGCTCGCCCAGAGGGGTATGCCAGAGCTCGGTCGGATTCTCCTGCGCCCATTCGAGCCCGCCCTTCTCGCCATAGACCCGCAGGCGCAGCGAATTTTCATGCCCCACCGCCACCTGGCTGCACCAGAGCATCCCGCGCGCCCCGCCCTCGAAGCGCAGCATCACATGGGCGTTGTCGTCGTTCTGCCGCCCCTCGACGAACTCCGAGAGGTCGGCCGCCAGCGCCTCGACCTTCAGGCCGGTGACGAAGCGGGCGAGGTTGTAGGCGTGCGTTCCGATGTCGCCCGTCGAGCCGCCCGCGCCGCCGCGCACCGGATCGTTGCGCCATTCGGCCTGCTTGTTGGCGACGGGCGCGGCCATCCAGCCCTGCGGATATTCGACCTGCACCACCCGCAGCCGCCCGAGCGCGCCCGAGGCCACCAGCGCCCGCGCCTCGCGCACCATCGGATAGCCGGTGTAATTGTGCGTGAGCACGAAGAGCGCGTCCGCCTTCTCGGCCGCCTGCTGAAGGCGCTTGGCCTCGGCCAGCGTCGCCGTCAGCGGCTTGTCGCAGATGACATGGATGCCGCGCTTCAGGAACTCGCGCGCCACCGGGCCGTGCATGTGGTTCGGGGTGACGATCGCCACCGCCTCGATCCCGTCGCGCCGCCGGGCCTCGGCTTTCGCCATGGCGGTGAAATCGTCGTAACTCCGCGGGATGCCGAGAGCCGCCGCGCTCTCGCGCGCCCTCTCGGGCGTCGAGGACAGCGCGCCTGCGACCAGCTGATATTTCCCGTCGAGCCGGGCGGCGATCCGGTGAACCGCGCCGATGAAGGCCCCGCTGCCGCCGCCCACCATGCCGAGCCGGATGGGCCCCTCCCTCCCTGCGAACCGGCTCATCGGTCGAGCCCCAGCATGGCGCGGTTGGCGGCCTCGTCGGTGCCTGCGCCCGCAAAATCGTCGAAGGCGTTGGGCGTCACGCGGATGATGTGGTTGCGGACGAACTCCGCCCCCTCGCGCGCCCCGTCCTCGGGATGCTTCAGCGCGCATTCCCATTCGACCACCGCCCAGCCGTCGAAATCGAGCGCGGTGAGCTTCGAGAAGATCGCGCCGAAATCCACCTGCCCGTCGCCGAGGCTGCGGAAGCGCCCCGCCCGGTTCACCCAGGACTGGAAGCCGCCATAGACGCCCTGCCGC
Organism: Cereibacter sphaeroides 2.4.1; assembly: GCF_000012905.2. Lineage (NCBI taxonomy): Bacteria > Pseudomonadati > Pseudomonadota > Alphaproteobacteria > Rhodobacterales > Paracoccaceae > Cereibacter > Cereibacter sphaeroides. The sequence continues at coordinate 3,013,716 of NC_007493.2, read as the reverse complement.
CCCGTCGGGTTCAGCTCGGCGTCCTTGACGTGGAACATGCGGATGCGGCTGCCGTAGATGTCGATATTGTCGAGGTAATCCAGCGCCTGAAGCACATAGTGCGACGGATCGTAGAGCATGTTGCAGCGGGCATGGCCACCGACGCGCTCGAGGAACATCTCGAAGGTCACGCCGTCGTGCAGGTCCTCGCCGGGATGGATCTCGTAGCAGAGGTCGATCCCGCAGTCCTCGGCATGGTCGAGGATCGGGCGCCAGCGGGCGGCCAGTTCGTCGAAGGCGGTCTCGACAAGGCCCGCGGGCCGCTGCGGCCAGGGATAGAGATAGGGCCAGGCCAGCGCCCCCGAGAAGGTGGCCATCGCCTTGAGCCCCAGATTGCGCGAGGCGGTCAGGCCTTTCATCACCCGGTCGACCGCCCATTCCTGCCGCGCCTTCGGATTGCCGCGGACGGACGGATCGGCAAAACCGTCGAGCATCGTGTCATAGGCCGGATGGGCCGCGACGAGCTGGCCGTGCAGGTGGCTCGCAAGCTCGGTCACCTCGACGCCCGCCTCGGCCGCCTCGCCCTTGAACTGGTCGCACCAGTCCTTCGACTCCGCCGCCCGGTCGAGATCGAACAGGCGCGCGTCCCAGGTCGGCACCTGGACGCCCGCATAGCCGCAATCGGCCGCCCAGCGGGTAATCGACGTCCATGAATTGAAGGGCGCAGCATCGCCCGCGAACTGCGCCAGAAACAGCGCAGGCCCCTTGATCGTCTTCAAGCGATTTCCTCCCTCCGGTCGCCACCGGCGCAACTCCTCCATCGCGACCGCTGTCGTTGATGTAATCGTTTGCAGAGTCACTATAGACGCGCGACAAACGTTTACAACGATTTTCCTGCGGCGCAGGATGTCGCGGAACAGCGAGGCGTCATGCGGCAGAAAGTGGCCACAATTCAGGATGTTGCACGTCTCTCAGGCGTGTCGACCGCGACCGTCAGCCGGGCGCTGTCCCATCCCGACCGGGTGGCCGAGCCCACGCGCGAGGCGGTGCTGCGGGCCGTGCGCGAGACGGGCTATGTCGCCAACCCGATGGCACGGAACCTCCGGCGGCGGCGCACGGGCAGCATTCTGGCGCTGGTGCCGAACCTCGCCAACCCGTTCTTCTCTGAGATCCTGTCCGGCCTCGCCTCGGTGCTGACGCCCGCAGGCTATGGGCTTCTGATCGCGGACACCCACACCGATCCCGCGGGGCGGCTCACCTATTATCTCGAGAGCGGGCTGGCGGACGGCGTGGTGGTCTTCGACGGCACCCTGCCCGAGGAGGCGCTGGCCACGCGGCGGCGCCCGCCGGTGATCCTTGCCTGCGAATGGATGGGCGAGACGCTGCCCTCGGTGCGGGTGGACAATGCCGCGGGCGCCGAGATCGCGATCCGGCATCTCTATGAGATGGGGCACCGGCGGATCGGTCATGCGATGGGGCCCGTGGGCAATGTGCTGACCGAGAGCCGTCTGGCGGGGGCGCGACGGGAGCTCGAGGCGCTGGGGCTGCCCCTGCGCGAGGATTGGATCTTCCGCGGCGACTTCGGGCTTGCCTCGGGCTCGGCCGCCGCGATGACCTGGCTCGGGCTCAAGGAGCGGCCGACGGCGGTCTTCTGCGCCTCGGACGAGGCGGCCTGCGGCTTCATGGGCGCGCTGCAGCATGCGGGCATCTCGGTGCCCTCGGCCGTGTCGGTGGTGGGCTTCGACGATATCGAGGTGGCGGCCCATCTGGTGCCGCCCCTCACCACCATCCGCCAGCCGCGGCGCCAGATCGGACGAAGGGCGGGCGAGCTGCTGTCCGCCATGATCGAGGCGCGCGCTCTCGGCGGTCCGTCGGAACTGCTGCCGGTGGAGCTGATCCGCCGGCAGAGCGTTGCCCCGCCACCCCCCGGCCAAGGAGACCTGCCATGACCCATCCTCCCATCCTCGGCACGCTCGAATCCGCGCTCTATGTGCCGGACCTCGCGGCGGCCGAAGCCTTCTACGGCGATCTGATCGGCCTGCCCGTGGTGACCCGCGCCGAGGGGCGGCACGTCTTCTTCCGGGTGGGCGAGGGCGTGCTGCTGGTCTTCAACCCGGCCGAGACCGAGGTGCCGGGCGGCAACCCGGACCTGCCGGTGCCGCCGCACGGGATGCGCGGGCAGGGGCATTACTGCTTCGCCGTCCCGCCCGAGGCGCTCGACCTCTGGCGGCAGCGGATGGAGGCGGGGGGCGTCGAGATCGAGGCGGACTTTCACTGGCCGAACGGCGCGCGCTCGGTCTATGTCCGCGATCCGGGCGGCAATTCGATCGAGTTCGCCGATCCCTCGATCTGGGCCTGACCGTTCGCGAAGCGCGAATGGCGGGCCTCAGCGACCGCGGCGCAGGTAGACGTAATAGGCGCCCTCGCCGCCGTGCTTCAGATGCGCCACCGCCACCTGCAGCACCACGGCGCCGAGCGGCGGCATCCGGAGCCACTGCGGCACCTGATGGCGCAGCACGCCCTGCCGCTGCGGGATCGGCCCGTGATCGTCGGGCCGGCGGCTGCCCTTGCCGGTGATGACAAGCACCAGCCGCAGCCCGTCCGAATGGGCATTCAGCACGAAGCGGATGAGCTCGGGATGGGCCTCGGTGAGGGTCATGCCGTGCAGGTCGATCCGCGCCTCGGGCGAGAGCTTGCCGCGCGACATGCGGGCGAAGTTCTTGGCGTCCATGCGCAAAGGCTGGGCCGCGAGATGGTCGCGCAGCGGCGGCACGAGATTGTGGGAGGTGCCGTGGCGCACCTTCTCGCCCACCCGGAAATGGGGGAAGATCGGAACCTGCACCTGTGGCTCGGGCGCGCGCGGGGCGGGCTCGTCCTTGGGCAGATGCGTCCGGATGCGGGCCGGATGGAGCGGCTGGGCCGACCGCGCCACGGCCTGCCACAGCTCTTCCTCATCGGGACGGAGGGTGCGCCGGCGGGCCATCAGTTCTCGGGCAGCATGGCGTAGGCGCGGTCGATGGGCAGCAGCACCATCATCCGCCCGCCGTCCTTGACCTCGCCCGCGACCTCTCCCGCCATGGCTCCGGTGCCGTAGAAGATGTCGGCCCGCTGCATGCCCTTGATCGCCCCGCCGGTATCCTGCGCCACGAACAGGCGCCGGAGCGGGCGGTGCCCGTCCTTCTCGACCCAGACGGGCGCGCCGAGGGGCGTGAAGAGCGGATCGACCGCGATGCTGCGCAGGGTGGTGATCGACCGTCCCATCGCGCCGATGGGACCCCGGTCTGCGCCCAGCTGCGGCAGCCTGCGGAAGAAGACGAAGGAGGGATTGAGCGCGAGGAGCGCCGCGCCCTCGGCCGGATTGCGCCGGACCCACGCCCGGATCGTCTGCGCCGAGGCTTCCTCGAGCCGGAGAAGCCCGCGACGGACCATCTCCTTGCCGACGGAGACGTAGGGATGGCCGTTCTTGCCGGCATAGCCCACGCGCACCACCCGGCCGTCGGGCATGCGGATCCGGCCGGACCCCTGCACCTGCAGGAAGAAGGCCTCGACCGGATCGTCGAGCCAGGCGATCTCGAGCCCGCGTCCGGCGAGGAGCCCGCTCTCGATCTCGGCCCGGGTGCGCCAGACGGCGCCGTCCTGCAACTCGGGCGGACGGGCATAGATCGGCCAGGCGAAGCGGGGGGTGCGGATGGGCGAGCCATCCAGCTCCGGCTCGTAATAGCCGGTGAAGAGGGCAGGCGGATCGCCCACCTGCACCGGCCGGAAGAAGAGCTCGAAGAACTCGCGTGCGGCTTCAGGACGCTCGGCGGCCTCGGCCGCGAGCCGGCAGAGCGGCTGCCAGTCCGGCTCCTTCAGGAGGTCGCAGGTCTGGCGGAAGGTGGCGAGCGCCGCGGCGTGATCGTCCTTCGTCCAGCCGTCGAGCGCCTCGAACTCCAGAACCTGCGCCGACGCGGCGCCGGAGGCCGCCGTCACGGCACAGACCGCCAGCGCACGGACGAGGGCACGCATCACTCCCCGGTGGCGACGAGTTGCCAGTTCGGGTCGTTCGCGCCCATGCGGCGCTCGAACGTCCAGACGTCGCGCTGACGCTTGACCTCGGTCGGGCTGCCCTCGATCACCTGACCCGTCCGGTCGCGCACAACCGAGGTCAGCTCGCCCACGAAGCGCACGGCCACCTGGCCTACGCGGGTGTCGCGGTCGAACGAGGCCTCGTGGATATCGATTTCGCGCAGGCCGAGGAAAGTGGCCTCGACGCTCAGGCCCTCGGCCTCGCGGGCCTTCACGGCCTCCTCGAAGCTTTCGAACACGTCCGACGAGAGGAAGGGCCGGATCTGCTCCAGCTCGCCCTTCTCGAAGGCCATCACGATCATTTCATAAGCGCCGCGGGCGCCGGTGAGGAATTCCGACACCGAGAAGCCCGGTTCGGCCATCTTCATGCCCGCCAGCGCCTTGGCCGAGGGGCTGCCATCGGTCACATGGTCGATGATGTCGCGGTCGGGTCCGCCCTCGATCACCTCGAAGTCGCGCCGGGTACGCGGTTTGGGATCTTCGAGCGGCACCGCAGGCTTCTCGAAGCCCTCGCGCGTGCCCAGAACACTCTTGAGCTTGATGATCAGAAAGACGGCGATCCCGGCCAGCACCAGCAGTTGGATCAGGGACGAACTCATTTTTAACCTCGGTCGGGGGCGTCGGGCCTGAAGTCCCGCGGCATATCGGGGTTGGTATGGATAGCGATCCCTCCCTATGTAGGGGAGGCCCCGCGGCAAGTCCACCGCCGCGCCTGCAAGACGTTCGATAGAGGAGACATCCCATGAGGCCACTTGCGGCCATCCTCGCGCTGCCGATCCTCGAGATCGCGCTGTTCGTCACCATCGGCGGCGCGATCGGCCTTCTGGCCACGCTGCTCATCATCTTCGGGACGGCCGCGCTCGGTGTCTTCCTGCTGCGGCGGCAGGGGGTCGAGATGCAGGCCGCGCTGCAGATGCCGCGGCGGATGGATCCGCTGGCGCTGATGGCCGACGGCGCTGCCGTGTCGCTGGCGGCGGCTCTGCTGATCCTGCCCGGCTTCTTCACCGACACGGTGGGTCTGCTGCTTCTGATCCCGCCGGTCCGGCGGGCGCTGATCCGCCGCCTCGGGCGCAATGTGCAGGTGCGCAGCACGACCTGGCGCGGGCCGGTGCGGGACGATGCGCCCATCGAGGCGGACTATCACGAGGTCGAGCCCGTGCGCGATCCGCTGGCTCCGCCGTCGCAGCCGCCGGGCAGCTCCGGCTGGACGCGGCATTGAGGCGCAGCCGTCGACCTGATACACCGGCCGCAAATGGCCCGTGACCCAGGGAGAGACACGATGACCGATGCCAATGGAGCGCCCGCAGAGGCCGCACCGCAGATCCGGATGCAGGTGCTCGCGCAATATGTGCGCGACATGTCCTTCGAGAACATGGTGGCCCAGAAGGGCCTTCAGGGCGGCGACGTCCAGCCCGACATTCAGGTGCAGGTGAGCCTCGACGCCCGCAAACGGTCGGTGGAACATCAGTATGAGGTCATCACCAAGTTCAAGGTGACCTCGAAGAACAAGTCGGGCTCGGCCGAGACGCTGTTTCTGCTCGAGCTCGACTACGGCGGGATCTTCCATGTCGAGAACGTGCCGGAAGACCAGCTGCATCCGTTCCTGCTGATCGAATGCCCGCGCCTGCTGTTTCCCTTCGTGCGCCGCATCATCTCGGACGTGACGCGCGACGGCGGCTTCCCGCCGCTGAACGTCGACACGGTCGATTTCCTCGCGCTCTACCGGATGGAGCTGGCCCGCCGCGCCGAGGCGCAGAAGGCGGCCCAGCCCGTCCAGTGAGGCTCAGGCCCGTTTGAGCCAGATCGCGCCGTCGCCCAGCTTCGCCACGAAGGCAGCATGGGCGGCGGCCTCTTCCTCGGTGATGCGCGGCGGCAGCGCCACGGGCCGGGGACGCGGGCGCCATTCGCCCTCCGGGCTGCCCGGACGCGCACCGGCCGAGCTGGCCAGTCCGAAATCCGGCTGCCGCCCGCCGATCAGTTCCAGATAGACCTCTGCCAGGATCTCGCTGTCGAGCAGCGCCCCGTGCTTTTCGCGCGCCGAATTGTCGACGCCGAAGCGGCGGCACAGCGCATCGAGCGTGGCGGGCGCGCCCGGAAACCGCTGCCGCGCCAGGGCCAGCGTGTCGAGCGCCTGATCGGGCGCGAGGCGGGGCAGGCCGGCGCGCCCGAGCTCGAAATTCAGGAATTTCATGTCGAAGGCGGCGTTGTGGATCACGAGGCGGGCCTCGCCCACGAAATCGAGGAAGGCGCGTCCGATGGCCGCAAAGACCGGCTTGTCGCGCAGGAACTCGTCTCCGAGGCCGTGAACCTCGAAGGCCTCGTTCGGCATCGGGCGCTCGGGGTTGATATACTGGTGGTAGGTGCGCCCCGTCGGCATGTGGTTGAAGAGCTCGACCGCGCCGATCTCGACGATCCGGTGCCCCTCGGAGGGCTCGAAGCCGGTGGTTTCGGTGTCGAGGACGATCTCACGCATCGGCGGTCTCCCGGATATGGGCGATGAGCGCCCGGACATAGGCGCGTGCGGCCTCAAGGCCCAGCGTCTCGAGGATATGGGTCGCCCGGGCACGCTTCTCGCGGTCGGGCATCTGGCGGGCGAGGATCGCCTCGAACTGCGCTTCGGTCATGGTGCCGCGCCCGAGCACACGGGCCCGCTGCAGCACGGGCGGCGCGGTGACGAGCAGCACGGCATCCATCTCGGCCTCGGAGCCCTTCTCGTAGAGGAGCGGGATGTCGAGAAGCACGATGTCTGTGCGGGCGTGGGCGAGGAAGGCGGCCCGGTCGGCCGCGACCGCCGGATGGACCAGCGCCTCGAGCCGGGGCAGGGCCGTGGGGTCGGCCGCGATCCAGTCGCGGAGCGCGCCGCGGTCCACCGCGCCGCCCTTGAGCGCGGCCGGGCAGAGGGCCGCCACCGGGCCCACCAGCGCGCCTCCGGGCGCGTAGAGCCGATGGACGGCGGCATCGGCATCCCAGACCGGCACGCCTTCCTCGGCGAAGAGGGCGGCCGTGGTGGACTTGCCCATGCCGATCGAGCCGGTCAGGCCGAGGCGGAAGGGCCTCATGTGGCCAGCACGGCGGCCCGGGTCTCCTCATCCACCTCGGGGCGGACGCCGAACCAGCGCTCGAAGCCGGGAGCGGCCTGGTGCAGGAGCATCCCGAGCCCGTCCACGGTCCGGCAGCCCGCCGCCTCGGCCTCGACCAGAAGCCGCGTCCGCAGCGGCGCATAGACGAGATCCGTCACCACGGCCTTCGGGTTCAGCGCATCGAGCGGAACACGAAACTCGGGCTTGCCCACCATGCCGAGCGAGGTGGTGTTCACGACCGTCATCGCATCTTCGAGGATGTTGCCGGCCTGCACCCAGTCATGCACATGCACCTTGGCGCCGAAGTCCGAGCGGAGCGCGTCGGCCCGCGCCCGGCTGCGGTTCGCGAGCCGGATTTCGGGCACGCCCACCTCGATCAGCGCGGCGATGACGGCGCGCGCGGCCCCGCCCGCGCCCCAGACCACCGCCGGCCCCGACTGGGGCTGCCAGGCGGGCGCATTCTGGCGCAGGTTGGCGGTGAAGCCGGTCCCGTCGGTGTTGTCGGCGTGGATCTTGCCGTCCTTGCCGAAGATCAGCGTGTTGGCCGCACCGATCAGCGCCGCGCGGTCGGTCACGATATCGGCCAGACCGATCACCGATTCCTTGTGCGGGATCGTCACGTTGCAGCCCACGAACCCCATCCGCGGCATCGCGGCCAGCACGTCGCGCAGGTCGGCCTGCGCCACATCCATCGGAATATAGTGGCCCTTCAGCCCATAGCGCTTCAGCCAGTAGCCATGCAGCGCCGGCGACCGGCTGTGGGCGATGGGCGATCCGATCACCCCCGCCAGCGGGATCCGCGTGAGTTCCGTCATGTCGGAATGAAGCCTCTTTGACCCAGATAATTCAAGAGCGGCAGGAGCGGCAGGCCGAGGACGGTGAAATAATCCCCCTCGACGGCCGAGAACAGCCGCACCCCCTCGCCTTCGAGGTGGTAGCCTCCGACCGAATGGCGCACGGTCTCCCAGTTGCGGGCGATGTAGCCGTCAATCCAGCCGTCGGAACACTCGCGCATGGTGAGCCGCACCTCGCCCGCATGGCGCCAGACCGGGCGGCCCTCCTCGTAGAGGACGAGGGCCGAGATCAGCTTGTGGGTCTCGCCCCGCAGCCGGAGGAGCTGGGCGCGCAGCGCCTCGGGCGAGGGGGCCTTGCCCCAGACCTCGCGGCGGAAGGCCAGCACCTGATCGCAGCCCAGAACCAGCGCCTCGCGGTGCCGCTCGGCCAGCTTCTGCGCCTTCATCTCGGCCAGCGTGTCGGCCACGTCGAGCGGCGAGGCGCCCTCGGCCTCCAGCGCCGCGCGCACGCCCTCTTCGTCGATGCGGGCGGGCAGGGCGTCGAGCTCCAGCCCCGCGGCCCGAAGGAGCGCGAGCCGCGTTTCCGAGGCAGAGGCGAGGAGAAGGCGCATGGGGAGGAGGCTGTGGATAGTCTGCTTCTGTTCCTGACGGCGAATCCGGCACAAGCCGGGCTGTCGGCGACCGATGGGCCGTCAAGATGCCATGTTATCGGGCAAAGAGCCACAGTTGTCCACTCGTGGACGAAGCTTCCCGCCTCCCGTGGACGATCCATCTCTCCCATGGCTGGGGGGAGCGGCCTGAAACTTATCCACACAGAATAATTCCTGCAACACACTGTTCGGATTTGTGTTTCACGGAGGGTCCGGAAATTCTCCACACTTATACACACCGCTGCCCCCAGGCGGGATCCTGTGGAAAAGCGCAGGGGTAAGATCGGAAATCCAGTTATCCCTGCGCCCTACTGCATCATTCCCTTCTAATCTTTCTTTTCTTATGAGGATGGCCGACCACTTCGAGGAGACGACGATGGGCACGTTCCTGGCCGACTACTACCTGTGGACCAAGTCGCTGCATGTGATTTCGGTGCTGGCCTGGATGGCGGGGCTGTTCTACCTGCCCCGGCTCTTCGTCTATCACGCCGAGGTCGTGAAAGCCGGAACCGAGACGGACGCGCTGTTCCAGACAATGGAGCGGCGGCTTCTGAGGGCGATCATGAACCCGGCCATGATCGCGACCTGGATCTTCGGCCTGCTCCTCGTCTTCACGCCGGGCATCGTCGACTGGTCGATGCTCTGGCCCTGGACGAAGGCCGCCTGCGTTCTGGCGATGACCGGATTTCACATGTGGCTCGCGGCCCGCCGGCGCGACTTCGCGGCGGGCGCCAACCGCCACAAGGGGCGCACCTACCGCATGATGAACGAGCTTCCGACGCTCCTCATGCTGGTGATCGTCTTCTCCGCTGTGGCGAAATGGAACTACTGGGGCTTCTGAGCCCCCGGCCCAAGATCATTGACTCGCGGCGTCGCAGCGCCTATGTGCGGCCTTGCAGGGCCGTCCGGTCCATTGCATCTTCCCATCCTATGCTGCAGCGACTCCCCCTTCCGGAGGCGCTCCTGACGAGCGCAGAGTGCCATGAACGAACGTCTCAACCTCGCTGACCTGAAGGCCAAGACTCCGGCCGATCTACTGGCCATGGCCGAGGAGTGGGAGATCGAGAACGCGCCTTCCATGCGGAAGGGCGAGATGATGTTCTCGATCCTCAAGGAACATGCGGAGGAAGGCTACGAAGTCGGCGGAGACGGCGTGCTCGAGGTGCTGCAGGACGGTTTCGGCTTCCTGCGCTCGCCCGAGGCCAACTATCTGCCGGGCCCGGACGACATCTACGTCTCGCCCGAGATCCTGCGTCAGTTCTCGTTGCGCACCGGCGACACGATCGAGGGCGTGATCGTCGCGCCCCGCGAGAACGAACGCTATTTCAGCCTGACGCGGGTGACGAAGATCAACTTCGACGATCCCGAACGGGCGCGCCACAAGGTGCACTTCGACAACCTCACGCCGCTCTATCCCGATGAACGGCTGAAGATGGAAGTCGACGATCCCACGATGAAGGACCGTTCCGCGCGCATCATCGATCTGGTGGCGCCGATCGGGAAGGGGCAGCGCGGGCTGATCGTGGCGCCGCCGCGGACCGGCAAGACGGTGCTCCTGCAGAACATCGCCCACTCCATCGCGACCAATCACCCCGAGTGCTACCTGATCGTGCTGCTCATCGACGAGCGGCCCGAGGAGGTCACGGACATGCAGCGGTCGGTGAAGGGGGAGGTCGTCTCCTCGACCTTCGACGAGCCCGCCACGCGGCACGTCGCCGTGGCCGAGATGGTCATTGAGAAGGCCAAGCGCCTCGTCGAGCACAAGCGCGACGTGGTGATCCTGCTCGACTCGATCACCCGCCTCGGGCGCGCCTTCAACACCGTGGTGCCCTCGTCCGGCAAGGTGCTGACCGGCGGCGTCGATGCCAACGCGCTTCAGCGTCCGAAAAGGTTTTTCGGCGCAGCGCGGAACATCGAGGAAGGCGGGTCGCTGACGATCATCGCGACCGCCCTGATCGATACCGGCAGCCGGATGGACGAAGTGATCTTCGAAGAATTCAAGGGTACCGGCAACTCCGAGATCGTCCTTGACCGGAAGGTCGCCGACAAGCGCGTGTTCCCCGCCATGGACATCCTCAAATCTGGCACCCGGAAAGAGGATCTGCTGGTCGACAAGTCCGATCTGCAGAAGACCTATGTCCTGCGCCGCATCCTGAACCCGATGGGCACCACCGATGCGATCGAGTTCCTGATCTCCAAGCTGCGGCAGACCAAGAGCAACGCGGAATTCTTCGATTCCATGAACACCTGAGCGACCCGCTCGACAGGACGCCGGAATGGACACGATCTACGCCTTGGCCAGCGCACGCGGCAAGGCCGGAGTGGCGGTTTTGCGCCTTTCCGGACCGCGGTCGCATGAGGCGGTGCAGGCGTTCGGCGTTCCTTTGCCTTCTCTCCGGCACGCCGCCCTGCGGCGTCTGACGTGGAACGGTGAAGTTCTCGACGAAGCGCTGGTGCTGCTCTTCGGCGCTGGCGCCAGTTTCACTGGTGAAACCTCGGCCGAACTGCATCTCCATGGTAGTCCTGCTGCCGTCTCTTCGGTGCTCCGGGTCCTGTCCGGCCTGCCCGGGCTGAGGGCGGCCGAAGCCGGGGAGTTCACCCGCCGGGCCCTGGAGAACGGTCGGCTCGACCTCGCGCAGGTCGAGGGGCTGGCTGACCTGATCGATGCCGAGACGGAAGCTCAGCGCCGTCAGGCGATGCGGGTCTTTTCCGGCGCCATCGGTGAGCGGGCAGAGCGGTGGCGGGCGGACCTCATTCGGGCAGCGGCGCTGCTCGAGGCGACCATCGATTTCGCCGATGAGGATGTGCCGGTCGATGTGACGCCCGAAGTGCTGACCCTGATCGACGGCCTGTTGGCGGATCTTCGGCGGGAGGTCGACGGATCGCGGATTGCGGAACGGATCCGCGACGGATTCGAGGTCGCCATCGTTGGCGCGCCCAATGCCGGGAAATCCACGCTTCTCAATGCGCTGGCGCGAAGAGAGGCGGCGATCACCTCTGAGATCGCCGGCACGACGCGCGATGTAATCGAGGTGCGGATGGATCTCGACGGGCTTCCTGTGACCTTCCTGGACACGGCGGGACTGCGGGACACGTCGGACCTTGTCGAGAGCCTTGGCATCGAACGCGCCGTGACCCGGGCCAAGGCCGCGGACCTGCGTGTTTTCCTTCTGGACGACAGCGGACCATTGTCCGGCATCACCGTTCAGGCTGATGATCTGGTTGTGCAGGGAAAGGCAGACCTTCGACCGGGGCAGGGGCTGCGCCTCTCGGGCCGGACGGGAGAGGGCGTGCCAGAACTCGTGGCCGCCATCGGCGAGAGGCTTCTGGGACGCACTGCAGGTGCCGGAAGTTTGACCCGCGAGCGGCACCGTCTCGCCATCGAACGCGCAATCGGGGCTATGGAATCGGTGCGGGCTGAGCTATTGAGGGGCCAACAGCACACGGAACTGGCGGCAGATGACCTGCGACGCGCGATCCGCTCCCTCGACTCTCTCGTGGGGAGGGTGGATGTGGAGTCGCTTCTGGGCGAGATCTTTGCCAGCTTCTGCATCGGGAAGTGAGGGTGTTTCACGTGAAACATTTCGACGTTGTTGTCATCGGTGGGGGGCACGCCGGCTGTGAAGCGGCTGCCGCTGCTGCGCGCATGGGCGTTCAGGTTGCGCTGTTTACCCTCCGCAAGTCCGGGCTCGGCGTCATGTCCTGCAACCCGGCCATCGGTGGGCTTGGAAAAGGCCACCTCGTGCGCGAGATCGATGCACTCGACGGCATCATGGGCCGCGCGGCCGATGAGGCGGGCATCCAGTTCCGCCTGCTGAATCGGAAGAAGGGTCCGGCCGTGCAAGGCCCGCGCGCCCAAGCGGATCGCCGGCTATATCGTGAAGCCGTGCAGCGGCTTCTGGCAGCGCAGCCCGGTCTGACGGTTATTGAGGGTGAGGTCGTCGACCTGCAGGTCAATGGCGGTCGGGTTCAGGGAGTCTCGTTGGCAGACGGGACGAGTGTCTGGGCAGGGCGGGTGATCCTCACCTCGGGGACGTTCCTGAACGGCATTATTCATATCGGCGACCAACGGCGTCCCGGGGGTCGGATGGGCGACGATCCATCGCAGCGGCTCGCGGCAGTCTTGGGAGAGCTGTCTCTGGCGCGCGGGCGGCTGAAAACTGGCACCCCGCCGCGCCTCGATGGCCGCACGATTCGCTGGACCGAGCTTGAGATGCAGCCGGGAGACGAGGATCCGGTTGTCTTCTCGTTCCTGAACCGGGCGCCCAAAGCGCGTCAGATTGCCTGCGGGATCACCCATACGAACGCACGGACTCACCAGATCGTGCGGGATAACCTGAGTCGCTCCGCAATGTATGGGGGCCATATCGAGGGTGTCGGGCCGCGCTACTGTCCGTCCATCGAGGACAAGATTGTGCGTTTCGCGGATAAGGAGGCGCATCAGGTCTTTCTTGAGCCCGAAGGCCTCGATGATGACACCGTCTATCCCAACGGGATCTCGACCTCTCTTCCAGCGGAGGTTCAGGAGGCGTACGTTCGCACGATTGCCGGGCTCGAGGATGTGCGCATCCTGCAGCCCGGCTACGCGATTGAGTACGACTATTTCGATCCGCGTGAGCTCCGTCCAACTCTCGAAGTGAAGGCACTTGGCGGGCTCTACTTCGCCGGGCAGATCAACGGCACCACCGGTTACGAAGAGGCCGCTGCCCAAGGGCTCGCGGCGGGGCTCAATGCGGCCCTTTCGATCCGGGAGCGCGAGCCGCTCCACTTCAGCCGCTCGGGGAGCTACCTCGGCGTGATGATCGACGATCTTACGAGCCGTGGCGTCACCGAACCCTATCGGATGTTCACGTCGCGGGCCGAGTTCCGTCTGTCTCTCCGCGCCGACAATGCCGACCAACGCCTGACGCCCATCGGGCTGGATCTGGGCTGCGTCAGCGATGCGCGGCGGGAGAGCTTCAACAGGAAGCGCGAGTTGCTGGAGAAGGGGAGGGCCCTTCTCGAGGGCAGCAGCTTCACTCCGTCGCAGTTGAACGAGCTGGGGATCCAGGTCAGCCAGGATGGCATGCGACGCACAGCTTTCGCCGTGATGGCCTTCGGGGAGGAGGCCGCGAGCGCCGTTGCGCGGGGTGTCGAGGGGTACGGCGATCTTCCGGAAGAGATCCGTCAGCAGCTGGCAAAGGACGGGCTCTATGCTCAATTCATCCTGCGGCAGGAAGAGGAGGCAGCGGCGCTGAAGCGCGACGAGGCGATCCGCATTCCCGCGGACTTCGATTATGCGCCGCTATCGGGACTTTCGAGTGAGCTGAAGTCCAAGCTGATGCGTGCCCGTCCGTCGACCATCGCTCAGGCCGCACAGCTGGAGGGGATGACCCCGTCCGCCCTGACGTTGATCCTGGCTCGTCTGCGCCGCGCTGGCCGGGACGCGGCGGCGGTATGATGCAGGAGAGCGTGCTCGCGCAATTGGATGTTTCACGTGAAACATCTGAGAAGCTTTCGCACTTCGTGGCGCTGGTGGAGAAGTGGAACAAGGCGGTCAACCTGATCGGGCGCTCCACGGTAGACAGCATCTGGACTCGGCACGTCCTTGACTCGGCGCAGCTGCGGACGCACCTCGCCTCTCAACCTCGCCTGTGGCTCGATCTTGGAAGCGGTTCCGGCTTTCCGGGGATCGTCGTTGCGATCATGGCGGCATACGAATCGCCGGAGTCTCGATTCGTTCTAGTCGAATCGGATCAGCGCAAGGCCACGTTCCTGCGGACAGCCTGTCGCGAGCTGAAGCTCTCCGCCTCGGTGCTGGCCGCCCGCATCGAGTCGCTTCCGCCACAGAAGGCGGATGTCATCAGCGCCCGCGCTCTGGCCGCCTTGCCCGACCTGTGCGCGTTGGCTGCGCCGCATCTGGCGCCGAATGGGATCTGCCTCTTCCCGAAAGGCGTGGGACACATCAGCGAGATTGCAGCGGCGCGCCAGTCGTGGAACATGGAGGTGGAGACTCTGCCGAGCCTCACCGATCCCGACGCTGTCATCCTGAAGCTGAAAGCCCTGGCTCATGTCTGACTCGAACCGACCCGGAAAGCCGCTCATCCTGGCGATCGCGAACCAGAAGGGGGGCGTGGGCAAAACCACGACTGCGATCAACCTGGCTGCCGGCCTCGCGGAACTCGGAGCCCGGATCCTGGTGGTCGATCTGGATCCGCAGGGCAACGCCTCGACCGGCCTCGGGATCGAGGCTCCCGACCGGCTGAAGACCAGCTACGACCTTCTTCTCGACAGGCCGGATCTGGACGAGGTCGTCCTGCCGACGCGCACCGACAACCTCTTCATCTGTCCGGCGAATGCGGATCTTGCCTCGGCCGACATCGAGCTTGCGGTGAACGAGAAGCGAAGCCAGCTGCTGCGCGAGGCGCTGCGGCAGCAGGGCATGGAGCGGTTCGGCTTCGACTATATCCTGATCGACTGTCCGCCGTCGCTGAGCCTGCTGACGGTGAATGCGCTTATCGCCTGCGATTCGGTTCTCGTCCCGCTGCAGAGCGAGTTCTTCGCCCTCGAAGGGTTGTCGCAGCTCATGCTGACGATCCGCGAAGTGCGGGGGACGGCCAATCCGGCGCTGAAGATCGAGGGCGTGCTGCTCACGATGTATGATAAACGGAACAACCTGTCGCAACTGGTTGAGGGCGATGCCCGCCAGAACCTCGGCGACCTGGTCTTCCGCACGATGATTCCGCGAAATGTCCGTGTCAGCGAGGCGCCGTCCTATGCGCTGCCGGTGCTGTCCTACGATCCGACCTCGAAGGGCAGCGAGGCCTACCGGGCGCTGGCTCGGGAGATCGCGGTGCGCCACGGCCTCGTGGCCCAACAGGAACCCGCCTTGTGATGGAGAAGAAGATGGAGCGTCGTGGGCTTGGCCGCGGCCTGTCCGCGCTGATGGCGGACATTCAGGTCGAGGTCGATGCGGGGCAGGGCGCAGCGCGCCGGCCGGACCTTCTCGTGCCGGTCGAGAAGCTGATGCCGAACCCGAATCAGCCGCGTCGCGATTTCGGACCGGAGGCGCTGGAGGATCTGGCCGCTTCCATCCGGCAGAAGGGCGTGATCCAGCCGCTGATCGTCCGGCCGATGCCGGATGGCGACCGCTACGAGATCGTGGCGGGCGAGCGGCGGTGGCGGGCGTCGCAGCTCGCGCAGCTACACGAAGTGCCGGTGATCGTGCGCGAGTTCGACGATACGGAAGTGCTCGAGGTTGCGATCATCGAGAACATCCAGCGCGCCGACCTGAATGCGATCGAAGAGGCGATGGGTTACCGTCAGCTGATGGACCGGTTCGGCCACACACAGGAGAAGCTGGCAGAGGCGCTGTCACGGAGCCGCTCTCACATCGCTAACTTGTTGAGATTGCTTCAACTTCCTGACGACGTTCAGGCCTGGCTGCGGGAGGGGAAATTGACCGCGGGCCACGCGCGGGCGCTCATCACCACGCCCAACGCCTCGGATCTGGCGCGGCAGGTGATCTCGCGCAACCTCTCGGTGCGGGACACGGAGCGTCTGGCGCGCGGGGCGGGCGAGAAGCGCAAGCCGAGCGCGCCGCGCGGTGGCCGCGAGAAGGATGCCGACACGCGGGCGCTCGAGGCGGATCTCTCGGCCAATCTGAAGATGGCGGTGACGATCGATCACGAGCCGGGCGGCGAGAACGGTCGGCTCACGATCCGCTACAACACGCTCGACGATCTCGACACCCTGTGCCGGACACTCTCGGTCATGCCGAGGGACGGGTCCATATGAAGAGGCCGGAGGCGCAGAGCGCCGCCGCCTGAACGGCCAGGATCGTCGGCCGGAGACCAAGGCCGACCGAGATCCCGAAGACGGCCAGCATCGACAGGGTCGCCATCTGCTTGCCCTTGAGCGAGATGGCGCCCGAACGCTCCCAGTCGCGGATGGGCGGGCCCAGGACGGGGTGGTGGATCAGCCAGCTGTGCAGCCTCTCGGACGAGCGGGCGAAGCAGAAGGCCGCGAGCAGGAGGAAGGGGACGGTGGGCAGGAGGGGCAGGAAGATGCCCAGCACGCCCAGTCCCAGCGCGGCGAGGCCGGCCGAGACCCACAGGAGCCGCATCCTACGCCCCCGCCAGAGCGGTGATGACGGAATTGAGGACCATCCGGCCCTCGGTCGTCGCGAAGATCCGCTCGTCGTCCGTGTCGATCATGCCCATCTCCCGCAGGTCCGCGACCCGCCGCTCGTCCAGTGGCCGCCCGGCGAGCGCCGCATGGCGCCCGCGGTCGAGCCCCTCACGCAGGCGGAGGGACATCATCAGATATTCGAGCGCATGATCCTCGGCGTCCAGTCGGACCCGCGGGCCTTCGCCAGTGCCGTCGCGTTCCACGCGCTCGAGCCAGGCGGCGGGTGCCCTGGGGGCTTCGGTCGCCCAGCGTCCGGTCGGAAAGGTGAGGCGCCCGTGGGCGCCGGGTCCCACGCCCGCATAGTCGCCGCCGCGCCAGTAGATCAGATTGTGCCGCGATTCGGCGCCCGGCCGCGCGTGATTGGAGACTTCATAGGCGGGCAGGCCCGCCGCCTCGCACAGATCCTGCGTCAGCGCATACATGTCCGCCGACAGCTCCTCTTCCGGCAGCCCCCGCAGCTTGCCCCGCTTGAAACGGTCGCCGAAAGCCGTGCCGTCTTCAACTGTAAGTTGATACATCGAGAGGTGATCGGCGGCCATCGTCAGCGCCTCGGTCAGTTCGCTGCGCCAATGCTCCAGCGGCTGATCCTGCCGGGCATAGATCAGGTCGAAGCTCACCCGGTCGAAGGTCGTGCGGGCCACGTCGAACGCGGCCCGCGCCTCGGCCACCGTATGGAGCCGCCCGAGCTTCCTCAGGTCCGCGTCGTTCAGCGCCTGAATGCCCATCGAGATGCGGTTCACGCCCGCTGCGCGATAGCCCCGGAAGCGCCCGGCCTCGACCGAGCCCGGATTGGCCTCGAGCGTCACCTCCAGATCGTTGGCGAGCGGCCAGGTGGCGCGCACCGTCTCGAGGATGGCCGCCACGAGGTCGGGCTCCATCAGCGAGGGCGTGCCGCCGCCGAAGAAGACCGAGTTCAGCACCCGGCCTTCGGTCTCGGCGCCCAGACGGCGGATTTCGGAGAGATAGGCGCGCTGCCAGCGCCCCTGGTCGATGGTGGCCGCGACGTGGGAATTGAAGTCGCAGTAGGGGCATTTCGACTGACAGAACGGCCAGTGCAGGTAAAGCCCGAAGCCGCCGTTCCGCCAGTCGTCCATCGCTACCCCTTGAAGGCTGTCACCTCGATCTCGACCAGCATCTCGGGGCGGATCAGCCCGGCGATGACCATGGTCGCGGCCGGGCGGATCTCGCCCAGCACGTCCCCCAGAACGGGGACCAGCGCCTCGACCAGCGCCGCATCGGTGACCGTATACTGCACCCGCACGATGTCGGCCATCGTGAAACCGGCCTCCTCAAGAACGCGTGCGATGGTGGCGAAGCAGTTTCGCCCTTGGGCTGCGATGTCCTCGGGCATGGTCATGGTGGCATAGTCATAGCCGGTGACGCCCGAGACGAAACACCAGCCGCCCTTCACCACGGCGCGCGAATAGCCCATCGTGGCCTCGAACGGCGAGCCGCTGGAGATGCGCCTCATTTGAAACAGCCCTGCATGAGGTTGCGGAAGGCGCGGGCGCGGTGGCTGATCTCGTTCTTCTCCCAGCGGTCCATCTCGCCGAAGGTGAGCTCGCTGCCATCGGGCTGGAAGATCGGGTCGTAGCCGTGGCCCTGCTGGCCCCGCATCGGCCAGACGACCTGTCCCGGCATCACGCCTTCGAAGACCTCGTCATGGCCGTCGGGCCAGGCGAGGACCAGCGTGCAGCGGAACTGCGCGCGGCGCGGGAAGGGGGCGTTCACCGCTTCGAGCCTGGCCCAGGTGTCGGTCATGGCCTTCACGAAGTCCCGCCCCGTGGGGGTCATGGCCCAGTCGGCCGTATAGACGCCCGGCGCGCCGTCCAGCGCGTCGATGGTGATCCCGGAATCGTCGGCCAGCGCCACCATGTCGGCGGCCTTCGCCGCCGCATGGGCCTTGATGCGCGCATTGCCCGCGAAGGTGGTTTCGGTCTCTTCCGGCTCGGGCAGGCCCAGCTCTCCCGCCGAGACGACCTCGATGCCCAGAGGCTCGAAGAGATGCTGGATCTCTTCGAGCTTGCCCTTGTTGTGGGTGGCGACGAGCAGGCGGTCGCCCGAGAATTTCCGCGTCATCCGAGGGCAGCCTTCTGCGCGGCCACCAGTTCGGCGATGCCCGCCTCGGCGAGGTCGAGAAGCTGCCCCATCTCGTCGCGCGAGAAGCTCGCACCTTCGGCCGACATCTGCACCTCGATCATCCGGCTGCGGCCGGTGAGGACAAAGTTGCCGTCGGTGCCGGCGGTCGAATCCTCGGCATAGTCGAGATCCAGCACCGGCTGGCCCGCGTAGATCCCGCAGGACACGGCCGCCACATGATCGACGATCGGATCCGAGACGATGATCCCCGCCTTTAGCAGCTTGTTCACCGCGAGCCGCAGCGCGACCCAGCCGCCCGTGATCGAGGCGCAGCGGGTGCCGCCGTCGGCCTGCAGCACGTCACAGTCGATCACGATCTGGCGCTCGCCGAGGGCGGAGCGGTCGACGCCCGCGCGGAGCGCCCGGCCGATCAGGCGCTGGATCTCCTGCGTGCGGCCGCTCTGCTTGCCCGCGGCCGCCTCGCGGCGGTTGCGCGAGGTGGTGGCGCGCGGCAGCATGCCATATTCGGCCGTCACCCAGCCGAGGCCGGTATTCTTCAGGAACGGCGGGGGCTTGTCCTCGATCGAGGCCGAGCAGAGCACATGCGTTTCGCCCATGCGGATAAGGCACGAGCCCTCGGCATGTTTCATCACATTGGGCTCGATGGAAACCGACCGCATCTGGTCGAGTTTTCTGCCGGAAGGACGCATGGAAAACCTCATCTCTGGACCGCCGTCAGATAGGCCCCGGGCGGGCCGGGATGCAACCCTGATTGACGGCGAGCCCGATTGACGGGCGGCGCGGGGCCTCGCTAAAGTCGGCAGTCGCTTGGAAGGCAGCAGGATGAACGAAGGCCGCAGGATGCTCTCGGAGATGAACGACCGCTCGCGCGAGGTCTTCCGCCGCGTGGTGGAAGGCTATCTCGCCTCGGGCGATCCGGTGGGCTCGCGCACCCTTACCCGGCACATGTCCGAGAAGGTGAGCGCCGCCACGATCCGCAATGTGATGCAGGATCTGGAATATCTGGGCCTGCTCGACAGCCCGCATGTGTCCGCGGGACGGATCCCGACCCAGCTCGGCCTGCGGATGTTCGTGGACGGGCTGCTCGAGGTGGGCCAGGTCTCGGAGAAGGACCGCGAGCGCATCGACTCGACCTTCGGGGGCAACGAGCACGACGTGGTCTCGCTCCTCGACCGGGTGGGGGCCACGCTGTCGGCGGTCACCCAGGGGGCGAGCCTCGTGCTTGCGCCGAAGCACGAGGCGGCGATCCGCCACATCGAATTCGTGAGCCTCGGCGCGGATCGGGCTCTGGTGGTGCTGGTCTTTGCGGACGGGCACGTCGAGAACCGGGTCTTCCGCCCGCCGTCGGGTCAGACCGCCTCGTCGATGCGCGAGGCGGCGAACTTCCTGAATGCGCTGGTCGAAGGGCGGACGCTCGGCGACCTGCGCCAGACCATCGGGCAGGAGATCACCCGCCGACGCCAGGAGATCGACGCGCTGGCGCACGATCTGGTCCAGAGCGGGCTGGCCGTCTGGGAGAACCCGGGCGAGCAGTCGGAGCGGCTGATCGTTCGGGGGCAGTCGCACCTGCTGGAAGGCGGGGCGGAGGCCGCCGATTTCGAGCGGATCCGCACGCTCTTCGACGATCTGGAGCGCAAGAGGGACATCGCGGAATATCTGGAACTGACCGAGGCGGGCGAGGGTGTGCGCATTTTCATCGGCTCGGAAAACAAGCTTTTCTCACTTTCGGGTTCCTCTCTGGTGGTCTCTCCCTATATGAACGCGGATCGAAAGATCATCGGCGCCATTGGCGTGATCGGTCCGACGCGGCTGAACTACGGCCGTATCGTCCCGATCGTCGATTACACGGCGCAGCTGGTGGGTCGGCTGGTGTCCGACCGCGGCAAGGGATGACGAGCATGACGAACGCAAGGAAAGACGAGATGGCCGAGGACCAGGCACCCCGGGAAGAAACTGTCGAAGCGCCCGAACTGACGGAGGCGCCGGAGATCGACGAACTCGAGACCCTGCGCGCCGAGCGCGACGAATTGCGCGACCGATTCATGCGGGCGCTGGCGGATGCCGAGAACAGCCGCAAGCGGGCCGACCGCGACCGGCGCGAGGCCGAGCAATATGGCGGCACGCGGCTCGCGCGCGACCTGCTGCCGGTCTACGACAACCTGAGCCGCGCGCTCGAGGTGGCGACCGACGAGCAGCGCGCCGCGGCGGCGGCCCTGATCGAGGGCGTGGAACTCACGCTTCGCGAACTGCGCAACGTGATGAACAAGCATGGCGTGCGCCCGATCACGCCGCAGGTGGGCGACACGTTCGACCCGCAGCAGCATCAGGCGATGTTCGAGGCTCCGGTGCCCGGCACCAAGGCCGGCCAGATCATTCAGGTGATGACCGAGGGCTTCATGATCCACGACCGGCTGCTGCGTCCGGCGCAGGTGGGCGTTTCCTCGAACACCGGCGCCTGAGCGCCAGCGGGCGCGCCTGTGGCCGCCCGGGACGGGGGGCTGCGCGCCCCCCCCGCCCGACCCCGGGGGTCGGGCTCCCCCGCGGGATATTTCGGCCAGAATGAAAGCGGCCTCAGGTCAGCAGCGCGCGGAGATCGTAGAGGAGCTTCAGCGCCTCGCGCGGGCTGAGGTCGTCGGGCTGGATCTCGCGCAGCCGCTCTTCCACGGGTGAGGTCTTCGGCGCCGCGGGCGCGGGCGGCGGCGGGGCCGCGCGGAAGAGCGGCAGGTCGTCGATGAGCGTCTGGCGTCGCCCGCCGCTCTCGCGCTCGCCTGACTCGAGCGCGTCGAGCACGGTGCGTGCGCGCTCGATCACCGAGGCGGGCAGGCCCGCAAGCCGTGCGACCTGCACGCCGTAGGAGCGGTCGGCCGCACCGCGCCGCACCTCGTGCAGGAAGATCACGTCGCCTTCCCATTCCTTCACCGCGACGGTCGCGTTTTCCACGCCCTTGAGCTTGCCCGCCAGCGCGGTCATCTCGTGGTAGTGGGTGGCGAAAAGGGCGCGGCAGCGGTTCCGGTCGTGCAGATGTTCGAGCGTGGCCCAGGCGATGGAGAGCCCGTCCCAGGTGGCGGTGCCGCGGCCGATCTCGTCGAGGATCACGAGAGCGCGGTCGTCGGCCTGATTCAGGATGGCCGCGGTTTCGACCATCTCGACCATGAAGGTCGAGCGGCCGCGCGCCAGATCGTCCGAGGCGCCGACGCGGCTGAAGATCTGGCTCACGAGGCCGATATGGGCGCGGCGGGCCGGAACGAAGCTGCCCGCCTGTGCGAGGAGCGCGATCAGGGCGTTCTGGCGCAGGAAGGTGGATTTGCCGGCCATGTTCGGCCCGGTGATGAGCCAGACCGCCGGCGTCTCGCCGGTGGAGAGGTCGCAGTGGTTGGCGACGAAGGGCGTGCCGGTGCGGCGCAGGGCGCGCTCGACGACCGGATGGCGCCCGGCCTCGATGGCGAAGGCGCGGCTGTCGTCGATCTCGGGCTCGGTCCAGTCCTCGGTCACCGCGAGGTCGGCGAAGGCCGAGATCAGGTCGAGCTCGGCCAGCGACCGGGCGGCGCGACCGATCTGGCCGGCGAGATCGAGGATCGCCGTCCGCAGGGCTGCGAAATGCATCTTCTCGAGGTCGAGCGCGCGGTTGCCCGCGTTCAGGATCCGCGTTTCCAGCTCCGACAGCTCCACCGTCGTGAAGCGCACCTGCCCGGCGGTGGTCTGGCGGTGGATGAATCGCTCGGAGAGCGGGGCCGAGAGCATCTTCTCGGCATGGGTCGAGGTGACCTCGATGAAATAGCCCAGCACGTTGTTGTGCTTGATCTTCAGGCTCTGGATGCCGGTCACCTCGATGAAGCCCGCCTGCATCGAGGCGATGACGCCGCGGCCCTCGTCGCGCAGGCGGCGCGTCTCGTCGAGATCCGCATCGAACCCCTGTGCGATGAAGCCGCCGTCGCGGGCGAGAAGCGGCGGCTCGGCCACGAGAGCCTGATCGAGGAGATCCACCAGCGCCTCGTGGCCGCCGAGCGCCTCGAGTGCGCGGGTGACGAGGGCGGGCGCCTCGGCGGGCATCCGCTGCGCGATCTCCTGGGCCTGGGCGAGGCCTGCCCGGATCGCGGCCATATCGCGGGGACCGGCCCGGTCGAGTGCCAGCCGCGAGAGGGCGCGGTCCATGTCGGGCACGCGGCGGAGGCTCGCGCGCATTTCCTCGCGCAGGCGCGGCTCTTCGGTCAGCCAGCGCACCGCGCCGAGCCTCTCGTGGATCAGGCCGAGGTCGCGGGTGGGGCTCGAGAGCCGCCGTTCGAGCAGGCGCGCGCCCGGAGCGGTGACGGTGCGATCCACGGCGGAGAGGAGCGAGCCGTCGCGGCCTCCGGCAAGCGCCTGCGTGATCTCGAGGTTGCGACGGGTGGCGGCGTCGATCTGGACCGTGCCGCCTACTGTCTCGCGCACGGGCGGGCGCAGGAGCGGCAGCTTGCCGCGCTGGGTGAGGTCGAGGTAGTCGACCAGCGCCCCCATGGCCGAAAGCTCGGCCCGGGTGAAATTGCCGAAGCTTTCGAGCGTGCCCACGCCGAAGAGCGCGCAGAGCCGCTTCTCGGCCGAGGCGCTGTCGAAGCTCGCCCGCGAGAGCGGCGTCAGCGCGCAGCCCACCTCCTCGATCCAGTCGAGCTCCCGCTCGTCGGCCACCAGCAGCTCGCGCGGGGCGAGGCGGGCCAGTTCGGGCATGAGGCGCGGCAGCGGGCAGGCCGTGACGCTGAGCTCACCCGTCGAGATGTCGGCCCAGGCCAGTGCCGCCTCGTCGCGGATCTCGGCGAAGGCGCAGAGGTAGTTGTGCCGCCGCGCTTCGAGCAGCGTGTCCTCGGTCAGCGTGCCGGGCGTGACGAGGCGCACGACCTCGCGCCGGACCACGGACTTGGAGCCGCGCTTCTTCGCCTCGGCCGGATCCTCCATCTGCTCGGCGATGGCCACGCGGAAGCCCTTGCGGATCAGCGTGAGAAGATAGCCCTCGGCCGCATGGATGGGCACGCCGCACATGGCGATATCCTCGCCGCGGTGCTTGCCGCGCTTGGTGAGCGCGATGTCGAGCGCCTCGGCGGCCAGAGCCGCGTCGTCGAAGAACATCTCGTAGAAGTCGCCCATCCGGTAGAACAGGATGGCGCCGGGGTTCTGCGCCTTGATCTCGAGATATTGCGCCATCATCGGCGTGACGGTGTCGTCGCTCACGCTGCCCCCTTCCACTTCGGTCGGGCGACCCTACAAAAGCCCCTCTGCGGGGAAAAGCCGCAAATCCTTGGTCATTGTTGCGAGGGCGGGGCGGCGCTAGAAGGGCCGTGCTTGCACAGGATGGCCCCCTCATGACCAAGACCAAGATCACGCCCGAAGAGGCGCTTCTCTACCATCTGGAACCGCGGCCCGGCAAATACGAGATCACCGCCTCGACGCCGATGGCCACGCAGCGCGACCTGAGCCTCGCCTATTCGCCGGGGGTGGCCGTCCCGGTGCAGGCGATCGCCGACGCGCCCGAGACGGTCTACGACTATACGGTCAAGGGCAACATGGTGGCGGTGATTTCGAACGGGACCGCGATCCTCGGCATGGGCAATCTCGGGGCGATGGCCTCGAAGCCGGTGATGGAGGGCAAGGCGGTGCTCTTCAAGCGCTTCGCCGACGTGAACGCCATCGACATCGAGCTCGACACCGAGGATCCGGACGAGATCATCCAGGCGGTGAAGCTGATGGGGCCGACCTTCGGCGGCATCAACCTCGAGGACATCAAGGCGCCCGAGTGCTTCATGATCGAGCAGCGGCTGAAGGAGCTCATGGACATTCCGGTGTTCCATGACGACCAGCACGGCACGGCGGTGATCTGCGCGGCGGGTCTCATCAACGCGCTGGAGCTGTCGGGCAAGAAGATCGAGGATTGCCGCATCGTGCTGAACGGCGCGGGGGCGGCGGGGATCGCCTGTCTGGAGCTCCTCAAGACCATGGGCGCGCGCCACGACAACTGCATCATGTGCGACACCAAGGGCGTGATCTGGCAGGGCCGCACCGAGGGCATGAACCAGTGGAAGTCGGCCCATGCCGCGCGCACCGAGCTGCGCACGCTGGAAGAGGCGATGGCAGGGGCCGATGTGTTCCTCGGCGTCTCGGCCAAGGGCGCGGTCACGCCCGAGATGGTCAGGAGCATGGCCGACAATCCGGTGATCTTCGCCATGGCCAACCCCGATCCCGAGATCACGCCCGAGGAGGCGCAGGCGGTCCGCGCCGACGCCATCGTGGCCACGGGCCGGTCGGACTATCCGAACCAGGTCAACAACGTGCTGGGCTTCCCCTATCTCTTCCGGGGCGCGCTCGACATCCACGCCCGCGCGATCAACGACGAGATGAAGATCGCCTGCGCCCGGGCGCTGGCGCAGCTCGCGCGCGAGGACGTGCCGGATGAGGTGGCGATGGCCTACGGGCGCAAGCTCTCGTTCGGGCGCGACTACATCATTCCCACGCCCTTCGACCCGCGGCTGATCTACACGATCCCGCCCGCGGTGGCGAAGGCCGGCATGGATACGGGCGTCGCGCGGCGGCCCATCATCGACCTTCAGGGCTACGAGCTGGCGCTGAAGTCCCGGATGGACCCGACCGCCTCGATCCTGCAGGGCATCCATGCCCGGGCCAAGGCGGCGCAGGCCCGGATGATCTTCGCCGAGGGCGACGATCCGCGCGTGCTGCGCGCGGCCGTGGCCTATCAGCGCGCCGGCATGGGCAAGGCGCTGGTCGTGGGCCGCGAGCAGGACGTGCGCGAGAAGCTCGAGGCGACGGGCCTCGGCGATGCGGTGCGCGAGCTCGAGGTGGTGAACGCCGCCAATTCGCGCCACATGGAGGCCTACAAGAGCTTCCTTTACAACCGTCTCCAGCGCGGCGGCTTCGACAGCTACGACATCCAGCGGCTGGCCACGCGCGACCGGCATGTCTTCTCGGCGCTGATGCTGGCGCATGGGCACGGCGACGGGCTGGTGACGGGCGCCACGCGCAAATCGGCCTATGTGATGCAGCTCATCAACCATGTGTTCGATGCCAAGGCCTCGGACGGCGCGGTGGGTGTGACGGCGCTGCTGCACAAGGGCCGCATCGTGCTCATCGCCGACACGCTGGTCCATGAATGGCCCGAGGCCGAGGATCTGGCCGACATTGCGATCAAGTCGGCGCGGGTGGCACGCAACCTCGGGCTCGAGCCGCGGGTGGCCTTCGTCTCCTTCTCGACCTTCGGTTATCCGGTCTCGGAGCGGGCGGCCAAGATGGGCGAGGCCTCGCGCGTGCTCGACGGGATGAAGGTCGATTTCGAATATGAGGGCGAGATGACCGTCGACGTGGCGCTGAACAAGACAGCCATGGCGCAATATCCCTTCTGCCGGCTCACGGGTCCTGCCAATATCCTCGTGGTTCCGGCGCGGCACTCGTCGTCGATCTCGATCAAGCTCATGCAGGAGATGGCGGGGGCGACCGTGATCGGTCCCATTCTCACCGGCGTGTCGAAGCCGATCCAGATCTGCGGCGTGAACTCGACGGTCAATGACATTCTCAACATGGCCGTGATGGCCGCGTGCAAGGTGGGGTGATGCTGCTCAATCTGGGCTCGATCAACATCGACCATGTCTACCGGATGCCGCACTTGCCGGCGCCCGGAGAGACGCTCGAGGCCGAAAGCTACAGCGTGGGTCTCGGCGGCAAGGGCGCCAACCAGTCCGTCGCCGCGGCGCGGGCCGGGGCACGGATCCTTCATGTCGGCGCGGTCGGGCCCGAGGGGCGCTGGGCGCGCGACTGGATGGCTGCGGCGGGCGTCGACGTGACCCATGTGGCGGTGGGCGAGGTCGCCACCGGCCATGCCATCATCAACCTGGATGAAGAGGCCGAGAATACCATCGTGATCTTCCCGGGCGCCAACCGGACGCTCGATGCGGCCACGGTGACGGCGGCGCTCGCCGCGGCGGGCCCGGGCGATACGCTCCTTCTGCAGAACGAGACTTCGGCGCAGGTCGAGGCGGCGCGTCTGGCTTCGCAGCGGGGCCTGAGGGTGATCTATTGCGCCGCCCCGTTCGAGATCGGCGCCGTGCAGGCCGTCCTGCCCTATGTCAGCCTCCTCGTGATGAACGAGGGCGAAGCGGCGGCCCTGAGAGCCGCGCTCGGGGCGCTGCCCGAGGTGGCGATGGTCGTGACCCTCGGCGCCCGGGGTGCCGAATGGCTCGTGCCGGGCGAGGATCGGCTCTCCGTTCCCGCTTTTCCCGTGACGGCCGTCGACACGGTGGGTGCGGGCGACTGTTTCACGGGAAACCTTGCCGCGGCGCTCGATGCCGGGCTTGCTCCGGCAGAGGCGATGCGCCGGGCATCCGCGGCCGCCGCGCTTCAGGTCACGCGTCCGGGCGCGGCCGAGGCCATGCCCACGGCCGAAGAGGTGGACGCCTTCCTCGGCTGACGCCTCTGCCCCCCTTGGCGGGCGGGCCCTCTCCGGTCTAGCGTCGGCGGGAACAGGGAGCCGCCGATGACCGATCACGTTACCACCCACCAGGCCGAGGAAGATGCTCGGAACGAGACCATCCGCCTCTGGCTGAACGGGCGGATCCTGCCCAGGGCCGAGGCGCTGGTGTCGGTCTACGACTCGGGCTTCATGCTCGGCGACGGTGTGTGGGAGGGCATCCGCCTCTACGATGGGCGCTGGGCCTTTCTCGACGAGCATCTCGACCGGCTGTTCGAGGCGGCCTTGGCCATCGACCTCGACATCGGGATGGACCGAGCCGCGCTCCGGCAGGCGATCCTCGACACGGCGGCGGCGAACGGCATGACGACAGACGCCCATGCCCGGCTGATGGTGACGCGCGGGGTCAAGACGCGGCCCTTCCAGCATCCGTCGCTCTCGCGGCAGGGGCCCACCGTCGCGATCATCATGGAACATTCCAAGCCGAAGATCCCGCGGCCGATCCGGCTTGCCACCGTGCCCCATATCCGCGGCCTGCCGATGAGCCAGGATCCGAAGCTGAACTCGCATTCCAAGCTGAACTGCATCCTCGCCTGCATCGCGGCCGAGAAGGCGGGCGCGGACGAGGCGCTGATGCTGGACGTGCATGGGTTCGTGAACACGACCAACGCCTGTAACTTCTTCATCGTGAGAAAGGGCGAGG
This sequence comes from Cereibacter sphaeroides 2.4.1, assembly GCF_000012905.2. Taxonomy (NCBI): domain Bacteria; kingdom Pseudomonadati; phylum Pseudomonadota; class Alphaproteobacteria; order Rhodobacterales; family Paracoccaceae; genus Cereibacter; species Cereibacter sphaeroides. The sequence continues at coordinate 2,985,733 of NC_007493.2, read as the reverse complement.
TCTGGACCTCGACGGGCGACTACTGCATGAACGGCATCACCCGCGGCAAGGTCATCCGCATCTGCCGCGAGGCCGGCATTCCCGTCTTCGAGAAGAACTTCTCGCTGGTCGAGACCTACTCCGCCGACGAGGCTTTCCTGACCGGCACCTTCGGCGCGCAGACCCCCGTGGGCTCGATCGACGGTCGGCGGATCGGCACGGGCGAAATGGGCCCCCTGACCGAGCGCCTCCGCGGCCTCTACAAGGCCTTGGTGGCAGCATGAGGATCGCCATGTGGTCCGGGCCGCGGAACCTCTCCACGGCCATGATGTATTCCTTCGCCGCGCGGGGCGATTGCGGCATCTGGGACGAACCCTTCTACGCCGCCTATCTCAAGGCCACGGGGATCGACCATCCGATGCGCGCCGAGATCCTTGCCGCGCACGAGACGGACGCTTCCGTCATCGCCGACAGATGCAGCGGAGAGGCACCGCTCGGCGAGCCGATCTTCTACCAGAAGCACATGACGCTGCACATGATCCCGTCCTTCGACCGAGGCTTCATGCGGGACTGCGAAAATGTTTTTCTGATCCGCCACCCGACGCGGGTCGTAGCGAGCTACGCCAAAAAGCGCGAGGGTCCCAGTCTCGCCGACATCGGCTTCGTGCAGCAGGCCAAGCTCTTCGACGAGGTGGCGCAATGGCTGGGTCGCCCGCCTCTCGTGGTGGACAGCGCGGACGTCCGGCAGGACCCGAAAGGGATGCTGACGGCCCTCTGTGCGGCCTTGGGCCTCCCCTTCACCGAGGCCATGCTGCGCTGGCCTGCGGGCGGACACAAGGCCGACGGCGTCTGGGCGCCGCACTGGTACGGCGCCGTGCATCTCTCTTCGGGCTTCGAGGATCCCGAAGGCCCGCTGCCGGACCTTGCCCCGCATTATGCGGACCTCGCCCGGCAGGCGCTGCCGCATTACGAGCGCCTTGCCGCCTTCCGCATCAGGACGTGAAGGCTTCCACCTCGCGCACTTCCGCCTCCGAGAGGTTCAGCCGCCCGCGGAGGGTGCAGAGGTAGGATTTGTTGGCGCTGGTGGTCGGATCCACCGCGGCGCGCGAGGCGAGATAGAACTGCTCGGCGGTCTCCTGATCGCGGACCTGCTCCAGCAGCCGGTCGAGCGGCTGCGGATGGGCGACCTCGCGCTCGACGAGCCGCCGGTCGCTGTCGTCCGCACCCGCCGCATCGAGCTGGTCGAGGATCCGCTGCCGTTCGTCCAGAGAGATCGCGCCGTCGGCCCAGGCCGCGGCCACCATCGCCTGCAGCAGCAGGAGCGCCTTGGCGTCGGAAATCGCATCCTCGGGCGACTGCCCCATCGCCGCGCCGGCAGGAGCGGCCGAGGTCTGACCGGCATCGCCCTGCTGTCCGGTCAGGCTGTCGACGATGCCGCCGATCATGCCGCCGATGCCGCCCGTGCCGCCCGCAGTCCGGGTCGTGCCGCCCGGGTTGCGCGCCTGATGATCCTGATAGGCGCGATAGGCCATGTAGGCCAGCGCCGCCATCCCGGCCTTCTTGCTCACGCTCGAGCCGAGGACGGCGGCAGAGCCGAGCCCTCCCGTGCGGCCGCCGCGGCCGGCCATGCGCGAGGCCAGCATCAGCCCGAGGACTTTCTTGAGGCTCATTGCAGGGTCTCCTCTCCCTTGGGAAAGAAGGTCAACCGGCGCCGCAGGGCGCCGGTTCCAGCCTCAGCCCTTCACGCGGGCGTTGCGTGTCGCGATCAGCTTCAGCCGCAGGGCGTTCAGCCGGATGAAGCCGGCCGCGTCCTTCTGGTCGTAGGCGCCCGCATCCTCCTCGAAGGTGACGTGCTTCTCGGAATAAAGCGAATGCTCCGACCAACGGGCGACGGTGCGGGCGAAGCCCTTGTAAAGCTTGACGCGCACGGTGCCGGTGACATGTTCCTGCGACTTGTCGATCAGTGCCTGAAGCATCTCGCGCTCGGGGCTGTACCAGAAGCCGTTGTAGATCAGCTCGGCATAGCGCGGCATGATCGAATCCTTCAGGTGGCCTGCGCCCGAGTCGAGCGTGATCTGTTCGATGCCGCGGTGGGCCTCCAGCAGGATCGTGCCGCCGGGCGTCTCGTAGATCCCGCGCGACTTCATGCCGACGAAACGGTTTTCCACCAGATCGAGACGGCCCACCCCGTGCTTGCCGCCAAGCTCGTTGAGCTTCGTGAGGATGGTCGCGGGCGACATGGCTTCGCCGTTGATGGCGACCGCATCGCCCTTCTCGAAGGCGATCTCCACGAACTCGGGCGCGTCGGGCGCCTTCTCGGGATCGACGGTGCGCTGGTAGACGTAATCCGGGGCTTCCTCGCCCGGGTTCTCCAGCACGCGGCCCTCGGACGAGGTGTGCAGCAGGTTCGCATCGACCGAGAAGGGCGCTTCGCCGCGCTTGTTCTTGGCGATCGGGATCTGGTTCTGTTCGGCGAATTCGAGGAGTTTCGTGCGCGAAGTCAGGTCCCATTCGCGCCAGGGCGCGATCACCTTGATCGCCGGGTCGAGCGCATAGGCCGTCAGTTCGAAGCGAACCTGGTCGTTGCCCTTGCCGGTGGCGCCGTGGGCCACCGCGTCGGCGCCGGTCTGGGCCGCGATCTCGACCAGCCGCTTGGCGATCAGCGGCCGCGCGATCGAGGTGCCGAGCAGATAGAGCCCTTCGTAAAGCGCGTTCGCCCGGAACATCGGGAAGACGAAGTCGCGCACGAACTCTTCGCGCACATCCTCAATGAAAATGTTTTCTGGCTTGATGCCCAGCATCACCGCCTTCTCGCGGGCGGGCTCAAGCTCCTCGCCCTGGCCGAGGTCGGCGGTGAAGGTCACGACCTCGCAGCCATATTCGGTCTGCAGCCACTTCAGGATGATCGAGGTGTCGAGCCCGCCGGAATAGGCAAGGACGACTTTCTTCGGGGCGGACATGGGAGGGCTCCATCGCGGGAAAGTTTGCACGCCGGTCTAGTGAAGTTTGCCGTTGTGAACAAGGGGCGCGGGCGGCACCTGGCCCGTGGCGGAGCCGCAAGGAAGCGGGTAGGGTGCGCGCATGACCCAGTTCGCCCGCAACGCCCGTGCCGCCACCCGCGCCCTGCGCGATCTCTTCCCCGAGACGCCGCTCCAGCGCAACGATCACCTTTCGGCCCGCTACGGTGCCGACATCTGGCTCAAGCGCGAGGATCTGACGCCGGTGCGCAGCTACAAGCTGCGCGGCGCCTTCACGGCGATGCGGAAGGTGCGCGATGCGCGCCCCGACCAGCGGTCCTTCGTCTGCGCCTCGGCGGGAAATCATGCGCAGGGCGTGGCTTACGCCTGCCGGCATTTCGGCGTGAAGGGCACGATCTTCATGCCGGTGACGACGCCGCAGCAGAAGATCGCCAAGACGCGGACCTTCGGCGGCGAAGCGGTCGAGATCGTGCTGACGGGCGACTATTTCGACCAGACCCTCGCCGCGGCCCAGTCCTGGTGTGCCGAGCAGAAGGCGCATTTCCTCGCGCCCTTCGACGATCCCGACGTGATCGAGGGGCAGGCGAGTGTGGGGGTCGAGCTGCTCGAACAGCTCGGCCGGGCGCCGGATCTGGTGGTGCTGCCGGTGGGCGGCGGCGGGCTTGCTTCGGGTGTCACGGCCTTCCTGCGGAGCGAGGCGCCGGAGACCGACTTCCGGTTCGTCGAGCCTGCGGGGGGGGGCCAGCCTTCTCGCCGCGCTGGAGGCGGGAGGCCCCACGGCGCTGCCGCGCGTGAACAGCTTCGTCGACGGGGCCGCCGTGGCGCGGCTGGGACAGCTGCCCTTCTCGATGCTGGACTGGGTGCGCCCCGATCAGGTGCATCTGGCGCCCGAGGACCGGATCTGCATCACCATGCTCGAGATGCTGAACGTCGAGGGCATCGTGCTCGAGCCTGCGGGGGCGCTGTCGGTGGACGTCCTGCCGGAGCTGGCCGACCGGATCCGCGGCCGCACGGTCGTCTGCGTGACCTCGGGCGGCAATTTCGACTTCGAGCGCCTGCCCGAGGTGAAAGAGCGGGCGCAGCGCTACTCGGGCCTCAAGAAATACTTCATCCTGCGGATGCCGCAGCGCCCCGGCGCGCTGCGCGAGTTCCTGATGATGCTCGGCCCCGACGACGACATCGCGCGCTTCGAATATCTCAAGAAGTCCGCGCGCAACTTCGGATCGGTCCTGATCGGGATCGAGACCCGCGAGGCCGGGAATTTCGCGCGGCTGACGGCGGTGATGGAGGAGGCGGGGCTGAACTACCGCGACATCACCGGCGACGATGCCCTGGCCGAGTTTCTGGTCTAGCCGGCCTCCATCCGTTCGAGTCCCTTGAGAAACTCCACCCGGGCCAGCCGGTAGCTCGTCACCAGAACGCCCAGCTCGACCTCGGCACCGCGTCCGCAGGCGGCGAGCCGCTCGCCCTCCTGGCAGAGGCGCGAGACCGATCTGAAGCCAAGGTTCAGCGCCGATCCCTTCAGGAAGTGCAGCATTTCATCGAGCGGCGCGACCGGAGCAGCGGAGAGCCGGCGGATCGTCTCGTCCGTCTCCTCGAGGAACATGAGGACGACCTCCTCGAACGCTTCGCGACCGACTTCCTCGCGCAATGCCGAAACCCGTCCCCAGTCGATCATGCTGCCCGCTCGTTGAATGTGCCGCTCCAGACTGGGGCGCCCGCCTTAACGGCCGATGAGGATGATCCCGGCAGTTTCGGATGATTTGAGCCTTCACGCTGCCTTAAGCGGTGCCGGGTCAGCGTGGCCCTACTTGCCGCGAGGCCGATCCCGAAGATGCCCCAGTGAATGCACGATCCCTTCCGTTGGCCGAAACCGGTGCGCACGGCGCTTCCGCGCCCGTCCGGCATGTCCTGATCGTGGACGACAGCCGGGCGCAGCGGCGGCTCGTCGCGCTTTCGCTTGCGCGGTGGGGCTACCGGGTGAGCGAGGCCGCAACGGCCTCGGAGGCGCTGGCCCTGTGCCAAGGCGGCGACGTCGATATCGTGCTGAGCGACTGGATGATGCCCGGCATGTCGGGGCTGGAGCTCTGCCGCCGGATCCGGGCGCTGCCGGGCGAGGCCTATTGCTACTTCATCCTGCTCACCTCCCGGTCCGGCACCGGCGAGGTGGTCGACGGCCTCGATTGCGGCGCCGACGACTATCTGGTGAAGCCCGCGGCGCCCGACGAACTCAGGGCGCGCCTGCGGGCCGGCGAGCGGGTGCTGTCGATGCAGGCCGAGCTCGTCGACAAGAACCAGCTTCTGGAGCGCGCCTTTTCGGAGCTGCGCACCATCTACGAGTCGCTCGACCGCGATCTGATCGAGGCGCGGCGGTTGCAGCAGTCCTTCGCCCGGGACAGGTCCCGGCGGTTCGGCCGCTCGACCGTCACGCTGCTCCTGCGGCCCTCCGGTCATGTCGGCGGCGATCTTGCGGGCTCTCTCGATCTCGGTACGGGGCGGATCGCGCTCTATTCGATCGACGTCTCGGGTCATGGCGTCGCCTCGGCCCTGATGACGGCGCGGCTGGCGGGGCTCCTGTCGGGCCTTTCGACCGACGGCGGGGTGGCCCGGTCGGACGGCGCCTGCCGGCAGTGCGCCGGGCATGACAGCTGGCCGCCCGAGATCCTGGCCGCGCGCCTCAACCGCATGATGATCGCGGATCTGGGGGTGGAGCAGTATTTCACCATGGCCTATGCCGAGATCGACCTGCGGTCGGGGGCGCTGGCGCTGGTGCAGGCGGGCCATCCGCATCCGGTGGTGCTGCGCGCCGGCGGGCGGGTGGAGCTTCTGGGGCAGGGCGGACTGCCCGTGGGTCTCCTCCCCGACGCCACCTTCGAGCGGTCGGAGACGCGGCTTCTGCCGGGCGACCGGCTCTTTCTGCTGTCGGACGGGGTGACGGAATGCCCGGATCTCTCGGGGCACGAGCTGGGAGAGGCAGGGCTGGTGCGCCTGCTTGCCGAACATGCGGGCCTCGGATCCGAGGAACTGATGGAGGCTCTCGTCTGGGCGCTCCACGAGCGGATGGGCGGCGGAGACTTCCGGGACGATGTCTCGGGCGTGCTCTTCGACTACCGGCCGTGAGGAGCGCGCGCCCGAGACCCGAGGCCGTCAGCGCAGGGCTGCCGCCAGAAGCGCCCGGTCGCCCGCATTGCCGAGCCGCACAAGCGCCTCCTCGACCGGCAGCCAGACGGCGTGATGGCCCGGTTCGGTGGGCGGGCCAAGGCGGCGGATCGGACGCGCGAGATAGACCGTGCAGAGCTTCTCGGCCCAGAGATCGTATTCCGGCATGTAGGTAAAGCGGCGGAAGGCGCCGATCCGACGGAGGCCGCCGATGCGCCAGCCGGTTTCCTCCCGCACCTCGCGGTGCAGGGCCGCCATCGGATGCTCGCCCGGATCGATCCCGCCACCCGGAAGCTGGAACTCGGGCAGCGGCGTCTCCTGAAAGGTTGTGAGGATGTCGTCGCCGCTCAGGAGCACCGCATAGACCCCCGGCCTGCGCCGATAGTGCCGATCCGCCCGCACGGGGTCGCCGTATCGCCTGATCATCTGCCCTTGGTCCCCCGGTTGTCGCGCCTATATTGGGGCGGTATGCCAAGGCTCATGCCTCAAGGAAACCCCATGACCATCGGTTCACAGATCGCCTGGGACGATACCGTCCTGCCCTTCCAGCTTGACCGCTCGGACATCCGCGGCCGCGTCGTGCGGCTGGACGGGGTCCTCGAGGAGGTGCTGTCGAAGCACGATTACCCGCCGCAGATCGAGGCGCTGGTGGCCGAGGCGTCGCTTCTGACCGCCCTGATCGGCCAGGCCATCAAGCTGCGCTGGAAGCTGTCGCTGCAGATCCGCGGCAACGGTGCGGTGCGGATGATCGCCACCGACTATTACGGCCCTTCCGAGGACGGGCAACCCGCGAGGATCCGCGCCTATGCGAGCTTCGTGGCCGAGGATCTGCAGCCGGGCGCACGGGCCTTCGATCAGATCGGCGAGGGCTATTTCGCCATCCTGATCGATCAGGGGCAGGGGATGGTGCCCTATCAGGGCATCACGCCGATTGCCGGAGGCTCGCTCACCGCCTGCGCCGAAACCTACTTCGCGCAGTCCGAGCAGTTGCCCACCCGGTTCGCCCTGTCCTTCGGCCAGTCCACCGCCAATGGCGCGACGCACTGGCGGGGCGGCGGCGTGATGCTCCAGCACATGCCCAAGGCCTCGCCGGGTGTGGCGGGCGAGGGCGGCTCGGGCGAAGGCGGGCTTTTGCAGCATGGCGATCTCCTCGAGGGTGACGAAGGCGAGAACTGGACGCGGGCCAATCTGCTCCTCGATACGGTCGAGGATCTGGAGCTGGTGGGCCCCTCTGTCCAGCCGCCCGACCTGCTCGTGCGGCTGTTCCACGAGGAGGCGCCGCGGGTGTTCGAGGCGCAGACGCTGCGCTTCGGCTGCTCCTGCTCGCCCGATCGGGTGCGCGAGTCGCTCTCGATCTATGCGCCCGAGGAGATCGCCGAGATGACGACCGACGAGGGGATCGTCACGGCCGACTGCCAGTTCTGCGGCGCGCATTACGAGTTCGACCCGGCGACGCTCGGCACCGGCGCCCGGAGCGACGATGCCTGAGGCGCTGCGGCGCGCGCTGGAGAGCGGCGGCGCCGCCTCGTCGGACCATGACCTGAACCCCGAGATCGTGCTGCCGCCCGACCGCCGCCTGCGCGCGGCGGCGGTGCTGGTGCCGGTCTGGCAGCGCGAGGGCGGGGCGCGGGTCATCCTGACCAAGCGGGCCTCGCATCTTGCGCATCATCCCGGACAGATCGCCTTCCCGGGCGGCAAGATCGACCCGACGGATGCCAGCCCCGAGGAGGCCGCGCTGCGCGAGGCGCGCGAGGAGATCGGGCTTCCGGCCGAGATGGTCGAGGTCGTCGGCCGCCTGCCTGCGCATGAGACGGTCACGGGCTTCACGGTTATCCCCATCCTCGCCGAGGTGCGCGGGCGCTTCGTGCCGGTGACGCAGGAGGACGAGGTGGAGGAAGCCTTCACCGTGCCGCTCGCCCACCTGCTCGATCTCTCCCGCTACCGGGTGGAGCAGCGGCTCTGGCGCGGCGGCTGGCGGCGCTACTATGTCGTGCCCTATGGGCCCTACTACATCTGGGGGGCTACGGCGCGCATCCTGCACGGTCTTGCGCGGAGGATGCAGGGATGAGGATCTCGGGCGACTGGCTGGTGCGGCCCACGACGCAGCGGCTCTGCGCCGTGCTGACCGAGGCGGGGCATCGCGCGCTCTTCGTGGGCGGCTGCGTGCGCAATGCACTCCTGGGCCGGGCCGTGTCGGACATCGATCTGGCGACCGATGCAGTGCCCGCGGCGGTCTCGGCTCTGGCCGCGGCGGCCGGATTCAAGGTGGTGCCCACCGGCATCGATCATGGCACCGTGACGGTGATCGCGGGCGGCGTGCCGCACGAGGTCACGACCTTCCGCCGCGATGTCGAGACCTTCGGGCGCCACGCCGTGGTGGCCTTCTCGACCGACGTGGCCGAGGATGCGGCGCGGCGCGACTTCACGATGAACGCGCTTTATGCCGAGGCCTCGGGCGCGGTCATCGACCCGCTGGGCGGGCTGCCCGACCTGATCGCGCGACGGGTGCGCTTCGTGGGCGATCCCATCCGGCGGATCGAGGAGGATTACCTGCGCATCCTGCGCTTCTTCCGCTTTCATGCGATCTACGGCGCGCCCGACGAAGGGCTCGACGCGGAGGGGCTCGCCGCCTGTGCCGCGCGGGCCGAGGGCGTGGCGCAGCTCTCGCGCGAGCGGGTGGGCGCCGAGATGCGCAAGCTGCTGGCGGCCGACGATCCCGCGCGCTCGGTGGCGTCCATGGAATGCGCGGGCGTGCTGGCCGTAGTTCTGCCCGGCGCCGAGGCGCGGGCGCTGCCGGTGCTGGTCCATCTCGAGGAGGGGCGCGCGCCCGACTGGCTTCTGCGGCTCGCGAGCCTCGGCGGCGCGGAGGTGGCCGACCGGCTGCGCCTGTCGCGCGCGGACGCCGCGGCGCTGGCGCGCCTGCGCGAGGCCGCGCTGGCCGGCGCGCCACCTGCCGAGCAGGGTTACCGGCTGGGGGCCCGGCTGGGGGCCGGGGCGGTGCTGCTCCGCGCGGCGCTGACCGAGACGCCTCCGCCGGCGGGCTGGGAAGCGGCGGTGGAGCGCGGCGCCACCGCGCGCTTCCCGGTGGCTGCGGCCGACCTGATGCCCGCGCTCGCGGGTCCGGCGCTGGGCGCCCGCCTGCGCGCGCTCGAAGAGCGGTGGATCGCCTCGGACTTCCGCCTCGACCGGGCCGCCCTGCTCGACTGAACGTGTCGCGTTTCCTTCGGGGGAAACACACCTATATTCTGGCGGCACCAACGAGGCCCCCGATGTTCCGCTTCTTCGAGAACCTGGTCGATCCCTATGCGCCCTGGGATCGGACCGATACGCCGCCGCGCCGCCTGTGGCCCTTCCTGAAGGACTATGTGCGGCCCTTCCGGAAGGTGTTCGCGATCACCGGCCTGATGTCGGTGCTGAATGCGTCCGTCGAGGTGCTGCTGATCTGGTATGTGGGCCGTCTCGTGGACCTGCTGGCCGAGGGTGCGCCGCAGGAGGTCTGGGCGAGCCACGGGTCCGAGATCCTGGCGGTGGCGCTGGCCATCCTCCTGATCCGACCGCTGGTGGCCGGGGTGGATGTGGCGCTACTGCACAACACGATCCTGCCGAACTTCGGCACGCTCATCCGCTGGCGGGCGCACAACCATGTGCTGCGCCAGCCCGTCGGCTGGTTCGAGAGCGACTTCGCCGGCCGGATCGCCAACCGGATCATGCAGACGCCGCCCGCGGCGGGCGATGCCGTCTTCCAGACCTTCGACGCGGGCGCCTTCGCCATCACCACGGTGATCGGCGCAGTGGCCGTGCTCGCGGATGCCGACCCGCGCCTGACCCTGCCGCTGATTCTGTGGTTCGCGCTCTATGCGCTGCTGGTGCGCTGGACGATCCGCCACGCGGGTCCTGCCGCCAAGGCCTCGTCGGACGCGCGCTCGGCGGTGACGGGGCGGGTGGTCGATGCCTATACCAACATCCATTCCGTGAAGCTCTTCGCCCATCACGACCGCGAGCTCTCCTATGCCCGCGAGGCCATCGAGACCGCCCGCACCACCTTCCAGCGCGAGATGCGGATCATCACGCGCATGGATGTGGCGCTGACGCTTCTGAACGGCGCGCTCATCACCTCGGTCACGGGCTGGGCGATCCTGCTCTGGTATCAGGGGCAGGCGAGCGTGGGGATCGTGGCCGCCTCGACGGCTCTGGTGCTGCGGCTGAACAACATGACCTACTGGATCATGTGGGCCACGAGTTCGCTCGTGCAGGCGCTGGGGGTGGTGGCCGAGGGGATGGAGACCATCGCCCAGCCCATCGGCCTCGTCGACAAGCCGGGGGCGCGGCCCCTGCGGCTCACGCAGGGCGGCATCGCACTCGATCAGGTCTCGCACCATTACGGCCGCGGCTCGGGCGGGCTCGACCGGGTGACGCTTGCCATCGCGCCGGGCGAGAAGGTGGGGATCGTCGGCCGCTCGGGCGCGGGGAAATCCACGCTCGTGAAGCTCATGCTGCGCTTCTACGACCCCGAGAGGGGGCGGATCCTCATCGACGGGCAGGACGTGACCGAGGTGACGCAGGAAAGCCTGCGCCGCGCCATCGGCATGGTGCAGCAGGATTCGAGCCTCCTGCACAGGTCGGTGCGCGACAACATCCTGTATGGCCGCCCCGATGCGAGCGAGGAGGAGATGATCCTCGCCGCCAAGCGGGCCGAGGCGCATGACTTCATCCTGACGCTGGAGGATCCCGAAGGCCGGCGCGGCTACGACGCCCATGTGGGCGAGCGCGGCGTGAAGCTCTCGGGCGGGCAGCGCCAGCGGATCGTGCTGGCGCGCGTCATGCTGAAGGACGCGCCGATCCTCATCCTCGACGAGGCCACCTCGGCGCTCGACAGCGAGGTCGAGGCCGCCATTCAGGAGACGCTCTACCGGGTGATGGAGGGCAAGACCGTGATCGCCATCGCGCACCGCCTGTCGACCATCGCGGCGATGGACCGGATCGTCGTGCTCGAGGAGGGCCGCGTGGCCGAGATCGGAAGCCATGCCGAGCTTCTGGCGCGGGGCGGGCTCTATGCCCGGTTCTGGACACGGCAGTCCGGCGGCTTCATCGGCACCGAGGATGAAGCGCAATGAGACTGATGCGGCTTGGAAACCTGATCGATGCCTTCCGCCCGGCGGACGGACCCCCGCCGCAGACGCTCGGCGCCTTCATGCGCTGGTGCCTGCGCGGCTCGTGGCCGATGCTGGCGGCCGCGGCGGCGCTCTCGGCGCTGGCGGGCACGTTCGAGGTGGTTTCGGCCATGATCATCGGCTGGGTGATCGATGCGGCCGTCTCCTCGGATCCCGCCTCCTTCTTCACCGAGCATCTCGGTCTTCTGGCCCTCTTCCTCGTCTTCTACCTGTTCCTGAGGCCGGTCTCCTTCGGCCTGTCCTCGGCCTCGAACTCCATCGTGATCGGGCCGAACGTCCTGCCGCTGGTGCTGAGCCGCCTGCACCGCTGGACGCTGGGGCAGGCGGTGACCTTCTTCGACAACGACTTCGCGGGCCGCATCGCGCAGAAGCAGATGCAGGCGGCGCGCGCCGTCACCGATGCCGTGACCGAGATCATCAACACCGTGGCCTTCGCCCTGGCCTCGGTCGTGGCCTCGATGCTCTATCTGATCTCCGTCGACTGGCGGGTGGCTGCGGCGCTGGGCCTGTGGCTCGTGGCCTATCTGGGGCTCATCCGCTACTACCTGCCCAAGGTGCGCGAGAATTCCGCCGCCCGCGCCTCGGCCCGCGCCATGGTCTCGGGGCAGGTGGTGGACACGATCACCAACATCAAGACGGTGAAACTCTTCGCCCATGCCGCCTTCGAGGATCAGGTGGCGCTGCGGGCGATGGAGAGCTTCCGCGACCGCTCGCTCGAGTTCGGCGTGATCTCGACCTGGTTCCGCTCGGCCCTGATGACGCTTTCGGGGCTGCTGCCGGTGCTGCTGATCGGCGGCACGCTCCTTCTGTGGCAGCAGGGCGAGGCGACCGCGGGGGCCATCGCCGCAGCCGGCGCCATCGCGATGCGGATCTCGCAGATGTCGGGCTGGGTGAGCTTCACGCTCATATCGATCTACACCTCGATCGGCGAGGTCGAGGACGGGATGCGCACCCTCTCGGTGCCGCACGCGCTGCCGGACCGGCCGGGGGCGCTGCCGCTCGCCCGCGTGCAGGGCGAGATCCGCTTCGACGGGGTGAGCTTCGCCTACGGGCGCGGCTCGGGCGGGCTTCACGGGCTCGACCTGACGGTGCGGCCGGGCGAGAAGCTGGGCATCGTGGGCGCGTCGGGGGCGGGAAAGTCGACGCTCGTCTCGCTCCTCCTCAGGCTCTACGACCCCGAGGTGGGGCGCGTGCTGATCGACGGGCAGGATCTGCGGTCGGTCACGCAGGAGAGCCTGCGCCGCCAGATCGCGATGGTCACGCAGGAGACGGCAATGTTCAACCGCTCGGCGCGCGACAACATCATGTACGGCCGTCCGGACGCGACCGAGGCGGAGATGATCGCCGCCGCCCGCGCCGCCGAGGCCGACGAGTTCATTGCCGCCATGGCCGATCATTCCGGCCGTCACGGCTACGACGCCTTCCTGGGCGAGCGCGGGGTGAAGCTCTCGGGCGGACAGCGGCAGCGGATCGCCCTGGCGCGGGCCTTCCTGAAGGATGCGCCGATCCTCGTGCTGGACGAGGCCACCTCGGCGCTCGACAGCGAGGTCGAGGCCTCGATTCAGGAGGCGCTGGCGCGGGTGATGCAGGGCAAGACCGTGCTGGCCATCGCCCACCGGCTGTCCACCATCGCCGAGATGGACCGGATCCTCGTGCTCGACCGGGGTCTTCTGGCCGAGCAGGGCACCCATGAAGAGCTGCTGGCGCGGAACGGGCTTTACGCGCGCTACTGGAACCGGCAAAGCGGCGGCTTCATGAACTGCGAGGAAGAGGCCGCGGAGTGATCGTCACCATCGAGAGGCTGGGCCATCTGGGCGACGGCATCGGGCAGGGCGTCTTCGTGTCCGGCGCGCTGCCGGGCGAGACGGTCGAGGGCGAGGTGGTGCAGGACCGCATGGCCGCGCCGCGCATCGTGACGCCCTCGCCCGACCGCGTGCGCCCGCCCTGTCCCCATGCCCGCAGCTGCGGCGGCTGTCTGCTGCAGCATGCCTCCGACGGATTCGTGGCCGACTGGAAGCAGGAGGTCGTGCGCTCGGCCCTCGCCGGACAGGGGATCGAGGCGCCGTTCCGCCCCCTCGCCGTCTCACCGCCCGCCTCGCGCCGGCGCGCGACCCTCTCGGCGCGGCGCACCAAGGGCGGCGCGCTCGTGGGCTTCCACGCCCGCCAGTCGGGCACGATCGTCGCGATCCCCGAGTGCAAGCTGCTGCATCCCGACCTGATGGCGGCCATGCCCGCGCTCGAGGCGCTGGTGAAGACCGGCGGCTCGCGCTCGGGCGAGCTGTCGCTCACCGTGACGCGCAGCCTCGGCGGGCCCGACGTGGCGGTGACGGGCGGCAAGCCGCTCGACGCGGGCCTGCGGGCGGCCCTCGCGCAGGTGGCCGAGGCGCAGGCCCTCGCGCGGCTGACGTGGGAGGGCGAGACCATTGCCCTCCGCGTGCCCCCGGCGCAGGCCTTCGGGCCGGCGCGTGTGGTTCCGCCGCCGAGCGCCTTCCTGCAGGCGACGGCCGAGGGCGAGGCGGCGCTGCTTTCTGCCGTGCGCGATGCCATCGGCGAAGCGCGAACGGTGACGGATCTTTTTGGCGGTGCGGGCACCTTCAGCCTGCCGCTCGCAGCCGGGGCCGAGGTCCATGCCGTCGAGGGCGATGCGGCGATGATGGCGGCGCTCGACCGCGGCTGGCGGCAGGCGCCGGGGCTGAAGCGGGTGACGGTGGAAACGCGCGACCTGTTCCGCCGCCCGCTCGAGCCCGACGAGCTCCGCAAGACCGAGGCCGTGGTGATCGATCCGCCACGCGCCGGAGCCGAGGCTCAGACCCGGGCGCTCGCCCGCGCCGCGGTGCCGGTCGTGGCCTTCGTCTCCTGCAACCCCGTGACCTTCGCCCGCGACGCGCTGATCCTGGTGCGCGGCGGCTACCGGCTCGACTGGGTGCAGGTCGTCGACCAGTTCCGCTGGTCGTCGCATGTCGAGCTTGCCGCGCGCTTCAGCCGCCCCGTCTGACCCGGGCCTGTTCGCGCCGAATTAACCCTGCTGACCAAAGATTGTCTGGCGAGACGGGCCGATTCCCGGTATCTCGGAATAAAAAACATGTCGGGCAGTGAACATGAAATTTCTGAAGATAACCCTGATCGTTCTCGCACTCGGGCTCGCCGGCTGCGGCGACTCGAAGATCCGCAAATACGATGGCCCGCCGGTCACCAGCGTTCAGGTGCACAAGGCGGACCGCAAGATGTATCTGCTGAACGGCTCCAAGGTGCTGCGTCAGTATGACGTGGGCCTCGGCTTCAAGCCGACCGGCCACAAGCAGTACGAGGGCGATGGCCGCACGCCGGAAGGCGTCTATTTCATCGATCGCCAGAACCCGCGCTCGACCTATCACCTGTCGCTCGGGATCTCCTATCCCAACGTCCTCGATCAGAAGATGGCCTTCCTCGAGGGCAAGAAGCCCGGGGGCGACATCTTCATCCACGGTCGCGGCAAATATAACGGGCCGAACCGGCGCGACTGGACGGCCGGCTGCATCGCAATCACCGACGATGAGGTCGAGGAAGTCTATTCGATGGTGCGGCTCGGCACCCCGATCTACATCCTTCCCTGACGCGCCCGCCGCGCCCCTGAATTGAACCCGGGGGCGCGGCAGATGCGGGTCAGAGACCCGCCACCGCCATGGGCGCGGAACTGCCCGTCACGACGGTCCACCAGATCTTGCCCTGCGGCTCCTGATACCAGGCGAAGCCGAGGTCGGTCGCGGTCGGATCCAGCACGATCTCGCGCGTGTCCTTCTGCTCCATCCAGACGGCCAGCGTCTCGAGCTCGGTCTGGTAGGTTTCCGAGATCAGCTCACCCTTCAGCTTGCCCTGATAGCCCGCGCGCTGCACCCGCAGAAGAGGCGAGGAGCCGTCCGACCCGAAGTGCCAGGGGCGGTTCTGCACCGACATGTCGCGCGAGTGGGTGGCCGCGGCGGCGGTGAGCTGCGAGTTGAGCTGGAGCGGAGCCGCCCCCTTCGCCTGGCGCAGCGCATTGACCGAATCCAGCAGCCGGTAGGTGACTTCACCCTCCTGAGCGGACGTGATCTTGTAGACCTGCGGCAGCGGCTTTCCGTCGGGCCCCAGCGCCATCGGCGTCGTCGAGGCGCAGGCCGAAAGGACCAGGGCGCCACAGAGGGCGAACGCGGAGATAGTCTTCATGTGTCTTCCACCCACAAGGATTGCTGGGGGCCCTCATAACAGAAAGGCCGCAGGCTGTTCAAATGCAACTCAAGGGCGCAGTTCGACGTTGACGCGGGCGTGAATTGTCGCCACTCGCGGCGAGAGATAGGATGCTTCGGTCCGAAGTCCGGGACCAAGATCAAGGAGACGAGCGGAATGGGTGCGGATCAATCGAATAGGCTCGACCGTCGCACGCTGCTGTGGAGTGCAGCCGCGGGGCTCGGTGCCATGGCGCTGCCGGCGCGTGCGCAGGAACAGACCGAGAGCGTGATGCCCGTGGCCCAGAGCCCGGTGCGCAACAACGTCTCGAGCTTCCGGATGCTGGACTGGCAGCCCTACTTCTCGAACCTGCGGAACGGTGCGGTTCTGGTCGACATCACCTCGCGGGCTCTGCACTTCTGGAGCGAGGACGGGCAGACCTATCTGCTGTTCCCGACCTCGGTGCCGCTGTCCGACGATCTGACCCGCCGCGGCCGGACCGAGGTGGTGCAGAAGGTGGTGGCGCCGCCGTGGCGGCCGACTCCCGCCATGAAGGAGCGCAACCCCGAGTGGCCGGACATGGTCCCGGGCGGGGCGCCGGACAATCCGCTCGGCACCCATGCGCTCTACCTCTCCTGGACGTATTATCGCATCCACGGGACGCACGACACGCGCAAGATCGGGCGGAAATCCTCGAACGGCTGCATCGGCCTCTATAATGAGCATATCCAGCAGCTCTTCCCGCTCGCGAAGGTGGGGACACAGGTGCTGCTCATCTGACGTAACCATGCAACAGTGAACGGAACTTCTGGCATCCCGATTGCCTTTCCCAAGGCGTGCTGGTTACTCGGAGTAACGAGGTAATATCTTGGGAGCCACCCGTCTGCCTCATGTTTACTCGGACCGGGTGCCACATCTGGAGGTCTAAATGAAGAAACTTGTGCTCGCTGCTGCCCTTTCGATCGCCGCCACGTCCGCCTTCGCCGGCGGCATGGCCGAGCCCGTGATGGAGCCCGCTGTCGTCGAAGCCGAAACCGCTTCGTCGGGCGGCATCCTGGTCCCGCTGATGCTGCTGGTCGTCGTGGCCGCCGTCGCCGCCAACTGAGCTGCACGACATCCCGACTTGGGGCGGCAGGGAAACCTGCCGCCCTCTTCATTTGATGGGGCTACTGGGGCCTTGCGAGGCCACCGGGTCCGGTAGCCTTCCGTTAATCCGCGGATCCCGTGCTATCGCGTCTGCTTTGGCCCGCCGGGGGCCTTCGGGCCTCTCTCAGCCGCGCGCGAGCCAGCCTGCGAGATTGTCCTCGATCACCGAGACCAGCGCGCGGATATGCGCCTCGTCGTCATTCAGGCAGGGGATGTAGGTGAACTCCTCGCCGCCCGCTTCCTCGAAGGCCTCGCGAATCTCGCCGTTGATCTCTTCCAGCGTCTCGATGCAGTCCGCCGAGAAGGCCGGCGCGATCACCGCGATGCGCTTCTTCCCGGCGCGGGCAAGCTCCGCCACATGCTCGACCGTATATGGCTTGAGCCATTCTTCGGGTCCGAAGACCGACTGGAAGGTGGTGTCGATCGCGCCCTTCTCCCATCCCAGCCGCTCGCGCAGCAGGCGCGAGGTCTTGGCGCACTGGCAATGGTAGGGATCGCCCGCCATCAGATACCGCTTGGGCATCCCGTGATAAGAGGCCACCAGCACGTCCGGCCTGTGGTCGAGCTGGGCATAGGCGCGCTCGACCGACTGCGCGAGCGCGTCGATGTAGAGCGGATTGTCGTAATATTCCGGCACGGTCCGCACCGCAGGCTGCCGCTTTTCCTTCATCATGGCCCGGAAGAACTCGTCGTTCGCCGTGGCCGAGGTCGCGCCTGCATAATGAGGATAGAGCGGGAAGAAGAGGATCTTCTCGCAGCCCGCCTCGACCATGGCCCGCACGCGGCTCTCGGTGGAGGGGTTGCCGTAGCGCATGCAGAAATCGACCATGACGCGGTTGCCGTAGAGACTGCGGATCTCGGCGGCGATGGCGGCTGTCTGGTCCTTGGTGATCGTCATGAGCGGGCTCTCGCCCTTGTCATGGTTCCAGATCAGCTTGTAGTTGGCGCCCGACGAGAAGGGGCGCTTGGACAGGATCAGGATCTGCAGCAGCGGCTGCCATTTCCAGGCGGGATAGTCGATCACCCGCTTGTCCGAGAGGAACTCGTTCAGGTAGCGTCGCATCGACCAGTAGTCGTAATTGTCCGGCGTACCGAGATTGGCGAGCAGGATGCCGATCTTGGGCTGCGGCAGCTCCGGATGGTCTGCGGGCGCATGGGCGAGCCGGTCCTGACCCGGACGGATGGGCTCTTCAGCCCCCAGGGTTCGCGCCTGCTCGGGCGTCGCTTGCAGCATCGGCGTCATTCCGCTTCCAGACATTCAATCCGTCAGACACATAAAGGCATATGGACCGGGGTCAACCATCGCCGGGCCCGTCCTTTCGGGCGGCGGCCAGCGCCTCGGCCAGGCTCCGGGCCGCCGATCCGGGCCGGAGCGGCTTCTGCTGGCTCTCGTGCGGAGCCCAGCCGGTGAGGCAGATGATCTCGAAACTGGCCACGATCCGGTCGTCCGCTCTGCGCGGATAGCGCGCTTCGGCCTCGGCAAAGAGCGCGCGGCGGCTGGGCCGGCGCAGGCGCGCCTCGAGCGCATTGGTCTCGCCCATGGCGCGCAGGTCGCGCATGAGGTGGAGCGTATCGCGATAGCGGACCTCCCGGACAAGCGAATCCGCCACCGGAAGCGCGAAACCGGCCCGCTGGAGCAGCGCCCCCAGATCCCGGATTTCCGCCATCGGCAGCACCCGCGGCGAGAGGCCTCCCGTCACGGCGGCCTCGGCCTCGGCCAGAGCGATGCGCAGTTCGGACAGGGTGCGCCCCCCGAAGAGCAGCCCGAGGAAGAGCCCGTCCGGCCTGAGCGCCCGCCGGCTCTGGACCAGCTGGCCCACCGGGTCGTTCGACCAGTGCATCGCGAGCGCGTGGATCACGAGATCGTGCGCGCCGGGGTCGAGCGCAAGCTCCTCGGCGTCCGTCACGATCCGCGCATTGGGCAGCCGGTCGCGCCAGACTTCGGGAAAGGCGGTGACGACGGCGGGGGCCGTAAACCGCCTGTTAACCTCGCTCAGTCTCTCCTCGACCTCGCGCGCGGCTTCCTCGTGCAGGAACAGCGCCGGCGCGCGGCAGGCGCGGGTCCGGTGGCGGGCGAGGGCGGGGCGGTCGGTCAGGATGGGGGTCATGGGGGCCTCCGCCGCGAGGTAAGGGGGCGGGGATGGGATTGCAAGCGGCGCTGCGCCTCCTGTTTCCGCCGCAATGCCTGCTCTGCGAGACGCAGGTGACCACGGAGTTCGGCCTCTGCGGCGCCTGCTGGCGCGACACGCCCTTCATCGCGGGTCTGGTCTGCGATCTCTGCGGCGCGCCGCTGCCGGGCGAGGATCCGGGGCATCCGGTCCGGTGCGACGACTGCCTGTCCTCGGCCCGTCCCTGGGATCACGGTCGGGCGGCGCTCCTTTACCGCGACAACGGCCGCAAGCTTGCGCTGGCGCTGAAGCACGGGGACCGGCTCGATCTGGCGCGCCCGCTCGCCGGCTGGATCCTCAGGGCCGCGCGCCCGATCCTGCGGCGGGGGACATTGGTCGTGCCGGTGCCGCTCCACTGGACGCGGCTTCTGACGCGGCGCTACAACCAGTCCGCGCTTCTGTCGGCCGAGCTTGCGCGGCAGGCGGGGCTCGACCATTGCCCCGATGCGCTGGTTCGCGGGCGCAACACCCGCAGTCAGGAGGGGCGCAGCCGCGAGGGCCGGTTCGAGAACATGACCGGCGCCATCCTGCCCCATCCGCGGCGCGGACGGCTGCTGAAGGGAAGGCCGGTCCTGATCCTCGACGACGTGATGACCTCGGGCGCCACGCTCGCCACCGCAACCGAAGCCTGTCAGGCGGCAGGCGCCACCTCCGTCTCGGTTGCGGTGCTGGCGCGCGTTGCGAAGGACACCTAAATCCCTATAGTCACGAACGACCGGAAGGATATGCCATGAAGTCCGTCGAGATCTACACGACGCCCACCTGCGGCTATTGTCAGGCGGCCAAGTCGCTGCTGCGCCGCAAGGGCGTGAGCTATGCCGAGACCGACGTCAGCACCGATCCCTCGCTGCGCGCCGCCATGACCCAGCGGGCGCATGGCCGGCGGACCGTGCCGCAGATCTTCATCGGCGGCCAGCATGTCGGCGGATGCGACGATCTCTATGCGCTCGAGGATGCGGGCAAGCTCGACCCGATGCTGGCAGACTGATCCGATGCGCGCCGCCCTCGTCCAGCTCACCGTGACCGACGACCCGGAGGAGAACCTCGCGGTGACGCTCGGCCACGTCCGGGCGGCGGCCGCGGCCGGGGCGGAGTTCGTGCTGACGCCCGAATGCACCAACGCGCTCTCCTCGAGCCGCGAGCATCAGCGCCGGATCCTCCGCCCCGAGGAGGAGGATGCGACGCTGGCCGCGCTGCGTGAAGAGGCGGCGCGGGCGGGCATCTGGCTGCTTGTGGGCTCGCTCGGCCTGAGGACGCACGAGGCGGACGGCCGCTTTGCCAACCGCAGCTTCCTCATCGGCCCCGACGGCGCGGTGGCGGCGCGCTACGACAAGATCCACATGTTCGACGTGAACGTGTCCGAGACCGAAGTCTATCGCGAATCCGCGGCCTACCGGCCCGGCGGGGCGGCGGTTCTGGCGTAGGCGGGAGAGGCCGCCGTCGGCATGACCGTCTGCTACGATCTGCGCTTTCCCCACCTGTATCGGCGGCTCGCACAGGCGGGGGCGCAGATCCTGACCGTGCCCGCCGCCTTCAACCACCTGACGGGCGCCGCTCATTGGGAGGTTCTGCTCCGCGCGCGGGCCATCGAGACCGGCTGCTTCGTGCTGGCCCCGGCCCAGACCGGCTTTCACGCCGAGGCGCATGGCAAGGGACGGCGCACGCACGGCCACAGCCTCGCGGTGGCGCCCTGGGGCGAGATCCTCGCCGATGCCGGAACCGAGCCGGGGGTGACGCTCGTCGATCTCGATCTGGCCGAGGTCGCGCGGGCGCGCCACCGTGTGCCATCCCTCGGCCACGACCGTCCGTTCGACGGCCCCTGATGGCGGAGCGGACCGAGGAACTTGCGGTGGCGCTGTTCGGCGAGCTGTTCATGGCCGACCAGCTGGCCCGGAACCGGCTGTCGAAGGTGCTGCCGAAAGGGATGGAGCTGTCGCACTTCGGCGTGCTGAACCATCTCGCCCGCGCCGCCGAGGAGCGCACGCCGGCCCAGCTCGCCCGCGCCTTCCATGTCACGCGCGGCGCCATGACCAACACGCTGGCGAAGCTCGAATGGGCGGGGCATGTCCATATCCGGCCCGACTGGGACGATGCGCGGCGCAAGTTCGTCTCGATCAGCCCCTCGGGCCGCAGCGCGCGCGATGCGGCGGTGGCCGCCATTGCGCCCCTGATCGCCGAAGTCGTCCATTCGCTCGGCGCCGAGCGGGTGCGGGCGGTTCTGCCGGTCCTGCGCGAGATGCGGACCCGGTTCGAGGAAGAGGATTGATGGCGGCCCGCCTTCTCGTGCTGGGCTCCACCGGCCGGATCGGGCGCTTCCTGCGCCGTGCCTGGGCCGAGCCACCCGAGGGGCTGGTTCCGGTCTGGCACGGGCGAGACGCCTCGGCCGATCTCCAGTGGGACATGCTCTCCGCGCCCTATCCGGGAGGCGCAGCCCGCGTCGTGCTGGGGCTGGCCGGGGTCACGGATCGCACCGGGCGGCTCGAGGACAATGTGGCGCTGGGGCTTGCGGGTTGCCGCGCCGCCGAGGCTGCGGGCGCGGCCCATGTCTTTCTGCTCTCCTCGGGCGCGATCTACGGCTCGGCACGGTCGGAGGATCTGCGCGAGGAGGATGAACCCGCCCCCGACACGGCCTATGGCGCAGCGAAGCTGCGCATGGAGCAGGAGGCGCTCGACTGGTCCCGGACAGTGGGGACGGGCCTCACGATCCTGAGGCTCGGCAATGTGGCGGGGGCTGACGCGCTCCTCGGACCGAAGCGTCCGCCGGGGCAGGCCATCGTGCTCGATCCGGTGCCCGGCGGCCGCGGCCCGGTGCGGACCTATATCGGACCGCAGAGCCTCGCCGCCGTGCTGGCCCGCCTCGCGCGTCTGGCGGATGCCGGGGTGGCGCTGCCCTCGATCCTCAATCTCGGCGCACCGCCGCCGGTGGACATGGCCGATCTTCTCGAGGCTGCGGGTCTCGACTGGCGGTGGGGGCCGCCGCGGCCGGGCGTCATTCCCCGCGTGGGGCTTGCGCTCGACCGGCTCGCGGCGCTCTGCCCCCTCCCGCCCGATGCAGGCGCGCCCGACCGGCTCGTGGACGAATGGCGGGCGCTCGCATGACGCCCGGCAAGCGCCTTCTCGACGTGACGGTCGCCCTTCTCCTGATCCTTCTCCTTGCCCTTCCGTTCGGGATCCTGCTGCTCGTCCTCCTGATCGTGGAGGGGCGGCCGCTCTTCTATGTGGCCGAGCGGATGAAGGCGCCGGGCCAGCCGTTCGACCTCTGGAAGCTGCGCACCATGAAAGCCGCGGCGCAGAATGCGGGCGTCTCGGGCGGCGACAAGTCGAACCGCGTGACCCGCACCGGGCGCGTTCTGCGGCGGGCCCGGCTCGACGAGATCCCGCAACTCTGGAATGTGCTGCGCGGCGACATGAGCTTCGTCGGGCCCCGCCCGCCGCTGCGCCTCTATGTCGAGCGCCATCCGGAGCTTTACGCGCGGGTCCTGCGGAATCGCCCCGGCATCACGGGCCTCGCCAGCCTGCATTTCCATCGCCACGAGGAATGGATCCTCGCGCAGTGCAGGACCGCCGCCGAGACGGACCGCGCCTACAGCCGTAGGTGCATACCCCGAAAGGCGTATATGGACCTGCTGTATCAAGAGAAACGCTCGCTCTGTTTCGATCTGGCGCTGATGTTTCAGACCGTTGCGAGGGTTCTACTGTGGCGTAATAGGCAACCTTTTGCAAATCGTCGCAGCCGATAGTGCCGCAATGCTTGAGGTGATTCTGGGCCTCGTCTAGGCTCGCCCCATTCGAATTTCGGAGATTTCTTGGTTAGAAGACAGGTCGGACACGGGGCGCGACAAACGGTCGAAACAACAACCGGGGCGGCAAAAGGGCAGGAATTCCAGGTGAAGAAACTCCTTTTCGGTCTCGTTGACCGGCTGACCAGAGCGCAGAAGCGTGGGCTTCTCCTTCTGGCGGATGTGCTCGTGGCGCCGCTTGCGCTGCTGATCACCGGCATCTTCATCCGCGCCCCCGGAGGCGAGCACGAGTGGCTTCTCTTCCCCGGCGCGGCGCTCTTTGCCTTCGGTCTCTCGCTGCTTTTCGGGATGCCCCGGATCAAGCTCAACGCCTATGAGACCATGGCCATCCTGAAGACCGGCGCCTTCGCTGCGGTGCTGACCCTCGTGCTCTCGACGCTCGCCTCGGTGGTGGGCACCGCGGTGCCCGCGGCAGCGGCGATCCTATTCGGCCTTCTGTTCTTCATCCTGTCGGTCGGCGCCCGGATGGTCATGCTGCATGCGCTGCTCTGGGTGCTGCAGATCGGCCAGAAGGGGTGCCGCGTGCTGATCTATGGCGCGGGCAACACCGGCACGCAGCTTGCGGCGGCACTCCGCTCGCGCGGGACGATCCGGCCCATCGCCTTCGTCGACGACAATCCCGCGCTGCAGGCGATGGTGATCGCGGGGCTCCGCGTCTATCCGTCGGACCGGATCGAGCGGCTGGTGCGTGAGCGCGACGTGTCTCGCGTGCTTCTTGCCATGCCCTCGGAGTCGCCGGCCAAACTTGCCCGTATCGCCCACCGGCTGCAGTTGGCGGGCGTCGATGTCCATACCGTGCCTTCCTTCGCGCAGCTCGTGGGCGAGGAGCAGCTGGTCGACAACCTCTCTCCCTTCACCTTCGGCCGTTTCCTCGGTCGCCAGCAGATCGAGGATGCGCTGCCGCAAGGGGCCGATGCCTATGTCGGCCGCACGGTGCTGGTCTCGGGCGCGGGCGGCTCGGTCGGATCCGAACTCTGCCGCCAGCTGCTGCTGATCCGTCCCCGGCGCATCGTCCTGTTCGAGATCAGCGAGATCGCGCTCTACACCATCGACCGCGAGCTGCAGGCGATGGCCGAAGGCACCGGGGTCGAGATCGTGCCGGTCCTCGGATCCGTCACCGATTCGCGGCTGTCGCGGATGGTGATGCAGGATCACGGGGTCGAGGTGGTGTTCCATGCGGCCGCCTACAAGCATGTGCCGCTGGTCGAGCACAATCCGATCGCGGGTCTGGCCAACAATGTGCTGGGCACCCGGACGCTGGCGGATGCCGCGCACGAGGCCGGCGTGGCGCGCTTCATCCTGATCTCGACAGACAAGGCGGTGCGCCCGACGAACGTCATGGGCGCTTCGAAGCGGCTGGCCGAGCTGGTGATTCAGGATCTCGCGAAGCGGTCGAAGAAAACGATCTTTTCGATGGTGCGGTTCGGCAACGTTCTCGGCTCGTCGGGCTCGGTCATCCCGCTCTTCAAGGAGCAGATCGCCCGCGGCGGACCGGTCACGCTGACGCACGAGGATGTCACCCGTTTCTTCATGACCATCTCGGAAGCGGCACGGCTGGTGCTGCTGGCGGGCTCCTTCGCCGATCCGGGCGATTGCCGTGGCGGCGATGTGTTCGTGCTCGACATGGGCAAGCCCGTGCGCATCCGCGATCTCGCCGTGCAGATGATCGAGGCGGCCGGCAAGTCGGTGCGCGATGAGCGCAACCCCTTCGGGGACATCGAGATTGTGGTCACGGGTCTGCGGCCCGGCGAGAAGCTGCACGAGGAGCTTCTGATCGGCGAGGGCCTGCTGACCACGCCGCATTCGAAGATCCTGCGCGCTCAGGAGGAGAGCCTGTCCGAGCTCGAGATGGCCACCGCGCTGCGGGCGCTGCGCAGTGCCATGGCGGCCGGAGACCCGCAGGCGGCCCGCCGGGTCATACTCTCCTGGGTTGAGGGATATCGCCCTCCGGAAATCGTTGCCGCCGGACGATAGCTGCCGACATTCCGGTTGAATGGCATTGTTCGGAAGGAGGCGGCTGCTAGAGTGCGCGGAACGAATGAGGTAACCATGGCAATGCCCCCTTCCGCGCGCCGGCGCGGCCTGCTCGCTGGCGTCTCCTGCGCGGCACTGGTGATGACGGCCCCGGCTCTGTCGGAAACGCGTCCCAGCCTGAACCTGTATGGTGCGACCGGCCTGATCGACATGCCCTCGGGCGAGGCGCAGCCCGACGGCATCTTCAACACCAGCATCACGAGCTTCGCGGGAATCACCCGCACGACGCTGACCTTCCAGATCACGCCGCGCCTGTCGGCCAGCTTCCGCTATCAGGGCATCGGCGATTGGAACAAGTCCATCCCCGAGGCGGACCGCGTCGGCGTCAACAAGTTCGACACCTATTACGACCGCAGCTTCGATCTCCGCTTCAGGGCCTTCGACGAGGGGCGCTACATGCCCGCCGTCACCATCGGCCTGCAGGATTTCGTGGGCACGGGCATCCAGAGCGCCGAATATGTGGCCGCCACCAAACATCTCACCCCGCGCCTGAAGGTCACCGCGGGCGTGGGATGGGGCCGTCTTGGCAGCTACGGCAGCTTCGGCGGCGTGGGCACCCGCCCCGAGTTCGTTCCGCAGGAGAGCGAGGGCGGCGAGGTCAATGCGGACCAGTGGTTCCGCGGCGATATGGCGGGCTTTGCCGGCATCGAGTGGCAGCCGACCGACCGGCTGACCCTCAAGGCCGAATATTCCTCGGACGACTACGAGGAAGAGGCCGAGGACCGGCAGATCTTCGACCGGAAGAGCCCGTTCAACTTCGGCGCGGAATATGAGGTCTCGCGGGGCGTGCAGCTGGGCGCCTACTACATGTATGGCAGCGAGATCGGGCTCGGCCTGCACTTCGTGCTCAATCCGCGCGACCGGGCGACGACGGGTCTCGTGGACCGTGCGCCGACGCCGATCCGTCCCCGGCCTGCCCGGGCGGCGGATCCGGAGGCCTGGTCCTCGGAGTGGGTGACTCAGGAGGATGCGCCCGCGCTCTTGCGCAACAACATGCAGAAGCAGCTCGACAAGGACGGCGTGCTGATCGAGGCCTTCGGCACCGATGGCCGGACGGCGCAGATCCGCATCCGCAACATCCGCTACGATGCCGAGGCGCAGGCGATCGGGCGCACGGCGCGCGCGATGGCCTATTCGCTGCCCGCCTCGGTCGAGACCTTCGAGATCGTGCCCGTGGTCCGAGGGGTGCCGCTGTCGAAGGTGACAGTGCGCCGCTCGGATCTCGAACGGCTGGAGTTCGCTCCCAATGCGTCGGGCCGGCTGCGGCCGCAGGTCGGCGTGGCGGAGGCCGGCGCGCCCATTGCGGGGCTGGCCTTCGATCCCGACCGCTATCCCAGCTTCAACTGGTCCTTCGGCCCCTACCTGCGCACCAGTCTCTTCGATCCCGAAGAGCCGGTGCGGGCGGATCTGGGGCTCCGGTTGCGCGGAGAGTATGAGCTGTCGCCCGGCCTGTTCCTGTCGGGCGCGATCAGCCACAAGCTCATCGGCAATATCGGCGATCAGGATCGGTCGGAGTCGAACCTCCCGCGGGTCCGGACCGACAACTACCTCTACAGCCGCGAGGGCGACACGACGATCGACAGCCTCACCGCTGCCTGGTATGCCCATCCCGCGCGCAACATCTACAGCCGGGTGACGGTCGGCTATCTCGAGCGGATGTATGGCGGCGCCTCGGCCGAGGTGCTGTGGAAGCCGGTCGAAAGCCGCCTCGCGCTGGGGGCCGAGATCAACTATGCCAAGAAGCGCGAGTTCGATCAGGGCTTCGGCTTCCTTTCGGGTGACGAGGCCTATGACGTCGTCACGGGCCACGCCTCGGTCTACTACGACTTCGGCAACCAGTTCCTCGGCCAGATCGATGTGGGCCGCTATCTCGCCGGGGATTACGGCGCGACGGTGTCGCTCGACCGCGAGTTCGAGAACGGCTGGAAGGTCGGGGCCTTCGCGACGCTCACCGACGTCTCGTCCGAGGAATTCGGGGAAGGGTCGTTCGACAAGGGCATCCGGCTCGAGATTCCGCTGACGTCGCTGCTCGGCCAGCCCACCCGGGAGACGGCGAAATACAGCATCCGTCCGGTCACGCGCGACGGCGGCGCGCGTCTGCGCGTCGAGGACCGGCTCTACGAGACCGTGCGCCCCTACCATGCGCAGGAAATCGACGATCAATGGGGGAGATTCTGGAAGTGATGCGGCACGCGATCGGAGCCAGCCTTCTTGCCGCCTGCGCGTTGCTCGCCGCCTGCGGATCTCAGGAGGATACACAGGGAAAGGCGACCTACGTCAAGCAGGCGCTGTCCGCCATGACGGGGGGCAAGGAAAAGCCTGCGACCGGGCCGCAGAACCTGACACGGGCCAAGCTCGCGCGCGTGACATCGCCGCTTCTGGTGGTCGAGGTGGAAGGAACCAGCGCCTGGGCGCTGATGGTGCCCTTCCAGACCAACGGCGGGGTCGTCACATGGTCCTCGACCGACGACCGCACCGTCGCTCTGCGCGACGGGGTCCTGCTCGCCACGCGTGGCCTCGGTCCCGACCTCATGTCGGCGGAGGTGCCCTCCGCGGCGCGCATAGCCTCGGCGAGCGGGAACTACCTGCGCGTGCATTACCAGATCGACGGGCTCGATCAGACGGTGAAGCGCGAATATCGTTGCACACTCGCAACGGATGGTCCGAAAACCATCACCATCGTGGAACGAAACTATCCCACCCGGCATGTGTTAGAGCATTGTGAGGGAGCTACGGGGCAGTTCACCAATGAATATTGGGTCGATGATGCCGGCACGATCCGGCAGAGTCGGCAGACTTTCGATCAGGGTCTCGGCAAGCTGAAGATCAGCCGAGTGATCGATTGACTTAAACCCAATGTTCATCCTTTGCTGGTAGTTGCCTCTATGGTATGAGTTAAAAACCCAAGCGGCCATAAATACTTGGAGAACGCAAATGAAGAAACTGACTGCTCTCGTCGCGACCACTGCCCTGATGTCGTCTGCCATGACGGCTTTCGCGGGTGGCCCGGTCGTCGTCGTTGACGAACCCGAACCGGTCGCCGTTGTCGCTGCCGAAGAAACCGGCAGCATGGGCGGCATGCTGCTGCCGGTGCTCGGCGCTGCGGCGATCATCGCCCTGATCGCGTCGGACGACAACGACGACTCGACCGACACGACCGACTGATTTCGGCTCGATGCGAACGACCTAAGGAGGCCCGCGCAAGCCGCGGGCCTTCTTCATTCCGGAACGGGTGATCTGTGGGCGGCGAAGGTTTCTGGCATGCGCGATGGCGGCTGCTGGTCCGGCTTTATGACCGGGTCGATTCGGCCGACCTCAATCTCGCGGCGGCGGGCATCGCCTTCTACGGATTCCTCGCGATCTTCCCCGCGGTGGCGGCGCTCATCGCCATCTGGGGCTGGGCCTCGGACCCGAGCGTGATCCGCGCCCAGATCAATCTCGCAGCAGATTTCCTGCCGGAACAGGCCTACGGTCTGTTCCGCGGTCAGGTCGAGGCGCTTCTGGCCGCCAACAGCCGCCATCTGGGCTGGGCCAGCCTCTTCACCACCGGCGCCGCGATCTGGTCGGCCCGTGCGGGCGTCGCGGCCCTGATCCGCGGCCTGAACGCCACGCACCGACTGCCGAACCGCATGGGGCCGTGGCACATCGTGCGGGCCATCGTGCTCACGCTGACCCTGGTGGGGGTGGGCCTCGTGGCGATGCTCCTGTCGGTTGTGGCGCCCCTCGTTCTGAACGTGATCCCGCTCGGTGACTTCGACCAGAAGGTGCTGGAGCTCGCCAACGTGGGCGTGGGCCTCCTCGTCGTGGTCTTCGGGGTGGCGCTGGTCTACCGGCTCGGCCCGAACCGGCCGAAGGGCAGCCCCCGGCCGATCGTGACCTGGGGGCTTCTGATCGCCGTCACCCTCTGGGCCGCAGCCTCGCGCGGGCTGGTCTTCTACCTTGCCAACTTCGCCAACTATAACGAGGTCTACGGCTCCATCGGGGCGGTGGTGGCGCTCCTCGTCTGGCTTTACCTCAGCGCCTTTGCCGTGCTGCTGGGAGCTGCGGTCGACGCCGTCCGCGCGACGCCGCACTAGGGTGCGTGGCCTGAGACGCACTCCCCACAGACGCAGAGAGCCTCGGCCTCGGATCACGAGCGCCGGTCCCTGAGCGGTGTCGCCAGAGCAGCGCACATCTGGTCACGGCAGCCGCATCGCGCCGTCGCACATCCGCCAGGAGCCACCCGCGCGAGGCTTTTGTGAGATGGCGCTGGCAGCCCGATCCGGGCTGCCAGCCCTCAGTAATCCCGCTCGATGAAGATGCCGATGGAGGTATCGCCTTCGGTCCCCACGCTGCCGCGCAGCTTGACGCTCGGGGTGACGTCGAGATTCAGGTTGATCTGGCTCTGCCCCTGCTGGTCCACCTCGACCTGGGTATAGACATTCTCCGAGATGTATTTCCCGGCCCGCACCGAAGTGCCGCCGTCTGCATCCGTCGCCACATCCAGATCGTCCAGCCCGAAGCCCTGCCGCAGCCGCCCGATCACGCCCTCGCCGCCGCGGCCCGCGAGCGTCGCCACGGCGCTCGCAAGCTGCGCGGCCTGCAGGGGGCTGATCGTGTCGAGACCCCTGCCGAAGAGCAGGCGCGAGATCACCTCCTCCTCGGGCAGTTCGGGCGTCGAGGTGAAGCTGACGTCGGGCTCGTCCGCGCGCCCCTGGATCACCACCGAGGTCGTGATCCCGTCGTTCTCCGTCGAGGCCACGACGCGGATGTAGGGCACGAAGTCGCCCTCGAGCAGCAGCTGTGCCTCGCTCAGCGTGAGGCGCTTGCCGAGGATGTCGAGGCGGCCGCGGATCAGGTTGAAGGCCCCGCTGGGCACCACATTGGCCGTAGTCC
Organism: Cereibacter sphaeroides 2.4.1; assembly: GCF_000012905.2. Taxonomy (NCBI): domain Bacteria; kingdom Pseudomonadati; phylum Pseudomonadota; class Alphaproteobacteria; order Rhodobacterales; family Paracoccaceae; genus Cereibacter; species Cereibacter sphaeroides. Next base: position 2,956,241 of record NC_007493.2, on the reverse strand, counting down.
CCGAGACGAGAAGCTGGCCGCCGAGCTCGGCATCGAGACCCCGCCCCCGGATGAAGATCCGGTCGGGCGAGCTGATGAGCAGATTGAGCCCGAAGGGCCGCGAGTCCCGCCCGCCGGAGCCACCGGAGCCATCATCCAGAAGGCCGGCCCGGGCGCGGGTCGTGCGCACCGCCGCGGGTTCGTTCCGATGCTGCAGATCGGGCAGCCCGTTCGCGCCGCCGAAGCCGGTCGAGGGGATGCGCAGTTCCGTCTCCTCGAGATCGATGCGGCCCGCGATCTGCGCGCCGCCGGTGAGCGGCCCCTGAACGGTGATGCGCCCGCTGGCGGTCGTCTCGTAGAGCTCGGGGTCGCGCAGGACCGCGCGGCGGATCTCGAGGGCGAGGTCGGCCGCGAAGGGGGATTCGAGACCGATGTTGCCGGTCAGCGCCAGCCGCCCGCCCGCCGCGGGACGGCCCTGCACATCCAGCGTCGCCCGGCCTCCGGCCAGGCGGGCGTCGGCCTGCAGCCGTTCGATCACCAGGCCGAGGTCCTGATCGGCGAAGCGGCCTCCGGCCAGCGATACCGTCCCCGACACCGAGGAAAGCGCGGGCTGCCCGTTGACGCGCAGGTCGAACCGGATCGGGCCCTCCACATTGCGCGGCTCGATGAACGGATTGGCCAGCGCTGCCTGCGCGCTGCCGGTGACGCCCACGTCGACCGTCGAGAAGTCGCCCGCCGCCGTCCCCTGCGCCCGCAGGTCGATGCCGCCCGGTCCTCGGGCGCGCAGATCGAGCCGGTAGCTCGTCCCCTGGCTTCGGGCCGTGCCCTGCACGGTCAGCGGACCGGGGAACTGCGGCACGACCAGCGCAAGGTTCGACAGCCGCGCGTCGAGGGTGAGGTTGCGGTCCGCGCCCGCCACCGACCCATCGGCGGTAACGGTGAGCTGCGGGTTGCGCAGGGCCGCCCGGTCGACGCGGATCGCGCCGTTTTCGAGACGAACCTGCGCCGAGAGCGTGCTCTCGCCGCGCAGAAGCGCATCGGCCTGAGACTGGCCGACGCGCAGGTTCGTCGCCCGCGCGTCGGCGGTGATCGTGGCGTTCTCCGGCGTGCCCTTGAAGGTGGCCTCGGCCGAAAGCGCGCCGCCGTAGCCCGCACCGAGGGGGGACAGGTCGCTGAAGTTCAGGTCGGCGGTAAGGTCGCTTCCCTCGGTCGCGAGCCGCCCCGCGGCCGTCAGCGTGAGCGTGCGGGCATTGACCCGCGCCCGCTCAAGGACGAGCGCGCCCTGATCCAGCCGTCCGGCGATGTCGATGGTCGAGGTGCCGGCGAGAAGACCGTCTACCTGTGGCTGACCCACGCGCAGATCCCGGCCATTGGCCTGAATCGAGATCTGCCCGGCCTCGGGGGTGCCAGTGAAGCGCGCGTCGGCCTCGAGCCGGCCGTCATAGGCCGGGCCCAGCACGGAGAGATCCGCAAAGGCCAGCTGGGCCGCAATGTCGCTGCCGGCGCTGGCGAGGGTCCCCGATGCCGTGGCCGTCAGGCTCTGCGCCGCGATCCGCAGGGTGCGGAGCCGGGTGCCCGTGGTGTCGCGGATGAGCGAGGCCTCGATGGTCGAGGTGCCCTTGAGGAGATTGTCGAGTTCGGCCTGTCCGAGCGCGAGGTCGGTGCCGGTGATCGAGGCCTCGGCGTCGATGGCGCCGGTCAGGGCCGCATAGGTGCCGCTGACCGTGCCTTCGCCTTGCCCCGAAAGCGGACGGCCGGCGAGGCCGGAGAACCGCGCAAGGTCCTCGAACCGCAGGTCGGCCTCGCCCGAGACGGCGAGGCCGCTCGTCAGGCCCTCCAGCGTCAGGTCGGCGGCGAGGCCGTAGTCGCTTCCGTCGAGGGTGAGCGTCGGCAGCCGGAGGCCGTCGACCCCTTCGGTCCAGGAAAAGTCGGCCGCGCCCGCGATGCGGGGGCCGAGGGCGGTGGCGAGATCCGGATCGGCTGGCGCGAGACCCTCGGCGGCATAGGCGAGGCGGCCGGACACCGTGGAGGTGCCGCCGTCGGTGCGCGCGATCCGGCCCGAGCCGTCGAGGCTGAAGCGTTCGGCCGCGAAGTCCGGCCGGTCGAGGCCCGCCACCAGAAGCCGCGCCGTCCAGGTCTCGCCTTGGGCCGCGTCATAGGCCACGTCGAGATCGACCCTGCCCACGCGCGTTTCCGGGCCGGACAGGGGCAGGAGCACGGGCTGGCCATCGGCCGAGGCGATCCGGCCGGTGAGGGCGATCCGCTCGGGCAGCCCGTCGGCGGCCACCACCAGAGCGCCCTGAAGCTGCAGCGCGCGGGTGGAGAGATTGAGCCGGCTGAGGTCCAGCCGGCCGTCCGTCGCCCGCGTGCCCGCCACGTCGAGCTGCACGTCCGGGCCGAAGAAGTATGCATATTGCGGCAGAAAGAGCGGCACGACATTGCCGCCGAGTTCGGCCGCGAACTGGCGGCCCTGCGCCGCGTCGCCCTGCAGCGTGACGCGCCCAGCCAGCCGTTCCTCGCCGTCGGTCACGAGCCGGATGTCGGCCGCGTAGTTCGACAGCGGTCCCTGACCCTGCACCGTCAGTTCGAGCGGCGGCCGCCCCGGGAGATCCATGAGAGTCGCCGCGATCCCGTCGTCGGCCTCGATCAGCGCCAGATCGAGCGCAAGCTGCCGGTCCGCGTTCGAGAAGCTGGTCGTGAGCCGGAGCTCTCCCTGCGGCCCGTCGGTGCGGCGGGCAAGGAGCTGCGCCTGCCCCGAGCCGCCCGCGAGCGAGCCGGAGGCTTCGAGCGTGGCCTCGACAGGGGTGCCCAGAACGGTCTCGCCCAGAACGAGCCGATCGGCCGCGATCCGGCCGATCTCGACGGCGACCGGCAGCTCGGGCAGGGCGAAGTCCCGCGCCTCGGGAGAGGGGACATCGACGCTCTCGTCCGCCACGGGCAGCCGCTCGAGCAGGATCTCGTCGGCCGACAGTTCGGAGACCGAGAGCCGCCCCGACAGGAGGGCCGATCGGCTCCAGTCCAGCACGACCTTGTTCAGCGTGAGCCAGATGCCCTGATCGTCGGCAATCGTCAGCCGCTCGACCGTCGCCCGCGAGGAAAGCGCGCCGCGGAAGCCCTCGATCCGCACCTCGCGTCCGGCCGAGGAAAGATTGTCCTCGATCAGGCCCTGAAGGAAGCCGCGATCCTCCTCGGCCGATTGCGCGAAGGCCGCAACGGGCAAGAGAAGCCAGAGAAGAAAGAGGATGATCCGCATCAGAAGGCCTGCCCGATTCCCACATAGATCTGCACCCCGTCGCCGGTGTCGCCGCCCACCGGGGCCGCCACATCGACGCGGATCGGGCCGAAGCCGGTGTCGTAGCGCAGGCCGAGGCCTGCACCGGCGTGCCAGTCGTCGCGGTCGGAGTCGATATCCTCGGCGGTGACGTAGCCCGCATCCGCAAAGGCCACGACGCCGATCCGCCGCGTGATGGGCGCGCGCAGTTCGGCCGAGATCGCGGCGAAGCGGGTGCCGCCGATCTTGTAATCGGGATCCGTCGGGTCGGGACGCACGCCGAGCGACTGGTAGGGCTGGCCGCGGACGGTGCCGCCGCCGCCGGAATAGAACAGGTAGTTCCGCGGCGTCTCGATCAGTTCGGGGCCGAGGACCGCTCCGGCCTGCAGGCGCCCGGCCAGCACGAAGGGCCGGTCCTCGTTGCCGAAGCCCACGAAGGCGCGGCTGTCGAGCGTGAGCTGGCCGCCCGACCCGGTGTCGCCCATGCCCGCGAACGGCGTGGCTCCGGCCGCGACGTAGAAGCCCTCGGTCGCGTTCAGGTCGTTGTCCCGCGAGTTCCAGACGAGCGTGCCGGGCAATGAGACATATTCGTAGACGTAGCTTCCGAAATCGTCCTCGACGTCCGAGTAGGTATAGCCGACCCCGAGGCTGCCGGTGAGGCGCTTGCTGAAGAGCCGGGTCAGCGTCGTCGAGAGCGACACGGTATCTGCGAGGTAATCCTCCTCGTCCAGCCGCTCCACCAGCACCCCGAAACCGAGGGTCGTGTCGGCGGTGGGGGTGGCGGGGCGGTCGAGCGTCACCCCGAGGCGGTAGTCCACGCCGCTGTTCGAGGCGCCGAGATTGTCCACCTCGCCCGTCACGGTCAGCCGCTCGCCACCGCCCAGAAGGTTGCGGTGGATCCACTGGCCCGAGATGGTGGCGCCTTCGAGGCTCGAGACCTCGACGCCGAAGCTGTAGCGGCGCGGCAGTTCCTCGACGACGGTGGCGGTGATGCCGAGCAGGTCGGGCGCTGTCACCGTCTCGTCCTCGGTCAGCGAGACCGAGCGGAAGACGCCCGTCCGGCGCAGGCGGTCGGCGCTGTCCGCCAGTTCCTCGGGGTCGTAGGTCTCGCCGGTGGGCAGATTGGCGATCTTGCGGATGCGGCGCTCGCTCATGCGCTGTTCGCCGTTGATGCGCAGGTCCCCGAAGCGGAGCCGGGGCCCGGGCGCCATGCGGACATCGGCATCGAGCGTGCGCCGGGCATGATCGGCCACCACCGTCTGCGATCCCACATCGACCTTCGCGAAGCCCGCCGAGCGCCAGCCGTCCGCTGCAGCACTTACCGCGTCCTGCACCAGCGTGCTGCGCGCGCGCTCGCCGGTGCGGAAGCCTTCTGGCATCTCCGTCTCGGGGGCGAGCGGAGCCACCCGCGCCGCGCCGAACCGGAAGGGCGGGCCGACCTGCACCTGCACGATGATGGTGCCGATGGTCTCGGGGGCGTCGAGCGGCGGGATCTGCGCCGCCTCGCGCCCGTCCACAAGCACGCTCACCACGGGAGAATAGTAGCCAAGGCCGTAGAGGGCCGTCACCAGCCGACCGTATTCCGACCGGGCGGCCGAGAAGATGTCCTGCGTCTCGCTGTCTTCGGCCGCGCGTGCCGCGATCAGGGCGGAGGCGCCCTTGATCACCTCTTCGACCTCGTCGGTGCTGCCGGCCACGCGGAACTCGAGCCGGTCGAGCGCCCGAGCCTGAGGGGCCGCCGCGGCGATGGCGAGCAGGACGAGGGCGGCCCGCAGGCTCGGCGATCGGTAGCTGGAGACGGACACGCATTCCCCCGAAATTAGGCATCTGCTGAAACTATTGCAGGCGGAACACCATGCGGCAACCGACAGAACCCATTCCGTCCGGTCGCAACGGAATGCCCCAACGGCACCAATGCCCTAATTCCGCCGGAAGTTCCGGGGTTTCACCCACTTCTGCGCGAATCCTCATGTGGCGCAACGGCCACGTCCAACTATTGCGCGACCCCCTCCCGCGGCAGCGCGAGCAGCCTTTCGCCCAAGGCCGACAGGGCCAGAGCCGCCGCACCATGCGCCCACAGCATCTCTCCCCAGGCGTGTATCTCGATCTCGGGCAGCGGCCGCCCGGTTTCCAGCACGAGAGCGTTCATCTCGGCCAGCGTCTCCTCGGCATAGAGGTAATCGAAACGCAGCCGCGCCCCCGCGAGGATGAGAAGCGGCGGATCGACGAGATTGACCACATTGGCCAGCCCCACGGCCAGATAACGCCCCGCGCGGCGGAAGATCGACCGGGCGGCCTGATTGCCGGCCTTCGCATGGTCATGCAGGCTCTCGAGCAGCACGGCCGTGGACTGTGTCTGCCGGTGGGTCCAGTTGAGGGCGGTCGTCGCTTCGCGGGCCAGCGCGTAATCCGCCACATAGGCCTCGAGGCACCCGCGCTGGCCGCAGCGGCAGAGCGCGCCGTCGAGCTGCACCTTGGTGTGGCCGAGCTCCATCCCGATGCCGCGCGCGCCGCGGAAGATCCGGTGGTTCGTGACCATGCCCATGCCGAGCCCATGCTCGATGGTGACGACGACGAAATCCGACAGCCGCCGCCCCGCGCCGAACCACAGCTCGGCCATGGCGCAGAGATTGGCATCGTTGTCGATCTGGGCCGGCAGGCCGAGCCGCTCGGTCACGAGCCGGCCGAGCGGCACATTGCGCTCGGACAGGATCGAGGACCAGAGCACCCGCCCGCCCGCGCTGTCGACATAGCCCGGCAGCCCGATTCCCACCGCCGACAGCTCCTGCCGGGTCAGGCCCGCCTTGGTGGTCACGCGGTCGAGCAGCGTCTCGATCAGGCTCAGGATCCGGTCGGGCGGCAGGGCCGCGGGGCTGCGCTCCTCATGATGCTCGGCCAGCAGATGCCCCGCGAAATCCATCACCACCGCCGACAGGTCGCGATCCGAGATCTTCAGCCCGACGACGCGATGCGCCGCGGCCCGCACGCCGAGCGCCACCACCGGCCGGCCGCGGCCGCTCTCGCCCTCGCGGCGGGTGGCCACTTCCTCGATGAGACCCGCCTCGATCAGTTCCGAGACGATGGTGGTGACCGAGGCGGGGCTCACGCTCAGATCGCGGGCCACCTGCACCCGTGCCGTGAGGCCCGCCGCCCGCACCCGCTCGAACACCTGCTGGCGCAGGGGGCGGGCGCTCTCGACGAGCGGGGGAATCAGGGGACCGCATCCGACCGTGGGGTCGGGGGCGGACCGCTTGCGGACCTGCCGGCGCATTTATTTCCTGTCCAAAATAATGATCTCGCAGATCCTCGGCATTTCAGCCTCAAGTGGCTGATGTCAGGCGGGATGCGCGGCTTTCGACCGTAGGCCTCAGATTGATCGTTCAACTTTACTTTGACAACTGAAATTATTCGCGCCAATCCTGTGGGCGTGGCGGCGATTCCGCCGCACCAGGGAGGTTCACAATGCATAAGGCCCTTTTGGCCGCCGTGGTCGCCACGGCCGGCTTTTCCTCTGCCGCGCTCGCCCAGGATCTGACGGTCGGCGTCAGCTGGTCGAACTTTCAGGAAGAACGCTGGAAGACCGACGAGGCTGCGATCAAGGAGGCCCTCGAAGCGGCGGGCGCCACCTATGTCTCGGCCGACGCGCAATCCTCCTCGGCCAAGCAGTTGTCCGACGTCGAGGCCCTGATCTCGCAGGGCGTCGATGCGCTCATCATCCTGGCGCAGGATGCCGACGCCATCGGCCCGGCCGTGCAGGCGGCCGCCGACGAGGGCATTCCGGTCGTAGCCTATGACCGGCTGATCGAGGACAACCGCGCCTTCTACCTGACCTTCGACAACGTCGAGGTGGGCCGCATGCAGGCCCGCGCCGTGTTCGAGCAGGCGCCGAAGGGCAATTATGTCATGATCAAGGGCAATGCCGCCGACCCGAACGCCGACTTCCTGCGCGGCGGCCAGCAGGAGGTGCTGCAGAAGGCCATCGACGCGGGCGACATCACCATCGTGGGCGAGGCCTATACCGACAGCTGGCTGCCCGCCAACGCCCAGCGGAACATGGAGCAGATCCTGACCGCCAACGACAACAAGGTCGATGCGGTCGTGGCCTCGAACGACGGCACCGCGGGCGGCGCCATCGCCGCGCTGACGGCGCAGGGGATGCAGGGCATCCCGGTTTCGGGTCAGGACGGCGACCATGCGGCGCTGAACCGGATCGCCAAGGGCACGCAGACCGTCTCGGTCTGGAAGGACTCGCGCGAGCTGGGCAAGGCCGCCGCCGAGATCGCCGTGGCGATGGCCAAGGGCACCGAGATGGAAGGCGTCGAGGGCGCCCAGAAATGGACCTCGCCCAAGGGCACCGAGATGAACGCCGTGTTCCTCGAGCCCATCGCCATCACCAAGGACAACCTCTCGGTCGTCGTGGATGCGGGCTGGATCGGGAAGGACGCGCTCTGCCAGGGCGTCTCGAACGGCCCGGCCCCCTGCAACTGATCCGCCACCGGATCGCATGATCGGGCGCCCCATAGGCCGGGGCGCCCCTGACCGCCGGCCGTGACCGGCCCAGCAGGACGAGCCCCCATGAGCGATACCGCCAATGCGCCGGGCGCCGCCCGCAAGCGCAGTTTCATCGAGACCCTCGAGATCGACACCCGCCTTCTGGGCATGATCGGTGCCTTCGTCGTGCTCTGTCTCGTGTTCCATTTCCAGACCGACGGGCGGTTCCTGACCCCCCGCAACATCTTCACCCTCGCGATCCAGACCGTCTCGGTCGCGATCATGGCGACGGGGATGGTCTTCGTGATCGTCACGCGCCACATCGACCTGTCGGTGGGCTCGCTGCTTGCGCTCTGCTCGGCCGTCATGGGCATGATGCAGGTGGTGGTGCTGCCGCAGATGATGGGCATCGACTTCGGCAGCCCGCTCATCGCCCCGGTGGCGATCGCCTCCGGCCTCGTCGTGGGCGTGGCGATCGGCGCCTTCAACGGCTGGCTGATCGGCTATCTCGGCATCCCCTCCTTCATCGTGACGCTGGGGGGGCTGCTCATCTGGCGCAACGTGGCCTGGTATCTGACCTCGGGCCAGACCATCGGCCCGCTCGACCAGACCTTCCAGCTCTTCGGCGGGATCAACGGCACCATCGGCCCCTTCTGGTCCTGGATCCTCGGCGGCGTGGGCACGGCCGCGGCGCTCTGGGGGCTCTGGAGCGCGCGGCGGGCCAAGCAGTCGCACGGCTTCGCCGTCAAGCCGGTCTGGGCCGAGCTCGTGATGGGCGGCGTCCTTTCGGCCGCAATCCTGGGCTTCATCGCCATCGTCAATGCCTACGAAGTGCCGGCCGCGCGCCTGCGCCGCCTGTTCGAGGCCCGCGGCGAGACTCTGCCCGAGGGCTATACGACGGGCTACGGCCTGCCGATCTCGGTTCTTCTGCTGGTGGCGGTCGCCATCGCCATGACCGTCATCGCCAAGCGCACCCGCTTCGGGCGCTACATCTTCGCCACCGGCGGCAACCCGGATGCGGCCGAGCTGTCGGGCATCAACACGCGGCTCCTGACGGTCAAGATCTTCGCGCTGCTGGGCGGGCTCTGCGCGCTCTCGGCGGTGGTGGCCTCGGCGCGCCTGACCAACCACGCCAACGACATCGGCACGCTCGACGAGCTGCGCGTGATCGCCGCGGCCGTGATCGGCGGCACCGCGCTCTCGGGCGGGATGGGCACGATCTACGGCGCGATCCTCGGCGCGATCATCATGCAGTCGCTCCAGTCCGGGATGGCGATGGTGGGGGTGGATGCGCCGTTCCAGAACATCGTCGTGGGCTCGGTCCTCGTCCTCGCCGTGCTGATCGACATCATCTACCGCAAGCGGACCGGAGGCTTCAAATGACGCTCAACCCGAACCGCGCCGCCGGCGCCACGCCGCTGGTGGAGATGCGCGACGTCTCGATCAGCTTCGGCGGCATCCGCGCGGTGGATCACGTCTCGCTCGACCTCCATGCGGGCGAGGTGATGGGTCTGCTCGGCCACAACGGCGCGGGAAAATCCACCCTCATCAAATGCCTTTCGGGCGCCTACCGGATGGACTCGGGCGAGATCCGCATCAACGGCGAGAAGGCCGAGATCCACAACCCGCGCGACGCCCGCCGCTACAATATCGAGACGATCTACCAGACGCTCGCGCTGGCGGACAATCTCGATGCCGCCTCGAACCTGTTCCTCGGGCGCGAGCTGGTCACGCCGCTGGGCTTCGTCGACGATGCGCGGATGGAGGCCGAGACGCGCCGCATCATGGGGCGGCTCAACCCGAACTTCCGCAAGTTCAAGGTGCCGGTCGCGGCACTCTCCGGCGGCCAGCGCCAGTCGGTCGCTATCGCACGGGCGGTCTATTTCAATGCCAAAATCCTCATCATGGACGAGCCCACCGCGGCGCTGGGCCCGCAGGAGACGCGGATGGTGGGCGAGCTGATCCAGGAGCTGAAGCGGCAGGGCCTCGGCATCTTCCTCATCAGCCACGACATCCATGACGTGATGGATCTCTGCGACCGCATCTCGGTGATGAAGAACGGGGTGCTGGTCGGCTCCGAACAGGTGGGCGATGTCACCGAGGACGAGATCCTCGGCATGATCATCCTCGGCAAGAAGCCCGAACGGGCGGGAGCTGTCTGATGTATATCGGTCTCGATCTCGGCACCTCGGGGCTCAAGGGCATCCTCATCGACGAGGAGCAGCGCGTCCTCGCCGAAGCGGTGGCGCCGCTCGCCGTGAGCCGTCCGCACAAGGGCTGGTCCGAACAGTCGCCCGCCGACTGGATCGCCGCCGCCGAGGCGGTGATGGATCAGCTGGCAGCCCATGGGCTCTCGGACGTGAAGGGCATCGGCCTCTCGGGCCAGATGCATGGCGCGACCCTGCTCGATGCCTCGGACGAGGTGCTCCGCCCCTGCATCCTGTGGAACGACACCCGCAGCCATGCCGAGGCGGCGGCGCTCGACGCCGACCCGCGCTTCCGGGCCGTCACGGGCAACATCGTCTTTCCGGGCTTCACGGCGCCGAAGCTCGTCTGGGTCGAGCGGCACGAGCCGGCGATCCGCGAGCGGGTGGCCAAGGTGCTTCTGCCCAAGGACTATCTGCGGCTCTGGCTGACCGGCGAGCATGTGGCCGAGATGTCGGACGCGGCCGGGACGAGCTGGCTCGACGTGGGCGCACGCGACTGGTCGGACGCGCTCCTCGCCGCGACCGGCCTCACGCGCGATGCGATGCCGCGGCTGGTGGAGGGCTCGGCCGTCTCGGGTGCGCTGCGGCCCGCGCTGGCCGCCCGCTGGGGGTTGCCCCAGGGCGTGGCGGTCGCGGGCGGGGGCGGCGACAATGCCGCCTCGGCGGTGGGGGTGGGCGTCGTGCGCGCGGGCGAGGCTTTCGTCAGCCTCGGCACCTCGGGCGTGCTCTTTGCCGCCAACGACGGCTACCAGCCCGCGCCCGAGACCGCGGTCCATACCTTCTGCCACGCGCTGCCCGGCGCCTGGCACCAGATGGGGGTGATCCTCGCCGCGACCGACGCGCTCAACTGGTATGCGCGCCTCGTGGGACAGGAAGCCTCGGCCCTGACGAAGGAACTGGGCGGCCTTCAGGCCCCCGGCCGGACCCTGTTCCTGCCCTATCTCGGCGGCGAGCGGACGCCGCTCAACGATGCCGCGATCCGGGGCGCCTTCACGGGGCTCGAACATGCGACCGACCGGGCGGCGGGCACCCGCGCCGTGCTCGAGGGCGTGACCTTCGCCATCCGCGACTGCCGCGACGCGCTGGCCGCCACCGGCACCCGGCTCGAGAGCCTGATCGCCGTGGGCGGCGGCTCGCGCTCGGACTACTGGCTCTCGGCCATCGCCACCGCGCTCGACGTGCCGGTTCTATTGCCCGCGGCAGGCGATTTCGGCGGCGCCTTCGGAGCCGCGCGGCTTGCGCTCATGGCCGCCACCGGAGCCGGGGCCGAGATCGCGACCCTGCCGCCCATCGCCCGGACCCTCTCGCCCGACCGCGGCCTGACCGCCGCCTTCGACGACGCCCACGCGCGCCATCGCGCCGCCCAGACAGCCATCAGGAGCCTTTCATGACCGACTTCTTCGCGGGTATCCCGCAGATCCGCTACGAGGGCGAAGGCTCCTCCAACGAATTCGCCTTCCGCCACTACAATCCCGACGAGGTGATCCTCGGCAAGCGGATGGAAGACCATCTGCGCTTCGCGGTCGCCTGGTGGCACAGCTTCGCCTGGCCGGGCGGCGATCCGTTCGGCGGCCAGACCTTCGACCGGCCGTGGTTCGGCGATACGCTGGACCTCGCAAAGCTCAAGGCCGACGTGGCCTTCGAGATGTTCGACATCCTCGGCGCGCCCTTCTTCTGCTTCCACGATGCCGACATCCGCCCGGAAGGCGCGACCTTCGCCGAAAGCAAGCGCAACCTCGAGGAGATCGTCGACCATATCGGCATCAGGATGGAAGGGTCGAAGACGAAGCTCCTCTGGGGCACGGCGAACCTCTTCTCGCACCGCCGCTTCATGTCGGGCGCGGCCACCAACCCCGACCCCGACGTCTTCGCCTGGTCGGCGGCCACGGTGAAGGGCTGCATGGACGCGACGATGAAGCTCGGCGGCGCGAACTATGTGCTCTGGGGCGGGCGCGAGGGCTACGAGACGCTGCTCAACACCGACCTCACCCGCGAGGCCGAGAATGCGGGCCGCTTCCTTCAGATGGTGGTGGATTACAAGCACAAGATCGGTTTCCAGGGCACGATCCTGATCGAGCCGAAGCCGCAGGAGCCCTCGAAGCACCAGTACGACTATGACGTGGCGACGGTCTACGGCTTCCTCAAGCGTTTCGGCCTCGAGAAGGAGGTGAAGCTCAACATCGAGCAGGGCCACGCGATCCTCGCCGGCCACAGTTTCGAGCACGAGCTGGCGCTGGCGGCGAGCCTCGGCATCCTCGGCTCGATCGACATGAACCGGAACGACTATCAGTCGGGCTGGGATACCGATCAGTTCCCGCACAACCACCCCGAGATGGCCTTGGCCTATTACGAGATCCTGCGGGCGGGCGGCTTCACCACGGGCGGCACGAACTTCGACGCGAAGATCCGCCGCCAGAGCCTCGATCCCGAGGATCTCGTGCTGGCCCATGTGGGTGGCATGGACACCTGCGCCCGTGCGCTGAAGGCCGCGGCGCGGCTCTATGAGGACGGAAGCCTCGAGACCGCGCGCGCCGCGCGCTATGCGGGCTGGGAGACGCCCGAGGCGCAGGCGATGCTCGCCTCTTCGCTGGAGAAGATCGAGGCCCGCGTGCTGGCCGAGGGGATCAACCCCGAGCCGCGCTCGGGCCGGCAGGAGCGGCTGGAAAACCTCTGGAACCGCTTCGTCTGAGACAGGACCGGAAGCGAAGGCCGCCCCCGGGGCGGCCTTTTCCTGTCAGCTGCGCCGCACGCTCGCGGTAACGTAGTTCACCGACAGGTCGCGGGCAGACAGGCTCCAGCTCCAGCTGACCGGATTGAACACCATGCCCTTGCGGTCGACCGGATCGAGGCCCGCCTTGCGGATCAGATCGTAAAGCTCGTCGGGCGTGATGAATTTCGACCAGTCGTGCGTGCCCTTGGGCAGCCAGCGCATCACCCATTCGGCGCCCACGATGGCCATGGCGAAGCTCTTGGGATTGCGGTTCAGCGTCGAGCAGATCATCAGGCCGCCCGGCTTCAGAAGCTCGCGGCAGGCCGTCAGATAGGTCAGCGGATCGGCCACATGCTCGACCACCTCCATGTTCAGCACCACGTCGAACCGTTCGCCCGCGGCGGCGAGGGCCTCGGCCGTCGTGTTGCGATAGTCGATGGTGAGGCCCGACTGCTCGGCATGGAGCTTTGCCACCGGAATGTTGCGCGGTGCGGCGTCGGCGCCGATCACTTCGGCCCCCAGACGCGCCATCGGCTCGGACAGAAGCCCGCCGCCGCAGCCGATGTCGAGGAGCCGCAGCCCCTCGAAGGGCAGGGGGGCGGAGAGGTCGCGGTCGAACTCGGCGGCGATCTGCTGGGTGATGTAATCCAGCCGGCAGGGGTTCATCTGGTGCAGCGGCTTGAATTTCCCGTGCGGGTTCCACCATTCGGCTGCCATGGCCTCGAACTTGGCAACCTCGGCCGGGTCGATGGTGCTGGACGATTCCATTGCAAACTCCTTGCGGTTTCCCCGATGGCGGATCAGGCTGGCGGCGTTATATAGGACGAACATGGATCAAAGATCAGGCCAAAAGCGCGCAGTCGAGTTCCTCTATCCGTCGATCGATCCCTACGATCAGCGGGTCATCGACATGGGCGACGGCCATCGGATCTATGTCGAGCAATGCGGCGACCCGGACGGCGAGCCGGTGCTGGTGCTGCATGGCGGCCCCGGGGGCGGATGCAGCCCCTCGATGCGGCGCTATTTCGACCCGAGCCGCTACCGCGTGATCCTGTTCGACCAGCGCGGCTGCGGCCGGTCGCGGCCCCATGCCTCGGTCGAGGCGAACACGACCTGGCACCTCGTCTCGGACATCGAGGCGATCCGCCGGAAGCTCGGCATCGACCGCTGGACCTGCTTCGGCGGCAGCTGGGGGGCGACGCTTGCGCTGATCTATGCGATCTCGCACCCCGAGCGGGTGTCGAACCTGATCCTGCGCGGCGTCTTCCTGATGACCAAGGCCGAGCTCGACTGGTTCTACGGCGGCGGAGCGGCGGCCTTCTTCCCCGACATCTGGGCCCGGTTCGTGGCCCCCGTCCCGCCGGAGGAGCGGGGCGATCTCGTCGCGGCCTATCGGCGGCGGCTCTTCTCGGGAAACCTGATGGAAGAGACGCGTTTCGGCCGCACCTGGGCCAACTGGGAGAATGCGCTGGCCTCGGTCGCGCAGGACGGGCCGCTGGGCGAGAGCCCGTCGGAATATGCCCGCGCCTTCGCCCGGCTCGAGAACCACTATTTCTCCCACGCAGGCTTCCTCGAGCACGACGGCTGGATCCTCGCCAACCGCCACCGGATCGAGCATATCCCGGCGGTGATCGTGCAGGGGCGCTACGACATGATCTGCCCGCCGGTCTCCGCCTGGACGCTGGCCGACGGGTGGGAGAAGGCGGATCTCAGGATCGTGCCGTTCGCGGGCCACGCGCTCTCGGAACCCGGCATCAGCGCCGAACTCGTCCGCGTGATGGACACGCTTCCCTGACGAGGCCGCAGCCTGCGGAGGGACCGCGGACCCGCGGTCTTTGACATGATTTTCACGCCCGCGTGACGCTTGCAGCCCCAAATCCCCCCCCCTATATACGCCCGGTAGCCGGAAGGGGCGCCACCCCGGATGGCAGGAATTTCGGGATCGGGGATCGGACGCCGACAGTCGGGCCTGACCCCCACAACATCGCCGCAAGAGAGGTGCACAACATGGCCAAAGTCATCGGGATCGACCTCGGGACGACCAACTCCTGCGTCGCCATCATGGACGGCGCGCAACCCCGCGTGATCGAGAACTCCGAAGGGGCGCGGACGACGCCCTCCATCGTCGGTTTCACCGACAGCGAACGCCTCGTGGGCCAGCCGGCCAAGCGTCAGGCGGTCACGAACCCCTCGAACACCGTCTTCGCCGTCAAGCGGTTGATCGGCCGCCGCGTGGGCGACGCCGAGGTGGAAAAGGACAAGAAGCTCGTTCCCTATTCCATCGTGAACGGCGGCAACGGCGACGCCTGGGTCGAGGTGCGTGGCGAGAAATATTCGCCCAGCCAGATCTCCGCCTTCATCCTGCAGAAGATGAAGGAAACCGCCGAGGCCTATCTCGGCGAGTCGGTGACGCAGGCCGTCATCACGGTGCCTGCCTACTTCAACGACGCCCAGCGTCAGGCGACCAAGGACGCCGGCAAGATCGCGGGCCTCGAGGTGCTGCGCATCATCAACGAGCCGACGGCCGCGGCGCTCGCCTACGGTCTCGACAAGAAGGACACCAAGACGATCGCGGTCTATGACCTCGGCGGCGGCACCTTCGACATCACCATCCTCGAGATCGACGACGGCCTGTTCGAAGTGAAATCGACCAACGGGGACACGTTCCTCGGCGGCGAGGACTTCGACATGCGGATCGTCAACTACCTCGCGGACGAGTTCAAGAAAGAGCACGGGGTCGACCTGACGCTCGACAAGATGGCGCTGCAGCGGCTGAAGGAAGCCGCCGAGAAGGCCAAGATCGAGCTCAGCTCCAGCCAGCAGACCGAGATCAACCAGCCCTTCATCAGCATGGACCGGAACACCGGGCAGCCGCTGCACATGGTGATGAAGCTGACCCGCGCGAAGCTGGAAAGCCTCGTGGGCGATCTCATCAAGAAGTCGCTGAAGCCCTGTGAAGCCGCGCTGAAGGATGCGGGCGTCTCGAAGTCGGACATCGACGAGGTCGTTCTCGTCGGCGGCATGACCCGGATGCCGCGGGTGGTCGAAGAGGTCACCAAGTTCTTCGGCAAGGAGCCACACAAGGGCGTGAACCCCGATGAGGTCGTGGCGCTCGGCGCGGCGATCCAGGCGGGCGTGCTGCAGGGCGACGTGAAGGACGTCGTGCTGCTCGACGTGACCCCGCTCTCGCTCGGCATCGAGACGCTGGGCGGCGTGTTCACCCGCCTGATCGACCGCAACACCACGATCCCGACCAAGAAGAGCCAGGTCTTCTCGACCGCCGAGGACAACCAGAACGCGGTGACGATCCGCGTCTTCCAGGGCGAACGCGAGATGGCGGCCGACAACAAGCTGCTCGGCCAGTTCAACCTCGAAGATATCCCGCCGGCCCCGCGCGGGATGCCGCAGATCGAGGTGACCTTCGACATCGACGCCAACGGCATCGTGTCGGTCAGCGCCAAGGACAAGGGCACCGGCAAGTCGCAGAACATCACGATCCAGGCCTCGGGCGGTCTCTCCGACGAGGATATCGAGAAGATGGTGCGCGACGCCGAGGCCAATGCCGAGGCCGACAAGAAGCGTCGCGAGCTGGTCGAGACCAAGAACCAGGGCGAAAGCCTGCTGCACTCGACCCGCAAGTCGATCGAGGAGCACGGCGACAAGGTGGACCCGTCCACCGTCGAGGCGATCGAGCTGGCCATGGGCGCGCTCGAAGAGGCCCTCAAGTCCGAGGACGCCGGCAAGATCAAGGGCGGCATCCAGAACCTGACCGAGGCCGCGATGCGTCTCGGCGAGGCGATCTACAAGGCCAGCCAGGCCGAGGGAGGCGCCACGCCGGACGAGGAGGGGCCCCGGTCGGTGGATGACGACATCGTCGACGCCGACTTCGAGGATCTCGGCGAGAACAAGCGGAAGTAAGGCCGCAACGGAACGTGAGGGGGGCGGTCTCGAAAGGGCCGCCCCACTCGCGTGGCCCAAGGGGATGTGCCAATGGCAAAGCGCGATTATTACGAGGTTCTGGGCGTATCCCGCACGGCCTCGGCTGACGAGCTGAAGAAGGCCTACCGAACGAAGGCGAAGGAACTCCACCCCGACCGGAACGCGGACAACCCTCAGGCCGAGGCCCAGTTCAAGGAAGTGAACGAGGCCTACGACGTCCTTCGCGACGCCGACAAGAAGGCCGCCTACGACCGCTACGGCCATGCGGCCTTCGAGGGCGGCATGGGCGGCGGCGCCCGCGCCGGCGGCGGCTACGGCCAGCAGGGGGATTTCGCCTCCGCCTTCTCCGACGTGTTCGAGGATCTGTTCGGCGACTTCATGGGGGGCCGCGGCGGCGCCCCGCGGAGCCGCGCGCAACGCGGGTCGGACCTGCGCTACAATCTGCGCGTGACGCTCGACGAGGCCTATCGCGGCGTCCAGAAGACGATCAACGTCCCGGCCTCGGTGGCCTGCGACGCCTGCAAGGGCACCGGCGCCGAAGGCGGGGCCGAGGCCGTCACCTGCCCGACCTGCTCGGGCATGGGCAAGGTGCGGGCGCAGCAGGGCTTCTTCACCGTGGAGCGCACCTGCCCGACCTGTAACGGCATGGGGCAGATCGTGAAGAACCCGTGCAAGGTCTGCCACGGCGCGGGACGGGTCGAGAAGGAACGGTCGCTCTCGGTCAATATCCCCGCGGGGGTCGAGACCGGCACGCGGATCCGGCTGGCCGGGGAGGGCGAGGCCGGGATGCGGGGCGGCCCCTCCGGCGACCTCTACATCTTCATCGAGGTGCGCGAACATGCGCTGTTCCAGCGCGACGGGGTGCATCTCTTCTGCCGCGTGCCGGTCTCGATCGCGGCCGCGGCCCTCGGCGGCGAGGTCGAGGTGCCCACCATCGACGGCGGGTCGAGCCGCGTGAAGATCCCGGCCGGTAGCCAGACCGGCAAGCAGATGCGCCTGCGCGGCAAGGGGATGCCCGCGCTCCGCGGCGGCGGGGCGGGCGACATGCTGATCGAGCTGGCGGTCGAGACCCCGGTCAACCTGACCGCCCGCCAGAAGGAGCTCCTGCGCGAGTTCGAGAAGCTCTCCGAGGACAACAACCCCGAGGGCAAGAGCTTCTTCTCGAAGGTGAAGGGCTTCTGGGACGGCATGACCGGCTGACCCGAGCGCCGCGCCCCTAACGGGCGCGGCTTTTCGTCCGTTTCTCCGAGGGCTCTTGCCACGGCCCGCCCTCGGGAGAACCCCGGCTCCCGGCTCCCGGCTCCCGGCTCCCGGCTCCCGGCTCCCGGCTCCCGGCTCCCGGCTCCCGGCTCCCGGCTCCCGGCTCCCGGCTCCCGGCTCCCGGCTCCCGGTCTGGGTGGCGGGAATTAACCATTTTGCAACCAGCGCTGCCCCAGACTGCCCGAATGTGTGCGACTCGCGCCTTTCAGGAAGCGTCCCTTCCCCTCTTCCCCGGCGACGAGGACGAGGCTCTGGCCGAGCCGCTCGGCGCTCGGCTGCCGTCCTACATCGCCGATCACCGCAAGCGGCTCCGGGCCCGGTTTCAGGAGGGCGGGGCCGCCGCCATGCCGGATTACGAGCTGCTGGAGCTTCTGCTCTTCCGCTCGATCCCGCGGCAGGATGTGAAGCCGCTCGCCCGCCGCCTGATCGACCGGTTCGGCGACCTGAACCGGGTCGTCACCGCCGACATGGCGCGCCTCCTCGATGTGGAGGGTGTGGGCGAGGCGGTGGCGCAGGATCTGAAAATTCTCGAGGCGGTGGCGCAGCGCATGGCGCGGGCGCGGGTGATGAACCAGCCGGTGCTTACGTCCTGGGCCGCGCTTCTCGACTATTGCCACACCACCATGGCGCACCGCGCCACCGAGCAGTTTCGGGTGCTCTACCTCGACCGGAAGAACGTGCTGATCGCCGACGAAGAGCAGGCCCGCGGGACGGTGGATCATGTGCCGGTCTATCCGCGCGAGGTGGTGAAGCGCGCGCTGGAGCTGAACGCCTCGGCCCTGATCCTCGTCCACAACCATCCCTCCGGCGATCCCACGCCGTCGGATCAGGATGTGGCCATGACCGCGCAGATCCAGGAGGCGGCCTCCACGCTCGGGATCGTTCTCCATGACCATCTGGTCATCGGGCGCGGACGCGAGGTCAGCTTCAGGGGGCAGGGCTATCTGTGAGCGGCCGCAACCAGAGCTCCACCCGACGGTTCATCCGCCGCCCGGCCACCGTCGTGTCGCAGGCAAGCGGCAGCGCCTCGCCGAAGCCCTCGACCAGCGGCGGGCCCAGTTCCGGCACGGCCTCGCGCAACGCCGCAGCGACGGCCTCCGCCCGCTCCCGCGACAGGTCGAGATTGCCCCTGGCCGGCCCGCGCCCGTCCGAGAACCCGACCAGCATCAGCTGCTGCCCGCGGAACCGGCCGATCTCCAGCAGCTTGATCAGCTCGCTCAGACTCTCGCGGCTCTGCGGCTCAAGACTGTCCGTCCCCTCCTCGAAACGGAAGGTGATCGACAGCCGGTCGGCCCCCGCCATGAGATCGGTCAGCCGCTTCACCTCGTCGAGGGGAACTTCCTCGCCCGCGATGCGGATCGCATTCATGAGCCGCTGGCCGTCCGACGCCAGCGGCACTTGGCTCGGGCGGCGGTCGACGAAGCCCGCTTCGGCCACGGCCGCCTGCGCCGGCGCGCTGGAGAGGAACTCGAGGAACTCGCGTGCAAACAGCGGCAGGCGCCGCGGCGGGCTCACGAGGAAGACGGGGAGGGCGAGCGGGTAATCCTCCGATTTGACGGCGAGCGGCGAGGGCACCAGCGGGAAGCCGCAACTGTCGGTCAGGGGCAGGACCCGCGCGGCGCCGCGCGCGGTCTGGCCCGTGATCGCCAGCGCATAGGGGTCGCGGGCCACCGCTGCGGCGAGGCTCGCCAGATCCGGGTGCGTGATCTCGGCCGCGATCGGCCGCCCCAGCCGGGCCTCGAGCGCCGCCTCGAGGCTGATGTCGCGTGCGAGCGCGTGCAGGACGAGCGGCATGTCGGGCCCGCCCAGTTCCTTCCAGTTCGAGATCTCGCCCGACAGCGCCCGCGCCAGATCGGGGGTCGAGACGCGCGGCACCGGATTGTCGGCCGCCACGATCGGCACCAGCGCATCGAGCGCCAGCACGCGCGTCGTCATGCCGGGATCGGCATGGGCCGCGATGACCAGCTCGGCCGCGCCCGCCCCGAGCGCCTCGGCCGCGGCGGCGGGCGAGGCCGGGGAGAAGCTCACGCGCGCCACCGCTGTGCCATGGGCGTCGAGGATCTCGGTCGCAAATCCGGCGTCGGCGGCGAGCGGGCGCAGCGTGTAGCCGCGCGCCGCGGCCTGCGCGCGCAGCAGCCGCGGCAGCAGGCTCTCGCCCGCCTCGGTCGCGCCGAGGATGCGGATTTCGGCCAGCGGGGCGATCAGGTCCGGGCAGCCCGGTCCGGTGCAGGTGACGCCGGCAGAATCGACCGTGAGGGGGCCGAAGCGGGTGGCGATCCGGTAGAATTCCCCGTCGAAGCCCAGAAGCGTGCCATCGAGCACGATGGCGCCGCTGCGCGAGGTGAGGGTGATGTCCTGCGCCGGGGCGGGCGCAGCCGCCAAGAAAAGTGCGGCCGACAGGGCCCCGGACCATCCTCTGAAGCCCGTCCGCGATAGCCTGCCCATGATGCGAGGCAGCCTGTTCATGACTCCGGACGGATGCTCCAGCAGACCATGGGGGAGACGAGACGCATGCGGGCGCGAAAGATGACAGCTGTCAACCTCATCCGCGGCGGGCGCGGATGAGGTGGGAGAGGGCGGTCAGTCGAGACGGCCGTGGCAGTGCTTGTATTTCAGCCCCGAGCCGCAAGGGCAGGGGTCGTTCCGGGCCACATTGCCCCAGGCCGCGGGATCCGGCTCGCCCGCCTCGGCGCCGACGAGCTCGGGGGTCGGCTGCGGAGCCGCCGCCGCCGGCTGCGGCGCGGGCGCGACCGGCGCTTCTGCCGCGGCCGCCGCGCGCTGCTGATCGAGGAACTGGCGCATCATCGCCTGCTGCTCTTCCTCGCTCAGCGGACGGACCTGGGCCAGCTTCTGCGTCACATCCTGCCGGAGCGAGTTCAGCATCGATTCGAAAAGAGCGAAGGCCTCGGTCTTGTATTCCGACAGGGGATCGCGCTGCGCATAGCCGCGGAAGCCCACGACCGAGCGCAGATGTTCGAGCGTCAGCAGATGCTCGCGCCACTTGGCGTCGATGGTCTGGAGCAGGATCTGCTTCTCGATCGAGCGCATGGTCTCGGGGCCGAAGGCTTCGGCCTTCTCGGTCATCTGCCGGTCGGAGGCCTCGCAGAGGCGCTCGCGCACCACATCCTGATCGACGCCTTCCTCCTGCGCCCATTTGGCGAGCGGCGCATCGAGGCCGAGCTTGTCCTGCACCGCGCGGTGCATCCCCTCGATGTCCCACTGGTCGGCGTAGCTGCGCGGCGGCATGTGCTGATCGATCAGGTCGTCGATCACCTGATAGCGCATGTCCTGCGCGATCTCGGACAGGTCCTCGGTCTCCATGATCTCGAGGCGCTGGCTGAAGATCGCCTTGCGCTGATCGTTCATCACGTCGTCGAACTTGAGGAGTTGCTTGCGGATGTCGAAGTTGCGCGCCTCGACCTTGGCCTGCGCCTTCTCGAGCGACTTGTTCACCCAGGGATGGACGATGGCCTCGCCTTCCTTCATCCCGAGGGTCGAGAGCACCTTGTCGAGACGGTCGGAGCCGAAGATCCGCATCAGGTCGTCTTCGAGGCTGAGGAAGAAGGCCGAGCGGCCCGGGTCGCCCTGACGGCCCGAGCGGCCGCGGAGCTGGTTGTCGATCCGGCGCGATTCGTGGCGCTCGGTGCCCAGCACGAAGAGCCCGCCCGCTTCCTTCACCCGTTCTTTCTCTTCGGCATGTTCGGCCTCGATCCGGGCGCGCACCTCGTCGGGGTGGGCGGCGGGATCGGCGGCCAGCGCCTGCATCACCTTCATCTCGACATTGCCGCCGAGCTGGATGTCGGTGCCGCGGCCGGCCATGTTGGTGGCGATGGTGACGGCACCGAGCTTGCCGGCATCGGCCACGATCTGCGCCTCCTGCTCGTGCTGGCGCGCGTTCAGGACGTTGTGCGGGATGCCCGCGGTCTTCAGGAGGTCGGACAGGGCCTCGGACTTGTCGATCGAGGTGGTGCCGACGAGGATCGGCTGGCCGCGCTCGTGCGCGTCCTTGATCGAGGCGACGATCCCGTCGTGCTTCTCGCGCGCCGTGCGATAGACGGCGTCATGCTCGTCTGCGCGCGCCACGGGCCGGTTCGTCGGCACCTCGACCACGCCCAGGCCGTAGATTTCCATGAATTCCTCGGCCTCGGTGGCCGCAGTGCCGGTCATGCCGCCCAGCTTTTCGTAGAGGCGGAAGTAGTTCTGGAACGTCACCGAGGCGAGCGTCACGTTCTCGGGCTGGATCGAGACGCCTTCCTTGGCCTCGATGGCCTGATGCAGGCCGTCGGACAGGCGGCGGCCACGCATCATCCGGCCGGTAAATTCGTCGATCAGCATGATTTCATCGTCGCGGACGATATACTGCTGGTCGCGGTTGAAGAGCTTGTGCGCCCGGAGCCCCTGGTTGACGTGGTGCACGATGGTCGTGCTCTCGGGGTCGTAGAGCGACTGGCCCTCGGGCAGGAGACCGGTCTCGAGCAGGCGCTTCTCGAGGAACTCGTTGCCCTCTTCGGTGAAGGTCACGTTCCGCGTCTTCTCGTCGAGCTTGTAATGCTCTTCCAGGAGTTCCGGGATCAGCTTGTCCACCTTGGTATAGAGGTCGCTGCGGTCCTGGCTCGGGCCCGAGATGATGAGCGGCGTCCGCGCCTCGTCGATCAGGATCGAGTCCACCTCGTCGACGATGGCGAAGAAATGGCCGCGCTGGCGCATCTCTTCCTTCGAGGCCTTCATGTTGTCGCGGAGATAGTCGAAGCCGAGCTCGTTGTTCGTGGCATAGGTGATGTCGGCGGCGTAGGCGGCCTTCTTCTCCTCGTCGGACTGGAACGGATAGACCACGCCGGTCGCGAGGCCGAGCTGGGCATAGACCTTGCCCATCCATTCGGCGTCGCGCTTGGCGAGATAGTCGTTCACCGTCACGACATGCACGCCCTTGCCGGCGAGCGCGTTCAGATAGGCGGGGAAGGTGGCGACGAGGGTCTTGCCCTCGCCCGTCTTCATCTCGGCGATATTGCCCTGATGCAGGAAGATCCCGCCCATCAGCTGCACGTCGAAGGCCCGCAGGCCGAGCGCGCGACGCGCGCCCTCACGGCAGTTGGCGAAGGCTTCGGGCAGAAGATCGTCGAGGCTTTCTCCGCCTTCCTGCACCCGTCGCTGGAATTCGGCGGTCTTCTGCTTGATGCCCTCGTCCGAGAGAGCCTGAAATTCCGGCTCAAGGTCGTTGATGCGCGCCACGAGGCTGCGGACGGACTTCACCTTGCGGTCGTTGGGCGTTCCGAAGATCTTGCGCGCGAGCGTTCCGAGACCCAGCATGTTTTCTCCGCCTGGTCGTTCCTGACAAGCCAAGTCCTCTTGACATGATCGTGTGAGGCATCGGCCTTGCCCCCTCCGCCCGTAGTCTCCTAGAAGGCAGAACAGCCCGGCCCCGGCTCACGCGACCCAAGCGATGTAAGGGGATGGAGGGGTCAAGTCAACGTCGCGCGAGGGCGCGCCCGTTCAGGAGAAGGTGAGAATGGCGAACATTGCAAGGTTCTGGCGGGGTGCGTCCGTCGCGGCCGTCTGCGCGCTGGCGCTGGCCGCTCCGGTCCGTGCGGATGAGCCGACGGCCGACACGGTGGTGGCCACGGTGAACGGTCAGGACATCACTCTGGGCCACATGATCGCGCTCCGCGCGGGCCTGCCCGACCAGTATCAGAGCCTGCCCGACGATGCGCTCTTCAAGGGCATCCTCGAGCAGCTGATCCAGCAGGCGGCGCTCGCCCAGTCCATCGAGGGCTCGGTGACGAAGCGTGACCAGCTGTCGCTGCAGAACGAGGAGCGTGGCTTCCTGTCGGCCGTGGCGATGCGCCGCGTGGTCGAGGGGGCGGTGACCGACGAGGCGCTGCAGGCCGCCTACGACGCGCGCTTTGCCGATGCCGCGCCCCAGACCGAATACAATGCCTCGCACATCCTCGTCTCGAGCGAGGACGAGGCCAAGAAGCTGAAGGAAGAGATCGACGGCGGGGCCGACTTCGCCACGCTCGCCAAGGAGCATTCCTCGGACGGCGCGGCCGCCAACGGCGGCTCGCTGGGCTGGTTCGGTCTCGGCATGATGGTGAAGCCCTTCGAGGATGCCGTGGTGAAGATGAAGCCGGGCGAGGTCGTGGGCCCGATCCAGACCCAGTTCGGCTGGCACCTCGTCAAGCTGAACGAAACCCGGATCGCCGAGAAACCCTCGCTCGACGACATGCGCGACGAGCTGGCGGGCCAGATCGAGCAGGAGGCGGTTGCCCGCCACATCGACGAGGTGACGGCCAAGGCCGAGATCACCCGGCCCGGCGAGGGGATTGACCCCGCCGCGCTTCGGAAGGAAGAACTGCTCGACTGATCCGCGAACCGGAGGCACGGGCATGGGCAAGACGGACTGGAAAGACGAAGCGAAGTCGCTGAAGAAGAAGCTGTCGAAGCTCAAGGCCCGCGTGAAGGCCGAGAAGCCCGAAGCGAAGACCGCGGGCGCCAAGCCGGTGTCGCCGCTGGCCCCCGCCTCCTTCCCCACCCTGCCGGCCATCGGCGGGGTGGAATTCTCCGCCGTCGAGGCCGGAGTGCGCTACCAGAACCGCAAGGATGTGATGCTGATCCGGCTCGCGCCGGGCACGGCCATGGCGGGCGTCTTCACCCGCTCCTCGACGCGGGCGGCCTGCGTGCTCGACTGTCAGGCCAAGATCGGCGCCGCCTCCGAGGCCGGTGCGGCGATCATCGTGAACTCGGGCAACTCGAACGCCTTCACCGGCGCCGTGGGCGTCGAGGCGGTCGAGGCCGTGACCCGCGGCGTGGCCGAGGCCCTTGGCCTGCCGGTGGAGCGCGTCTTCTCCTCCTCGACCGGCGTGATCGGCGAGCCGCTGCCCTACGAGCGCATCACCGCGCAGATCCCCGCGCTGGTCGAGGGCCTGTCGGGAGACGCCATCGAGATGGCCGCGCGCGCCATGATGACGACCGATACGTTCCCGAAAGGCGCCTCGGCCACGGTCGAGGGCGAGGGCGGATCGATCCAGATCGCCGGCATCGCCAAGGGCTCGGGCATGATCGCGCCCGACATGGCGACGATGCTGGTCTATATCTTCACCGACGCGAAGATCCCGCAGCCGCTGCTGCAGAAGATGCTGTCGCGGCAGGTGGAGGCCACCTTCAACGCGATCACCGTGGACAGCGACACCTCGACCTCGGACGCGCTGCTGCTCGCCGCCACCGGCACGAGCCCCGCTGCCGAGCTCAACGGGCGCTCGAAGGCCGGGCGCGACTTCGAGGCGGCGCTGGGGCGGGTGATGCTCGATCTCGCGCAGCAGGTGGTGCGCGACGGCGAGGGCGCGTCGAAATTCGTCGAGGTCCGGGTCACGGGCGCGGCCAGCGCCGAGGATGCCCACAAGGTCGCCATGGCGATCGCCAATTCGCCGCTGGTCAAGACCGCGATCGCCGGCGAGGACCCGAACTGGGGCCGGATCGTCATGGCGGTGGGCAAGTCGGGCGCCGCGGCCGACCGCGACAAGCTCTCGATCCGCTTCGGCGACATCCTCGTGGCCGAGAAGGGCTGGCGCAGCCCCGACTACCGCGAAGAGGACGGCGCGGCCTACATGAAGCAGGCCGAACTGGTGGTGGCGGTCGATCTTGGCCTCGGCACCGACAGCCGCACGGTCTGGACCTGCGACCTGACGCACCGCTACATCGACATCAACGCCGACTACCGCTCGTGAAGATCGTCCTCGTCTCGGCCGTGGCCCTGATCGATGGCGACGGCCGCGTGCTTCTGGCCCAGCGGCCCGAGGGCAAGTCGCTCGCGGGTCTCTGGGAATTTCCCGGCGGCAAGGTTGAGCCGGGCGAAAGCCCGGAGGCCGCGCTGATCCGCGAGCTGAAGGAAGAACTGGGCATCGACACGAAGGCGAGCTGCCTTGCGCCGCTCACCTTCGCGAGCCACGCCTACGAGACCTTCCATCTGCTGATGCCGCTGTTCGCCTGCCGGCGGTGGGAGGGAATCCCCCAGCCGCGCGAGGGCCAGACGCTGGCCTGGGTGCGGCCACAGGCGCTTCGCGACTATCCGATGCCGCCCGCAGACCTGCCGCTGATCCCCATCCTGCGCGACTGGCTGTAACGGTTCTGTGGCACAAGCGCCTCAATCGTTCATATGTCGCACCCCAAAGGTGCTCTACGACCAAAATCGTGAGTGTTTATTTATCGCTTTATGACTAACCTGTGACTGGGGAAACTTGCTTCTTGGGGGAAAGCAGATGCTCAGGACGATCACGATCGGTAGCTGTGTCTCGGTTCAGGGCCTTCTCGTCGGCCAGATGGCGGATGGTAAGGTGATGGTTAGGGTCGACGAAAAGACGTATGTCGGTTACCCGATCCCGTCGAAGCGCGCCGCCTGACCTTCTGGCGCTCAACTCGTGACGAACGAAAAGGCCGGGCAGCGTCAGCTGCCCGGCCTTTCTAATCTCGGGATCCCGCCGCCCGCCGAAGCGGGCCGCGGGTATCCGGTATCAGGCCAGCTTGCGCTGGACCTCCTCGCGCTCGAAGATCTCGATCACGTCGCCGGGACGGATGTCTTCGTAGCGTTCGAAGGCCATGCCGCATTCCTGCCCGGACTGCACTTCCTTGACCTCGTCCTTGAAGCGCTTGAGCGTCTTCAGCGTGCCCTCGTGGATCACGATGTTGTCGCGCAGCAGGCGCACGCCGGCAGACCGCCGGGCCACGCCCTCGGTGACGATACAGCCCGCCACGTTGCCGACGCCGGTGATGCGGAAGACTTCCTTGATCTGCGCATAGCCGATGAAATGCTCGCGCACTTCGGCCTTGAGCAGGCCCGAGGCCGCCTTCTTCACATCGTCCACCAAGTCGTAGATCACGCTGTAGTAGCGGATCTCGACGCTCTTCTGGTTCGCGGCCTGACGTGCCGAGGCATTGGCCCGGACGTTGAAGCCGATGACCGCCGCCTGCGAGGCCTCGGCCAGCGTGATGTCGGTCTCGGTGATCGCGCCCACGCCGTAGTGGAGCACGCGCACGCGGACCTCGTCGTTGCCGACCTTCTCCAGCGCCTGCACGATCGCCTCGGCCGAGCCCTGCACGTCGGCCTTGATGACCACCGGCAGTTCCGCCACGTCGGCATCGGCCTTGGCCTTCGCCATCAGCTGCTCGAGCGTCGTCGCCGCGCCGGCTGCCGCACGCTTGTCGCGCGCCGCCTTCTCACGGTAATCGGCGATCTCGCGCGCCTGGGCTTCGGTCTCGACGACGTTCAGCACGTCGCCCGCTTCCGGGGTGCCGTTCAGACCCAGCACCTCGACCGGAACCGAGGGGCCGGCCTCATCCACACGCTCGCCCTTGTCGTTGATGAGCGCGCGCACCTTGCCCCACTGCTGGCCGACCACGAAGATGTCGCCCCGCTTGAGCGTACCGTACTGCACCAGAACCGTGGCCACCGGGCCGCGACCCACGTCGAGCTTGGCTTCGATCACCGCACCCTGCGCCTGCCGGCTCGGGTTGGCGCGCAGGTCGAGGATCTCGGCCTGAAGGGCGATGTTCTCGAGCAGCTCGTCGAGCCCGAGGCCGGTCTTCGCCGAGACTTCCACATCGAGCACGTCGCCCGACATCTTCTCGACGATCACCTCGTGCTGGAGCAGGTCGGTGCGCACCTTGTTCGGGTCCGCGTCCGGCTTGTCGATCTTGTTGATCGCCACGATCATCGGGACCTTGGCCGCCTTGGCGTGCTTGATGGCCTCGACCGTCTGCGGCATCACCGCGTCGTCGGCCGCCACCACCAGCACCACGATGTCCGTCACCTGCGCACCGCGGGCGCGCATCGAGGTGAAGGCCGCGTGGCCGGGCGTATCGAGGAAGGTCAGGACCGCGCCGCTCTCGGTCTTCACCTGATAGGCGCCGATATGCTGCGTGATGCCGCCCGCCTCGCCCGAAACGACGCTGGTCTTGCGGATCGCATCCAGAAGCGAGGTCTTGCCGTGGTCGACGTGACCCATGATCGTGATGATCGGCGGACGCGGCTGGAGGTCTTCCGCCTTGTCCTCGACCGTGTCGATCACATGCTCGACGTCGGCATCCGACACGCGCACGGCGCGGTGGCCGAATTCCTCGATCACCAGCTCGGCCGTATCGGCGTCGATGGACTGATTCATCGTGACCATCATGCCCATCTTCATGAGCGCCTTGACCACATCAGCCGCCCGCTCCGCCATGCGGTTGGCGAGCTCCTGCACCAGGATCGTTTCGGGCAGCTGCACGTCACGGACCTGCTTCTCGGCCTTGTGGCCGAAGCCCATCGCCTTCTGGCGGGCCTTCTCCTGCTTGCGCTTCATCGCGGCGAGCGAGCGCGTGCGGCCGCCTTCGCCCGAGAGCGCCTCGTTCAGCGTGAGCTTGCCCGAACGACGCGAGTCGTCCTTCTTGGTCGTGCGGTCGCGATCGGCCTCGCGCTCACGCTCCTTGCGCGAGGGCGGCAGGCCGGGCTTGGCCGACGGCGGCGCGGATGCGCGCGACTCGGCGGGCGCCGGTTGCGGCGCGGCCGGAGCCGGGGCGCGCTTGGCCTCTTCGGCGCGGCGGGCGGCCTCTTCGGCCTCGCGGCGGGCGCGTTCCTCGTCCTCGGCCTTCTGGCGCAGGGCCTCGGCGCGCTCACGCTCTTCGCGTTCCTTCGCCTCGAGTTCCTCGCGGCGGCGCTGGCGCTCTTCCTCGCGCTGGCGCTCTTCATCGGCGCGGCGCTTGGCGTCCTCGACTTCGCGCAGCTTGGCGGCGCGCAGGGCGGCGAGGCGGCGCTCCATCTCGGCATCGGAGATGCCGGCGGGGCGCTTCGCCGGGTCGCCGAGATGCGACGGCGAGCTCGTCGTGGTCGAAGACCCCGAGGCACCCGGCTTCGGAACGACCACGCGCTTGCGCTTCGTTTCGACCAGGACACTCTTTGTGCGGCCGTGGCTGAAGCTTTGCTTCACCTGGCCCGAACGCGAGCCGCCACCCAGGCCGAGGGGTTTCTTGCCGTCTGTATCGCTCATGCGTCTTTCGTATCCCTTCCGGCGGCCCTGCCGCCGATCTGCCCGCGAAGCCCGGCCAGTCTGGCCGCTTCATCCTGAACGCGCGTCGTGAGTCCACCAGCCGCGAGCGCGCCGTGTATCGCATGTTCACGGCCGAATGCCAAACCCAATTCCCGGGCGGTCAGACAGCCGATGAACGACCTTTTGCCTTCGGGCGGATGCAGCTTCGATTTGCCGCGTTCCGACCCGTCGCTGGCCTGGATGAGAACTTTCGCCTCGTCCTTCGACAGCCAGTCCTTCACCTTCTCGTATCCGGCAACCGCCTCTCCCGCCTTGCGAGCAAGCGAGATGAGATCGATCACCCGCCGGGCGAGCTGCGCCTCCACAAGGTCGGCGAGTCCTTCCGGCACCTTCACCGGCTGGCGCGCCGCCCGGGCGAAGAGCCCCTTGGCCGCCGCCTTCTCGATCGCCTTGCGGTCGGCCGAGACATACATGCCCCGGCCCGGCAGGCGCCCGAGGATGTCGGGCACCACCTGGCTCTCGGGGCCGAGGCCGAAGCGCACGAGGCCCGCCTTGGGCCCGCTCTCACCTGTCGCGAGGCAGCGCCGTTCCGGCTCGTCCCGCATGTCGTCCCGGCCTCCGCGAGTCATCGCTTCTGCGAGGCTCAGGCCTCGCCCTCCGTCTCTTCTTCTTCCTCGGCTTCCGGCGCGAGTTCGGTCGGATCGACCCAGCCCAGCATGACGCGTGCGGTCATCACCAGATGCTGCGCTTCCTCGAGGCTCACGTCGAACTTCTCGAGGACGCCCTCGTCCTTCACCCGCTGCCCGTTCACCGTGGTCCAGCCGCCGGCCAGCTCCCAGTCCGCGCAGGTGGCGAAGTCTTCGAGCGTCTTGATGCCGTCCTTCGCGAGCGCCTCGAGCATCTGCGGGGTCAGCCCTTCGAAACCGGCGAGGGAATCCTCGAGCCCGAGGGCGCGGGCGGATTCCAGGGCCTTGCGGTTGGCTTCTTCCAGATGGTCGCGGGCGCGGGCCTGAAGCTCGGCGGCCGTGTCCTCGTCGAACCCATCGATCGAAAGGAGTTCCTCGGGATCGACGTAAGCGACTTCCTCAAGGTTCGTGAACCCTTCGGACACCAGTAGTTGGGCCATCATCTCGTCGATATCAAGGGTCTCCATGAAGAGATTCGTCCGCTCGGCGAACTCGGCCTGGCGGCGAGCCGATTCGTCGGCTTCGGTCATGATGTCGATGTCGAGGGCCGTCAGCTGGCTCGCGAGGCGCACGTTCTGGCCGCGGCGGCCGATGGCGAGCGAGAGCTGCTCGTCGGGCACCACCACCTCGATCTTGCCGGCTTCCTCGTCGATCACGACCTTGGAGACCTCGGCCGGCTGCAGCGCGTTCACGAGGAACGTGGCCTGATCCTGGTTCCACGGGATGATGTCGATCTTCTCGCCCTGCAGCTCGTTCACGACGGCCTGCACGCGGCTGCCGCGCATACCGACGCAGGCGCCGACCGGGTCGATCGAGTTGTCGTAGGAGATGACCGCAATCTTCGCGCGCGAGCCCGGGTCGCGGGCCACGGCCTTGATCTCGATGATGCCGTCGTAGATCTCCGGCACTTCCATCTTGAAGAGCTCGGCCATGAACTGCGGATCGGTGCGGCTGAGGAAGACCTGCGGGCCACGGGCCTCGCGGCGGACGTCCTTGATATAGGCGCGGATGCGGTCGTTCGGACGGTAGCTCTCGCGGCCGATCTTCTCGTTGCGGCGCAGGATGCCCTCGCCGCGGCCGATGTCGACGATGATGTTGCCGTATTCCTCGCGCTTGACCACGCCGTTGATGATCGTGCCCTTGCGGTCCTTGAACTCGTCATACTGACGGTCGCGCTCGGCCTCGCGCACCTTCTGCAGGATGACCTGCTTGGCCGATTGCGCGGCGATCCGGCCGAGATCCACCGGCGGCACTTCGTCGATGATCTCGTCGCCGATCTTGGGATCCGCGAGATAGCTTCTCGCCTGCTTCACCGTCACCTGAGCGTGGTGATTCTCGATCAGCTCGTCCTCGACCACGGTGCGGATGCGGGCGAAGGTGGCGCGGCCGGTCTTGCGGTCGATCTTCACCCGGATGTCGAGATCCGAGCCGTAGCGCGACTTGGCGGCCCGCGCGAGGCTCTCTTCCATCGCCTGGATCACCAGATCGGGATCGATCATCTTCTCCCGCGCGACCGCCTCGGCGGTTTGCAGCAGTTCAAGCTGGTTGGCAGAGGTGATTGCCATGGTCGTGCTCCCGGTAAACGGTCAGTGGCGGGTTGGTCAGTGCTTGGTGGGAGGCTGCTCGGCCTCGTCGGCCTCCTCGCCTTCCGATTCCTCGATCTCGTCGAACTGGCTTTCGTCGAAATTGCCCGACGCCTTCTTCTGGCGCAGCATCTCGGCGATCAGCTCTTCCGTGAGGATGAGCTTGGCATCGGCCAGCCAGTCGAACTTCAGCCCAATGGTCACATAGCTGTCGCGGCCGTCCTCGATGGTGATGAGAACCTCGTCCCCCTCGGTGCCCGCCAGCTCGCCCTTGAAGCG
The DNA here is from genome assembly GCF_000012905.2 of Cereibacter sphaeroides 2.4.1. Lineage (NCBI taxonomy): Bacteria > Pseudomonadati > Pseudomonadota > Alphaproteobacteria > Rhodobacterales > Paracoccaceae > Cereibacter > Cereibacter sphaeroides. The sequence goes on along the minus strand of NC_007493.2, from coordinate 2,924,821 downwards.
GCGGCGTCCGTCGATGAGTTCGGTGGTCTCGATCCGGGCCTCGTAGCCGGTCCAGACCTCGAAATCCTTCAGCCGGGTCAGCGGCCGGTCGATGCCCGGGCTCGAGACCTCGAGCGTGTAATTCTCTTCGATCGGGTCCTCGACGTCCAGCGCGGCGGAGACGGCGGTCGAGATCTCGGCGCATTCGTCGACGACGATGCCGCCGTCGGGCCGGTCGGCCATGATCTGCAGCGTGCGGGTCTTGCCGCTCATCAGCCGGAGGCGGACGAGCTCGAACCCCATGCCCTCGATCACCGGCGTCACGATGTCGGCGAGGCGGCGGTCGATGGCGGTCTTGGCGACGAGGTCGGACATGGGAACCCCCAAAACGAAAAAACGGGCCGAGCGGCCCGTTGCGATCATCGGTGGAGCCATCGGTTTTGGAAGCCGAGGCGCCGCTATGGAAGGGCGTATAGGCCCATTCCGGCCGGGACGCAAGCTTGGAGTGCGGAGGCCGCGGGTGAGGGGCCTCGGCGCGGTTGCGGCCCGCCGCCGGGGCGGGCATGGAAACCTTGCCGTCCGGCGGCCGAGCGGGGATAAGGTCGCATCCGGCATCGCTCCCCACATCGAGGATCTTCCATGAATTACGACGATCTGACCGCCCTCATCCGCCGTCTCGCGCTGGAGGCGGGCGACAGGATCATGGAGGTCTACAACGGCCCCGATTTCGAGGTGAAGGCGAAGTCCGACGCGAGCCCCGTGACCGAGGCCGACGAGGCCGCCGACCGGCTGATCTCGGCCGGTCTGCGCGCGGCCTATCCCGACATCCCGCTCATCACCGAAGAACAGGCCGACTCGCACGGGCTCAGCGCCAGCACCTTTCTGATCGTCGATCCGCTCGACGGCACCAAGGAGTTCGTCCAGCGGCGCGGCGACTTCACCGTGAACATCGCCTATGTCGAAGACGGCGTGCCGGTCCGCGGCGTCGTCTATGCCCCCGCGAAGGGCCGCCTCTTCTACACCCAGGCGGACGGCACCGCCGTCGAGGAGACGGGCGCGCTTGACAAGACGAAGCCCGGCAACCTGCGCAGGCTCTCGGTCTCGAAGCCCGACAATGGCGCGCTGATGGTGGTGGCCTCGAAATCGCACCGCGATCAGGCAACCGACGATTACATCGCGAAATATGCGGTGAAGGACATGACGAGCGCGGGCTCGAGCCTGAAGTTCTGCCTCGTGGCAACGGGTGAGGCCGACCTCTATCCGCGGCTCGGCCGCACGATGGAGTGGGATACGGCGGCGGGCGATGCGGTGCTGCGCGGCGCGGGCGGGATCGTGGTGCGGTTCGACGATCATCAGCCGCTCGCCTACGGCAAGTCCGGCTGGGACAATCCCTTCTTCATCGCCCACGCGCCGGGCGTGACGCTCAAGTCCTGACGCCCCGTCCTCCCCGTTCCCATCCGGAAGTGCCCATGTCCGTCCTGATCGCCATCCCCGCCCGCTACGCCTCGACCCGCTATCCGGGCAAGCCGCTGGTCGCGCTCCGCGACCCGGACGGCACCGAGAAGACCCTGATCCGCCGCAGCTGGGAGGCGGCAATGGCGGTGCGCGGCATCGACCGCGTGGTGGTCGCGACCGACGACGACCGCATCCGCACCGCGGCCGAGGCGTTCGGCGCCGAGGTGGTCATGACCTCGCCCGACTGCCGCAACGGCACCGAACGCTGCGCCGAGGTGGCGGCGGCGCTGCCGGGCTTCGAGATCGTGGTGAACCTGCAGGGCGATGCTCCGCTCACGCCCGCGTGGTTCATCGAGGATCTGGTGGCGGGCCTGCGCGAGGATCCTTCCGCAGAGGTGGCGACGCCGGTGCTGCGCTGCGACGGGCGGGCGCTGAACGGCTTTCTGACCGACCGTCGCGCGGGCCGCGTCGGCGGCACGACCGCCGTCTTCGGCGCCACGCGCCACGCGCTCTATTTCTCGAAGGAAGTGATCCCCTACACCGGTCGCGCCTACGGCGATGCCGAAGAGACGCCGGTCTTCCATCATGTCGGCGTCTATGCCTACCGGCCCGCGGCGCTGGCGGCCTATCCTTCCTGGCCCATCGGCCCGCTGGAAGAGCTGGAGGGGCTCGAGCAGCTCCGCTTCCTCGAGAACGGCCGGTCGGTGCTCTGCGTCGAGGTCGAGGCCCGCGGGCGTCAGTTCTGGGAGCTCAACAATCCCGAGGATGTGGCGCGGATCGAGACCATGCTGGCCGAGATGCAGCGCGGCTGACGGTCCTCCGGCTGGAGAGGGTGCGGCCGCGGCGTCATGCCGCATCCCTTCTGCGAAGGATACGGTCCCCGGCCGGCGGGGTCGTGCGGAATGGGGCGCCCGACAAGGCGTTCCGGTCCGGTACTATCGAAGGCCGCACCGGTCGGCGGGCGACAGCGAGCTGCCTTGTCCTCGCACGTCGCAGCGAGGTGGCCGTTTTTCAGCGGTCTGCGCCCTTGAGCGCTGCCGCTGTTTCGCTGCCCGTCCCGCACCGGAATGCAAGAATCTTATCCACAGGACGGAACTTTTCCTGCCGGCACCAAATTGCCGACATATTGCTGCGATAGGGTGCGGCGAGTTCCAACTCCGTGTAGTTTGCACGGTGCCTGCGGATCAGGGCAGGCGAACCAGAGTGAGAGCTATGACAACAAACAAGGTTACCAAGGCCGTATTTCCCGTCGCAGGACTGGGCACGCGCTTTCTGCCGGCGACCAAGTCGATCCCGAAAGAGATCATGACGCTGGTCGACCGCCCCCTGATCCAATATGCGATCGATGAGGCTCGGGCGGCCGGCATCAAGGAATTCATTTTCGTCACCTCGCGCGGCAAGAGCGCGCTCGAGGATTATTTCGACAATGCGCCCGAACTCGAAGCCGCGCTGAAGAAGCCCGGCAAGGAGCATCTGCTCGACGTGCTGGAAAGCACCAACATGGAAAGCGGCGCCATCGCCTATGTCCGCCAGCACAAGGCGCTGGGCCTTGGCCATGCGGTCTGGTGCGCGCGCCGCCTGATCGGCGACGAGCCCTTCGCGGTGATGCTGCCGGATGACGTGATCGCGGCCGAGAAGCCCTGCCTGCAGCAGATGGTGGAGGCCTACGAACAGACCGGCGGCAACATGGTGGCCGCGATGGAAGTGCCGCCCGAGAAAGCTTCGGCCTATGGCGTGCTCTCGGTCGCCGAGGACATGGGCTCGATCGTCAAGGTCAATGGCATGGTCGAGAAACCGAAGGAAAATCCGCCGTCCAATCTTGCCGTGATCGGGCGCTACATCCTGACGCCGCAGGTTCTGAACAACCTGAACCGCAAGAAGGAAGGCGCCGGGGGGGAGATCCAGCTGACCGATGCGATCGCCGAAGAGATCGACGAGTCCGGCAAGGTCTACGGCTTCCGCTTCCGCGGCCAGCGCTACGACTGCGGCTCGAAGGCAGGCTTCCTGCAGGCGACCGTGGCCTTCGGCCTCGCGCGCCCCGAGCTGCGGGACGAGTTCTCGGGCTACCTGCACGACATGCTGGCTCTGGAGAAGGCGGCGCAATAACCGCCCGACATGCAGTTCGGCCCCCGGGTTCGGCGTTCCTGACGCGCCGGCCCGGGGGCCGTTTTCATTTCCGGATGCGGTCGGGTTCGCTGAGACCGCCGTTCGCGACACGGCCTTGCCGCTCCGCGCCGCCTGACCGGACAAGACAGGCCTTTTTCGCGTCAGTCGCGCGGGATCCTCGGCGCTGCTGCGCCTGAACGATGGTTTGTGCATCGGAGGTCCGGGTCAGGCCGGCATCGGGATGGGCAGGGCCAAACCCGAGCCGCTCTGCGGACCCGGCCTCCGCCTGTCCCGCAGGCCACGGCCGCTCTCGCAGATCCGGCCCACACGGGTCGACGGACACCGCGTTGATCTCGCTCGCTAAAACAGAGGATGTGATGAAGAACGGGCGGCACGGGGCCGCCCCGGGACCGTTCAGGCGGCCTGCGGAGCGCGGGTCTCGGTGAGGATCGCGTGCAGCTTGGCCGGGTCGGTGTTCGACCGGAGCTTGGTGCAGACGCCCGCGTCGCGCATGGTGCGCGAGACGAGCGCCAGAGCCTTCAGGTGATCGACGCCCGAATCCTTGGGCGCGAACAGGGCGAAGACCAGATCCACCGGCTGGCGGTCGACGCTGTCATAGTCGAGCGGTTTCTCGAGGCGCAGGAACACCCCCACGATCCGGTCGAGATCCTCGAGCCGGGCATGGGGCAGGGCGATGCCATGCCCGACGCCGGTCGGCCCCAGGCTCTCGCGCTCCTGCAGGCCGTCGATGGCGACCGACGCATTCAGAGCATAGGCCTGCGCGGCGACCTCTCCCAGTTCCTGGAAGAGGCGCTTCTTGCTCGTGACCTGGCTCAGAACCCGAACGGCTCCTGGCATCAGAAGTTTGGATAGTTCCATGGGCGGTCGCTTGTCCTGCGCCTCGGGCGCGCGCTATTTGCTGTTGCGCGGGTCGATCCAGCCGATGTTCCCGTCATCCCGACGGTAAACGACGTTCACCCCGCCATGACCTTCATTGCGGAAGACAAGCATGCTCTGGCCGGCGAGTTCCAGCTGCATGACGGCCTCGCCGACGGTGATCGAAGGAACCTTCGTCTCCATCTCGGCGATCACCATCGGCTGAAGGTTCTCGACCTCACCATCCTCGGCTTCCTCGGATGCGGCGAGGATATAGGAGGAACCCGGACCGAATTCAACCGGGGCCGTCCGCTCGCGGTGATGGTCGCGGAGGCGGCGCTTGTAGCGACGGAGCTGCTTGTCCATCTTCTCGCGGCAGCTCTCGAAGGCGGCGTAGATTTCGGTCGCACGGCCGGTCGCCTGGGCCGTCAGACCCGTCGACAGATGGATCGTGGATTCGCAGACATGTTCATGCGCAACGCGCGAAAAGACGATCGTCGCCTCGGTGGGACGCTGGGCATACTTCTCGATCACCTCGCCAAGTTCGGATTTGACGTGAGTCTGAAGCGCTTCACCGATGTCGATCTGTTTCCCGCTGATCTGGTATCGCATGATTCCTCCTTTTGACTCGGCAAGGCCAGTCCGCCCCAGACCGGGGTGCCCGCCGACTGTTATTGCTGACGCGGGCAAACGCCGGGATCCACGAGGCCTGGCCGGAGAGCGGGGCCTGAGCGGATCGGCGGCGAGGGCGGGTTCTGCACGCATCAAGGTCATTTGGCTGCTTTTGGCGCGCGGTTGTCAACAGCAAGCTCACGCCCTTCGACTGAGCCGAAAGCATCAGGAGATGCGGAAGTTCTGGCCCAGATAAACCCGCCTCACCGTTTCGTCGCGGACCACCTCTTCGGTGGTGCCGCTCTTGAGCACGGTGCCGTCGTGCAGGATGTAGGCTCTGTCCACAATCTCAAGCGTTTCCCGCACATTGTGGTCGGTGATGAGGACGCCGATACCCCGGCTCTTGAGGTCGTGCACCAGCCCGCGAATCTCGCCCACCGCGATCGGATCGACCCCTGCGAAGGGCTCGTCAAGCAGCAGATAGCGCGGATCTGCGGCAAGACACCGCGCAATCTCCACCCGGCGCCGCTCGCCGCCCGAGAGAGCGAGCGCGGGCGTCCGCCGCAGGTGCGCGATCGAGAATTCGCCGAGCAGCTCCTCGAGCCGTTCGCGCCGCGTGTGCGGGTCCTTCTCGGTGATCTCGAGGACGGCAAGGATGTTGTCCTCGACCGACAGGCCGCGGAAGATCGAGACCTCCTGCGGCAGGTAGCCGATCCCCATCCGTGCGCGGCGATACATGGGCAGGGCGGTGACGTCGCGGCCCTCGATCATGACCTGCCCGCCCTCGGGGCTGACGAGGCCCGCGATGGCATAGAAGCAGGTCGTCTTTCCCGAGCCGTTGGGGCCGAGCAGGGCCACGACCTCGCCGCGGTCGAGATGCATCGTGACGTCGCGGATCACCGGGCGGCGCTTGTAGCTCTTGCGCAGCCCCACCACCTGCAGGCCCGACCCGCCGCGCGTCACGACGAACTCCGATTTCACGTTCATGGCGCCTTGCCCGGCTGGAAGACGGTCTGCACGCGCCCCTCCATCCGGCCGGTGCCGGCGGTCAGGTCGATCACGAGCTTCTGCCCGGCCAGCGTATTAGGCCCCTGCGTGAGCAGCACGTCGCCCGTCATGACAACCTCGCCGCTCTCGATCGTGTAGACGGCCTGCTTCGCCTCGGCGGCTTCGCTGCCATTGGCGAGCGTGACGCCGCCAGAGGCATGGAGCCTGCGGATCGCGCCGCCTCCGGGGGCGTATTCGACCCGCACCGACTGTGCGCCGAGCCGCATCGGCCCCTGCGCGACGCGGACATTGCCCGAAAAGACCGCCGTTCCGTCGGCCTGGTTCACCTGAAGCTGGTCCGATCCGATCTCGACCGGAAGCGTCGTGTCCTGCTTGAGCCCGCCTCCGAAGGCGACCTCGGCCCCTTGCGCGTGCGCTGCCATGGGCAGCCAAAGCGCGGCCGCCGCCGCCATCAGGATCGTCCTCATCTCTCGCCTCGACATCGCGTCCATCACTTCTTCGGATCGTATATCAGCTTCACGCGATTCCCGAAGGTCAGCACATAGCTGCCGGCGGCTTCGGGATCCTCGGTCAGGCGCATCGAGCCGGCCTCGATCCGGCCGAGCGGGCCGGTGGCGTCGAGCGCGCTGTCGGAGCGCACGTCGGTCGCATCGAGATCGGCGGTCACCGCCTCGGTCGTCAGATGGTAGCCGGTGGAGGTGGTCACTTCCACCCCGCCACCCAGCCGCAGGAGCCGTGCATCGCTGTCGAGCGCGCCGGTCTCGGCCGCCATCGTGGCGCTTGCGCCGTCGGGCGTGTCGATCCGCGCGCGCAGGGCGGCGGCCCGACCCTCCTCGCCGGGCGACTGTCCCGGACGGGCCGCGGCGGCCTCGACGCTGAGCGCCGCACCGTCGCTGGTGATCCCGGCCCAGGTGGGCGCGGTGATCCGCGGCTCGCGGACCCGGTCGGCCACATCCACATCGGCATAGGGAATCGCGTCGTCGGGATTGATGGTCCGTGCCACGAGGAACAGCGTCGACAGGATCGCCAGCGCCGCCAGCGGCAGGACGACCTTCAGCCAGGAGACCAGCCGCGAATGAAGGTTGTCGGGCCGCGGGGGCGCCATGGCTCAGGCCACTCCGGCGCGGAGGCAGTCGTGAATATGGATCAGCCCCTCCGCCGCGCCCGACCCCTCGGGATCGACCACGAAGAGCGACGTGATCTTGCGGCCGTTCATGACCGCCACGGCCTTCTCGGCCAGAGCGTCGGGGGCGATGGTGAGAGGGTGGCGCGTCATCACATCTTCGACAGAGAGCGACAGAAGCCCGTCGAGATGACGGCGGAGGTCGCCGTCGGTGATGATTCCCGCAAGCCGGCCCTCGGGTCCGGTGACGCCGAGGACGCCGAACCCGAGGCGGCTCATGGTGATGAGGGCCTCGCCCATCGAGGTGCCCATCGCAACCAGCGGCAGGTCGCGGTGCATGAGATCGGCCACGCGCGCGAGCCGCGCCCCGAGCTTGCCGCCCGGATGGAAGACGCGGAAATGCTCGGGCGTGAACTGGCGGTGCTCCATCAGCGCCACGGCCAGCGCATCGCCCAGGGCCAGCGTCATCGTGGTCGAGGAGGTGGGCACGATGCCGTTGCCGCAGGCCTCGGGGGCGGGCGGCAGCAGCAGGGCCACGTCGGACTGGCGCAGCAGCGTGGACTGGGCGCGGCTCGCGACGCCGATCAGCGGAATGTCGAAGCGCCGCGTGTGGGCGATGATGTCGGCCAGCTCGGGCGTCTCGCCCGAATTCGACAGCACCAGCGCGACATCGTCCCGCGTGACCATGCCGAGATCGCCATGGCTGGCTTCGGCCGGATGGACGAACTGCGCAGGCGTGCCGGTCGAGGCGAGGGTCGCGGTGATCTTGCGCCCGATATGGCCCGACTTGCCCATGCCCGAGACGATCACGCGCCCGCGGGCGCGCAGGATCGTCTCGACCGCAGCGCCGAAACTGTCGTCGAGGCTCGCGCCCAGCATCGTGAGGGCCGTGGTCTCGGCCTCGATCACCCGCCGGGCGGTCGCGAGAAAGTCAGTGGTGGAAGATGTCATTCGGTTCGTCCCAGCCCATGAGGTCGAGCTCTGCCCGCGTGGGAAGGAAATCGAAACAGCGTTGCGCCAGTTCCATCCGGCCCTCGCGCAGCAGCCGTGCCTCCAGCTCGTCCTTGAGCCGGTGCAGATGGAGCACGTCGGAGGCGGCATAGTCCTTCTGCGCATCCGTCAGCTCGGCCGCGCCCCAGTCGGAGGTCTGCTGCTGCTTCGAGACGTCCACGCCGACCAGTTCGAGCAACAGATATTTCAGCCCGTGCCGATCGGTGAAGGTTCGCACCATCTTCGAAGCGATCTTGGTGCACCAGACGGGCTCGGTGCGCACGCCGAAGGCCCGCTTCAGCGCGGCGATGTCGAACCGGCCGAAATGGAACAGCTTCAGCACCTGCGGGTCGGTCAGAAGACGCTCGAGATTGGGGGCGCTGGTCTGACCGCGCTCGATCTGCACCAGATGCGCATCGCCGTCGCCCGCCGAGAGCTGAACGACGCAGAGACGGTCGCGCCGCGGGTCGAGGCCCATGGTCTCGGTGTCGATGGCCACGACCGGGCCGAGGACGAGACCGTCCGGCAGGTCGTTGCGATGCAGATGGATTGTCACTGCCTGATCCTTCGAATTGGCACGAAGGATCGATGGTGCCCAGGAGAGGACTCGAACCTCCACGCCTTGCGGCACACGGACCTGAACCGTGCGCGTCTACCAATTCCGCCACCTGGGCAGGTGTCGTGAGGGGCGATTTATATGGGGGATTCGGCAGTGTCAACGGGGTGTCACGAAAAAAGGCGAAGCTCATTGGCGCTTGTTCCGCAGCCCCCGTAAAGTTATGGGAAGGGGCAATCTTTGATGACCATGCCGGGCGAGGACGGAAGATGAGCAAGCTTGTGACGATCTACGGCGGGTCGGGCTTCGTGGGACGTTACATCGCCCGCCGGATGGCCCAGGAAGGCTGGCGCGTGCGCGTGGCCGTTCGCCGTCCGAACGAGGCGCTGTTCGTCAAGCCCTACGGTGTCGTGGGGCAGGTGGAGCCCGTCTTCTGCAACATCCGCGACGATGCCTCGGTGCGCGCCGTCATGCACGGCGCGGATGCGGTGGTGAACTGCGTGGGGATCCTTGCCGAAAGCGGCAAGAACCGATTCCAGTCGGTGCAGGCCGAAGGCGCCGCCCGCGTGGCGCGGATCGCCGCCGCCGAGGGCGTGCAGACGCTGGTGCAGCTGTCGGCCATCGGCGCCGATGCGCAGTCGCCGAGCGCCTATGGCCGCACCAAGGCCGCAGGCGAGGCGGCCGTGCGCGAGGCCTTCCCGCGGGCGGTGATCCTGCGTCCGTCGGTGATCTTCGGACCCGAGGACGATTTCTTCAACCGCTTCGCCCAGATGACGCGCTTCAGTCCGGTGCTGCCGGTCGTCGGCGGCGCGACGAAATTCCAGCCGGTCTTCGTCGATGACGTGGCGCAGGCGGCGGTGGCGGGCGTCCTCGGCCGGGCGGCGCCGGGCACCTACGAACTGGGCGGCCCGGATGTGGAGACCTTCCGCGACCTGATGAAGATGCTTCTGCGCGTGGTCGAGCGGCGCAAGCTGATCGTGAACGTGCCCTTCTGGGTCGCGAACCTGATCGGCGGCGCGCTGGATCTGGTGCAGACGGCGACCTTCGGGCTGCTGGCCAACAAGACCCTGACCCGCGATCAGGTGCGCAACCTCCGCCGCGACAATATCGTGGCCCCCGACGCCAAGGGCCTCGCCGATCTCGGCATCTCGCCCACCGCGATGGAGGCCGTGCTGCCGGAATATCTCTGGAGCTTCCGGCCGTCGGGGCAATATGCCTCGATCAAGGCTTCGGCGCGGAACCTGCGCAAGACCTGAGCCGAGCCCGGACCGAACAAGACGGAGCGATCATGCTGGACTCGACGACTTTGGTCGCTCTTGTTCTGGGACTGCTGGAAGGCCTGACAGAGTTCATTCCCGTCTCCTCGACGGGGCACCTGCTGCTGGCCGGGCACTTCCTTGGATTTGAAAGCGCGGGGCGCAGCTTCGAGGTGGTGATCCAGCTCGGTGCGGTGCTGGCGGTGCTGACGGTCTATGCCGCCAAGCTCGTCTCGGTGATCCGGGCCGCGCCGCACGACCCGAGGGCCTTCCGTTTTCTCGTGGCGGTGCTGGTGGCCTTCCTGCCCGCGGTGGTGATCGGCGTGCTTGCGCACGGCTTCATCAAGGCGGTGCTGTTCGAGACGCCGATCCTCATCGCGACCATGCTGATCCTCGGGGGGATCGTGCTGCTCTTCGTCGACCGGATGGCGCCGGAGCCCCGCTATGACGATGCGATGGACCTGCCGCTGAACGTGGCGCTGAAGATCGGCTTCATCCAGTGTCTCGCCATGGTGCCGGGCGTGTCGCGGTCGGGCGCGACCATCGTCGGGGGGCTGATGCTGGGCGCGGGCAAGCGCGCGGCGGCGGAGTTCTCCTTCTTCCTCTCCATGCCCACCATGGCCGGCGCCTTCGCCTTCGACCTCTTCAAGAACCGCGACGTGCTGGACGCTTCGGCTCTGGGCGAGATTGCGGTAGGCTTCGTGGCAGCCTTCGTGGCGGCGGTTCTCGTGGTGCGCTGGCTGCTCGGCTATGTGAGCCGGCATGGCTACGCGCTGTTCGGCTGGTGGCGAATCGCAGTGGGATCGGTGGCTCTGGCGGCATTGCTGGCAGGCTACTGAGGGGTTGGGTCAGTGGAGCTGACCTAAAATCTGCGGAAATTGCGCGGCATCAGGTCCGCGTCAGCGAAAAATCGACAAATAGGTCAGCCTTGCTGACTTTTATGCCCGCCGGACCTGGAGTAACACGACCGCACCCCGCAGTCGGCCTCGAGGGAGGGCTCCGCATGGCAAAAGAACCGATGCTCCAGTTCGTCAAGATGGCGAGGGAGACCCCCGAGAAACGTCCGGCTTCGCTGCGTTCTCAGGACTTTCACGAGATCTACCGCGAGTTCGCCGCGGCCACGGCCGCCGAGCAATCGAGCCGGTGCAGCCAGTGCGGCGTGCCCTTCTGCCAGTCGCACTGCCCGCTGCACAACAACATTCCCGACTGGCTGCGCCTGACCGCGACGGGCCGGCTTCAGGAAGCCTACGAGATCAGCCAGGCCACCAACACCTTCCCCGAGATCTGCGGCCGGATCTGTCCGCAGGACCGTCTCTGCGAGGGGAACTGCGTGATCGAGCAGTCGGGCCACGGCACCGTCACCATCGGCGCCGTCGAGAAATACATCACCGACACCGCTTGGGAAAACGGCTGGGTCGTGCCGGGCAAGCCCGCCTACGAGCGGTCGGAGTCGGTCGGTATCATCGGTGCGGGCCCGGGCGGCCTCGCCGCGGCCGACGCGCTGCGCCGGGCGGGCCTTCAGGTCACGGTCTACGACCGCTACGACCGCGCGGGCGGCCTGCTGACCTACGGCATCCCCGGCTTCAAGCTCGAGAAGGACGTGGTCGCGCGCCGCGTCGAGCAGCTCGAGCAGGCGGGCGTCCAGTTCGTGCTGAACTGCAACGTGGGCGAGGATCTGAGCTTCGATGCGATCCGCGGCCAGCACGATGCGGTGCTGATCGCGACCGGCGTCTACAAGCAGCGCGACCTCGCGGCCCCCGGTGTGGGCTCGGCAGGCGTGGTGCAGGCGCTCTCCTACCTCACCGCCTCGAACCGCCGCAGCTTCGGCGACGAGGTGGACGACGACGGCCTCGATGCCAACGGCAAGCGCGTCGTGGTGATCGGCGGCGGCGACACGGCCATGGACTGCGTCCGCACCGCGATCCGGCAGGGCGCCACCAGCGTGAAGTGTCTCTACCGTCGCGACCGGGCCAACATGCCGGGGTCGCAGCGCGAGGTGGCCAATGCCGAGGAGGAGGGCGTGGAGTTCGTCTGGCTCTCGGCGCCGCGCGGCTTCATTGCGGGCGATGCGGTCGAGGGCGTGATCGTGCAGAAGATGCGGCTCGGCGAGCCGGATGCGACGGGGCGGCAGATGCCCGAGATCATCGAGGGCGCCGACTATGTCGAGCCTGCCGATCTCGCGATCATGGCGCTCGGGTTCGAGCCCGAGGATCTGCCGACACTCTGGGGCGTGCCCGACCTGACCGTGACCCGCTGGGGCACGATCAAGGCCGACTTCCGCACCCATGCCACGAGCCTTCCCGGCGTCTATGCCGTGGGCGACATCGTGCGGGGCGCGAGCCTCGTCGTCTGGGCGATCCGCGACGGCCGCGATGCGGCGCAGTCGATCCTCGACTATCTGGCGCAGCCGGCTGTCGTCGCGGCCGAATAGCGCCTCTGCTGGATGCGACCGCCCGGAAGGTCCCGGGCGGCCGGTGCGGGCCGGGCCTCTGGAGAGGCCGGGCGCGAGGTGATGGGACCATGGGCATGACGCTTCTGACGAAGATCCTGGCGGGAGGGCTCGCGCTGATCGCGGCCGCCCCCGCTTTCGGCTCCGGGCGGACCTTCACGCCGCCCGAGGGCTGCACCGCCTTTCTCACCGTGCAGTCGCGCGGCTGCCGCGTGTCGCACCACTACCGCTGCGACAAGGATCCTGCGGGCGACAAGTGGCGCGTGGACTTCGATCAGGAAGGCATCTTCTTCTCCTCCCACATCGACCGCGAGGCGCAGTGGGTCGAGAGCTACGAGATGTTCCCCACCGTGCGGCAGGCGCTCGACCCGAACCCGGCCGATCCGGCCTCCTTCACCGAGCTCCTGAGCGGGGCGGACAGCTATGATTTCGGCCTGACCCGCAGCACGGGCGAGCGGAGCCGCGTGACCGGCTACGACCGGCTGACCGGCCGAAGCTTCACCATCGACGGGATCGTGCTTCAGGAGACCGAGTTCGAATTCACCGAGACGAGCATCGGCGGTACGGTCCTGCGGCAGGCGCAGGGGAACGAATATATCCATCCCGAATGGCGTCTCTTCTTCGCCGGCCCGACCCGGTGGAGCGACGGCACCGGGGGCTCGCTGCCCGTGGACGGCAGCCCCGTCGATTTCGTCTTCCCCGGCGAGCCGGGCTTTCTTGCCACCGAGCCGATCTTCGACTGCGACGCGATCCTGTCGCAGGCGCCCGAGGACGGCCTGATCGTGAAGGTGCGCCATGACCGCTGACCGGACCGGACACTGCCTCTGCGGCGGGGTGCAGATCGCCGTGGCGACCGTCTCGCACGAGATCGGCGCCTGCCATTGCGAGATGTGCCGCCGCTGGACCGGCTCGGCCTTCGTCACGATGATGGTGCCCGAGGCCGCCATGACCGTGACCGGCGCCGAACATGTGAAGGCCTATGCCTCGTCGGCCTGGGCCGAGCGCTGCTTCTGCGGCAGCTGCGGCTCGACGCTCTGGTATCGGCTGACCGGACCGGGAATGCCGCGCGACTACTACATGGCGGCGGGGCTTCTGGATGACCTGAGCGGCATCCGCCTCGCCCACGAGATCTACATCGACCGCAAGCCCGACGCCTGGAGTTTTGCCGGTCCGACCCACCAGATGACGGAAGCCGAGTTTCTCGCCACGCTTCCAGCCAGCCCAGAGGAGTGAGCCATGACGATCTATGATGAAGCCTGGGTGAAAGCCGAAGAGGCGAAGCGGGCCTGGCTGGACGCGAACGGACTCTACAAGGCCGAGGACGAGCATGCCTCCTGCGGCGTGGGCCTCGTCGTCTCGATCTCGGGCACGCCGTCGCGGAAGGTCGTCGAGAGCGGCATCGCCGCGCTGAAGGCCGTCTGGCACCGGGGCGCGGTCGATGCCGACGGCAAGACCGGCGACGGCGCGGGCATCCATGTCCAGATCCCGGTCAAGTTCTTCTACGACCAGATCCGCCGCACCGGCCACGAGCCCGACATGCACAAGCTCGTGGCCGTGGGTCAGGTCTTCCTGCCGCGCACGGACCTCTCCGGCCAGGAACGCTGCCGGACCATCGTCGAGTCCGAAGTGCTGCGCATGGGCCATTACATCTACGGCTGGCGCCATGTGCCGGTGGACACCTCCGTCCTCGGCGAGAAGGCCAATGCCACGCGCCCCGAGATCGAGCAGATCCTGATCCGCTGCGAGAAGGACATCGACGACGAGCAGTTCGAGCGCGAGCTCTACATCATCCGCCGCCGGATCGAGAAGGCGGCGCAGGCGGGCTCGATCCAGGGGCTCTACCTCTGCTCGCTGTCGTGCCGGTCGATCATCTACAAGGGGATGATGCTGGCCGAGCAGGTCGCCACCTTCTACCCCGACCTGCAGGACGAGCGGTTCGAAAGCTCGTTCGCGATCTACCACCAGCGCTATTCCACCAACACCTTCCCGCAATGGTGGCTGGCGCAGCCCTTCCGCATGCTCGCCCACAACGGCGAGATCAACACGCTGAAGGGCAACATCAACTGGATGAAGAGCCACGAGATCCGCATGGCCTCCTCGGCCTTCGGGGATGCGGCCGAGGACATCAAGCCGATCGTCCCGCAGGGCTCGTCCGACTCGGGCGCGCTCGATGCCGTCTTCGAAGTCATGGTGCGCTCGGGCCGCTCGGCGCCGATGGTCAAGACCATGATGGTGCCGGAAGCCTGGTCGAAGACCACGACCGACATGCCGAAGGCATGGGCGGACATGTATGCCTATTGCAACGCGGTGATGGAGCCGTGGGACGGGCCGGCGGCGCTGGCCATGACCGACGGCCGCTGGGTCTGCGGCGGGCTCGACCGCAACGGCCTGCGCCCGATGCGCTATGTGGTGACGGGTGACGGGATGCTCATCGCGGGCTCGGAAGCCGGCATGGTGCCGGTGGACGAGATGAACGTGCGCGAGAAGGGCGCGCTCGGGCCGGGCCAGCTCATCGCGGTCGACATGGCCGAGGGCAAGCTCTACCACGACGCCGAGCTCAAGGACACGCTGGCGGCCTCGCAGCCCTTCGGCGACTGGATCGAGAAGGTCGTGGACCTGAACGCGATCCTCGCCGACGTGCCAGAGCAGCGCATGTTCGCGCCGGCGGAGCTGCGCAAGCGCCAGATCGCGGCCGGCTTCTCGGTCGAGGAGATCGAGCAGGTGCTCGTGCCGATGGCCGAGGACGGCAAGGAGATGATCGCCTCGATGGGCGATGACACGCCGCCCGCGGTGCTGTCGTCGGTCTACCGGCCGCTCAGCCACTTCTTCCGGCAGAACTTCAGCCAGGTCACGAACCCGCCCATCGACTCGCTCCGCGAGAGCCGGGTGATGAGCCTCAAGACCCGGTTCGGCAACCTCAAGAACGTGCTCGACGAACATTCGAGCCAGACCGAGATCCTGATCCTCGAGAGCCCCTTCGTCGCGAACTCCGAGTTCGAGACGATGCTGTCGCAGTTCGGCACCAACGTGGCGACCATCGACTGCACCTTCCCGGCCGACCATCACCACGATGCGCTGCGCCACGGACTCGAGCGGATCCGCGCCGAGGCCGAGGATGCGGTGCGCTCGGGTGCGGCCCATATCGTGCTGACCGACCAGAACCAGGGCCCCGGGGCAGTGCCGATGCCGATGATCCTCGCGACTTCGGCGGTCCATTCCTGGCTGACCCGCAAGGGGCTTCGGACCTTCACCTCGATCAATGTGCGCTCGGCCGAGTGCATCGACCCGCATTACTTCGCGGTGCTGATCGGCTGCGGCGCCACCACGGTGAACGCCTATCTGGCGCAGGACACGATCGCCGACCGCATCGAGCGCGGCCTCCTCGAGGGCAACCTGAACGACGCGATGCGCCGCTACCGCGACGCGATCAACGCGGGGCTTCTGAAGATCATGTCGAAGATGGGGATCTCGGTGATCTCCTCCTATCGCGGCGGTCTGAACTTCGAGGCCGTGGGTCTTTCGCGGGCCATGGTGGCCGAATATTTCCCCGGCATGCACAGCCGCATCTCGGGGATCGGCACCTCGGGCATCCAGCACAAGCTGGAGCAGATCCACGCGAAGGGCTGGCTCGGCGGGTCGGACGTGCTGCCCATCGGCGGCTTCTACAAGGCGCGGCGCTCGGGCGAGAAACACGCCTGGGAAGCCTCGACCATGCATATGCTGCAGCAAGCCTGCGACCGGGCCAGCTACGACATCTGGAAGCAGTTCTCGGCCACGCTGCGGGCCAACCCGCCGATCCATCTGCGCGATCTGCTGGACATCAAGACGCTCGGCCGTCCGGTGCCCATCGAGGAAGTCGAATCGATCACCTCGATCCGCAAGCGGTTCGTGACGCCGGGCATGTCGCTGGGCGCGCTCTCGCCCGAGGCGCACAAGACGCTGAACATCGCCATGAACCGGATCGGCGCCAAATCCGACTCGGGCGAAGGCGGCGAGGATCCGGCGCATTTCGTGCCGGAGCCCAACGGCGACAACCCGTCGGCCAAGATCAAGCAGGTCGCCTCGGGCCGCTTCGGCGTGACCGCCGAATACCTGAACGCCTGCGAAGAGCTCGAGATCAAGGTGGCGCAGGGTGCCAAACCCGGCGAGGGCGGCCAGCTTCCGGGCATGAAGGTGACCGAACTCATTGCGCGGCTCCGGCATTCGACGCCGGGCGTGACGCTGATCTCGCCGCCGCCGCACCACGACATCTACTCGATCGAAGATCTCGCGCAGCTGATCTATGACCTGAAGCAGATCAACCCGCGCGCCAAGGTCACGGTCAAGCTGGTGGCGGCCTCGGGCGTGGGCACGATTGCGGCGGGCGTGGCCAAGGCCAAGGCCGACGTGATCCTGATCTCGGGCCACAACGGCGGCACCGGGGCCTCGCCCGGCACCTCGATCAAATATGCGGGCCTGCCGTGGGAGATGGGCCTGACCGAGGCGCATCAGGTTCTGGCGATGAACAACCTGCGCGACCGGGTGACGCTGCGCACGGACGGCGGCCTCAGGACGGGCCGCGACATCGTCATGGCCGCGATGATGGGGGCCGAGGAATATGGCATCGGCACCGCCGCGCTGATCGCCATGGGCTGCATCATGGTGCGCCAGTGCCAATCGAACACCTGCCCGGTGGGCGTCTGCACGCAGGACAAGAAGCTGCGCGAGAAGTTCACCGGCTCGGCGGACAAGGTGGTGAACCTCATCACCTTCTATGCCCAGGAAGTGCGCGAGATCCTCGCCTCCATCGGCGCCCGCTCGATGGACGAGATCATCGGCCGCGCCGACCTCCTGACCCAGGTGAGCCGGGGGGCCGCGCATCTCGACGACCTCGACCTCAACCCGCTCCTCATCACCGTGGACGGGTCGAACCGCATCACCTACGACCGGTCGAAGCCGCGCAATGCGGTGCCGGACACGCTCGATGCCGAGATCGTCAAGGATGGCGCGCGCTTCTTCGAGGATGGCGAGAAGATGCAGCTCTCCTACGCGGTGCGGAACACGCACCGCACCATCGGCACGCGCGCCTCGAGCCATATCGTGCGGAAATACGGGATGCGGAACAACCTGCAGCCCGACCATCTGACGGTGAAGCTGACAGGCTCCTGCGGGCAGTCTCTGGGCGCCTTCGCGGCCAAGGGGCTGAAGATCGAGGTCGCGGGCGATGCCAACGACTATGTGGCCAAGGGCCTGTCGGGCGGCACCATCGTGGTCCATCCGCAGATGGAGAGCCCGCTTGTGGCGGCCGAGAACACGATCATCGGCAACACCGTGCTCTACGGGGCGACCGACGGCTTCCTCTTTGCCGCCGGCCGTGCGGGCGAGCGGTTCGCGGTGCGGAACTCGGGCGCCAAGGTGGTGGTCGAGGGCTGCGGCTCGAACGGCTGCGAATATATGACCGGCGGCGTCGCGGTGATCCTCGGGCGGATCGGCGCGAACTTCGGCGCGGGCATGACCGGGGGCATGGCCTATCTCTACGACCCTTCGGGCGTGGCGGAGGATTTCATGAACCTCGAGACTCTCGTGACCTGTGCGATCGGCCATCCGCACTGGGAGGCTCAGCTGAAGGGCCTGATCGAGCGCCATGTGCGCGAGACGGGCAGCCGCCACGCTGCGCGCATCCTGAACGACTGGGAGACCGAGCGGGCGAATTTCCTGCAGGTCTGCCCGAAGGAGATGCTGGTGCATCTGCCCTTCCCGCTGTCGGACGAGCCGCAGGCCGTCCCCGCGGAGTGAAGCGACGGAGAGGGGGGCTGCGGCCCCCCTTTCTATCCGCGTGCCACGGCATCCTCTGCCCACGGGGCCGCTCCGGCCGTCCGCCGGCAGAGCCCGCCTCGCGCGCTGTCTCCCGAGGGCGGCCGCGCCGCCCGCGCGGGCCGCGACGAAATCGAGGAGGGCGCCCCGTCATGGCGCGACCCCTCGCAGCGCTGGTCCGGGTGGGCGGAAGTTCGCTTGACCCGTGGAGACGGTTCGTGTCCAAGGTCGGCTCATGACCGCGCGCAAGACGACCCGTCGCAAGGCCGCCCCGCCTCCGCCCGAGCCCGAGGCGCCGCCCGCTCTTCCGCTGCGGCGCCGCCTGCGGCGCTGGGCTCTGACCGGCGCCGGCTGGGGGGTGGTCACGGCCATCTTGCTCGTGCTGTTCTTCGGCCTCGTGAACCCGCCCACCACGCCCTACATGATGAGCGAGAGCCTCCGGCTCGGCTCGGTCGATCACGAATGGGCGGACTGGGACGAGATCGCGCCGGTGATGGCGCGTTCGGTGGTGGCGGCGGAAGATGCGAATTTCTGCCTGCACTGGGGGTTCGACATGACCGCCATCCGCGCGGCAATCGATGCGGGCGGCAACCGGGGCGCTTCGACCCTGTCGCAGCAGGTGACGAAGAACGTCTTCCTCTGGCAGGGCCGCAGTTGGCCGCGCAAGGCGCTCGAGGCGATGATGACGCCGCTGGTCGAGACGATCTGGACCAAGCGGCGGATCCTCGAAGTCTATCTGAACGTGGCGGAATTCGACGAGGGGGTGTTCGGGATCCGCGCCGCTTCGGAACATTATTTCGGTGTCGAACCGGCCAAGCTCACTGCGCAGCAGTCGGCGCGTCTGGCGGCCGTCCTGCCGGATCCGAAGGTGCGCTCGGCCGCCAGCCCGGGGCCGGTGGTGCGCCGCCGCTCGGCCGCGATTCTCGATGGGGCGAACACCATCCGGCGCGACGGGCGGGCCGCCTGCTTCGAGTAGCGGGCCCGAGCGGGATTGCATCCCGGCGCCCTTCGCGGCATTGAAGGGGGGCTCCCCGCCTCCGAAAGATGACATTTGCGATGAACCGTCTCTATCACGTTCCGCTGTCGCCCTTCTGCCGCAAGGTGCGACTCACGCTTGCCGAGAAGAAGATCGAGGTGGAGCTGGTCGAGGAGCGCTTCTGGGACCCCTCGCCCGACTTCCTGCGCCGCAACCCGGCCGGCAAGGTTCCGGTGCTCCGGATGGACACCAGGGTTCTCTCGGAGAGCCAGGCGATCTGCGAATATATCGAGGAGACCGTGCCTGCGCCGCCGCTCATGCCGCGCGACGTGGATGGGCGCTTCGAGGTGCGCAGGCTCTGCGCCTGGTTCGACGACAAGTTCCACAACGAGGTCACCTCGAAGCTGCTCTATGAGCGGGTGAACAAGAAGCTGATGGGGCAGGGCTATCCGGATTCGAAGAACGTGAAGTTCGGCTCGAACCGGATCAAGTATCACCTCGATTACATGGCCTGGCTTCTGGACCAGCGGCGGTGGCTGGCGGGCGATGTCATGACGCTCGCCGATTTCACCGCAGCCGCGCAGCTGTCCTGTCTCGATTACATCTCGGACGTGGACTGGAACCGACATGCGGTGGTCAAGGACTGGTATGCCAAGATCAAGTCGCGCCCGGCCTTCCGGCCGCTTCTGGCCGATCAGGTGCCGGGCTTCCCGCAGCCCGCCCATTATGCGGATCTGGATTTCTGAGCGGACCCGTGCGGGGGGCTTCACGCCCCCCGCGCCCCCCGTGGGATATTTGAGCCAGAATGAAAGCCGATGAGACGCTGAGGGAGCGCCTGGAGGCGCGTGCGCGGGCGGAAGGCTTCGCGCGGCTCGGCATCTGTGCCCCCGACGCGACACCGGAAACGGCGGGGCGCCTGCGCGCGTTTCTCGCCGCCGGGCGGCAGGGGCAGATGGGCTGGATGGAGGAGCGCGAGGCCTGGCGCGGCTCGGCCGCGGCGCTCTGGCCCGAGGCGCGCTCGATCATCATGCTGGCCGAGCTCTATACGCCGGAGGAGGATCCGCGGCAGGTGCTGGAGGCGCGGGGGCACGGGGCGGTCTCGGTCTATGCGCAGGGCAGGGATTACCACGATCTCGTCAAGAAGCGGCTGAAGCGGCTCGGGCGCTGGCTGGTGGCGGAGACGGGATGCGAGATCAAGGTCTTCGTCGATACGGCGCCGGTGATGGAGAAGCCCTTGGCGCAGGCCGCCGGGCTCGGCTGGCAGGGCAAGCACACCAACCTTCTGAGCCGCGAGCTGGGCAACTGGTTCTTTCTGGGCGCCATCTTCACCACGCTCGAGCTGCCGCGCGACGCGCCCGGGCGCGAGCATTGCGGCTCGTGCCGGGCCTGCCTCGACGCCTGTCCCACCGGGGCCTTTCCGGCGCCGTTCCAGCTCGATGCGCGGCGCTGCATCTCCTATCTGACCATCGAGCACCGGGGCCCGGTCGAGGAAGAGCTGCGGGCGCGGATGGGCAACCGGATCTACGGCTGCGACGATTGCCTTGCGGCCTGCCCGTGGAACAAGTTCGCGCAGGCGGCTTCCGAGATCGGCTATGCGGCGCGGGTGGGGGCTCCGCCCCTCGCGGAGCTGGCGGGACTGGACGAGGCGGGCTTCCGGGCGCGCTTCTCGGGCAGCCCGATCAAGCGCATCGGGCGCGACCGGTTCCTGCGCAACGTGCTTTACGCCATCGGCAATTCGGGCGATCGGCGGCTTCGGGCGGCGGCTGCGCCGCATGTGGACGACCCCGACATGGCGGTGGCGGATGCGGCACGCTGGGCGCTGGCGCGGCTGGACGAAAAATCGGCACAGTGAGGGGCCATATCCGTGGCGTGAGGTGCCGATGCCCGTTCCGAGTCTTCCCGCCGCCCTGGCGATCTACCTCCTGTTCGCGAACCTTCTTACCTGGTTCGCCTTCCGTCTGGACAAGCGGCGCGCTGCGTCGGGCGGCTGGCGCTTTCCGGAGGCCAACCTGCTCGCGCTCAGCGCGGCGGGGGGCTGGATCGGGGCGAAGATCGCGCAGCGCCAGTTCCGGCACAAGACGCGCAAGCAGCCCTTTGCGCGCCGTCTCAATGTCGTAGCGGCCGGCTGGATCGCGCTGGGCACGGCGCTTGTCCTTGGTGCGCAGGAGCCGCTGGCCGCCCGCGCGACGGCGGCGCTTGCCGGTCTTGCAGGGGCGGGATCGTTGTTTGCGCCGGCGGAAGCGCCGCGCCGATTGCCGCACCGCTTCGGTCCGGGCTCGGAACCTTAGGCGGAAAGCTTGGTTGGAGGGCCGTTCTGCCCTATGCTGGGGCGGTCTGAAACTGAAGGAGGACAGACATGAGCCGTCACCTCGCTGACAAGCGCACCCCTTCGGACGGCGGACGGGTGAAGAACTTCCTGCGGCTGGCCCGCCATCCGCGGTCCCTCTGGCACCGCGAGGAGGCCCGGCCGGCCGGCAACCGCCGCGTGCTCGAGTTCCTGCGCATCGCGCGGGGCCGCGAGGCCTGATCGAAGGCTGAAGACGAGGGTCGGGGGCGTGCCTGCGGGCGCGCCCTTCTGATTGCGGGCGCGCCCGCGCGACGCGCCCTGTCCGGTCAGGCGCGGACGAGCTTCTCGTAGTCGGTCGCGATCTCGCGGGTGAGGGCGCCCACCTCGAAGCTGTAGTCGCCGATCCGGCCGACCGGGGTGACCTCGGCGGCGGTGCCGGTCAGCCAGCATTGCTCGAACCCTTCGAGCTCCGAGGCCTCGATGTAGCGCTCATGCACCTTGATGCCCTTGTCGCGCAGCATCCCGATCACCGTCTGGCGGGTGATCCCGTTCAGGATCGCATCCGGCAGCGGGGTGTGAACCTCGCCATCCTTCACGAAGAAGATGTTGGCGCCGGTCGCTTCGGCGACATAGCCGCGGTAGTCGAACATCATCGCGTCCGAGCAGCCCTTCGCCTCGGCTGCGTGCTTCGACATGGTGCAGATCATGTAGAGGCCCGACGCCTTGGCCGCCGAGGGGATCGTCTCGGGCGAGGGCCGTTTCCACTTCGAGATGTCGAGCTTGGCGCCCTTGAACTTGGCGTCGCCGTAGTAGTTGCCCCAGGACCAGACCGCGACGGCCACGCGGATCGGGTTGCGGGACGAGGCGACGCCCATATCCTCGCCGGCGCCGCGCCAGGCGAGGGCCCGGACATAGGCGTCGGTCAGGCCGTTGGCCTCGAGCGTGGCCTTCTTCGCCGCCTCGATCTCCTCGACCGTATAGGGCAGCGGCATGTCCAGCAGCTCGCCGGACCTGCGCAGCCGCTCGGAATGTTCGACCGACTTGAAGATCTTGCCGTTGTAGCAGCGCTCGCCTTCGAAGACGGACGAGGCATAGTGGAGGGCGTGGGTCAGGATATGCACCTTCGCCTCGCGCCATTCCACCAGCTTGCCGTCCATCCAGATCTTGCCGTCGCGATCGTCATATCCAGCCATGTCACCCTCCTGCGCATAGGCGCTTTGCATAAATTGCGCAAGATAGGTCCGCACCGGGCATAAAGTTGCGCAAATGACGGGCTGTCGGTAACAGTTGAGTCTTGGAAAGTCAACAAGGCTGACATAAAATCTGGGCGACAACGGGGGGGAAGATCATGTCGCAAGGAGCACCGGGACCCGGGGGCGGCGAGTCGCTCCTGTTCCTGACGGACGAGCAGCTCAGGAAGGGCATCGAGGCGATGTTCTTTGCCTATAGGGGTTTCACCGCCGATCCCGACCGCATCCTCGAGGATCTCGATTACGGGCGCGCGCACCACCGCGCGATGCACTTCATCCATCGCAGCCCCGGCACCACGGTGAACAATCTCCTGTCGATCCTGGGCGCCACGAAGCAGAGCCTGAACCGGGTGCTGCGGACGCTGATCGAGGATGGGCTGGTCGAGAGCCGGATCGGTCGGGTGGACAAGCGCGAGCGCCACCTCTACCTCACGCCGAAGGGAACGGAGCTTGAGCGCACCCTGTCGGACGCGCAGCGGGCGCGGATGCGGGCGGCTTATCGGTCTGCCGGACCCGCGGTGGTGCAGGGGTTCCGGCAGGTGCTCGAGGCGATGATGGATCCGGAGTTGCGGCGTCAGTATCAGACGCTGAAGGAGGGTGGGGCGTGAGTGAGCCACAGGCGCATCTTCTCGTGGTGGACGATGACGAGCGCATCCGGAGCCTTCTGCAGAAGTTCCTGATCCGGAACGGATTCCTCATCTCGACGGCCCGCGATGCGGCGCAGGCGCGGCGGCTGCTCGACGGGCTCGAGTTCGACATGATCGTGCTCGACGTGATGATGCCGGGCGAGGACGGGGTGTCGCTGACCCGGTCCCTGCGCGAGGATCTGGCCACGCCGATCCTTCTGCTGACCGCGCGCGGCGAGACCTCGCACCGGATCGAGGGTCTCGAGGCGGGGGCCGACGATTATCTGGCCAAGCCCTTCGAACCCAAGGAGCTTCTGCTGCGCATCAACGCCATCCTGCGGCGCGTGCCCTCGGCGCGGCCCGAGCTGGGGCCCAAGGTGCTGCATCTGGGCGATGTGCGCTACGATCTCGAGCGGGGCGAATTGTGGCGCGGCACCGAGCCCGTGCGGCTGACGGCGACCGAGGCCGCGCTGATGCGGATCTTCGCGGCCCAGCCCGGCGAGGCGGTCAGCCGCGAGAAGCTGGTGGGAGATCTCGGCCGCGACGACAGCCAGAGCCAGGAGCGGGCGGTGGACGTGCAGATCACGCGGCTGCGCCGGAAGATCGAGGTGGACCCGCGGCAGCCACGCTATCTTCAGACGGTGCGCGGCTCGGGCTACATGCTCGCGCCGGACTGACAGCGGGTTTGCCAGGGTGTCATTCACGAAGCGCGAATGGCGGGCCCTCCTCCGCACGGCCGGGTTGAGATGCCGCGGCTTTCCCCGCAGTCTGCTCCGGCACGACAGGGAGGAGACGGCATGACGGTGGTCTGGATTTCGCACGCAGCATCCGAAGCACATGCGACGCCCGAGGGGCACCCCGAGCGGATCGAGCGGATGGCAGCGGTGGCGGCGGGGATCGACCGGCTGCCGCTCGAGCGGCGCGAGGCGCCGCTGGCGGAAGAGGCTGACGTGCTGCGCTGCCATCCGCAGGCCTATCTCGACCGGATCCGCGCGGCCGAGCCCGCCGAGGGTATTCGCGGGCTCGACCCGGACACCTGGATGTCGCCGGGCTCGTTCGAGGCGGCGATGCGGGCAGTGGGCGGCACCTGCGCCGCCGTCGATCTGGTGCTGGCGGGCGAAGCCTCCTCGGCCTTCGTGGGCTGCCGCCCGCCCGGCCATCACGCCGAGCGCGAGCGGCCGATGGGTTTCTGCCTCTTCGGCTCGGCCGCCATCGCGGCCAAGCGCGCCCTCGATCATCACGGGCTCGACCGGGTCGCGGTGGTGGATTTCGACGTCCACCACGGCAACGGCACGCAGGACCTGCTGTGGGACGAGAGCCGCGCGCTCTTCGTCTCGAGTCACCAGATGCCGCTCTATCCCGGCACCGGGGCGGCCGACGAGCGCGGCGCGCACGGCCAGATCCTGAACCTGCCGCTGGCGCCCGGAAGCGGCAGCGCCGAGATGCGCGCGGCCTGGGAGGAAGCCTTCCGACGCATCGAGGCCTGGCAGCCGGAGCTGATCCTGATCTCGGCGGGCTTCGACGCCCATGCCGCCGATCCGTTGGCCAATCTCAACTGGCGCGAGGCGGATTTCGCCTGGCTGACGGGGCGGCTCTGCGATCTGGCTGCGGCGTCATGCGGCGGGCGGGTGGTATCGACACTCGAGGGGGGATATGATCTGGCTGCCCTCGCCGCGAGCAGCGCGGCGCATGTGGGCGTCCTTCTGGAGCGGAGCGCATGACGGAAAAAGCAGTGGCAGAGATGACGTTCGAAGAGGCGATGGCGGCGCTGGAGGCGGTCGTCACGGCTTTGGAGAAAGGCGACGTGCCGCTGGAAGACTCCATCCGCCTCTATGAGCGCGGCTCGGCGCTCAAGGCGCATTGCGCGCAGAAGCTGAAGGACGCCGAGGACAAGGTGGAGCTGATCCGTGCCGCCGAGGGGCGCGCGACGGCGGCGGTTCCGGCGGAGGGATTGTGAGTTTTTCCAAGGCTTTGACGGATGCGGCCGCGCGCGTTCAGGGGCGGCTCGATGCGGCGCTGGCGGATCGCGAGGATCTGCCGGTCGTCCATGCCATGCGCTATGCGGTGCAGGGCGGCAAGCGGCTGCGGGGTTTCCTCGTGCTCGAATCCGCCCGGCTGCACGGGATCGCGCCCGAGGCGGCGGTGAGTGCTGCGGCCTCTATCGAGGCGCTGCATGCCTACAGCCTCGTGCATGACGACATGCCCTGCATGGACGATGACGACCTGCGCCGCGGCCTGCCGACCGTGCATCGCAAGTGGGACGAATGCACCGCCGTGCTGGCGGGCGACGCGCTGCAGACTCTCGCCTTCGAGCTCTTGGCCGATCCGGCGCTCGGACCCGCCGCGGTGCGGATCGAACTGGTGGCGAGCCTTGCGAAAGCCTCGGGCGCCGAGGGCATGGTGCTGGGCCAGGCACTCGACATCGCGGCCGAGACGGCTGCCGTGCCCCTCACGCTCGATCAGATCACCCACCTTCAGGCCGGCAAGACTGGCGCGCTGATCCGCTGGTCCGCCGAAGCGGGGGCGATCCTCGGGCAGGCGGACCGGGTGCCGCTGCGCCGATACGCCACGGCCCTCGGGCTTGCGTTCCAGATCGCGGACGACATTCTCGATGTCGAGGGCGATGCGGAGAAGGCGGGCAAGCGGCTCCAGAAAGATGCCGAAGCCGGGAAGGCCACCTTCGTCTCGCTTCTCGGGCTCGACGGCGCCAAGGCGCGGGCGCGGGCTCTGGTGGAGGATGCCGAGGCGGCGCTTGCGCCCTATGGGCCAGAGGCAGGAACATTGATCGAGGCGGCGCGCTTCGTCATCTCGCGTGAAAGCTGAAGGAAGAGCATGACCGACAGACCCTGCACGCCGACGCTCGACCGGGTGACGCTCCCGGTGGACATAAAGGGCCTCACGGACCGTGAGTTGCGCTCGCTGGCCGACGAGCTGCGGGCCGAAACGATCTCGGCCGTGTCGGTGACGGGCGGGCATCTGGGCGCAGGCCTCGGCGTGGTGGAGTTGACGGTTGCGCTGCATGCGATCTTCGATGCGCCCCGCGACAAGATCATCTGGGACGTGGGCCACCAGTGCTACCCCCACAAGATCCTGACCGGGCGGCGCGACCGCATCCGCACCCTGCGGCAGGGCGGGGGTCTCTCGGGCTTCACCAAGCGCTCCGAGAGCCCCTATGACTGTTTCGGCGCGGGCCATTCCTCGACCTCGATCTCGGCCGCGGTGGGCTTTGCCGCGGCACGCGAGATGGGCGGCGACACGGGCGACGCGGTGGCGGTGATCGGCGACGGCTCGATGTCGGCCGGCATGGCCTTCGAGGCGCTGAACCACGGCGGGCACCTGAAGAACCGGGTGATCGTGATCCTGAACGACAACGAGATGAGCATCGCGCCGCCGGTGGGGGCGCTGTCGTCCTATCTCTCGCGGCTCTATGCGGGCGCGCCGTTCCAGGACTTCAAGGCGGCCGCCAAGGGAGCGCTCGGGCTTCTGCCCGAACCGTTCCAGGAGGGCGCGCGCCGCGCCAAGGAGATGCTGAAGAGCGTCACCGTCGGCGGCACGCTCTTCGAGGAGCTGGGTTTCTCCTATGTCGGCCCGATCGACGGGCACGATCTCGACCAGCTTCTGCCGGTGCTGCGGACCGTCAAGCAGCGGGCGCATGCGCCGGTGCTGATCCATGTCATCACCAAGAAGGGCAGGGGCTATGCTCCGGCCGAGGCCGCGCGCGACCGTGGCCATGCCACGAACAAGTTCAACGTCCTGACCGGCGCGCAGGTGAAGCCGGTCTCGAACGCCCCCTCCTATACCAAGGTCTTCGCCCAGAGCCTCATCAAGGAGGCCGAGGTCGACGAGCGGATCTGCGCGGTGACGGCCGCCATGCCGGACGGGACGGGGCTCAACCTCTTCGGCGAGCGGTTTCCGAAGCGCACCTTCGATGTGGGCATCGCGGAACAGCATGCGGTGACCTTCTCGGCGGCGCTTGCGGCAGGCGGCATGCGGCCCTTCTGCGCCATCTATTCCACCTTCCTCCAGCGCGGCTACGACCAGATCGTGCATGACGTGGCGATCCAGCGCCTGCCGGTGCGCTTTGCCATCGACCGCGCCGGCCTCGTGGGGGCGGACGGCGCCACCCATGCGGGCTCGTTCGATGTGGCCTTCCTGTCGAACCTGCCCGGCATCGTGGTGATGGCCGCCGCCGACGAGGCCGAGCTCGTCCATATGGTAGCCACCGCCGCCGCCCATGACGAAGGGCCCATCGCCTTCCGCTATCCGCGCGGCGACGGCGTGGGGGTCGAGATGCCGGTGAAGGGCGTGCCGCTCCAGATCGGCCGTGGCCGGGTGGTGAGCGAGGGCACGCGAATCGCGCTCCTGTCCTTCGGCACCCGTCTGGCCGAGGTGCAGGTGGCCGCCGAGGCGCTGGCTGCGCGCGGGATCTCTCCCACGGTTGCGGATGCGCGCTTTGCAAAGCCGCTCGACCGGGATCTGATCCTGCAGCTCGCGGCCCATCACGAGGCGCTCATTACCATCGAGGAGGGCGCCATCGGCGGCTTCGGCAGCCATGTGGCGCAGCTTCTGGCCGAGGCCGGGGTCTTCGACCGCGGCTTCCGGTATCGCTCGATGGTGCTGCCCGACACGTTCATCGACCACAACAGCGCCGAAGTGATGTATGCCACCGCCGGGCTGAATGCGGCCGACATAGAGCGGAAGGCGCTGGAGACGCTGGGGGTGGAGGTCCTCGCCCGCCGCGCCTGATCCGGAGGAGGGCGATCGGAAGCCCCGGCACGCCGGAGCTTCCGCGAGCTCGAATGCCGGTCCGACGGCAGGCAGGGGACAGTTTCTGCCGCCGCCGGGGTTTTCGGCATCTGCTACGGGATCGAAGATGACGGCGGATTGCGTCGCGGCAGAGGTCGATCAATGGCCATTTTCGGGCGCGCCGGACAAGTTCGAGAGGTTTGTGTGCCCCGGTCTCTCGCCGCAGAGCCGCGTCCGAGCGGGCTTGCCTTGCCCGGCCGATTGCGTCAGCCTCGTGACATGACCGTGCAGCCGCCGATCCCTTTCGCGCCGCAGTCACCCGAGCAGGTGAGTTTCGACCGGCACGAACTGGGGCAGATCCTGACCCTCTACGGACGCATGGTGGCGCTGGGCGAATGGCGCGACTATGGCATCTCGCACCTGCGCGACGTGGCGGTCTTCTCGATCTTCCGCCGGACGGCCGAGAGCCCGCTTTACCGGATCGAGAAGCGCCCGAAGCTGCGCGCCCGGCAGGGCATGTATGCGGTGGTGGCGATGGACGGCCAGATCCTCCGCCGCGGGCAGGATCTGGCGCAGGTGCTGCGCGTGCTCGAGCGCAAGCTCATCCGGCCGGTTGACTGACCCTCACTCCCACTCGTCGAGCGCATCGAGCGCCTCGTCGGCCGTCTCGACGAAGCGGAAGAGGCGCAGATCCTCGGGCGCGATCGTGCCCACCTCGGCCAGCGCCTGCCAGTTGATGATCTTCTCCCAGAACTCGCGGCCGAAGAGGAGGAAGGGAATGGGCTTCATCCGCTTGGTCTGGATCAGGGTGAGACTTTCGAACATCTCGTCCAGCGTGCCGAACCCGCCCGGGAAGACCACCACGGCACGGGCGCGCATCAGGAAATGCATCTTCCGCACGGCGAAATAGTGGAAGTTGAACGAGAGGTCCGGCGTCACATAGGCGTTCGGGGCCTGCTCGTGCGGCAGCACGATGTTCAGCCCGATGGATTGCCCGCCCGCCTCGTACGCGCCGAGATTGCCGGCCTCCATCACGCCCGGCCCGCCGCCGGTGACGATCACCAGCTCGCGGCCGTAGGTTTCCATGCTGCGCTCGGTCACGATGCGGGCGAACTTCCGCGCCTCGTCGTAATAGGGCGCCAGCGCGGCCAGCCCCTCGGGCGCCGTGTCCTTGCGCTCGGGCGAGGGGATGCGGGCGCCGCCGAACATCACCACGGTCGAGACGATCCCGCGCTCGTCCATGACGATCTGCGGCTTCATCAGCTCGAGCTGGAGCCGGACGGGACGCAACTCGTCCCGCATGAGAAATTCCGGATCCGCGAAGGCCAGCCGGTAGGCCGGCGCACGGCTCTGCGGCGTGTCCGGCACACGGTGGGCGGATTCCATGTCCTGCGAACTGTCGCGGAACGGGTGGCGGCGGTCGTCTTTCATGATGATCCTTCGGCGCATTGCGGCGAATGGGCCCAGCCTTTATAGGCTTCGAGGGTAAAGAACCACGGGAAAAGGGTGATCCGCATGTCGTATTCCGCGCTCGAAGCCGCCATCGAAGCCGCCTGGGAGGCGCGCGAGACGATCACCCCGGCCACCAAGGGCGAGACCCGCGAGGCCATCGAGGCGACGCTCGAGGCGCTCGACAAGGGCAGCCTGCGGGTGGCCGAGAAGCGCGGCGCGGACTGGCATGTCAACCAGTGGGCGAAGAAGGCCGTGCTGCTCGGCTTCCGGCTGAAGGACATGGAAGTGCAGACGGGCGGCCCGCAGGCAGGGACCTGGTGGGACAAGGTCGACAGCAAGTTCGCCCAGTGGGGCGAGGCGCAATGGAAGGCCGCGGGCTTCCGCGCGGTGCCGAACTGCGTCGTCCGTCGCTCGGCCTATATCGCCAGGGGCGTGGTTCTGATGCCCTCGTTCGTGAACCTCGGCGCCTATGTCGATGAGGGCACCATGGTCGACACCTGGGCCACCGTCGGCTCCTGCGCGCAGATCGGCAAGAACGTGCACCTGTCGGGCGGCGTCGGCATCGGCGGCGTGCTGGAGCCGATGCAGGCCGGCCCCACCATCATCGAGGACAACTGCTTCATCGGCGCGCGTTCGGAAGTGGTCGAGGGCTGCATTGTCCGCGAGGGCTCGGTGCTGGGCATGGGCGTCTTCATCGGCAAGTCGACGAAGATCGTGGATCGCGAGACGGGCGAGGTCATGTATGGCGAAGTGCCCGCAGGCTCGGTCGTCGTGGCGGGGTCGATGCCCTCGAAGGGCGGCGTGAACCTCTATTGCGCCGTGATCGTGAAGCGCGTGGATGCGCAGACGCGCTCGAAGACCTCGATCAACGAGCTGCTGCGGGACTGATCCCCCCTGCGGGCCGCGCCGGCCGGGCCCCACCCGGCCGTCTTCGGGCAGGACCCGGCCGAGGAACCCGGCCCCGGGCCTCGCGTTGGGCAGCGCCGGAGTGCCGGCCGTTGCGGAGTGCCTGTATCATGGACGAGCCCGTCGTTGCCTTCGATCTCGGCCGGATGCTGCTCGGGGACGATCCGCCGCTCTTTCTCGCCGAGATCCTCGTCCGCACGCTCATCATCTACGGCTGGACGCTGCTTCTGCTGCGCTGGGTGGGCGGGCGCAGCATCGCGCAGCTCTCGATCATCGAGTTCCTGCTGGTCATCGCGCTGGGCTCGGCCGTGGGCGACGCGCTCTTCTACCCCGAGGTGCCGCTCCTTCATGCCATGCTGGTGGTGGCGGCGGTCGTGGGGATCGACAAGCTGCTCGACGCGCTCATCCGGCGCTTCCGTCCGGTGAAGCTGGCCGTGGACGGCAAGGCGGTGGCGGTGATGCGCGACGGGCGGGTGCTGACCGAAGGCGTCGCCGCCCGCAGGATCGGCATGCCCGAGCTGCATGCGCTGTTGCGGATGAACGGGATCGAGAATCTGGGCGAAGTGCGCCACGCCTTTCTGGAAGCGGACGGGCAGCTCTCGATCTTCCGGGCCGAGCCGCCGCGGCCGGGCCTCGCCATCGTGCCCCCCTTCGAGGTGGCGCCGCCGGTGCCGGTCGCGCCGGGCGAGCATCCCTGCTGCCTCCATTGCGGCCGGCTCTTCGCGCCCCGGCCCCTGAAGGACGAACCGGAGCCCTGTCCCGACTGCGGAGAGCTGCGACGCACGCGCGTCTCCCTTGCACGGGGCGGCGATTCCTGCGAACCGGTCGCGGACACCCAAGGAGGGATGCCGCATGACGGAAGAGAAGAAACCGAAGCGGCCGCAGCAGGTCTTCACGCTGGTGATCGAGGTCGGGCGCTGCGCCGGTGACGGGCTGCCCAAGGGCGCGACCGGCGCGGCGCTGATGTGCTACGCAAGCGGCGTGGACGAGGCCGAAGCCGTGCGCGAGACGGTGGCCCTGCTCAAGACCGCCGACATGGCGCCGCTCGATGTCTCGGGCTACGGCACGCTCGAGGAGCGTTTGGCCAACGGCGACGAGATCGACGCCGAAGAGCGCGCGCTGATGCAGCGGGCGCTGGCCGAGAACTCGGTCGTCGTGGCGCAGGTGACGCCGTTCTACGACTGAGCCTGTCTTTCGGGGCGCTCGCGTCCCGCACCATTCTTCTCCGGAGACTTCCATGCCCATCGATCCCGTCGCGCTGACCGCCGATCTCGTCCGCTGCCCCTCGGTCACGCCCGAGGAGGGCGGCGCGCTCGACCTGATCGAGCGGATCCTGAGCGGGGCGGGCTTCGACTGCACCCGCGTGGACCGCAACGGGGTGCCGAACCTCTTCGCCCGCTGGGGCCGGAAGGGCGCGAACCGGACCTTCGGCTTCAACGGCCATACCGATGTGGTGCCGGTGGGCGATGCCGCCGCCTGGACCCGCGATCCGTTCGGCGGCGAGATCGCCGACGGCTGGCTCTGGGGGCGCGGGGCCACCGACATGAAGTCGGGCGTCGCGGCCTTCGTGGCAGCGGCGGTCGATTTCGTGCAGGAGACCCCGCCCGACGGGGCGGTGGTCCTGACCATCACCGGTGACGAGGAGGGCGACTCGACCGACGGCACGGTCGCGCTTCTCGACTGGATGGCGGCGGAGGGCGAGGCCATGTCGGTCTGCCTCGTCGGAGAGCCCACCTGCCCCGAGCGGCTGGGCGAGATGATGAAGATCGGCCGCCGCGGTTCGATGACGGCCTTTTTCACCGCCCGCGGCGTGCAGGGCCATTCGGCCTATCCGCATCGGGCGAAGAACCCGGTCGCCGCGCTGGCGCGGCTGATCGATCGGCTGTCCTCGCACGATCTCGACTATGGCACCGAGCATTTCGATGCCTCGACGCTGGCCGTGACCACCTTCGACACCGGCAACCCGGCCACCAACGTGATCCCGGCTCTCTGCCGCGCGACGGTGAACATCCGTTTCAACGATGCCCACAGCGGTGCGAGCCTGACCCGCTGGCTGGAGGAGGAGGCCGCCCGCGTCGCGGCTGACACCGGCGTCGAGATTGCGCTCAGCGCCAAGATCTCGGGCGAGAGCTTCCTCACGCCGCCGGGCGAGCTTTCCGAACTGGTGGCCCGCGCGGTCGAGGCCGAGACCGGCCTGCGGCCCGAGCCCTCGACCTCGGGCGGCACCTCGGACGCGCGCTTCGTGCGCGCCCACTGCCCGGTGGTGGAATTCGGCCTTGTCGGCAAGACCATGCATCAGGTGGACGAGCGTGTCGAAGTCGCGCAGATCGAACCGCTGAAGGCCATCTACCTCCGCATTCTGAAAGACTATTTCGCATGAAGATCGAGCGGACCGACGATATCGAGGCCTGCCGGGCGCTGCGGCGCACCGTCTTCATCGAGGAGCAGGGTGTTTCCGAGGCCGAGGAGATCGACGATCTCGACGGCGAGGCGATCCATCTGCTGGCTACCGATGCGGGCCGCCCGGTGGGCACGGCGCGGCTCCTCGTCCGGGGCGAGACCGGCAAGATCGGCCGGGTCTGCGTGCTGGCCCATTGCCGGGGCACGGGCGTCGGCGCCGCCCTCATCCGGGCCGCCGTAGCCGAGCTTCGGGGCGAGCCGGGCCTGCGCCAGCTGAAGCTCGGCTCGCAGAGCCATGCCACCGGCTTCTACGAGAAGCTGGGCTTCCGGCAGGTGGGCGAGGAATATCTCGATGCGGGCATCCCCCATCGCGACATGGTGCTGGACCTCTGAGGCTTTGCGGATGACGGCTCCCGCGGCGCGTGCTAGGCGAGAGCGATGGACCAGCTCCCTTCGAAAGCCCAGATCCTCGACTGGATCGCCCAGAATCCCTCCCTTTCCGCGAAGCGCGACATCGTGCGTGCCTTCGGCATCAAGGGGAGTGCCGCGCGCATCGAACTGAAGCGCCTCCTGCGCGAGATGGAGGCCGAGGGCGCGCTGGAGAAACGCAAGCGGACCTTCACGCCGCAGGGTGCCTTGCCGCCCGTGTCGGTGCTCGAGATCGTGGGGTCCGATGCGCAGGGCGACCTGTTCGCGCGTCCGCTGGAATGGGCGGGCGAGGGCGAGCCGCCGCGCATCCTCTTCGTGGCCAAGAAGGGCGATCCGGCGCTGGCGCAGGGGGAGCGCATCCTCGCACGGCTGACCGAGGTCGAGGGCGAGGATGAGGGTCACACCCACGAGGCGCGCCTGATCCGGCGGCTCGGCGGATCGAAGCCGAAGATCCTCGGCATCTTCCGCGCCAGCGACGACGGCGGGCGGATCCTGCCCATCGACAAGGGCGAGGACAAGGAATGGCGCGTGGCCCGCGACGGGGCGGCCGGGGCGCGCGACGGCGAACTGGTCGAGGCCGAGCAGGCCGGGCCGCGCCGCCTCGGGCTGCCGCTCGCGCGGATCACCGCGCGGCTGGGCGATCCGGCAGGCCCGCGCGCCGTGTCGCTGATCGCGATCCACCAGCATGGCATTCCCGACAGCTTCCCCGATGCGGTGCTGGCGGAAGCCGAGGCGGCGGGCCCTGCGCCCATGGCCGAACGCGAGGATCTGCGGCATCTGCCCTTCGTCACCATCGATCCGGTCGATGCGCGCGACCGCGACGATGCGGTTCTGGCCGAGCCCGATCCCGATCCGCAGAACCCGGGCGGCCACATCCTCTGGGTGGCCATCGCCGATGTGGCTCATTATGTGCGGCCCGGCTCGGCGCTCGACCGCGAGGCGCGGCGACGGGGCAACTCCACCTATTTCCCGGACCGCGTGGTGCCGATGCTGCCCGACGCGCTGTCGGGCGATCTCTGCTCGCTGCATCAGGAGGTGGACCGGCCCTGCATGGCGGTGCGGATGCGGCTCTCGGCACAGGGCGAAAAACTTTCCCACCGCTTTACGCGTGGGATGATGCGCTCGCGCGCGAGCCTGAACTACGCGCAGGTGCAGAAGGCGCAGGACGGCGAGCCGGACGAGACGACGGCGCCGCTGCTCGAGACGATCATCCGCCCGCTCTACGAGGCCTACGCGGCGCTCAAGCAGGCCCGCGCCCTGCGCCAGCCGCTCGAACTCGACCTGCCCGAGCGCAGGATCGAGCTTTCCGACGAGGGGCGGGTCCTGTCGGTGGCCTTCCGCGACCGGTTCGATGCCCACCGGCTGATCGAGGAATTCATGGTGCTGGCCAATGTGGCCGCCGCCGAAGAGCTCGTGCGCCTGCGCCGGCCGCTGCTCTTCCGTGTCCATGAGGAGCCGTCGGCGGACAAGCTCGAGGCGCTGCGCGAGGTGGCCGAGGCCTCGGGCTTCACGCTGGCCAAGGGGCAGGTGCTGAAGACCGCGCATCTGAACCGGCTGCTGGCGCAGGCCCAGGGCACCGAGTTCGACGAGCTGATGAACATCACCACGCTGCGCTCGATGACCCAGGCCTATTACCATCCCGAGAACTTCGGCCATTTCGGGCTGGCCCTGCGCAGCTACGCCCATTTCACCTCGCCGATCCGGCGCTACTCCGACCTGATCGTGCATCGGGCGCTGATCCTTGGGCATGGCTGGGGCGACGACGGGCTGTCGGCGCAGGATATCGAGATGCTCGAGGAGACGGCCAAGCAGATTTCCGATACCGAGCGGCGCAGCATGGCGGCCGAGCGCGACACGACCGACCGCTATCTCGCCTCCTGGCTGTCGGACCGGGTGGGGGCGGAGTTCACCGGCCGGATCTCGGGCGTGCAGCGGTTCGGACTGTTCGTGAAGCTCGACGAGAGCGGGGCCGACGGGCTGATCCCGATCCGCTCGGTGGGCCGGGAATTCTTCCACTTCGATCCGGAAAGCCAGACGCTGATGGGGTCGGACACCGGCCTCGTGCTGGGCATCGGCCAGCGGGTGACGGTGCGGCTGGCCGAGGCGGTGCCGCTGACCGGCGGCCTCATGCTGGAGCTGCTGACGGTCGAGGACCGCGGGCTGCCCGCGCCGAAGCGCCGCCGGGGCCGGTCCGCGCCGCGCAAGCCGGGCCGGGAGGCGGCCAAGGCCGGCAAGGTCAAGCGGCGGGTGTTGCGCACGCGCCGCTGACGGCGGTCTTCATGGCCGGGGCGGGGGGCCTTCCGCCCCCCGTGCCCCCCGAGGATATTTTTCCAGAGTGAGAGACAGGGCCGGTCGAGCCCTTGTTATCGGGGCGGGGCGGCTCCGCTCTTTGCGGGTGAGGCTCGTCGCGCTAGGGTTGCCGGAACGACAAGAGCAGGCGGAGGCAGGGGATGCGGACGTTCCTTCTGGGACTGGGCCTGGCGCTGGCGGCTGCGCCGGGGATGGCCGATCCGGTGACGGTGTCGCAGCGACCGGCGGCACGGGCGGAGGCGGCGGTGACGGAGGCGGAGCGGGCGGCGCAGGCGGGGCTGGAGGCCTGGGTGATCCAGTTCCGGCCGCGGGCGCTGGCCGCAGGCATCCGGCCGGCGACCTTCGCTGCCGCCTTCCGGGATCTGCGCTACGATGCCGATGCGGTGGCGCGCGATCGCAATCAGGCCGAATTCAACCGCACGCTGTGGGATTATCTCGATTCGGCTGTGTCCGAGACGCGGATCGCGGGCGGGCGGGCGGCTCTCGTGCAGCATGGGGCGCTCCTCGGGCGGATCGAAGCGCGCTATGGGGTGCCGAAGGAGATCGTCGTGGCGGTCTGGGGGATGGAGACCTCCTACGGGACGCGACGGGGCGATCATCCGCTGGTGGGGGCGCTTGCGACGCTTGCCCATGACGGGCGGCGTGCCCGCTTCTTCGAGGAGCAGCTGATCGCGGCGCTGAAAATTCTCGACAATGGCGATGTGCGCCCCGAGGCCATGACCGGCAGCTGGGCGGGGGCGATGGGCCACACCCAGTTCATGCCGACCTCGTATCTCGACTTCGCGGTGGATTTCACCGGCGATGGGCGGCGCGACATCTGGTCGGACGATCCGTCGGACGCGCTGGCCTCGACGGCGGCCTATCTGGCCAAGTCGGGGTGGCGCAGGGGTGAGCCCTGGGGCGTCGAGGTGCGTCTGCCCGCGGGCTTCGACTTCGCCCAGAGCGGCAAGAGCCTGCGCCAGCCGGCCGCCCGCTGGGAGGCGCTGGGGGTGCGACGCGTCGACGGGTCGCCGCTGCCGGCAGGAGAGGCGGCCCTTCTGCTTCCGGCGGGGGCGCAGGGAGCGGCCTTCCTGATCTATCCGAACTTCCGTGCCATCGCGCGCTACAATCCTGCGGATGCCTATGTGATCGGCGTGGGCCATCTCGCGGACCGGCTGAAAGGCGCGCCGGCCATCGCGGGGGGCTGGCCGCGCGGCGACCGGGCGCTGGCCTCGGCCGAGCGGACCGAGCTGCAGCGCCTCCTGACCGCGGCGGGCTTTGACACGGGCGGAGCCGACGGCATGATCGGTCCGAACACGCTTTCCGCGCTGCGGGCCTGGCAAGCAGCGCGTGGTCTGGTGGCCGATGGCTATGCCAATGAAGCGGTCCTGAACCGGCTGCGCGAAGGGGCCTGACCGGCACCGCGCGAGGGGACTCCCCTTTCGCGACACAGCCGAGTATGTTCCGGGTTCGTTCAAGCGACTCGGGCACTGCCATGCCGTTCGTGGAACTGTCGGCCACGTCGAATTTTACCTTTCTCACGGGCGCCTCGCATCCCGAGGAGCTGATGCGGCGCGCCGCCTCTCTGGGCTTGCCCGCGCTGGCGATCGCCGACGAGAATTCCGTCGCCGGCATCGTGCGCGCCTATGGAGAGGCCAAGGAGATCGCGCGCGAGACGGGCAGCGCCCCGCGCCTCATTCCGGCCGCGCGGATCGTGGTGCGCGAGGGCATGAGCGTGACCGTCCTGCCGCGCGATCGCGCCGCATGGGGCCGGCTCTGCCGCCTGCTCACCCTCGGACGGAGGGCCGCGCCCAAGGGCAGCTGCGACCTGGGCTTTGCCGATCTTCTTGCCCATGCCGAGGGACAGGAGATGCTGCTCCACCCGCCCGCGCGGTCCTCGGGGGGCTGGCAAACCCTGGCCGCGAGGCTGGCCGCGGCCTGCCCGGGGCGGGTCGCGCTGATCCTGGCCCCCCATTATGCAGGTCAGGACCGTGTCCGGTTCGAGCGGCAGGCTCTGCTCGCCGCGCGGCTGGGGATCCCCACGGTCGCCTCTGGTCTGCCGATCCTGCATCACGGGGCGCGGCGGCGGCTGGCCGACGTGCTGACCGCGATCCGCCTGGGCTGCCGGGTGGACGAGCTGGGCCGCCGCGCGCTCGTCAACGGCGAGCAGCGCCTGAGGTCGGAGGCCGAGATGCTGCGGCTCTATCCGGGGCACGAGGAGGCTGTCTTCCGCAGCGCCGAGATCGCCGGGCGGCTCGACTTCTGCCTGAGCGAGCTGCGCTACGAATATCCGTCGGAGATCTCCAAGGGAGAGAGCCCGGCGGATCGGCTGGCGCGGCTGACGCGCGAGGGCCTCGTCTGGCGCTTTCCCGCAGGCGTGCCCGAAAAGATCGCGGCCCAGGCGCGGCACGAACTGGAGCTTATCGGCAAGCTCGGCTACGAGCCCTATTTTCTCACCGTGAATGATATCGTCCGGTTCGCGCGCGACCGCGGCATCCTGTGCCAGGGCCGGGGATCGGCGGCCAATTCCATCGTCTGCTATGCGCTGGGGGTGACATCGGTCGACCCCGAGGTGGGCACCATGGTCTTCGAGCGGTTCGTGTCGGAGGCGCGCAACGAACCGCCCGACATCGACGTGGATTTCGAGCATGAGCGGCGTGAGGAAGTGATCCAGCACATCTACAGCCGCTATGGGCGGGACCGTGCCGGGCTCTGCGCCACGGTCATCCATTATCGCGGCAAGCGGGCGGTGCGCGAGGTCGGACGGGCGATGGGGCTGAGCGAGGACACGCTGACCGCCATGGCGAGCCAGATCTGGGGCTGGGGCGGCCCCGGCGCCCTGACCGAGCGGCGCCTGCGCGAGATCGGTCTCGATCCGAACGATCGGCGGCTCTGGCTGGCCCTGCAGCTCATCGACGAGATCCAGGGCTTTCCGCGTCATCTTTCCCAGCATGTGGGAGGGTTCGTCATCACCGAAGGTCGGTTGGACGAGCTGGTGCCGATCGAGAATGCGGCCATGGAGGGTCGGACCGTCATCTGCTGGGACAAGGACGACATCGACATGCTGGGCATCCTCAAGGTGGATGTGCTGGCGCTGGGGATGCTGACCTGCATCCGCAAGGCGTTCGATCTGATCGAAAGCCACCACCACACCAGCTACACGCTCGCCACCCTGCCGCGGGACGATTCCCAGACCTACGACATGCTGTGCCGCGCCGACTCCTTGGGTGTCTTTCAGGTCGAGTCGCGCGCGCAGATGAACTTCCTGCCCCGGATGCGGCCCCGCTGCTTCTACGATCTGGTGGTTCAGGTGGCGATCATCCGGCCGGGTCCGATTCAGGGTGACATGGTCCATCCCTACATCCGCCGCAGGAATGGGCAGGAGGATCCGCATCTTCCCTCCGATGCGCTGGGCAAGGTTCTGGGCAAGACGCTGGGCGTGCCGCTCTTTCAGGAGCAGGCGATGCAGATCGCCATCATCGGGGCGAATTTCTCGCCGGAAGAGGCCGACCGGCTGCGTCGCGCGCTTGCCACCTTCAAGAAGCACGGCAACGTGACGGAACTGAAGGAGCGCTTCATGAACGGGATGCTGGCCAACGGCTACGATAAGGACTTCGCCACCCGCTGCTTTTCCCAGATCGAGGGCTTCGGCTCCTACGGTTTTCCCGAGAGCCATGCGGCAAGCTTTGCCCTGCTGGTCTATGCCTCCGCCTGGATCAAGTGCCATCATCCCGGCATCTTCGCCTGCGCGCTGCTGAATGCGCAGCCGATGGGGTTCTATGCGCCGGCGCAGATCGTGCGGGATGCGCGCGCCCACGGGGTGATCGTGCTGCCGCCCTGCATCAACGCGAGCCTCTGGGACAATGTGATGGAGCGCGACAGAGAGGGCCGTCTCGCCCTGCGGCTCGGGTTCCGCCAGATCAAGGGAGTAGCCGAGGAGGAGGCGCAGTGGATCGTGGCGGCGCGGGGCAATGGCTACCGCGCCGTGGAGGATATCTGGCGGCGGGCCGGGGTTCCGCCTGCAACCGTGACCCGTCTGGCCGAGGCGGATTGCTTCGCCGCCCTGGGGCTGACACGGCGCGAGGCCCAGTGGCAGGCCCGCGCCCTGTCGGGTGACAGGCCGCTGCCGCTCTTTGCAGGGGACATGGACGGCGAGGGGATCGTCGAGCCCGAGGTCGTCCTGCGGGAGATGACCTTGGGCGAGGAGGTGGTCGAGGATTACGTCTCCTTCCGTCTGAGCTTGCGCTCGCATCCGATGGCGCTTTTGCGCGAGCTGGTCTAGCGACGCGGAGGTCACAGCGACATCACCGAGAGCGTGAGGGACAGGAGCGCCAGAGCGAGGGCGGCGAGCGACAGAAGGCGCAGTCCCCAGCCGGTGGGCGGGACGGGATCCGGTTCCGGCCAGAGGGTTTCCATCCGGAGCTGGGCCCGCTCCACGCGCTCGGCAAGGGACTGCTGCGCCTCGAGCAGCGCACGGCAGGCGGCCACCTCCTCCAGCAGGCGCGCCAGAGCCCTCTGCTCGCCGCTCGGTTCGAGAACCCGGCTCAACGGCTGGAGGATCGCTTCCGTGCCGTCCGCCGCCATGGCCCGGACGGAGACCGTGAACTCCATCCCCTCCATGAGCGGTGGATCTATCGCAGCACCGAACCCGTAGAGCCCGCTGCCGAACCGGTTCGCCTCGAGGTCCCGGCGCCGCCGATTTGCGGGAACGCTGGCGATGCGTTGGCCTTCGCGGCGGATTTCGACAGTGACAGACGCCCCGGGATCGCGCCGGTCGATGACCCAGCCGGCGATCCGGTCCCGCCTGAGGACGTCGACGACCCCATAGAGCGGAGAGACCGCCTCCTTCGCCTTGTCCGGAACGGGGTCCGCCAGCGTCATCGGTCAGCTCGCCCGGGCGAGGGGACGCGGGAACCGGGCCGCGAGCCGCGCCGCCAGCCCCAGCGGTTCGGCCAGGTCGGCGGGCGTGACAAGGGGCGCCTCATAGGGTTTGATCGCTCCCTCGGCGATGCGATCCTCGATCACATCGAGCGCGCGGGCAACGTCATCGAACGGGGCTGCGAACAGGTCGTAGATCGAATAGCGCCACCATTCGACGGCCAGAAGCCGCTCGATCAAGGGCTCGGGCACGCGGGTCCGTACCACGCGCCCGGGCGTGCCCAGCACGATCGAATAGGGGGGCACGTCCTTCGTCACCGTGGCGCGCGCGCCGATGACGGAGCCATGGCCGATCCGCACGCCCGATTTGATGAAACAGCCCTGACCGATCCAGACATCATGGCCGATCTCGGTGATGGGGCAGCTTCTGGTGAAGGGCCGTTTGCCGGCGCGGATCTCGGCGGCGCGGTCGGGGGCTATCAGCTCGTCCCAGCCGTAGACCTGCGGCCAGTAGGAGGTGCGCGAGGTGGTGAGCCAGCTGGTCGGATGTTCGTGGACTCCGATGATCGTGCCGGCGGCGATGGAGCTGTAGCGGCCAATGTGGACATTGTTGAGCGTGCCGCCCGACAGGCTGCAAAAGGCGCCGACCTGCAGTTCGGCGCCCGAGACCACCGTGCCGATGATGGTGGTGGGGGCCTCGATCCACGAGGTCTGGGTGAGGGTCTTGACCTCGCGCAGGCCGGGCAGGCGCAGCCCGACCTCGGCCAGGCGAGCGAAATCCGCGTGCTTCAGGTCGAAGGGGATCTGGGCCATCGATTCTCCTTTCAGGCTCGGCTTCGCGGCTTCAGCCTAACGGCCATCCATTGACGGTGGGTGAAGCGCTCAGGGATCGTGCAGGGCGCCGCGCAGGTGGCGGAGGATCGGCTCGAGCAGATAATCCCCCGCCCGCCGTTCGCCTGTGCTGACCGACACTTCGACCGGCATTCCCGCGCTGAGCCGCACCCAGTCGGGCTGCTCGGCAAGCGACTCGGGATCGAGCGTCACCCGAGCCTCGAAATAGGTCGTGCCGTCGCGCGGATCCTCG
Source organism: Cereibacter sphaeroides 2.4.1 (assembly GCF_000012905.2). Lineage (NCBI taxonomy): Bacteria > Pseudomonadati > Pseudomonadota > Alphaproteobacteria > Rhodobacterales > Paracoccaceae > Cereibacter > Cereibacter sphaeroides. The sequence goes on along the minus strand of NC_007493.2, from coordinate 2,883,295 downwards.
ATGAGATCCGGCGAGACGAAGGAGACCTGCCCGCGGACGACCGGCGCCAGGGCGCGCCGATAGGCCGTCAGCCGCACCCGCGCCAGCCCGCCCTTGCGGACGTTGTCGATGGCCTCGGGCGGCACGCGCATCTGGATCACGAGGTGATCGAGATCGGGCACGATCTCCATCACGGCCGTTCCGGAGCCGATCACGGCGCCGGGCGTCACGGTGGGTACCTCGACCACCAGTCCCGCCTGTGGGGCCCGCAGCGTTCGACGTTCGAGCACGTCGCGCGTGGCGCGGATCTGGGCCTCGAGCCCGGGAAGCTGCCTCCCGGCAGCGGCGAGCTGCTCGGCCACCTCGGCCAGACGCAGCTGACCGGCGGTGGAGCGATCCATCCGGGCCCGCTCGACATCGGCCCGCGCCGCCCGGGCAAGAGCCAGATATTGCTCGCGCGTTCCCGTCAGCGTCGTGATGTTGCGATCGAGTTCGACGAGTTTCTGGCGCGGACTTGCGCCCCGATCGACCAGCGTCACGAGGTCGGCCCGCTCCGCCCGCCAGCTTTCGATCTGGAGATCCGCAGCCCGCGCCTGTGCATCGTTCGCCGCTCCCTGAGCGATCAGAAGCTCGATCTGGCGGTCGAGCGATCCGATCCGGTCGCGGTGCGCATGGAGGCGGCTCTGAAAGAGCCGCAGCTGCGCGGCCGTCCGCTCGGCGTCGGGACCCGGCGCCGTGGCGGGATCGAGGACCCTGGCGCCGGCGGCTTCGGTCCGCAGGCGCCAGATGTCGAAGAGCAGCCCCTCCCGCTCGGCCTCGAGCTGGATCAGCCGCTCGCGGTCCTGGACGGTGGCGAGCTGGGCTACGGGCTGACCGGCGGCGACCCTGTCTCCCGGCGCCACCAGAAGCCGCTCAAGGAGGCCGCCCTCGAGGTTCTCGACGGTCTTGCGGCGGCTTTCGGCCAGGACGACGCCCTGGGTGATGACCGCACCGTCGAGCCGGGCGTAGACCGCCCAGCTGCCCAACGATACGGTGAGGGACAGGATGAGGACCAGCGCCGCCTGAAAGATGGGGCGGTAACTCGGGGGAGCAGGGTCGTCCCAGGAGCCGGCCGCGCTCATGAGCACGCCTGCGCAACCGGGACCGGGGCGGGGCGTCGTTGCGGTCCGATGGCGGCCATCACCTCTGCCCGAGGCCCGTAATGGGTCACGGCCCCTTCGCGTAGCACGAGCAGCCGGTCGGCCTTGGCCAGCACCGACATCCGCTGCGCCACCACGAGCACCGCCGCGCCGCGCGCCCGCGCCTGCTCGACGGCCGAGACCAGCGCGGCCTCGCCTTCCGCATCGAGGCTGGCATTCGGTTCATCGAGCACGAGAAGCTGCGGGTCGCCGAAGATGGCCCGGGCGAGCGCGATCCGCTGGCGCTGTCCCCCGCTCAGCCGCGCGCCGGCATCGGCGAGCCGCGTGCCGTAGCCCCTCGGAAGGCGGCCGATCAGCTCGTGCACGCCGGCCTGCCGGGCGGCGGCGATCACCTCGTCCATCGGCGCGTCCCGGAAGCGCGCGATGTTGTCGCGCACGCTGCCGTCGAGCAGAAGCGGCTCCTGCGGCAGATAGCCCACCGCCCGTCCGAAGCTCGTCCGTTCGTGGAGAAAGGTGCTTTGTCCGTCGAGGAAAAGACCGCCGGCGCTGGGCGGCCAGAGACCGACCGTCAGCCGCGCGAGCGTCGATTTGCCTGCGCCCGACGGGCCGATGACGCCGAGGAGCTCGCCGGGTTCGATGCGGAACGAGACGTTGCGCAGAAGGGGCAGGTCTTGGCCCGCAGGGATATAGGTGACGCGGTCGGCCACCAGCAGCGCGCGCCCGACCGGCGCGGGCAGGGACGAGCGGGGGCTGCCGCCTTCTCGCAGGAGGCGCCGCAGATGACCGTGCGCCTCGGCCGCATCCATCCATTGCCGCCAGCCGTCGATCAGATGCTCGAACGGCAGGAGCAGGCGGGACATGATCGCCATCGCCGCCACGATGGTGCCGATGGTGGCGGCCTGATCGACGACAAGGGTCGTGCCGGTGCAGATCACGGCGATCTGGATGGCGGTGCGGAGGAAGCGCGCCAGCGAGGACAGGGCCTTGGCCCGCGCCTGCCCGCGATCGGCGGCCGCGAGCGACCGCGCCTGAGCCCTTCGCCAGCGCCGGGCGATGTCTGGCAGCATTCCCATGGCCGCAATGACTTCGGCGCTGCGCAGGGCGGTCGCGGTCTCGGCCTGCACGCTGCCGCCCGCCGCGAGCGCGCTGGCCACGGGGCGGCGGGCGAGGATCTCCGTCACGATGCCCGTCCCGGCCAGAGCGGCGGCCCCGCCGAGACCGATCAGGCCGTAGGCCGGATCGAGGGCGAAGAGAACCAAGAGGAGGACCGGAGTGAAGGTCAGGTCGATCGGCAGCGCGATGGCCCCGCCCGCGAGGAAGCTGCGGAGGTCGGCCACGGCGCGCATCCCCTCGGCCGCAGCGGTGGGGCCGCCACGGAGCGCGGTCTCGACGGCTGCCACGAAGACGGGCTGGCCGAGCTGTCCGGCCAGCCGCGCCGCGAGGATCGCGAAGATCCGGGCCCGCAGCACGTCGAGGACCGCGCCGAAGACGAGCAGGATCGCGACCAGCCCTGTGAGGGCCACCAGCGTGTCGAGATTGGCGCTGCCGATCACCCGGTCGTAAACCTGCGCATTATAGAGCGGCAAGGCGAGGTGGAGGAGATTCACGAAGAAGCCCACAAAGGCTGCCGCCCCCGCCCCAAGAGCTGCCTCGCGCAGGATGAGCCGGTAGAGGCCGGCCGGTTCGGCGGGGTCAGCCATGGTTCGCGCCCGCCGTCCCCTGCCGGGTGAGCAGCCGCTCGAACAGCCGGGCATGCTCGCGCGCGGCGCTTGCAGCATCGGTCGGCGGCTCGATGCCCGCTCGCAGCCTGTCCCAGAGAGCCGGGTCCCGGAGGGCGCGCATCATCGTCTCGGCCAGACTTTCGGGGTTCGAAACGCGGAAATGCAGCCCGTCGATCCCGTCCCGCACCTTCTCGGCCATGCCGCCGATGTCGGAGGCGATGATCGGCCGCCCGTGGTGGAACGCCTCCTGAATCACGACCGGCGCATTCTCCCACCAGGTCGAAGGCACGATGGTCCAGTCCACTTCGCGCATGAGATGGGGCAGGTCTGCGCTCTTGTAGGAGCCCATGAAGCGCAGGCGGCGCCCCGCCATGCGGAAGAGGTTGCGCACCTGGGTCTGGAACTCCTCGGGCTGGTGCTCGAGATTGCCGCCGAAGATGTAGAGGATCGCGTCGCCCCAGATCCGGTCGGGGATGCGGGTCACCGCCTCGACCAGCACCTTGATGCCCTTGAACGGGTTGAGCTGGCCGAAATAGGCGAAGCGGTTGCGTGGCCTTCCCTCCGCCAGCGGCCGGGGCGGGGCGACGGGCCCGCCCTCGAGCCCGTTCTCGATCATCACCAGTTTCTGCCGCGGCAGCCCCCAGTCCTCGAACCGCGTCAGCAGGAAGCGGCTCGGGCTGACGAAGGCATCGACACGGTCGAAGAAGCTCTTGATGAAGAGCTCGCGCCGCTTCATGGCCGCGGCCCCCAGCTCCGGGAAGCAGAGGCCGCAGTCCGACGCCGAGGCGCGCAGGCAGAGCGAATGGCTGCGGGCCTTGATCATCTGGCCGTGGTGGGCGCAGATCGGCAGATATTCGTGCAGGGTCATCACGATGGGCACCGGGCCGAGCGCCCGGCGCACCGAGGCGATGGCCTGGATGCCGAAGCCCATGACATGGTGAAAATTCACGACGTCTGGCCTGAGGTCGGACAGGAACCGCTCGAAATGGCGCATCAGCCCATCGAGATCGGTCGTGCCCAGATGAAACCAGTCGTAGTCGCCGGTCCAGAACAGCGTCTCGTCCGGGGCTTGTCCGAGCGACATGAGCGGCGTCGCATCATGCCGCGCGACCGGCGGACCGACGCCCGCCATGTAATGCGCCTGCCATCCGGGCAGGCTCTTCAGCCCGGTGAAGAGATTGTGCGAGGCGACCTGCGCGCCGCCGATCGAGAAGGCGGGGTGGGCGTGACTCAGGACGAGCGCTTTCAAGGGCCGAGCCTTTCCCTGGCGCGCGCGGCGATCAGCGCGCCATCCACCTTTGCCATCAGGGTGGTGAAGGAATCGTTCCTGTCCGAAGGCTCCTGCAGTGCCCAGAAGGTGACCGAGCCCGAGCACCAGGTGCCCGACCCCGTGGCATGGAGCCGGTCGGCGAGATCCCGGTGCGCCATCCGGTCGCCGAAGAGCCGCCCGGTCAGTCCGCCCGCGGCCTCCAGCGCGGCGCGGCCGACGAGCGCGATCTCGGCGGCCCCGAAGCCCGTGCGGCGGGGGCGGCCCTGTGCCAGCCAGGCCGCGGGATAGCCGAGCTGCGGGCAGATCGTCTGCGCCCCCGCCCCGTGCTCCTCTCCGCCGCCGAAGCAGATCGAGCCGTCCTCATAGACGAGGCGCGGCGAGACGAGGCCCGGGGGCTGCGCCCATTGCGCCTCGCGGAGAAGCCGGGCCAGCCAGTTGCTGCTGGAGGGCAGCGCCGAGGGCTCCCACAGCAGGAGGTGGGAGCCGCGGCTGACGGCGATCCCGCTCTCCATCCGCGCCAGCAGGCTCTCGCTCTCGGGCACCAGAAGAAGCCGGCCGGAGAGGCCGTAGAAGCGGAAGGCCTCATCCAGCCGCTCGGCCAGCCCCTGCGCCGCCCGCGATGTGCTGACGAGCGTCAGGTCGAGAGCGGCGGCCTCGGGCGTGCCGGAGAGGAGGGCGAAGACGGGCTGAAGCTGGGCGAGGGTCCGGAACGGCATGACGGCCGCGATGTCGCGCGGCGGCGCCTCGGCCCCAAGGGGCACCGTCGCCCTGCGCCGGGCGATTGCGCGCGGCGGCGTGGCGGGCAGACCCGCGAGGAACGGCGCCAGCACCCGCTCGACCAGCGGGCCCAGGGCCGGATCCTCGGGTGAGATCGGGGCCAGCAGCGCAGGCAACCGCTCGCGGCCGGCAAGCGGCGTGATGGCGATGGGGCGAAACAGGCAGGAATTGTCGTCGAGCACGAGCTCGAGATAGACCTCGGCTCCCTCGACCTTGGCGCGGGAGGCGGGCGCGTAGGCCACGAAGCCGTGCATCGTGTCGCGCGGGTCGAGCAGGTTCGCGAAGCGCGGATCGCGGGCGAAGCCCTCGTGCAGGTCGGGCCGGGGCATCGCATGCCAGCGATCCTGCAACGGCGCGTAGAGATTGGCGTCGCTCTTCAGGATCACCCGCTCGACCCGGGACAGGGGGTCGAGCAGCCAGCCCATGGCGAGGAGCCCGCCATCGGGCGCCTGATAGATCGCCTCGAAGGCGGCAGCGATGGGCAGGGTCGTCGCCGAGAGCGTATCGCTTCCCGGATAGCGCGGCCGGCAGATCCGTCGCAGCGCGCGCCGCGAGCTCTCGGGCCCCGACAGGCGCGGCAGCATCCGGGCCACATGCGCGGAGGCCACCGATCCGCTCAGATGCTGGACCGACCCGCGGACCAGCTCGAGCCGCCGGAACTCGCCTTCGGTGTCGAAGATCAGCGCCTGTACCGCCTCGTGATCCTGTCCGCGCCAGTCGCGGCAGTAGAGCGCGATCCCCTGGCCCGGCGGCAGGATGTCGTTCCGGGCGAAGGCTGCGATCTCGGCCTCGCAGAAGGAGAGGTCTCCGTCGAGCTTGGCGATCCGGCTGCGTCCGGTGCCGAGACTCATCGCCCAGCCTTGCGCGAAGAGGCCGTCGGTCTCGGGCGTGGCGAGGATCTCGATGAAGCCGTCGGGCAGCGCGGCGGCCTGCAGGAACCCGGCCGCGAAGGCCCGATGCGCGCGGGCCTCGGCGGGTGGCAGGGCGGGATCGGCCAGCAGCGCCCGAAGGAGGAAGGCCAGCACCTCCCGCGGCATGAGGCCCGCTTCCCGAACGAACTCCGCAAGCGCCTCCGGCGCGATCTCGATCCGGCGCGGCGTCTCGATCCGCGCCGCCTGACCGTCGGCACCGCGCAGGGTGGCCCGCTCGCACAGCGCGGCCTCCACGAGGGCCAGGCCTGCGAAGCCTGCGTGGTGCGCCCAGACCTCGGCCTGCCAGGCCGCTTGACCGCCCGACCAGTGTGCGTGGCCTGCGCGCGGCAGATCCTCGGTCGAGGTCAGGCCAAGGAGACTGCGCCCCCCGGGCAGGACGAGCGAAAGCCGGACCTCGGCCACGGTGGCGGAGCCGGGAAGAAGGAAAGAGCCGTCTGCCGGGGTCATGCCGCGTGCCTCCCCTCCAGAAGGGTCCGATAGAGATCGAGATGGGCGTCCACGAAGCGCTCGTGGCTGGTGCGGGGCTGCGCCGCCGCGAGCCGCGCCCAGAGATCGGCATCCCCCGCAGCCGTGCGCAGCGCCTCGGCAAGGGCCGCGGCATCTCCGGGCGGAACGAGGAGGCCGGTCTCGCTGTCCTTGACCATCTCGGCCATGCCGCCGATGCCCGAGGCGATGACCGGCCGTCCCGCGGCCTGCGCCTCGAGGATCACGAGCGGCGCATTCTCCCACCAGAGCGAGGGCACCACGACCCAATCCACATCGGCCATCCGGCTGGCCAGCGCGGCCCGGTCATAGGGACCGGGGTGCTGGGCGAGGGGGCGTGCCGCCGCCAGCGCCGTCTCGAACGCCGTGCGGAAGGCCGGCTCGGGATGGCGCAGGCCGCCGTGGAAGGCGAGCCGCAGCTCCGCGCCCTCGGCCTTCAGCTGCGCCGCCGCCTCGAGCAGGGTCAGCACGCCCTTGTGCAGGGCGAGCGTGCCGAAGAAGGCGAAGCGGTCCCGTCGCACCCGCGGCTTGTCCTGCATCAGCGCGAGCGGAGCCACCGCGTTCGGCATGAGCTGCAGCTTCGTCGCGGGCAGGCCCCAGTCGAGGAAGCGGTCCTTCAGGAAGCGGCTCGGGGCAAGGAAACAGTCCACGCCCTGCAGCAGGGTCGCGAGATAGGTCTTGCGCAGGGCGTGCCGGTCGGCGCCGAGCTCCGGAAAACAGGCGCGGCAGCTGTCGGGCCGGGCGCCGCGGCAGCGGGATCCGTCGGGGCGGGTGAGCAGCAACCCTTCGTTCGGGCAGATGATCTGATAGTCGTGCAATGTCATGACGATGCGGGCCGCCGGGGCGAAGCGGCGAAGAGCCGGCAGGATCTCTGCCCCGATCCGGTCGAGCCCGTGCAGATGGACCACATCGGGCGCAGCATCGGTCAGAAGGCGCCGGACCGATTCCAGCCAGCGCAGCCCGTCGTGCCGCTTCATCAGGAACCGGTCGTAGCCGCCGGTGCGCAGCACCATGTCCTCGCCGAGATGGCCGAGGCTGCCCGCCATCGCCTCGGGCCGCTGAAGCGAGGTCGCGGCCGCAAGGAAGCGCGAGTCGAGGCCGCGGCGCGACAGGGCGCGATGCAGGTCATGCGCCACGATCTCGGTGCCGCCGCTCGTCCAGTCGGGATGATCGTGCGCGATCTGCAGGATGCGGAGCGCCATCAGAGGCCCTCCGCCGCGGGGAGCGCCTGCCGCCGCAGCTCCTCGCCGCGCAGGGCTTCCGCGAACCCCGTGGGATGGGCGGTGCCTCCGAAGCGGCGGAAGGGGTGGCTCACGCGGAAGGGCGAGGCTGTGCCTGCGGCGCGATCCGCCGCGGCCAGTTCGGCGAGGGCGGGGGCGAGGTCAGCATGACCCGTGGCCGAAGCGAGAAGCCGCATCACCCCCGCGCGGGACAGTCCCGCAAGCTCGGGCGACGGGAAAGAGGTGGAGGTCCCGGCGAGACGTCGCGCGGGCAACCCGTCGAGGGGCCGCAGGAGCCCTTCCGCACCGAGATCGAGGGGTCCCTCCCAGACGGCGCCTTCATGATCGAGAACCGCCCCTGCGGTGACGAGGGCCGGCGTCTCCTCCAGATGCCGGAGCCAGTCTTCGAGCCACCCCGGGGTCGCCGGCAGGACGGTGGCCCCAAGGAGAAGGAGCGGCCCCTCGATCAGGGCCGCCGCCGCCCGCAGCACCTCGGCCGGATGGGCCCGCGCATCGTGCAGGACGAGGCGGTGCGGCAGGTCGTGGAGCGCCGCCGCCGCCGCCGCCGCGTCGCGCATCCGGGCAGCCGCGGGTCCTTCGGGAAGGGTGAGGAGGATCTCGGCCTGCCAGCCGCCGGCCCCCACCGCAGCGGCACGGGCGGAGATCAGATCGGGATGGGCGCCCGCCGGGGCGATCAGGGCGATCCGACCTGTCCGGGGGGATCCGAACCGCTGGACCAGCACCGGGATCCGGCGCGGAGCACGGGCGCTGCGGATTGCGGCGAGCACCCGCGCAGGGTTGACCTCCGGCGGGCCCGAGATGCGGTGCCAGGCCTGCCAGACCTCGGCGAAGCCGTCCGGTTCGCTGCCGTCGAAGGCTGCGGGCTGCACCGTCGCCATGGTCGTGATCCGTCCCGAGCCGAGCACCATCTGGATGCGGCAGGGGGCCGCCTCCGCCTCGAGCGGCGCGAAGCCCGCGCACAGGCCCGTTCCAGCAGGGCCGCGGTGCAGATCGAGATCGAGATGCCGGCCGGCAATTTCGAGCCGCAGGGTGCGGACCAGCCGCTCGGGATCCTCGAGCCGAAAGGCATAGAGCAGGCCGCCCGGGGCGACGCAGAGGGAGCGGACAGCCAGCCGCACCGGCAGGTCGGGGCGCTGCATCTCGGCCAGAAGCGCCTGCGCCGCCGGGTCCCCCGCCGCGGCCGAGCGCACACGGCCGAGCGCCCAGGCGCGGATGGCGGGGCTTCGACCGTTGAGCCACGCGGTCATGGGCGCCGCAGCCTTGTTGGGAGCCGGCAGCCGCACCGGATCGGGGGTGAAGATCACAAGGTCCCCTTCCGCGCGGGCGGCGGGCGGCAGGTGGAGATGCAGCAGGCCCCCGTCGCTCCGTGCGTCGCAACCGGCCAGCCGCCCGATCTGCCGGCCGAGCGCCACCACCGGCGCCCCCGGCGCGGGCGGCTCGGCCCAGGCGTGGCTTCGGATGGCATGGCCCGCCCCGAAGGCCGCGGCGCCGAGCGGCCGCGCCACGGGCACCGCGCAGAGGTCGAGCATCCGCTGCGCCAGCGCCGCCAGCTCGGCGCCATGACCCGAGAACAGCGAGGCGGCGGTGGTGAGAAGCATCTTCAGGAATCGGGTCCGGCCGCTTGCCGCCAGCCCCTCGACCAGCGCGGGCAGGGGCCTGAGCGGGGGCTGAAGCCATTCGGACCGTGCCTCGGCCCGGGGCACGCCGTCGAGGGTCAGGAGCAGGTCGCGCGCAAGGAGTTCCGGCATGTCCTGCGTAAAAAGAACGAGATGGCGCAGACCGCCGCGTTCGAGCGGCAGGGCCGCAGACAGCGAGGGCGACGGCACCGGACGGCCATCGAGCGTCACTGCGAGCCGCGGGCGCCGCCCGCCAGCCGGGGGCGCATCCAGATAGATCGCGGCCAGGCCGGTCGAGAGCGGCACGATCCGCAACTCATCCAGCGGACGGGGAGGGCACGCGATGGCCGGCGCGCGCGCCTCGCCGAAGGCGTCAGGTCTCATGTTCATGGCAGCCGTCCGGTTCGCGGGAAGCGGGCCGGGCACGCGGATGCGCCCGGCCGGCAGGTCTCAGACGATCGAGAAGTAGCGCGACGGGTCGGCCGCCACGTCATCGTAGGAGACGCCCTGCAGCAGCACGCTGTCGCCCTGACCGAAGTCGATCAGCGTACCGGCGTCGCCCAGATCGAGCGCATAGCCGGCTACATCTTCGGCCGAAGCGAGGGTCACCCCCTCGAGGCTGCCCGAGATCTGCAGCATGTCGCCTTCGGAGAAGTCCATGATGACGTCTCCGCCGCCCGAGAAGGTCACGAGGTCGTTGCCCTCTCCGGTGTAGATCACGTCGTCTCCGGCGCCGCCGTCGATCTGGTCGTCACCCGCCCCGCCCAGGAACAGGTCATCGCCCCCGCCGCCGGACAGTACGTCGTTGCCGTCCCCGCCGTCGAGCCGGTCGTCGCCGAGGCCACCCGACAGCAGATCGTCGCCCGCGTCGCCCGAGAGCGTGTCGTCTCCCTCGCCACCGTCCAGCGCGTCGTTGCCGGCCCCGCCCAGAAGGGCATCGTTCCCGCTGCCCCCCTCCATCGTGTCGTCGCCCGCGCCGCCTGCAAGAAGGTCGTCTCCGGCGCCGCCGAACAGAAGATCCTGCCCCGCCCCGCCCGAGAGCGTGTCGTTGCCGATGCCGCCGTCGAGCATGTCGTCGCCGGTGCCGCCGAGCAATTGGTCGTCGCCCTCCTCGCCGAACAATCGGTCGGCGCCGCTGCCGCCGTTCAGCAGGTCGTCGCCCAGTCCGCCGCGGATGAGATCGTCGCCGCTGGCGCCCGAGACGGTGTCGTTGCCGGCTCCTGACAACACATAATCGTTGCCCGAGGTGCCGAAGATGAAGTCGCTGAACGCGCCTCCCGGTATTGTGGCCATGGAAACCCCTCTCCTTGAACCCGCACTTTCTGCGTGTGCAAACCTCTGCTCCGAGGGTGTTAACAGGGCCTTAAACTCAGCCTTTGGTTGTTTAGGCTTTGTCGAAACTGCCACCACTTCAGATTGAAGCCTTAACTCCTGCGTAACAGGCTCGTCGCTTGATGGTCGCCTGCGGGTTGCGGCAGGGGCCGCGCCGCCAAGGACGCTTCGGGAGGCTCCATGGAACTGGCAGTGACGACAACCACCTTACCCTGGGCCGAACCGCCGGGCTGGCTCGGCTCCTTCTTCGCAACGGGCCTGCGGTTCGAGTCCGCCCTGATCGCGCCGCCGTGGGGCGCCTTGGCGATGGGAAGTTGCGGCCGCGACCTCCTGATCGCGTCTCCCTTCGGCTCCTCTCTGCCCGGGGGGCCGGAGGGGGACGTGCTCGTCGGCCTCTGGGGCAATGACCAGCTCTACGGCAACGGCGGCAACGATCTCGTGCGGGGCGGCGGCGGCGCGGACATCCTGACGGGCGGAACGGGCAACGACCTTCTGGCGGGCGGCGCCGGGAACGACAGCCTGCACGGCGGCACCGGTGCGAACCTCTTGATCGGAGGGGCGGGAGACGACCTGCTGGACAGCCGCTGGTCGACCGATCCTGACCGGGGCGGCCTCTCCTTCGAGACGTGGCGCGCGGCGAAGATCGGCACCGGCGACGAGATGCACGGCGGCGACGGGAACGACCGGATCGAGGCTTCGTTCGGGAACGACACGCTGACGGGCGACGCGGGCGATGACGTCATCCGCGGTCAGGACGGCGACGACCAGCTGGAGGGCGGCGAGGGGCAGGACACGCTCATGGGCGATGCGGGCGCCGATGTCCTCTCCGGTGGCGAGGGGGACGACAGCCTCGACGGGGGCCTCGGCGACGACCGGCTCGACGGCGGAGAGGGGAGCGACCGGCTGATCGGCGGCAACGGCAACGACGTCATGGACGGGGGCGCGGCGCGCGACGTCCTGTTCGGCGGCTACGGCGACGACCAGATCACGGCGGGCGAGGGCGACGACTGGGTGGACGGCGGCGGTGGCGACGACCTGATCGATCTGGGAGCGGGCGACGATTTCGTGGCCGCCATCGAGGATCTCGGGCGGGGGGACGACGTGATCTTCGGCGGCGAGGGCAACGACACGATGCTCGGCGGCCGCGGCTGTGACCAGATCGATGGCGGCGAGGGTGCCGACGTGCTGAACGGCGGCGCGGGCGACGATTTCCTGACCGGTGGAGCGGGCGCAGACGCGTTCCAGATGCGCAGCGCGCACGGGATCGACACGATCGCGGATTTCTCGTCCGAAGACGTGCTGACGATCACCCGCAACATCAACGGCATCGGCGGGGCGGACGGTCTGGTTTCGGTGGAAGAGCTGACCGGGCGGATCGAGGATCTGGGCAGCGACTGCTTTCTCGATCTCGGCGGCGGCAACGGCGCGATGTTTCTCGGTATCACTGCCGACGAGCTCGGGGGGCTGCTCCCCGCGCATCTGGAATATCTCTGAAGGCAGAAGGTCCCGGCAGAGGCTTCGCGCCTGTCGGGATTTCAGCGGCGCTCCGGTCCCGCCGCGCTCCTTGCGGCGGGGTGTTTCGACAGGGCCCCCTGGCGTGTCCGGGAGCCGCATGTGCGCTTGATGAAACGCCAGCCGTGGCGGCAAGTGGGATGTTCATCTCGCCGGGCTGTCGAGCCGGACAAGTTTCCCGGAGCGGGACTTGCTCCACATCGACCCCGAAAATGCAGCACGCCTGCCGACGTCCGTCGGCAGGCGTGCGCATCATTCCGAAAGGCGCCCGCAGAAGCCGGGGCGGCCTTCGTTCTGCAGAGGATCAGGCCTCGCCGGCCTCTTCCTTCTCTTTCTTCTCGGGCTGGATCTCCTGCCCGGTTTCCTGATCGACCATCTTCATGCCGAGACGGACCTTGCCGCGCTCGTCGAAGCCGAGGAGCTTGACCTTCACTTCCTGGCCTTCCTTCAGCACCTCGTTGGGGTGCGTCAGGCGCTTGTTGGCGATCTGCGAGACGTGCACGAGGCCGTCACGCTTGCCGAAGAAGTTCACGAAGGCGCCGAAATCGACGAGCTTCACCACCTTGCCGGTGTAGATCTGGCCCTCTTCCGGCTCCGCCACGATCGACCAGATCATGTCGTAGGCCTTCTTGATGGCAGCCTGATCGTTCGAGGCGATCTTGATCACGCCGTCGTCGTTGATGTCGACCTTGGCGCCCGAGGTTTCCACGATCTCGCGGATCACCTTGCCGCCCGAGCCGATCACTTCGCGGATCTTGTCGGTCGGGATCGTCAGCGTCTCGATCTTCGGCGCATAGGCCGAGAAGGAATTGGCCGACGACAGCGCCTTCGACATCTCGCCGAGGATGTGCATCCGGCCGTCCTTCGCCTGGGCGAGGGCCTGCTCCATGATCTCGGGCGTGATGCCCGCGACCTTGATGTCCATCTGCAGCGAGGTGATGCCGTTCTCGGTGCCGGCGACCTTGAAGTCCATGTCGCCGAGGTGATCCTCGTCGCCGAGGATGTCGGTCAGCACGGCCCATTTGCCATCATCCTCGAGGATGAGACCCATGGCCACGCCCGCGACCGGCGCCTTCAGCGGCACGCCCGCATCCATCATCGACAGCGACCCGCCGCAGACCGAAGCCATGGACGAGGAGCCGTTCGATTCGGTGATCTCGGAGACCACGCGGATGGTGTAGGGGAAGTCGGTCGCCGCCGGCAGCACCGCCTGCAGCGCGCGCCAGGCGAGCTTGCCGTGGCCGATCTCGCGACGGCCCGGAGGCCCGAAGCGGCCCACTTCGCCGACCGAATAGGGCGGGAAGTTGTAGTGCAGCAGGAAGTTCGAGCGCGAGTTGCCGTGCAGCGCGTCGATGATCTGCTCGTCCTCGCCGGTGCCGAGCGTGGTCACGACCAGCGCCTGCGTCTCGCCGCGGGTGAAGAGCGCCGAGCCATGGGTGCGCGGCAGCACGCTCGTCTCCGAGATGATCGGACGGACGGTCTTGGTGTCGCGGCCGTCGATGCGCGCGCCCCCGTTGATGATGTCGCCGCGCAGGATCGAGCTTTCCAGCTTCTTGAAGGCGGTGCCGAGGTTCTCGTCGGCCAGTTCCGCTTCCGAGAGCTGCGCCTTGATCGCGGCGCGGGCCGCGTCGATGGCATTCACCCGGTCCTGCTTCTCGCGGATCGCGAAGGCGGCGCGCATCTGCGTCTCGCCCAGCGATTTCACCTTGGCATAGAGCGCGGCATAGTCCGGCGGCGAGAAGTCGAAGGGCTCGTGGGCGGCTTCCTCGGCGAAGTCGATGATCATGTCGATCACCGGCTGCATCGCCTCATGGCCGAACTTCACGGCGCCCAGCATTTCGGCCTCGGAGAGCTCGTAAGCTTCCGATTCCACCATCATCACCGCGTCCTTGGTGCCGGCGATGACCAGATCCAGCCGCTGCTCGGGGTTCTCGCGCAGCTTCTGCATGTCGTCGACATCGGGGTTCAGCACATACTCGCCGCCCGCGAAGCCCACGCGCGCCGCCCCGATCGGGCCCATGAAGGGCACGCCCGAGATGGTCAGCGCCGCCGAGGCCGCGATCATCGCCACGATATCGGGCTCGTTCACGAGGTCATGGCTGAGAACGGTGACGATCAGCAGCACTTCGTTCTTGAAGCCGTCCACGAAGAGCGGGCGGATCGGACGGTCGATCAGGCGGGAGGTCAGCGTCTCCTTCTCGGAGGGGCGCGCCTCGCGCTTGAAGAAGCCGCCGGGCACCTTGCCCGCGGCATAGTAGCGTTCCTGATAGTGAACCGTGAGCGGGAAGAAGTCCTGGCCCGGCTTCGCGGCTTTCGCGAAGGTCACGTTGGCCATGACCGAGGTCTCGCCCAGCGTGGCGATGACCGAGCCATCCGCCTGACGGGCGACCTTGCCGGTCTCGAGGGTCAGCGTCTCGCCGCCCCATTCGATCGATTTCTTTGTAACGTTGAACATCTCTTATCCTGTCCTGACCGGGGGACCCTCCGCCCGGCCTGTTGCGTACGGGCCGCATGCCCGTGGCTCCTGTCTTATGCCGTGGCCTGTCCCGCGGAGCCCGTCGGGGAGGCCGTCATCCGCGGGGAACGTCCCCGCGTCCGGAATAGGAAAACGCGCCCCGCAGGGCGCGCTTCAAGGTCAGCGGCGGAGGCCCAGACGCGCGATGAGCGCGGTGTACCGGCCTTCGTCCTTCTTCTTGAGGTAGTCGAGCAGCTTGCGGCGCTGCGCCACCATCATCAGCAGGCCCCGGCGCGAGTGGTTGTCTTTCTTGTGGGCCTTGAAGTGCTCGGTCAGCGTCGCGATGCGCGAGCTGAGCACGGCCACCTGGACTTCCGGCGAGCCGGTGTCGCCTTCCTTGGTGGCATATTCCTTGATGAGGCGGGCTTTTTCTTCGACGGTGATCGACATCGGATACTCCATATCTGCAGGTGACGGCACGAGCCGGGATGTCGTCCAGCAAGGCCCTTGGCTTCCGCCCGGCAAGGGCGGATGCGCGCCTATACGGGAAAAACGCCTGAAAGGAAAGCGGCTTTTCCCGCAAGCCCCCGTCCGGGCGGCCATCGGCCGGTGCCGGGGTGGTCGCGCTGCGGTTGATCGCGAGCCTTTCCACGGCCGGGAAGGGCGAGCGTCCGGTCCCGGTTCCTCGCTTCAGGCGTCCCAGAGAATCGGCTGCTGGTCGTAGCCGATGTAGAGCGGATGTTTCGGCTGGCCGTCGCGGTTCAGCCCGAGATGGTGGAGCGGAAGCCCCGTCGCCCGGAGCAGCGCCTCCACCTGCCGCCCGCGGTCGAGGAAGGCGCCATGCGCGCCCCAGGCGCAGACGATCCGGTCGGCCCAGGGCGCGGAATGGGCGATGGCCTCATCGTTCTCGGGATTGCCCACCGGATCGGGCGCGGCGCGCATCTTCTTCGGATCGGTGTCGCGCCAGGCGAAGATGTTGCAGACCCGGAAGGCGCCGAAGCCCAGGGTGCGCGCCCGCCGCTCGCAGCGCTCGACGGTGGGGTCGTTCTGGAATTCCGTGGCCGTGGACGGGTTCAGCATGACGAACAGCGCCTTCGTGCCCTCGGGATCCCAGACCCGGGTCAGGAGATAGCGGTAGCGCTCGCAGTCGGAATAGACCGCCGTCGAGGGCGCGTCGCCCTTCACGAAGCTGCGGGTGATCATCTGGCCTCCGGTTCGAGGCCCCCACCTAAGGCAGCCCCGGCGGCAGAGGCAAGGGCCGCGCCTGCCCGGCCGAAGCGGATCCCGGCCAGGGGCGCCTGCGCTTCCACGCTGGCTGGCCTTGTTCCGGAGAGCGGCGCTCGCGCGGCTCGTGAAGGACCGCGGCGCGTGGGGGCGGCACGACGCAGGCAATCCGTCTCAGCCCATCGGGGGCGAAACAGCTGTTCCCCGGCTCCGTTTGGGTGCCGGGCTGTCCATTGTCCCCGGCAGGGCTGCGCGAGGGGGTTCGATGCCCCCTCGCGCAGCTCCTCCCTCCGGGACGGGATGACGGCGCGGCCCCTTGCGCACCGCGTCAGCCGAGGCCGGAGCGTGCCCGGCGAAGCGCCCGGCCTCAGCGAGACTCAGAGCTGGAAGCTCGGCGTCGAGGCCGAAAGGGCCTTCTCCTCCTCGTTCATGTCCTCGCCGATCGCCTGGAAGAGCGGGGTCGACATGTAGCGCTCGCCCGTGTCGGGCAGCATCGCGAGGATCACCGAGCCCTTCGGCGCCCGTTCGGCCACCTGCCGCGCCACCGCGAAGGTGGAACCGCCCGAGACGCCGGTGAGGATGCCCTCTTTGGCCGCCAGCTCGCGCGCCCATTTCATCCCGTCCTCGCCCGCAACCGGGATCAGCTCGTCATAGGCCCCGGCGTCGAGCCCCTCCTGCAGCACCTTCGGGATGAAGTCGGGCGTCCAGCCCTGGATCGGATGCGCCTCGAAGGCCGGGTGGCCCGAGGCCGCAGTGCCGTCGGCGTTGCGGTCCTGCGGCACGCCCGAGGCCACGAGTTGCGCATTCGCAGGCTCGGAGAGCACGATCTTCACCTCCGGTCGCTCGCGGCGCAGCACCCGCGCGACGCCGGTGACCGTGCCCCCGGTGCCGTAGCCGGTCACGAACCAGTCGAGCCGCTCGCCCGCGAAATCCGCCACGATCTCGCGCGCGGTGGTGGCCTCGTGGATGTCGGCATTGGCGTCGGTCTCAAACTGGCTCGCGAGGAACCAGCCGTTCGCCTCGGCCAGCTCCTGCGCCTTGCGATACATGCCGAAGCCCTTGCCGCCGCGCGGGGTCAGGACGACCTTCGCGCCCAGAAGCCGCATCAGCCGCCGCCGCTCGACCGAGAAGGCTTCGGACATGGTGATGACCAGCGGATAGCCCTTCTGGGCGCAGACCATGGCGAGTCCGATGCCGGTATTGCCCGAGGTCGCCTCGACGACGGTCATGCCGGGCTTGAGCTTGCCCGACCGTTCCGCCGCCTCAATGATGTTCAGCGCGAGCCGGTCCTTGACCGAGGCCGCCGGATTGAAGAACTCGGCCTTGACGTAGATCGTCACGCCTTCGGGCGAGAGGTTGTTGATGCGGATGACGGGCGTGTTGCCCACCGTGTCGAGCACGCTGTCGTAGAGCCTGCCGCGGCCCTCGGTCGTCCGGATCTTCTGAGCATCCATGATGCGTCTCCTGTCATTCCCTTTGCCCGAGCTTAACCCGTTCCGGCGCGGTGTGTTTCCCCTTTTTCGCGAGAGGCTTGGAGCGCTGTCCCCGGCAAGGGGCCGCACCCGGAACGGTGTCACCTGCCGCAGCGGAAGGAGCATCCGGGGGGATGGCCGATTCTGCGCCCCGTTCCGGCAGCTTGCGCAAGGGCCGGGCGCAGGGCCCCGCGCCGCCGGATCAGAGGTTGAACACCCGGCTCGGATGCAGCTCGCCCGACTTGTAGATGCCCACCGCGACGGGCTGGCCCTGGAAACTCGCCCAGGCTTCCTCGCCGAACTCGACATCCGAGGCGATGACCATGCCGGGATTGCCGCACCGGAGCCGCGCGGCCCCCTCGGGCGTGGCCGGCAGTTCGGGCAGATCCGCGAGGCCCTTCGCCAGCGGCAGCACATGGGAAAGCAGCGCCTCGCTCCGCGCGAGCTCGTCGATGGTCGCGACCGAGATCCCGTCCTCGGCCTCGAACGGCCCCGACCAGGTGCGGCGCAGCCAGGCGACATGGCCGTGGCAGCCGAGCGCCTCGCCGAGATCGCGCGCGATGGAGCGGACATAGCCGCCCTTGCCGCAGACCATCTCCAGCTCGACATGGTCCGCGTCGGGCCGCGAAAGGATTTCGAGGCTTTCGACCCAGAGCGGACGGGCCGCCAGATCCAGCCGCTCGCCGTCCCGGGCGAGATCATAGGCGCGCTCGCCCTCGACCTTCACCGCCGAGAACTGCGGCGGCACCTGCTGGATCTCGCCCCGGAAGGCCGCCAGCGCTGCCTCGATCTCCGCATCCGTCGGGCGCGCCTCGGAGGTGGCGATCACCTCGCCGCTCGCGTCGTCGGTGCGGGTGGACAGGCCCAGCCGCACCATGAAGCGGTAGCATTTCAGCGCATCGGTGATGTAGGGCACGGTCTTCGTGGCCTCGCCCAGGGCTACGGCCAGAACGCCCGTCGCATCGGGGTCGAGCGTGCCCGCATGGCCCGCCTTCTGCGCCTCGAGCGCCCAGCGCACCTTGTTCACGACCGCGGTCGAGGTCATGCCCGCAGGCTTGTCCACCACCAGCCAGCCCGAGATCGCCCGGCCCTTGCGCGTCCGTCCCATGCTCGTCCCTCCAGAAAGAAGGCCGCCTGCTAGCCGCTCGCGCCCGGCGCGTCAACGGCGCCCGGTCTCAGGGCTTCGGAACCACGAGACCCACGATCGGCCCCATCGGCGTGCCCCAGTCGGACCGGCGCGCGCCGCGGTCGTAGAGCCGCGAGATCGAACCGTCGAAATAGAGCGCCTCGGGCAGGCCGAGCTCGTCGCGGAAGAGACGGCCGAATTCGTGGAAGGTGACGGGGCGGTTCGAGATGGCGAAGACCGCGCGGCGGCCGTCGGCGCTGACGCCCACCCCGTTGCGGATGTAGCGCGAGTCGCTGTCCACGAGGAAACGCGGATGAAGCTCGCCCCCGATCACCAGCATCGGTCCCGACTGGCTCGCATGGCGGCAGGTGGGACGTTCGGCGGCAAAGGCGCGCGATTCGATCACGCGGAAGCCGTCGCCCACGCAGAAGACCCCGTTCGGCAGCAGTCCGAAATTGCCGGGCCCGGCCGAGGTCACGAGGGGCGCGCGCTCGACCTCCTCCTCGATCAGCAGCCCCACGGGGCGGCGGTCGGCATGATACATCCCCGCGTTCATCGCGAAGGCGAGCTGGCGTCCCTCGCCCTCCAGCGCGCTGTTGATGCGTTCGAAACTGCCGTAGGGCCTGCCGTCCGGCGCAGTCTGGAAGATGCGGATGTCGTCGCCCGCCTGCGCCTCGCAGAGGCTGTAGCGCGTGTCCTCGAAGGTGAGATCGCGGCAGGCGGGTTCGGCCGTCGCGCAAGCCGCGGGCCAGACCGCGAGCAGGATGGCCAGGAGCCTAGTCCTCATCCGCCTCTCCGCCGCCGCGGATGTCGCGCATCACCGTCTTGTCCGAGAACAGCCGCCGCGTCTCGTCCAGCCGGTCGAAGGTCTCGTCCGGGCGGAAGCGCAGGTCGGGCGCGTATTTCAGCGTCATCTGCCGGGTGATGTGGTGGCGCAGCTCGCCCCGGTGCTTGGACAGAAGCGAGATCGCCTCCTCCACATCCTTGCCGCCCAGCGGCATGACATGGACGGTCGCCACCTTCAGATCCGGCGAGCAGCGCACCTCGCCCACCGTGATGGACAGGCGGTTGAGCTCGGGGTCGTGGATCTCGCCCCGGTTCAGCACATCCGCCAGAGTGCGGCGGATGAGTTCGCCGACGCGAAGCTGGCGTTGCGAGGGGCCGGTGCCGGTGTGGGATCTGTGTGCCATGGGGCCCATGTAGGGCCTTTCGTGCGGCCCCGCAACGCCCGCCGGCGCCCGCGCCGCAGGCTGCCGCGCAGGAGGGGGCGATCGCCGGGGCGCCGACCGCGGCCCGGCGGCGCCGGGCCCATGCGGAGGGGCGTGCAGGGACGCGGGCGGTGCCCGGTTCCTCTGCCCACCCTTCTCGCATGGCGACCGGCTCTTTGCAGGCGGCCGCCAACTGGCTAGGAAGGCGCAAAAGCGAAGGAGCGCGTCATGTCGGATCTGCCGGGTATCGTCGTCACCGGGGCCTCGGGCCGGATGGGGCAGATGCTGATGAAGACGGTGCTCGCCTCCGGCAAGGCGCGGCTCGTGGGGGCGGTCGAAAGGCCGGGCAGCGACTGGGTCGGGCGCGACGCGGGCGCGGCCATGGGAGGCGCCGCCGTCGGCGTCACCGTGACCGACGATCCGCTCGCGGCCTTCGCGCAGGCGCAGGCGGTCATCGACTTCACCGCGCCCGAGGCCACGGTGCAGTTCGCCGAGCTGGCCGCTCAGGCGCGGGCGGTGCATGTGATCGGCACCACCGGGCTCGAGCCGGCCCATCTGGAAAGGCTCGCCTGGGCCGCGCATCACGCCGTCATCGTGCGGGCGGGCAACATGAGCCTCGGGGTCAATCTGCTCACGCGGCTCACGCAGAAGGTGGCCGAGGCGCTCGACGAAGACTGGGACATCGAGGTGGTCGAGGCCCACCACCGCATGAAGGTGGATGCGCCCTCCGGCACCGCGCTCATGCTGGGCGAGGCTGCCGCGCGCGGACGCGGCGTCGATCTCGCGCAGGCCCGCGTGTCGGGACGCGACGGCATCACCGGCCCGCGCGCTCCGGGCAGCATCGGCTTCTCGGCCATCCGGGGCGGCGACATCGTGGGCGAGCACGACGTGATCTTTGCCGCGGCGGGCGAGCGCATCACCCTGCGCCATGTCGCCACCGACCGCGCGATCTTCGCCCGCGGCGCGCTGAAGGCCGCGCTCTGGGGCCAGGACAGGCGACCCGGCCAGTATGACATGATGGACGTGCTCGGGCTCTGAGAGCCCGCAGCGATCTGGGCGGGCTCCCGCAGGCTCGGCACAACCGGGCCTCCAGGAACCAGGCGTCCCGCCCGCCCCGGATGCCGGAGCCCCCGGATGGCGCGCGCGGCCCCGCCCCGCGGCCCTTTCATTCTGGCCCAAATATCCCGGGGTCCGGGGCAGAGCCCCGGCCTCCCGCCCCCACGTCCCATGGCCGGTGAGAGAGCCCGCTCTCAGAAGTCGATCGCGATCCCCTTCTTCTCCCAGTCCCCGAATCGCACCGGCTCCGGCCCGTTGCGTCCGCCGATCTCCTTCGGCAGGTCCAGCGCCTTCGCCCGCCGGCGCCGCTCCTCTGCCTCAGCCAGCGCGCGCAGCGCCTCGGGCGGAAGATCCTTCCGGGTCTCTTCGGTCATGTCGCGCATTCCTTGTAAGGGCTTTCTCCATGATATACCGCCGGGGAAGGGCGGAACAAGGAGGCGGCATGGCGGACGAGGCGCGGGGCATGGCGGTGACTCTGCTCGATGCCGTGCTGGGCGAGGGCAAGCTCCTGTCGCAGGCGCTGGCGGATCTGCCCGCGGCGGCGGCTCCGGCCGAGCGGGCGCGGGCGCAGCGGCTCGCCTCCTCGGTCCTGCGCCATCTGGGCCCGGCCGACCGGCTGCTCGCGCCGCATCTGCGCAAGGCGCCCCCGCTCACGGTGCGCAACATCCTGCGGCTCGCCACGGTCGAGATGGCCGCCGACGGCGCCGCGCCGCACGGCGTGGTGAGTTCGGCCGTGGATCTCGCGCGGCGCGGACGGCGCACGCAGCATCTGGCGGGGCTGGTCAATGCGGTCCTGCGCCGGATCGCGCCCGCCTCCTTCGCAGGCCTGCCCGCACAGCATCTGCCGATGTGGCTGCGCCAGCCGCTCGTGCGCCGCTGGGGCCGGGCCGTGGTCACCGCCATCGAGGCGGTGCAGGCCGCGCCGCCGCCGCTCGACCTGACGGCGCGGCCGGGCCTCTCCGCCCCGGGCGAGCCGCTGCCCACCGGCAGCTTCCGTCTGCGCGCGCCGGGACAGGTCTCGGCACTGCCCGGCTATGAGGCGGGCCAGTGGTGGGTGCAGGATGCGGCGGCGGCCCTCGCGGTGAAGCTCCTCGATCCGCAGCCGGGCGAGGCCGTGGCCGATCTCTGCGCGGCGCCGGGCGGCAAGACGCTCCAGCTCGCCGCGGCGGGCGCGCGCGTCACGGCGCTCGACATTTCCGAGGCCCGCCTCGGGCGGCTCCGAGAGAATCTCGCGCGGACGGGCCTGCAGGCCGAGGTGGTGGCGGCCGATCTCCTGACCTGGCAGGGCGGGCCCTTCGAGGCGATCCTGCTCGATGCGCCCTGTTCGGCCACGGGCACCATCCGCCGCCATCCCGATCTGCCCTTCGTGAAGGACGGCAGCGAGCTTCCTAGCCTCGTCGCGCTGCAGGCGGCGATGCTCGACCACGCGCTGGGCCTGCTCGCGCCCGGCGGGCGGCTCGTCTTCTGCACCTGCTCGCTCCTCGAGGAAGAGGGCGAGGCGCAGCTCGCGGCGCTTCTCGAGCGCCATCCGGAGCTCACGGTCGAGCGGCCCACCCTGCCGGGGGTCGAGCCCGACTGGATCGGCGCCGAGGGCGGGCTGCGGCTGCGTCCCGACCTCTGGGCCGAGGCGGGGGGCATGGACGGCTTCTTCATGGCGCGGGTGCGCAGACCATGAGCCCGCGCGTCGCTCCGTCCCGGAGGACTGGCCGTGTCTGACGGCAGGGTGGCGCTCCTCGACCGGCTTGCCGCGCGGCGCGCGCTCCTGCACCGGCCTGCCCGCCGCTTCGCCACGATCCCCGAACCGGCCTCGCTCGGCCTGCCCGAGCGCGGACGCTGGCTGCTGGCCGGCAGCTTCCTCGTCGAGGGGCGTCTGGTGCAGGCACCGGGCGCAGCCCCCTGGGAGGTGCCGGGGGCCGGGCTCGGGCAGACGGCCGAGGCCCACGGCTTTGCCTGGCTCGACGATCTGGCGGGGCTGGGAGACCGGCCCGCACGGGCGCTGGCGCGGGACTGGACCTTCCGCTGGATCGCCCGCTTCGGCCGGGGCCGCGGACCCGGCTGGACGCCTGCGCTCGCGGCGCGCCGTCTCGGCCGCTGGATGAGCCATGCGGCCTTGCTGACCGAGGCGCAGGGCCGCGATCAGGCGACGCTCGCCCGCGCCGCCTCGCAGACGCTGCGCTTTCTCGACCGCCGCTGGACGACGGCGCGCGGCCCGGCCCGGATCGAGGCGCTTGCGGCCATCCTGCGCGCGGGCCTCGCGCTCGAGGGGATGGAGCGCCATGTCGGCGCCGCCGCCACCGCATTGGGCCGCGAGGCCGAGGCGCAGGTCGATGCCCATGGCGCCATCGCCTCGCGCAGCCCCGAGGATCTGGCCCTGCTTTTTGCGCTGCTGGCCGAGGCCGAGGCCGCCCTGACGGCCGCGGGCCGCCCCGTGGCCGAGCCGCACCGCGCTGCCCTGCGCCGGATCGCGCCCGTGCTGCGGACGCTGCGCCATTCCGACGGCGGGCTGGCCCGCTTCCACGGCGGCGGCCGGACCGTGGCCGAACGGGTGGAGCGCGCCCTCGCGGCCGCCACCGCGCCGCCGCTGCGGACCGAGGGCGCCGCCATGGGCTATCTGCGCCTGTCGGTGGGCCGGACGAGCGTGATCGTCGATGCCGCCGATCCGCCCGCGGGTCCGCACGGCCATGCCTCGACGCTCGGCTTCGAGATGAGTTCGGGGCGCAGGCCCGTCATCATCTCCTGCGGTTCGGGCCGCGCCTGGGGGGCGGAATGGCACCGGGCCGGGCGCGCGACTCCCTCGCATTCGACGCTCGCCATCGAGGGATTTTCCTCCTCGCGGCTCGGCCGGTCGGGCGAGGAGATGACCGAGCGCGCCCGCGTCCTTTCCGCACACCGCCAGCGCAGCGCGGCGGGCGCGCAGCTCGGCCTCGTCCATGCCGGCTGGGCCGAGACGCACGGGCTGACCCACCGGCGCGAGCTTCTGCTGGCGCCGGACGGACGCAGCCTCTCGGGCGCGGATACGCTGGCCGCACTGACCGCGGCCGAGAAGAAACGGCTCGAGACCGTGCTGAAGAGCGCCGGAGGGCAGGGCGTGCGCTTCGCGCTGCGCTTTCACCTCCATCCCGACGTGCGGCCCACGGTCGAGGGCGGAGGGCTCTGCGTGGGTCTCAGGCTCGCCAGCGGCGAGGGCTGGAGCTTCCAGTTCGAGGGCGAGGCGCGCCTGACGCTCGATCCCTCGGTCTATCTCGACCGCACCCATCTGTTGCCGCGGGCGACGAAACAGATCGTGCTGCATGGGGTTCTTGTGAGTTCCGAAGCCCGGATCGGCTGGACCTTCGCGAAGACAGAGGATACTCCGCTGGCCATTCGTGACCTGGACCGGCCCGATCTGCCCGACCCGCCCGATCGACCGTGACCCGGCCCAGACCTGGCATTGACCTGGAGGCACTCAGATGACGAACCTCGTTCCCGTTGGCCGCGCCCTTCTGTCGGTTTCCGACAAGTCGGGTCTCCTCGACCTCGCCCGTGCCCTGGCAGATCTGGAGGTGGAGCTGATCTCGACCGGCGGCACGGCGGCCGCGCTGCGGGCGGCGGGGCTGAAGGTGCGGGACGTCGCCGAGGTCACGGGCTTTCCCGAGATGATGGACGGCCGGGTCAAGACCCTGCATCCGATGGTCCACGGCGGGCTTCTGGCGCTGCGCGACGACGACGAGCATCTGGTGGCGATGGCCGCCCACGGGATCGAGCCGATCGACCTCCTGGTGGTGAACCTCTATCCGTTCGAAGCGGCCGTCGCGCGGGGCGCCTCCTACGACGACTGCATCGAGAACATCGACATCGGCGGGCCGGCCATGATCCGGGCCGCGGCCAAGAACCACCGTTTCGTGAACGTCGTGACCGACACGGCCGACTACAAGGCGCTGCTCGACGAGCTGCGCGCCCATGACGGCGCCACGAGGCTCTCCTTCCGCCAGAAACTCGCGCTGACCGCCTATGCGCGCACCGCGGCCTACGACACGGCCGTCTCGACCTGGATGGCGGGCGCGCTGAAGGCCGAGGCGCCGCGCCGCCGCTCCTTCGCGGGCACGCTCGCCCAGACCATGCGCTACGGCGAGAACCCGCACCAGAAGGCCGCCTTCTACACCGACGGCTCGGCCCGTCCGGGCGTCGCCACCGCGAAACAGTGGCAGGGCAAGGAGCTTTCCTACAACAACATCAACGACACCGACGCGGCCTTCGAGCTGGTGGCCGAGTTCGACCCGGCCGAGGGCCCGGCCTGCGTCATCGTCAAGCACGCCAACCCCTGCGGCGTGGCCCGGGGCGCGACACTGGCCGAAGCCTATGCCCGCGCCTTCGACTGCGACCGCGTCTCGGCCTTCGGCGGCATCATCGCGCTGAACCAGCCGCTCGATGCGGCCACGGCCGAAAAGATCACCGAGATCTTCACCGAGGTGGTGATCGCCCCCGGCGCCGACGAGGAAGCCCGCGCGATCTTCGCCGCCAAGAAGAACCTCCGGCTGCTGACGACCGAGGCGCTGCCCGATCCGCTGGCGCCGGGGCTCGCCTTCAAGCAGGTGGCGGGCGGCTTCCTCGTGCAGGACCGCGACGCGGGCCATGTCGATGCGCTCGACCTGAAGGTGGTGACGAAGCGCGCGCCCTCGGACGCGGAACTCGCCGACCTCCTCTTTGCCTGGACCGTGGCCAAGCATGTGAAATCGAACGCCATCGTCTATGTGAAGGACGGGGCCACCGTGGGCGTGGGGGCGGGGCAGATGAGCCGCGTCGACTCGACCCGGATCGCTGCGCGCAAGTCGCAGGACATGGCGCAGGCGCTGGGTCTGGCCCAGCCGCTGACGCAAGGGTCCGTCGTGGCCTCCGACGCCTTCTTCCCCTTCGCCGACGGCCTGCTCGCCGCGGCCGAGGCGGGCGCCACCGCGATCATCCAGCCCGGCGGCTCGATGCGCGACGACGAGGTGATCGCGGCGGCCGACGAGGCGGGGCTCGCCATGGTCTTCACCGGCCAGCGTCACTTCCGGCACTGACATGCGGCTCGCGGCGCTCACGGCCTTCGGCGTCTTCGTCCTCGACCAGCTGACGAAATGGCTCGTCGTCTGGGGACTGGATCTCGCCAATCGGGGCGCGATCGACCTCGTTGCGCCGTGGCTCACCTTCCGCATGGCCTGGAACCGGGGCATCAACTTCGGCATCGGCTCCTCCGATCAGGAGATCGTGCGCTGGGGCCTCGTGATCGTCTCGCTCGCCATCTCGGCCTGGGTCTGGCGCTGGGTCTGGCGCAGCACGCCCACGCGGCTCGCGCGGATCTCGGGCGGGCTCCTGATCGGCGGGGCACTGGGCAACGTGGTGGACCGGGTGCTCTACGGGGCGGTGGCGGACTTCCTCAACATGTCCTGCTGCGGCATCGAGAATCCCTATGCCTTCAACGTGGCGGACATCGCGATCTTCGCGGGCGCCTTCGGCCTCGTGCTCTTCACGCGCGAGACGAAGCCCGAGCCCGAGAAGCTCAAGAGCACGCCGAAGCGCAAGCCTGCGGAGCGCAAGGCCAACGGCTCGGGGCGGCCCGGCGGTGGAAAGACCCCGTGACGGCTTGGAACCTTTGCGCTAAAGACGGGCACGAGGCAGCAAGGAGACGAGGGATGCGGGCAGCTCGAGGCGCAGGGGCGGGTGCGGCACTGGCGATGCTCCTGCTGGCCGGCTGTGGCGGAGGCGAGCCGCAGCTGATGAACCTGCGTTCCACCGGACCCGGGCCGGACGAATTCGGCATCATGCCGGTGAAGCCGCTGGAGATTCCCGAGACGATCGCGGCCCTGCCGGCGCCGACGCCGGGCGGCGCGAACCTCGCCGATCCGAATCCGCTGGGCGACGCGGTGGCGGCCCTGGGCGGCAACCCGGCCCGGTCCGGGACGATCCCTGCCGCCGACGCGTCGGTCGTTTCCCATGCGGCCCGGTTCGGCCGCGATGCAGGCATCCGCCCGACGCTGGCCACCGAGGATTATGCCTGGCGGCGCGACCACGACGGGCGCCTCCTCGAGCGGGTGTTCAACGTGAACGTCTATTTCAAGGCCTACCGGCCGATGGCTCTCGACCAGCAGGCCGAGCTTGCGCGCTGGCGCGCGGCGGGTGCCCGCAATCCCTCCGCCCCCCCGGCGGGCGGCAGCGAATAGATCACAAGCCCGTAGGGGGACTTGCGGCGCCGCGGTCCGACGGTAGCTTTCGCGCAGATCCATCTTTTGGAAGGACAAGATGATGCTGCGCCGACTGGCCCTCTCGGCCGCAACCGGGCTCATGCTCGCGCTTCCGGCCCTGGCCGAGACGGTGAGCGACTTCCGCCTGCCGAACGGGCTCGAGGTGGTGGTGATCGAGGATCACCGCGCCCCCGTCGTCACCCACATGGTCTGGTATCGCGTGGGCGCCGCCGACGAGCCGCCCGGCCATTCGGGCATCGCGCATTTCCTCGAGCATCTGATGTTCAAGGGCACCGACGAGATGTCGGCGGGCGAATTCTCGGCCACGGTCGAGGCGCAGGGGGGCGACGACAACGCCTTCACCTCGTGGGACTACACCGCCTACTTTCAACGGGTTGCCGCTGATCGGCTCGACCTGATGATGAAGATGGAGGCCGACCGGATGCGGGACCTCCAGATGACGGAAGAGGATGTGCGCACCGAACGTCAGGTGGTGCTGGAAGAGCGCAGCCAGCGCACCGACAGCGATCCGGGCGCGGTCTTTTCCGAGCAGAGCCGCGCCGCGGCCTACCTGAACCATCCCTACGGCATTCCGATCATCGGCTGGCGGCACGAGATCGAGCAGTTGGGCCGCGAGGATGCCTTCAGCTTCTACCGGACCTATTACGCGCCCAACAATGCGATCCTCGTGGTGGCGGGCGATGTCGATCCGGCCGAGGTGCGCCGCATGGCCGAAGAGCATTACGGCGCGCTCGAACCCACGCCGAACCTGCCCGAGCGGCTGCGCCCGCAGGAGCCGCCGCAGCTCGCCGAGCGCCGGCTGACCTTCTCGGATCCGCGGGTGGCGCAGCCCTATGTCTCGCGCAGCTATCTCGCCGCCACGCGCGAGACCGGCGCGCAGGAGAAGGCCGCGGCGCTCACGATCCTCGCCGAGCTTCTGGGCGGCAGCCCCACCACCTCGCTTCTGTCGCGCGAGTTGCAGTTCGGGCCCGAGCCCAAGGCGGTCTGGGCGCAGGCCTATTACGACGGGGGCGGGCTCGATTCGGGCACCTTCGGCCTCGCGGTCGTGCCGGCCGCGGGCGTCTCGCTGCAGGAGGCCGAGGATGCGATGGATGCCGTCGTCGCGCGCTTCCTGAAGGAAGGCCCCGACGCCGAGGATTTCGAGCGGATCAAGACCCAGCTCGGCGCGCAGGACATCTACTCGCGCGACAATGTGGACGGGCTCGCCCGCCGCTACGGTGCCGCCCTCACGACGGGGCTGACGGTGGCCGATGTGCAGGCCTGGCCCGAAGTGCTTCAGGCCGTGACGCCCGACGAGGTGATGGCCGCGGCGCGCGAAGTGTTCGACCGCCGCCGCGCCGTGACCGGCTGGCTGATGCAGGAAGACGAGGAGAAGAGCCAATGATGCTGCGCCTGGCTGCCGCGCTGATCCTGTTCGCCCTGCCCGTCCGGGCGGATGTCCAGATCCAGGACGTGACCTCGCCCGGCGGCATTCACGCCTGGCTGGTCGAGTCGCACGAACTGCCCTTCACGGCGCTCGAGATCCGATTTCGCGGCGGCACCTCGCTCGATGCCGAGGGCGCGCGGGGGGCGGTCAACCTGATGACCGGCCTGCTCGAGGAAGGCGCGGGCGATCTTGATGCGCAGGGCTTTGCCCGGGCCCGCGATGGCCTCGCCGCGAACTTCTCCTTCCGGCCCTCGACGGATGCGGTTTCGGTCTCGGCCCGGTTCCTCACCGAGAACCGCGACGAGGCGGTGGATCTGCTGCGCCTCGCGCTGGTCGAGCCGCGCTTCGATGCCGACGCCATCGACCGGGTGCGCGGACAGGTGCTGTCGGGCCTCGCCTCCGACGCCAAGGACCCGAACCACATCTCGGGGCAGGTGTTCGATGCGCAGGCCTTCGGCGACCATCCCTATGGCAGCGACGGCTCGGGTACGCCCGAGAGCGTGCAGGGCCTCTCCCGCGAGCAGGTGGTCGCGGCGCATCGCGCGGCGCTCGCCCGCGACCGGATCTATGTGGCGGCGGCGGGCGACATCGACGCCGAGAGCCTCGGCCTGCTCCTCGACCGGCTGCTGGGCGACCTGCCCGCCGAAGGCGCGCCCATGCCGCCGCGGGCGGACTGGAAGCTCGACGGCGGCGTGACGGTGGTGGATTTCCCGACCCCGCAGGCCTCGGTGCGCTTCGGCCAGACGGGCATCGAGCGCGACGACCCCGACTTCTTCCCGGCCTATGTGCTGAACGAGATCCTCGGCGGCGGCCGGTTCGGCTCGCGGCTCATGACCGAGGTGCGCGAGAAGCGGGGGCTCACCTACGGCATCGGCTCCTATCTGCTGCCGATGGATCATGCCGAGACGATGATGGGCGCTTTCGCCAGTTCCAATGCGACGGTGGGGCAGGCCATCGACCTCGTGCGCGAGGAATGGCGGCGGACCGCGGCCGAAGGCGTGACGGCCGAGGAGCTGGAGGCGACGAAGACCTACCTCACCGGCTCCTATCCGCTGCGCTTCGACGGCAACGGCCCCATCGCGAGCATCCTCGTGGGGATGCAGATGGAGGGGCTGCCCATCGACTATCCGGTGACGCGCAATGAGAAGATCGAGGCGGTGACGCTCGAGGATGTGAAGCGCGTGGCGCAGAGCCTCCTGAAGCCCGAGGCGCTGCATTTCGTCGTGGTGGGCCAGCCGGAAGGGGTCGCCTCGGACGGCTGACGCAGTGGTCGGTCGGCGGGCCTGCCCCGCCGTCCGGTGGGAAGCCGGTGGCGGAGCGACAGCGATTCTGCTAAGGCTGGTGGCATGACGCTCCTCAGCCCCAAGATAGGCGCCGCCCGCCCGGTGATCCGGCAGCTCGACGAAGCTGCCATCAACCGCATCGCCGCGGGCGAGGTGGTCGAGCGGCCGGCCTCGGCGGTGAAGGAGCTGGTCGAGAATGCGCTCGACGCGGGCGCCCGGCGCATCGCCGTCGACATCGCCTGCGGGGGCAAGGCCCTGATCCGCGTCACCGATGACGGCTGCGGCATGACGGCCGACGACCTGCCGCTCGCGCTCTCGCGCCATGCCACCTCGAAGATCGACGGGTCCGACCTTCTCGACATCCGCAGCTTCGGCTTCCGCGGCGAGGCGCTGCCTTCGCTGGCGGCCGTGGGGCGGCTCACCATCACCTCGCGGGTGGCCGAGGCCGAGGGCGCGCAGATCGCCGTCAGCGCGGGCCGGATCGAGCCGGTGCGTCCGGCGGCGCTCGGGGCGGGCACGGTGGTCGAACTGCGCGACCTCTTCTTCGCCACGCCCGCGCGGCTCAAGTTCCTGCGCACCGACCGCGCCGAGACCCAGGCCATCGCCGAGGTGGTGCGCCGTCTGGCGCTGGCCGAGCCCGAGGTGGGCTTCACCCTCACCGACCATTCTGCGGGCGAGCCGCGGCTTCTGTTCCGCGCCGAGGCCGAAGGGGGCGATCTGTTCGACGCCCTCCACCGCCGCGTGGCGCGGGTGGTGGGGGCGGAGTTTGCCGAGAATGCGCTCCGGATCGATGTGGCGCGCGAAGGGCTGCGCCTGCAGGGCTATGCCGCGCTGCCCACCTATTCCCGCGGCTCGGGCGTGGCGCAGTTCCTGTTCGTGAACGGTCGCCCGGTGCTCGACCGGATGCTCCTCGGCGCGCTCCGGGCGGGCTACATGGATGTGCTGAGCCGCGATCGCTATCCGGCCGCGGTGCTGAACCTGATCTGCGATCCGCAGCGGGTCGACGTGAACGTGCATCCGGCCAAGGCCGAGGTGCGGTTCCGCGAGGCGGGCGAGGTGCGCGGGCTGATCGTCACCGCGCTGCGTCAGGCGCTGGCGGGGGCGGGGCACCGGGCCTCGACCACCGTCGCGGGCGAGACGCTCGAGGCCTTCCGGCCGGAGAGGCCCGCGGCGGCGGGTCCGGGTCCGGCGTCGCGGATCTATCAGATGGACCGGCCCTCGGTCGCCGCGGTGGCGCGCAGCTTCGCCTTTCAGGCGCCCGAGCCTGCGATGCCGGGTCTGGCCGAGGCGCCCGCCGCAAGGGTCGAAGCGCCGGCGGCCGAGGAGGCCCACGACCGCCCTCTCGGCGCCGCGCGGGCGCAGATCCACGGCAACTGGATCCTCGCCCAGACCGAGAGCGGCCTCGTGATCGTGGATCAGCATGCCGCACACGAGCGGCTGGTCTACGAGAAGCTCAAGCGCCAGCGCGACGAGACGGGGATCGCGCGGCAGGCGCTGCTGATCCCCGAGATCGTCGAACTGTCGCCCACCGATGCCGCCCGGCTGCTGGAGGCCGCGGACGAGCTGGCCTCCGCGGGCCTCGTGATCGAGCCGTTCGGCGGCGGTGCCGTCGCGGTGCGTGAGGTGCCGGCGATCCTCGGCAAGGTCGAGGCTGCACCGCTCCTGCGCGACATCCTCGACGATCTGGCCGATCTCGGCAGCTCGGACCGGCTTCAGGCCCGGATGGATGCGGTGCTCTCGCGCATGGCCTGTCACGGATCGGTGCGCTCGGGCCGGGCGCTCAGGGCCGAAGAGATGAATCCGCTTCTGCGCGAGATGGAGGCCACGCCCCTCTCGGGCCAGTGCAACCACGGCCGGCCCACCTATGTCGAGCTGAAGCTGGCCGACATCGAGCGGCTCTTCGGCCGGCGATGACGCGCCCGCAATGATCCGCATCGGCGACCGGAGCTTCGGCTGGGACGACCCGCTGGTGCTGGGCGTGGGCGGGGCGCTGGTGGCGATCCTGTTCCTCCTGCTGATCCTGCGGGCCGCCGGGCGCGCGGCGCGGATGGTCGAGCCGATGCTGAACGAGCTCGGCTGGCTCGGCCAGCAGGTGCAGATGCTGTCCGACGGGCAGGAGCGGCTGGCGGGC
Source organism: Cereibacter sphaeroides 2.4.1 (assembly GCF_000012905.2). Taxonomy (NCBI): domain Bacteria; kingdom Pseudomonadati; phylum Pseudomonadota; class Alphaproteobacteria; order Rhodobacterales; family Paracoccaceae; genus Cereibacter; species Cereibacter sphaeroides. The sequence continues at coordinate 2,851,691 of NC_007493.2, read as the reverse complement.
GGGCTGCATCATGTGTCGGAGGCGCAGGCCTCGACGCAGGGCGCCATGCTGCAGCTGATGGAGCGGCGGCTGGCCGAGGTGCAGCGCGGCATGGCCGAAAGTCTGCACGGCACCTCCCTGCGCACGGCGCGCTCGCTCGGCGACCTGCATCAGCGGCTTGAGACTATCGACCGGGCGCAGGCCAATATCGAGAAACTGTCGGGCGATGTGCTGGGCCTGCAGGACATCCTGTCGAACAAGCAGACGCGCGGCGCCTTCGGCGAGATCCAGCTGCATGACATCGTGCAGAAGGCGCTGCCCTCCGACAGCTACACGATGCAGGCCACGCTCTCGAACGGGAAGCGGGCGGACTGCCTGATCCATCTGCCCGAGCCGCCGGGGCCGATCGTGATCGATTCGAAATTCCCGCTCGAGGCCTACGAGGCGCTGCGGGCGGCCGAGAATCCCGCGGCGCAGATGGAGGCGCAGCGGATGATGCGGGTGGCGCTCCGCGCCCATATCCGCGCCATCTCCGAGAAATACATCCTCGAGGGCGAGACGGCGGACGGGGCGATGCTGTTCCTGCCTTCCGAGGCGGTCTATGCCGAGCTTCATGCGAATTTCGGCGACATCGTGCGCGAGGGCTTTGCGGCGCGGGTCTGGATCGTCTCGCCCACCACCTGCATGGCGGTGCTGAACACGATGCGGGCGGTGCTGAAGGACGCGCGGATGCGGGCGCAGGCCGGAGCCATCCGCCGCGAACTGGCCGAGCTCGGGCGCGAGATCGACCGGCTGACGGACCGGGTGGGCAATCTCGACCGCCACTTCACCCAGGCGGCGCGCGACGTCGAGGAGATCCGCATCTCGGCCGGCAAGGCGGGCAAGAAGGCGCGGCGTCTGGACAATTTCGACTTCGAGGAGATGAGCCCGCGCACCGACGCGGCCGAGTGATGCCCCTGTCATTCGCGCTTCGTGAATGACAGGGGTCGCCCAACCGGCGCGGCGGTCAGATGCGGAAGAAGGGCTGCACCAGCTTCGGTAGGAAGCTGTTGAAGCGCAGCGGCGCATCGGTGGCGGCGAGGCAGATGCAGTCGAGGCCCCGCTCGGCCACCGGCGTATGTTCCAGCTCCTGATCCGCGATCTCGATATCGCCGGCGCCGAACCGGTCGGTCTCGTCGCGGAAGGCGCCCTGCAGGACGAGCGTCAGCTCGAGCCCGCGGTGGCCGTGATCCGGCACCGCCTGCCCGCCGGGGATCCAGAGCAGCCGGGCGATGGCCTCTCCTCCCGTCGGCAGGATCGCCTGCCGCACGCCGCCGCCGAGGGTGCGCCAGCGGACGTCCTCGAGCCGCCTGCCCACATAATCGGCCAGCGGCGCGGGCGCGCGCGGATCGGCGCGGCGCGCCGGGGCTGGCCTCTGGATCTGCCGGTCGAGCTGGGCCATGACGGAGGCGAGGCTGCCCTCGGAGAGCGCGACCGGCGCCGTCTCCTCCATCAGGCTGCCCCCCACCGCATCGAGCGCGCCGGCGCGGGCGCGGCACTCGTCGCAGAGCGACAGGTGCGTGGCCACCACCAGAGAGAAGGCTTCGGAAAGCGTGCCCGCCGCATAGGCGGTCAGCAGGGCGTCGGAAACATGGTGCCGGATCGTCATGGTCTCACTCAACTCATATGCTGGCGCAGACGGTCCAGCGCGAGCCGGATCCGCGACTTGATGGTTCCGAGGGGAAGTCCGGTCTCGGCCGCGAGTTCCCGGTGGGTGAGGTCGCCGAAGAAGGCCCGCTCGATCAGGGCCCGCTGCGCCTCGGGCAGGCGGGCGATGGCGCGGCCCAGGCGGGCGTTCTCCTGCTGCATCTCATAGACGTCGGCCTGGTCAGGCTCGCTGTCGGGGCCCCAGAAGAGATCCTCGGGCTCGGGCTGGCGGTCCTTGCGCAGGCCGTCGATCCGGCGGTTCCGCGCAATCGTGAAGATCCATGTCGCGACCGATGCCCGCGAGGGATCGAAGAGATGAGCCTTCTGCCAGACCGTTGCCATCACATCCTGCGCACATTCCTCGGCCTGGGAGGCCACGCTGCCGGATTTCATCAGGAAGCCCTTCACCTTCGGCGCAAAGTGCTGGAACAGCTCTGCGAAGGCCGCCTCGTCCCGATGATCCCGGATCGCACGCATGAGCGCCACCCAGTCCGTCCTGTCACTCTTGTCCGTCACAACAGGCCTTCCCCTTGCCGCCCGGAGGTGAAGATAGGAAACCCTCCCCCGGCTTGCATCCGCATTTTTCGGATGGACTCCTGCCGTGATCTTAACGTCCTTCTTACGGCGGCCGGGCCAGTCTGGATCAGGCGGGAGGCGGGAAAAAGCGCGGGCGGACTGATCCGCCTTGGGCGACAGTCCGTATCTGTCGCAAGGGAACGGGGAAATTGGCATGCCATTCGAGACGTCTGAGTTCGCGCGGCGGCGCGTTGCGGTGATCGGTGGGGGCATCTCGGGGATGGCTGCGGCGCATCTTCTGGCCTCCGACCATGCGGTCGTGCTGTTCGAGGCCGAGAAGCGGCTCGGGGGGCACGCCCGCACGGTCCTCGCGGGCAAGCGCGGCGACCAGCCTGTCGACACGGGCTTCATCGTGTTCAACAAGGTGAATTATCCGCACCTCACGCGGCTCTTCGACGAGCTCGGCGTGCCGGTGGCGAAGAGTGACATGAGCTTCGGCGCCTCGGTTCGCGGCGGGCGGCTGGAATACGGCCTCAAGAACCTGAAATCCGTCTTCGCGCAGAAGCGCAACATGGCGGATCCGCGCTTCCTCAACATGATGATGGATGTGCTGCGCTTCAACGCCCATGCGCTCGACCATGCGGACGATCCGGCCATGACGATCCGCGAGCTGCTCGCGCGGCTCGACCTCGGCGACTGGTTCCGGGACTATTACCTCCTGCCGATCTCGGGGGCGATCTGGTCCACGCCCTCGCGCGGGATCCTCGACTTCCCGGCGCAGGCACTGCTGCGCTTCTTCCAGAACCATGCGCTCCTGTCCCATACGGGGCAGCACCAGTGGTTCACGGTCGAGGGCGGCTCGATCGAATATGTCACCCGGCTGCAGGCCGCGATGGCGGCGCGCGGGGTGGACCTGCGCACCGGGGCGCAGGTGGCCGGCGTGCGCCGCGCGGACGGCGGGGTGCGGGTGCGGGCCGAGGGCGGCGAGTGGGAGGCCTTCGACGAGGTGATCTTCGCCACCCATTCCGACGATACGCTGCGGCTTCTGTCCGATGCGACGGAGGCCGAGACGAGCGCGCTCGGGGCCGTGCGCTACCAGCCGAACCGGGCGGTGCTGCATTCCGATCCGTCGGTCATGCCGAAGCGCAAGGCCGCCTGGGCCTCCTGGGTCTATGTCGAGCCTGACGATCCGGAGGCGCCCATCGACATCACCTACTGGATGAACTCGCTGCAGCCCATCCCGCAGGACGATCCGCTGTTCGTGACGCTGAACGGCACCCGCCCGGTGCGCGAGGAACTGGTGCATGATGTGGCGACCTTCCGCCACCCGGTCTACGACCTCGCGGCGCAGCTGGGCGTGGCGGCGCTGCGGATGATGAACGGCCAGCGTCAGACCTGGTTCGCGGGCGCCTGGATGCGCAACGGCTTCCACGAGGATGGCTTTGCCAGCGCTGTGGATGTTGTCGAGGCGATGCGCCGGCGCATTCCCGCCTCGGCCGCGGCCTGAGGGGCGCGTCATGTGGGTCGATCATGTGCAGGGCGAGACCTTCCACGGGCGCAAGGGGGCGCTCGGCAACAGCTTTCGCTACGGGGTGGATTATCTGCTGATCGATCCCGAGGCGGTGGAGGGGCCGGCGCTCTTCTCGCGCAACCGGGCCAACCTCATCTCGCTCCACGATCGCGACTACGGCGGTGCGCCGGGCGAGGGACGGGGCGCAGCGTGGGTGCGCGAGGTGCTGGCGGCGCAGGGGCTGCCGCCCGCCGCGCGCATCCTGCTGCTGACCCAGCCGCGGGTGCTGGGCCATGTGTTCAACCCGGTCAGCTTCTGGCTCTGCGAGGATGCCGCGGGCGCGCTCCGCTGCGTGGTGGCCGAGGTCAGCAACACCTTCGGCGACCGGCACTGGTATCTCTGCGCCAAGCCCGACGGCTCCGTCATCGAGCGGACGGACACGCTCGAGGCGGCCAAGATCATGCATGTCTCGCCCTTCCAGCCGATCGAGGGCGGCTATCGCTTCCGCTTCGACATCCGCGAGGATCGGGTGGGCGTCTGGATCGACTACAGCTCCGCCGAGGGCGGGCTCTATGCCACGCTTACGGGCCGGCGAGCGCGGCTGTCGAACCGGGGGATCCTGCGCGCCTGCCTCCGGCGGCCCTTCGGGTCGCGCCGCGTGCTGGCGCTGATCCACTGGCAGGCGCTTAAGCTGGCGCTGAAGGGGGCGCGCTACCGCAGCCGCCCCGCGCCGCCGCTGCAAGACGTCACGCGGTGAGTGCGCGGCTTCTGCCGTGGTCGCTCCTCGCGGGGCTGATCGCGGCTGCCGGCCTGCCGATCTACATCCATGCGCCGAAGGTCTATGTGGACGAATATGGCGTGAGCCTCGGCGCGCTGGGGGCGGTGCTGGCGGGCCTGAGGCTTGTCGATGTGGTGCAGGATCCGGCCCTGGGCTGGCTGGCCGAGGTGACGCGGCAGAGGCGGGCCGCCATGGTGGCGGGGGCGCTCTTCCTGCTCGCGCTGTCCATGGTCGGGCTCTTCGCGGTCGTGCCGCCGGTGGCGCCGCTCCTGTGGTTCGCCCTGATGCTGGTCGTGCTGTTCTCTGCCTTCTCCTTTCTCACCATCGCCTTCTACTCCGAAGGCGTGGCCAAGGCCGGGCGGCTCGGCCCCGGCGGGCACCTGCAGCTCGCAGGATGGCGCGAGGCCGGGGCGCTCGTGGGCGTGTCGCTTGCGGCGGTGGCTCCGGTGGCGCTCGGCAGCTTCGGCCTCTTCGCCTGGGGCTTCGCGGCCTTTGCGGCGGTGGCCTGGCTGGCCATGAGGCGCGAATGGACGGGCTCGGCCGCCGCGCCGCAGCCCGACCTGCGCGCGGTGCTGCGCGATCCGACGATCCGGCGGCTTCTCCTCCTCGCGCTGGTCAATGCGGCGCCGGTGGCCGTCACCTCCACTTTGTTCCTGTTCTTCGTCGAAAGCCGCCTCCGCGCCCCGGGGTCCGAGGGGCCGCTCCTCCTGCTTTTCTTCCTCGCGGCGGCGGCCAGTGCCCCGGGCTGGAGCCGCATGGCCCGGCATGTCGGAGCGAGGCGCGCGCTCCTCGCCGGCATGGCGCTGTCGGTGGTCGCCTTCATCTTCGCCTTCACGCTGGACGCCGGCGACGTCGCGGCCTTCGCCCTGATCTGCGCGGCCTCGGGAGCGGCGCTGGGCGCGGACATGGTGCTCCTGCCCGCGATCTTCGCCCGCCATCTGGCGCAGAGCGGGGCGGGCGAGGCCACGGCCTTCGGTCTCTGGTCCTTCGCCTCGAAGCTGGCGCTCGCCCTCGCCGCGGCGACGCTGCTGCCCCTCCTGCAGCGCGCAGGCTTCGAGCCCGGCAGCGGCGGGCCGGCCGAGGCGCTCATGCTCCTGTCGGTGCTCTATGCGCTCGTGCCCTGCGGACTGAAGGCCATCGCCATCCTCCTGCTCCTTGCCACCCCCATCCCGGAGAGTTGACCCGTGAGTTCGTTCCTGTTCGTGGCCCTCGGCGCCCTCATCCCCCTTACGCTGCTGGCTCTGCGCCACCGCATGCTCTCCTTCGCCGCGCAGCGCCCGGAGGATTATGCCGCGCAGGGGCCGTCGCTCGATCCGCGGCGGGATCTCTCGGGGCCGATCCTCTGCGAGGGCGTCGTCTACGGGCCGACCGGGCGGGTCGTCTCGCGCTTCGTGGCCGATGTGGAAGGCCGCTGGGATGGCAGCTCCGGGGTGCTGACCGAGAGCTTCCGCTACGACAGCGGCGCGACCGACCGGCGCGAGTGGCGCTTCACGCTCGGCAATGACGGAACGCTGCGCGCCGAGGCCGACGATGTGGTGGGCGTGGGCCTCGGACGGGCCCTCGGATCGGCGCTCTGCCTGCGCTACCGGCTGCGGCTTCAAGATGACGCAGGGGGCCATGTGCTGGACGTCATTGACTGGATGTACCGGCTGGAGAATGGCACGATCATCAATCGGAGCCAGTTCCGTAAGTTCGGGATCAAGGTGGCCGAGCTTGTGGCGACACTGAGACGGATCGAGAGATGAGAGACTTTGTAGGTAAGCGGTATTGGCTCATCGGCGGCAGCGAGGGCCTCGGTCTCGCGCTGGCGAAGAAACTGAGCGGCGCGGGGGCGAAGGTGATCCTGTCGGGTCGCGACGAGGCCCGGCTGGCAGAGGCCGTGGCGGCCATGCCGGCGCCCGCCGAGGCGGTCACCCTCGACGTGACCTCCGAGGCCTCGATCGAGGCGGCGCTCGCGCAGGTCGGCGCCTTCGACGGGGTGGTCTACCTCGCCGGCGCCTACTGGCCGATGAAGGCGCAGGCCTGGGAGGCGAGCCGGGTCGAGGCGATGATCGACACGAACCTTCTGGGGCTCGTGCGGCTTCTGTCGGCGGTGCTTCCGGGCATGATCGCTGCGAACCGCGGCCATCTGGTGGTGACGGGCAGCATCGGCGGCTATCGCGGCCTGCCGGGCGCCATCGGCTATTCGGCCAGCAAGGCAGGCGTGATGGCCCTGACCGAGTCGCTCTATGCCGATCTGCGCGACACGGGCGTCGAGGTGCAGCTCGTGAACCCGGGCTTCATCCGCACGCGGCTGACCGAGAAGAACCGGTTCCGCATGCCCTTCATCATGGAGCCCGAGGCGGCCGCGCAGCGGATGTTCGAACATATGTGCGCGGACAATTTCCGTGCCAACTTCCCGGTGCTCTTCGCCTCGTTCTTCCGCTTCTCGCAGCTCCTGCCGGACGGGCTGTTCTACCGGCTGCTCGGCAAGGGCTGAGACGGACGCGCCCTGCCTCGCGGGGCGCGTTGCCCCGACGGGACCGTCAGGCCGGGGTCATGTGCCGGTCGAACTCGGCCTTCGCGCGGCCCCAGACGCCCTCCTCGATCCGGTCGAGGGTGAGGAGCGAGGGCAGAAGCTGGGCCGCGTAATCCACGCTGCTCTCGACCGGCAGGAGCGAGGGCAGGTTGTCGATGGCCATCACGTCGAGCATCGGATCGTCATGGACCCGCAGGGCCGGGGCGGTCCAGCTCGTCGTGCGGTCGTAGACCTTGACCGGCGAGAAGTCGGAGGTCGGATCGCAGGCGATGTCTCCGATCACCCGCAGCGCGCGCGGCGCCTCGAGCGCCTCGGCGGGCACGAAGACCGGGCAGCCGGGGCGGGCAAGGATGCAGTTCAGGAAGATCTCGTGCGCGAGCACCTCGGGGAAGGGGCCGCCGTGGGCCGTCTCCTCCATGTCCCAGCGGGTGACGGCGAGGCCCATCGACTCGCAGAGGTCGGCGGCGCCGGTGCCGACCCTGCCGCGGGCCCCGATCACGAGGGCGCGCGGCTGGCGGGCGCCGGCGGACGTGAGCTCGGCTCCGAGGTCGGCCAGCAGGCCCTCGCGTCCGGGCCAGGTCGTCACGGGGGCGCAGATCCCGCCCCGTGCCTGCGCCGCCCAGCATTTCAGCGCCACCGCGGCGCCGGCATAGCCCGCCCAGTAGCCGAAGGCCGCGACGCGGCGCCCGCTCTCATCCACGAGCGACTCGAGATCGTAGAGCGTGCCGCCGCCGGCCCGGAACCGCTCGAGCAGGATGCGCCCGGCGGGCTGGCCCTTGTAGGCGTGGCCGAACAGGATATGGCGGTGCCGCAGCGGCGTGCCGTCCTCGGGCAGCTCCTTCAGGCCGAAGACGATGGCATCGGCCGGGGCCGTGGGCCAGGAATTCTCGGGCGCGATCGCACAGCCCGCGGCGGCATAGCCCTCGATCGAGAGGGCGCGCGGGCGGCTGGCCTCGACGGTCACCCGGAGGCCCCGTGCGATCAGCGCCGCGGCGCCCTCGGGCGTCAGCCCGACCCGTTCCTCGTTCGGCCGCTGCTCGGCCCGGACCCACAGATGCGTCATGCTCTGCCTTCGATGGTGGTGTGATAACCGCGCCGCCGGGCGCGCTGGTGCCAGCGTTCCGCCGCGAGGCAGGCGTCGCGCAGGTTGGAGAACCATGTGACGAGACGTCGTCCGGCGCGGCCGGGGCTGCGACGGCCCCATTCGCGCAGGACGGTATATTCGCCGAAGAGATTGTACGCGAGTTCCACCCGGTAGAAGCGGGCAGGGCCGTCGGCGTCGCTCAGACAGAGATAGGTCAGCATCTGGGGTCTCCGGTGGCAGTCTCCCGCTTGGAAATACCAGATCTGCTCCCGGATGACAGAAAAAATGGCCGTGGAGGCGGCGCTCTCAGGCGGAGAAACGACTGCGCGGGCTCATGCCCACCGGGCGCGGACGCTGCTCGGTTCCTGTCGCGGATTGAGAAAGCTCGAGCGAGAAAAGTTCCTTCAGTTCTTCTCGTGTGAGGATCTTCGGCGTCTTGAGATTGGCCGCGGGCCTGCGCGACAGGCGCAGGACGAACGGCCACACCAGTCGAAAGCCGGCGCGCTCATCATCGTCAAAAAGCAGTCTCATGAATATCGCCTCCCAAAACGATGTGCCTTCTGAGGGCCCTCTGCCCTGGCGAGCGAAACGACGGCTGCTCGCCAGCTCCTTGATTCGTGTGTCACACTATACCCTAACGGTAGTAGGCGGATTTGTGCCGATTATGCGAAAGGCGGTAAAGCGCCCCTCTATTCGAGATTTTTCGCAGGGTCTGGCAAAAAGGTCACAGGAACGGAAAGCCAAGCACTCCAACAGGTTGAGACAAATTGGGCGATGCAACCTTAGGGCGTGCACCTCCGCCTCTTTCTCCTGCTGGGCGAAGGTTCGTGCACTCCCAAAGGAGGTAGCCGATGCGGTCTTTCTGGTCGGTCTGGTCGGGATCGGCGGTTTCACGCCGCAGCACCGTGATCGGCAGGGGCCGGAGGTGCGAACGCCCGTGCGGTGCGTGAGGGAGACGGATTCCCTCCGGCAGTGCTTGGGGCAGAAGGACGGCCTGCCGGACATTGTCACCGCGCCGAAACACGCTAAGGTTGTCTCAATGACAAGATAACGACAGCGGAGAAGCGGATGGTCCCGTGCATTCTTGCGCTCGATGACGAAGCAGCGATCCTGACGATCGTGCGTTCGACCCTCGAGCAGCGGGGGTTCCGGGTGGTCACGGCGAAGAGCCTGGCGCAGTTCCGCAAGGTCGACGCGCAGGAGCAGGTGGATCTCTATCTCATCGACACCTCGCTGCCGGACGGCAACGGCCTCTCGCTGCTGCGCGAGCTGCGGAAGGTCAGCGACCGGGGCATCATCCTGCTCGCCCCGCAGCGCGACGAGGCCGAGGGCGTGCTGGGGCTGGAGCTCGGGGCCGACGACACGTTGCTGAAGCCGTTTCGCGAGCGCGAGCTGGCAGCGCGGGTGGGGGCCGTCTTCCGCCGGACCGGGCGTCCGGTCGCCAGCCTGCCCGCGGGCCGCCCGGGCATCGACCACGAGTTCGACGGCTACGGCCTCAGCCTTCAGGCGCGCAAGCTCTGGGCGCCGGACGGGCGGGAGGTCGAGCTCACCACCTCCGAGTTCGAACTGCTGGCCGCGCTGCTCGGGCGGCGGGGGCAGGTTCTCAGCCGCGACCAGATCATGAATGCGATCAAGGGCCGGCAGTGGGAGAGTTACGACCGCGTCGTCGACGGGATCGTGAGCCGCCTGCGCCGCAAGCTTCCGGCCAGCCGCAGCGGCAGTCCCTTCATCCGCACGGTGCACGGCGTGGGCTACACCTTCGCCGGCTGACGGGGATCCACCCCCGCGATCAGCTGGGCGAGCCGTGATGCCTCGCGGTTGATGTCGTGCCGCTCGAGCACGCGCAGGCGCGCGACGCGCCCCATCTCGGTCAGGACCTCGAGCGGCGTGTCCGCCAGCCGCTCGATGGCGCGGGCCAGCGCCTGCGCGTCGCCCGCCGGCACCAGATGGCCGGTCTCTTCCGGCAGCACCAGTTCCGGAATGCCGGCCACCAGCGTGCCGATCACCGGGCGGCCGGCCGCCATCGCCTCCATCACCACCATCGGCAGCCCTTCGGCGAAGGAGGGCAGAATCAGCGCCTGAGCCGCTGCAAGCTCGTGGCGCACGCGGGTCTCGTCGGTCCAGCCGGTGAGGGTGATGCGCCGTGCCAGATCGCGCTCGGCGATCATCTCCTCGATCAGGCCCCGCAGCGGGCCGTCGCCCACGAGGGTCAGATGCAGGTCGGGCAGGGTGGGGGCGGCCAGCGCAATCGCTTCGACCAGCAGCGCATAGCCCTTCTGTTCGGCCAGCCGCCCGACCGCCACGAGGCGCGGCCCGCTCGCGGGGAGCGGCAGGCTTTCGGGAAAGGCTTCCGGCTCGATGCCGCAATGGACGACATGGATGCGCCGCCAGTCTGCCGGCTCGGCCCAGCGATAAAGCTGGCTGCGGCCGTAGGAACTGACGGCCACGGTGAAGGCCGAGCGGTGCATCTTGATCGGCAGATTGAGGGCGACGGGCGAGTCGAACTCGTCGGGGCCGTGCACCGTGAAGCTGAAGCGCGGCCCCCCCAGCACCTCGGCCAGCATGGCCACGCTGGCCGCCGCGCCACCGAAATGCGCGTGGATATGGGTGAGCCCTAGGGTCCGTGCCCGCCGCGCGAGATGCGCCGCGAAGACAAGGAAGACGAGGTGGCGCAGGCGACCGCCCTGAGTGCCGCAACGGGCGGCGAGCCGGATGCCGCGCGAGGCCCGCCGGGGACGCAGCAGCAGCCAGCCCAAGGCCGACAGGGCGAGCCGCAGGGGCGGCACCTCCACCAGATGCTCGGTTGCGCGGTCCTCGTCGAGATCGGCTGTCTCGGCCAGCGAGAGCCTCTCGCTGCGGATCGCGAAGCGGTGGATGCAGTGACCCGCGCGCTCCAGCGCACGGATCTCGCGGCGGATGAAGCTGTAGGACGCACGTGGGTAGGTATTGACCAGATAGCCAAGGCGCATGTGCTGAAAACCGGCGGAAGCAATGCGTCCTGCATAGGCGCGCGCCGCAGCCGTGCCTAGCCCCTCGTCCGGCCGAGGCGGGACGGTCCCCGATCAGAAGGAGGAGGGCGCACGACCGAAGTGCCACCTTTGCGCCATAAAGCCTTCCTCTTTATGCGCGAATCGCTGTCCATCTTCCACTCTCAGGGTGACAATTATCACCTCAGGGAGGCTCACCATGGCATTCGGACTCATCTTTTCCAGCATCCTCGCGGGACTGTCGCTCGCGGTCTGGGGGCTTTGGCAGGGCTACTCGATCCCGGCCGCCATCCTGATGCACATGTTGGGGGGAAGCGTCGGCGCCGTCGTCTTCCTGGCCTTCGCCATGATCCGTCCCAACCTGAACCGAGAGGAGTTCAGGTCGGCCAAGGAGCGGTCGGCCCCCTGAATTCTCCTCCGGTCGAGAGGGTCAGGCGTCCGCCGGACGCCGGATCTCCTGCGCCGCATCCAGCACGAGGGGGCGCAGGCCGGGGCGTCCCTCCTCGATCACCGCCAGCAGTTGACGGCGCATCCGAGGCTCCCAGAAGTCGTTGATATGGGCGGCCGTGCCCGCCACGCCCTCGGCATGGGGCTTCGACTCGAAGAACGTGGCAATCTGATTCGCCATATAGATCAGCTTGTCAGGCGACATGCGCGGCCTCGTCTGGGATGATGCGGTGGGGATGGGTGAAGACCTCGCACCGCTCGCCGCGGGCCAGCCCCACCAGCGTGAGCCCGGCTTCGTCGGCCATCCGCACCGCATGAGCGGTGGGAGCGGACACCGCGATCAGGATCGGGGCGCCGAGGCGCGTGCATTTCTGCACCATGTCGATGGAAACGCGCGAGGTCAGCACCACGGCGCCGCGATCCGCAGCCACGTCACGGCGCAGCAGCGCGCCCGCGAGCTTGTCCAGCGCATTGTGCCGCCCCACATCCTCCCGCACGGTCACGAGGCCCTGTCCGGGCATCCAGAACCCGGCGGCATGGACGGCGCGCGTGGCATCGTGAAGCGGTTGATGATCGGTCAGGCCGGCGACGGCCGCGAGACAGTCGCCCGCGGCAAGGCGCAGGGTGCCCTCGACCGGAGGCGGGGGGCGCAGCGCCTCCGCGAGACTGTCGATGCCGCAGAGACCGCAGCCCACCGGGCCCGCCATCCGCCGCCTGCGCGCCGCCAGCCGGGCCTCCGCCTCGGGGCGAAGCCAGATCTGCAGGTCGATGCCGCGCGGGGTCTCGACGGGCGTAAGGCTCTCGATCTCCTCGGGGCGCGCGAACCCCTCGGTCAGGGCGAAGCCCATGGCAAAATCCTCGAGATCCGAGGGGCTTGCCATCATGACCGCCTGCGTCGTGCCGTTGAAGCTGAGCGCCACCGCCACCTCTTCGGGCAGGCAGCGCGCACCCTGTTCGGCTCGCCCCGGCGACAGGGCGAGACGCGGCAGGAGATGGCGGGTCTCTTTCATTCGGCAGCCGGCAGAATGCGCCGCGCGAGGTTCGCCTGGGCGCGGTAATCCTCCTGCCAGTCCGACGGCCCGTTCGACGGCGCAACCTGCACCGCCGTCACCTTGTATTCCGGGCAGTTCGTCGCCCAGTCCGAGAAGTCGGTGGTGATGACATTGGCCTGCGTCGTGGGATGGTGGAAGGTCGTGTAGACCACGCCCGGCGAGACGCGATCCGTCAGCCGCGCCCGGAGCGTCGTCTCGCCCGCCCGCGAGGCGAGGCGCACCCAGTCGCCTTCGGCCACGCCGCGCACCTCGGCATCGTGCGGATGGATCTCGAGCACGTCCTCGGGGTGCCAGACGCTGTTCGCCGTCCGCCGCGTCTGCGCGCCGACGTTGTACTGCGAAAGGATCCGCCCGGTGGTGAGGAGCAGCGGGAAACGCGGGCCCGTCTTCTCGTCCGTCGCCACATATTCCGTGCGGATGAGTTTTCCGCGTCCGCGCACGAAGCCCTCGACATGCATGAGCGGCGTGCCCAGCGGATGCTCCTCGTTGCAGGGCCACTGGATCGAGCCCGCCTCTTCCAGCCGCTCGTAGGAGACGCCGGCGAAGGAGGGCGTGGTGGCCGCGATCTCGTCCATGATCTGGCTCGGATGGGTGTAGCCCCAGCCCGCGCCCAGCGCATTGGCCAGCATCTGCGTCACTTCCCAGTCGGCGAAGCCGTTTTTCGGCGCCATGACCTTGCGCACGCGGTTGATGCGGCGCTCGGCGTTGGTGAATGTGCCGTCCTTCTCGAGGAAGGAGGAGCCCGGAAGGAAGACATGGGCATAGTTGGCGGTCTCGTTCAGGAAGAGGTCGTGGACGATCACGCATTCCATCGCCGCAAGGCCCGCCGCGACATGACGCGTGTCGGGATCCGATTGCAGGATGTCCTCGCCCTGGCAATAGAGGCCCTTGAAGGTGCCCTCCACCGCCGCATCGAGCATGTTCGGGATCCGCAGGCCCGGCTCGGGATCGATCTCGACGCCCCAGAGCCGCTCGAACACCGCGCGCGCCGCATCGCTCTTCACATGCCGGTAGCCCGGCAGCTCGTGCGGGAACGAGCCCATGTCGCAGGAGCCCTGCACATTGTTCTGGCCCCGCAGCGGGTTCACGCCCACGCCGGGCCGGCCGATGTTGCCGGTGAGCATGGCGAGGTTCGCGATGCCGATGACGGTGGTCGAGCCCTGGCTGTGCTCGGTCACGCCCAGCCCGTAATAGATCGCGGCATTCCCGCCGGTGGCATAGAGGCGGGCCGCCGCACGCAGCTCGGCCGCGGGCACGCCGGTCAGGCTCTCGATCGCCTCGGGCGCGTGACGGGGATCGGCGGCGAATTCGGCGAAGTCCTGGAACTCGTCCCAGTCGCAGCGTTCGCGGATGAATTTTTCATCCGCTAGCCCCTCGGTCACGATGACATGGGCCATGGCCGTCACCACGGCCACGTTGGTTCCGGGCCTGAGCGCCAGATGGTGGGCCGCCGCGATATGGGGGCTCTTCACCAGATCGATGCGCCGCGGATCGACCACGATCAGTTTCGCCCCCTTGCGCAGCCGCTTCTTCAGCCGGCTCGCGAAGACCGGATGGCCGTCGGTCGGGTTCGCGCCGATCACCATCACCACGTCCGCAGCCTCGACCGAATCGAAATCCTGCGTCCCGGCCGAGGTGCCGAAGGTCTGGCCCAGGCCGTAGCCGGTGGGCGAGTGGCAGACCCGGGCGCAGGTGTCGGTGTTGTTGTTGCGGAAGACGGCGCGGGTCAGCTTCTGGACGAGGTAGGTCTCCTCGTTCGTGCAGCGCGACGAGGTGATGACGCCCACGGATTGGCGGCCGTGCTTCTCCTGGATCGCTGTCAGGCGGCGCGCGGCGAAGCCCAAGGCCTCGTCCCAGCTCACCTCCTGCCAGGGATCGTGGATCGACTCGCGCACCATGGGCTTCAGGATCCGGTCCTTGTGGGCCGCATAGCCATAGGCGAAGCGCCCCTTGACGCAGGAATGGCCGTGGTTGGCCTTGCCGCCCTTGTAGGGGACCATCCGCACCAGCTCGTCGCCGCGCATCTCGGCCTTGAAGGAACAACCGACGCCGCAATAGGCGCAGGTGGTCACGACCGCACGCTCGGGCGTGCCGATCTCGATCACCGACTTCTCCTGCAGCGTGGCGGTCGGGCAGGCCTGCACGCAGGCGCCGCAGCTCACGCAGTCGGAGGTGAGGAAACTGTCGCTGGCCATCCCGGCCGAGACGCGGCTGTCGAAGCCGCGGCCATCGATGGTCAGCGCGAAGGTGCCCTGCACCTCCTCGCAGGCCCGCACGCAGCGCGAGCAGACGATGCATTTCGATGGATCGTAGGTGAAATAGGGGTTCGACTCGTCCTTGGCCATCCATTGCGGATTGAGGTCGCCGGCGGCACTGCGGGGCGTGAAATGATTTTCCACGGCCTCGTAGCGCACATCGCGCAGGCCCACCGCGCCCGCCATGTCCTGCAGCTCGCAATCGCCGTTGGCGGCGCAGGTCAGGCAGTCGAGCGGGTGATCCGAGATATAGAGCTCCATCACCCCGCGGCGCAGTTGCTTCAGCTTCGGCGTCTGGGTGCGCACCTTCATGCCGGGCGCCACCGGCGTGGTGCAGGAGGCGGGCGTGCCCGCGCGGCCCTCGATCTCGACAAGGCACAGCCGGCAGGAGCCGAAGGCGTCGAGAGTGTCGCTCGCGCAGAGCTTCGGCACCGAGATCCCCGCCTCGGCGGCGGCGCGCATCACCGACGTGCCCGCAGGCACGGTCACCGGGAAGCCGTCGATCTCGAGCGTCACCGTCTCGGTCGCGCGCGAGCGCGGGGTGCCGAAGTCGCGGTCGTCGGGAAGGATGAAGTCCTTCATTCTGCTGCCTCCTTCATCGGGGCGAAATCGTCCGGGAAGTGGGTAAGGGCGCTCATCACCGGGTAGGGGGTGAAACCGCCCAGCGCGCAGAGCGATCCCGATTTCATCGTGGCGCACAGATCCGTGAGCAGCGGGATCGCGGCCGCGTCGCCGCGGGCGATGCGGTCGACCGTCTCCATGCCCCGCACCGCGCCGATGCGGCAGGGGGTGCATTTCCCGCAGCTCTCGATGGCGCAGAACTCCATCGCGAAGCGCGCCTGCTTCAGCATGTCTGCCGTGTCGTCGAAGACGACGATGCCCGCATGGCCCACGAGGCCCTCGGCTCCGGCGAATTCCTCGTAGCAGAAGGGCGTATCGAACAGGGCGCGCGGGAAGTAGGCGCCGAGCGGCCCGCCCACCTGCACGGCCTTGACCGGCCGACCCGAGGCCGTGCCGCCCGCGATGTCATCGACGATCTGGCCGAGGCTCATGCCGAAGGCGATCTCGAACAGGCCGCCGCGCTTCACATTGCCCGCGATCTGCAGCGGGATGGTGCCGCGCGACCGGCCGAGGCCGAAGTCGCGGTAGTAGGCGGCGCCCTTCTGGAAGATCACCGGGATCGAGGCCAGCGAGATCACGTTGTTCACGACCGTGGGCTTGCCGAGGAATCCCTCGAGCGCCGGAAGCGGCGGCTTGGCGCGCACCACGCCGCGCTTGCCCTCGAGCGAGTTCAGAAGCGAGGTCTCCTCGCCGCAGACATAGGCCCCGGCGCCGACGCGGATCTCCATGTCGAAGGCGCGGCCCGAGCCCATGACCGACGGCCCGAGCAGCCCGTGGGCGCGGGCGATCCGCACCGCCTCGCCCATCACCTCGACCGCATCGGGATATTCCGAGCGCATGTAGACATAGCCGCGCGTGGCCCCGGTCGCGAGGCCGGCGATGGTCATGCCCTCGATCAGGGTGAAGGGGTCGCCCTCCATGATCATCCGGTCGGCGAAGGTGCCGCTGTCGCCCTCGTCCGCGTTGCAGACGATGTATTTCTGCGCGGCCTCCGCCTCGGAAACCGTCTTCCACTTGATGCCGGTGGGAAAGCCCGCGCCGCCTCGCCCGCGGAGGCCGGAATCGATCACCTCCTGCAGGATCTCGGCGCGGCTCATGGCGATAGCGCGGTGAAGCCCCTCGAACCCGCCGTGCGCCTCATACTCCTCGAGGCAGAGCGGATCGGTGATCCCGCAGCGGGCGAAGGTGAGGCGCGTCTGCATCATGAGCCACGGCAGCTCTTCCGTCAGACCCAGCGCCAGCGGATGCCGCTTCCAGTCCGCCTCGAACAGGCTCGGCACATCGGCGGCCGTGACCGGGCCGAAGGCCACGCGGCCGGCCCCGGTCTGAAGCTCGACCAAAGGTTCCAACCAGACCATCCCGCGCGAGCCGTTGCGCACGAGCGTCAGCGGCAGGCCGCGCCGCGCGGCTTCGGCCTCGATGGCGGCAGCCACCTCGTCGGCGCCGAGCGCCTTGGCGGCCGCGTCGCGGGGAACGTAGATCTTCATGCGCGCACCTCTTCGAGGATCCGCTCGAGCCGGGCCTCGTCCACCCGGCCCACCACGCGCCCGTCGACCAGCGCGGCGGGGCCGCAGGCGCAGAGGCCGAGGCAGAAGACGGGCTCCAGCGTCACGCCGCCGTCGGCCGTCGTCTGGTGCCAGCCGATCCCGAGCCGCGCCTGCGTCGCCTCGGCCAGCCGGTCGCCGCCCATCGCCTGACAGGCCTCGGCCCGGCAGAGCTTCAGCACATGCCGCCCGTGCGGCCGGGTGCGGAAGTCGTGATAGAAGCTCATCACCCCATGCACTTCCGCCCGCGAGAGGTTCAGGCGCTCGGCGATCCGGGGCAGCGAGTCGAGAGGAACGTGGCCGAAGGCCTCCTGCACCGCATGAAGGATCGGCAGGAGCGGCCCTTCCAACCCCTCGTGAGCGTCGAGAATGTCATCGACGCGCGCGTGAACCTCCGCTTCGTCCAGACGCATGCGGCCCCTCCCTCCCTGGATGAGCGACAAAAATACGCACCCCGATAGGTATATCAATATCAACAAACCGTGGTTCGATAGGTAATGCCTATCGACCGCCTCAGCCCGCCGGCTCCTCCAGCCGTCGCGCCGCCTCGATCAGGGCGGTGAGGATCGGGGTGTGCGGCTCGCGGTAGGCGGCGATCAATCCCACCTGATGCGACACTTCGGGCCCCACGATGGGGATGGCGCGCAGACGGCCGGTCCCTGCGAAGAGATCGGCGAGCTTCTTCGGCAGGACGCTGGCCCAGCGGCCGGTCATCACATGGGCGAAGAGCGTCAGGGTCGAGTTCGATTCGACGGAAGGCGAGGCCGGCGCGCCGGTGCCGGCCAGATGCTGGTTCACGATGCGGCGGTTCTGCATGTCGGCGGTAAGGAGGCAGAGCGGCAGACGCGCGACCTCATCCCAGCCGAGGCTCCCTGTCTCGGGCAGCGGGAAGGCGGGGCCGCAGACCAGCCGGTAGCTTTCGGCATAAAGCGGCACCTGCGTCACCCGCCCCAGCGGTTCGTTGTCGAGATAGGTGATGCCCGCGTCGAACTCGAGGCTTTCGATGCCGGAGAGGATCTCGGTCGAGGTGCGCGACAGGATGCGGACATGCACGGCCGGGTGGCGCTCGAGGAAGGGCGCGGTGAGATCGGCCACCATGGGCACCGCCGTCGGGATGACCCCGAGCGTCAGGTTGCCCGAAAGGCCCGAGCGGGCCGAGCGCATCTCATCGCGGAGTGCGCGTGCGTCGCCCACGATCCGCCGCGCCCAGTCCAGCACGCGCGCGCCTTCAGGCGTCAGGCCCTGAAAGCGCGAGCCGCGGAAGACGAGCTGCACGCCGAGCTGGTCCTCGAGCTGACGGATCGCCGAGGAGAGCGTGGGCTGCGCCACCCCGCAGGCCTCGGCCGCGCGTCCGAAGTGCCGCTCGCGCGCGAGCGCTATGAACATCTCCAGCTTGTCGATCACCGCGCGGCCTTCCTCTCCCGTTCGCCCTCTCTTCAGGGCCCGCTCCCCAAGCCCCGGCGCCCCTCGTTGCCGGACCCTCTCCCCCGGAGCCGGCACCCCTCGTTGCCGGCCCCTCTCCCCGAGCCGGTGCCCACGGGGCATGGCGCGCCCCCTTTGCCCCAATACGTTGCCGCCTTGCGGTGCCTTCTGGCCCTCGGCTCCCAAGTCCTTCTGCCGTTTCGTCCGTGGCCCTCTCGGTGCAGCGGTCTTCTTTGACGGCGCCTGTCCCTCGCCCCCATGGGTTTGTGCCGGTTCTTCTGGCGGGGATCGTGCCTGCTCGCCGGTTCCCATCCCGAGGCACGCCGGCCGACCCTCGCGGCGGGCCCGCCTCGCGCAGGCCACCTTGTCGAGAGAGCCTTCCTGACCCATGGCAAGATTTCCCCGGCGCGGCCTCCTCTCTTCTTGTTCGGCACCCGGCCTCGGCCTACATCGGGCACATGAAACAGTATATCCCGTTCATCAGGAAGGACCCGGTTGTCCCGGTGATCCGGCTTCAGGGTGTGATCGCCTCCGGGCCGCGCGGCGGCCTGTCGGATCAGGGCCTCGCGGCCGTGATCGAGAAGGCCTTCCGGCGCGGGAAACCGGCCGGCGTCGCGCTCGTCATCAACTCGCCCGGCGGCTCGCCGGTGCAGTCGAGCCTGATCGCCGCCCGCATCCGCCGCCTCGCCTCCGAAAAGGGCGTGCGCGTCCATGCCTTCGTCGAGGATGTGGCGGCCTCGGGCGGCTACTGGCTCGCCTGCGCGGGCGACGAGATCTGGGTGGACGAGAGCTCGCTCGTGGGCTCGATCGGGGTCATCTTCTCGAGCTTCGGCTTCCACGAATTCATGGCCCGCAACGGCATCGAGCGGCGCGTCCATACCGCCGGGCGCTCGAAATCGCTGGCCGACCCGTTCCTGCCCGAGAAGCCCGAGGATGTGGAGCGGCTGAAGGCCCTGCAGGAGCCGATCCATCGCGCCTTCATCGAGTATGTGAAGCGCCACCGCGGCACGCGCCTCGACCTGAACGCCGATCTCTTCAACGCCGACGTCTGGACCGGGCAGGAAGCGGTGCGTCTGGGCCTCGCCGACGGCGTGGCCCATCTGGTGCCCAAGCTGCAGGAGAACTACGGCGACAAGGTGCGGCTCGTGCCTTACGGCCAGCGCCGGCCGTTCTTGCAGCGGCTGGGCATGAGTCTCGCGGGGCAGGCGCTGGCCGAGGTCGAGAACAGGGCCCTCTGGGCGCGCTACGGTCTCTGATGCTCGTCAAGATCATCACGCTTTTCCTGCTCGGCATGGCGGCCATCGCGATGATCGGGCGGTTCCGGGCGCCGCGCCTGCCGCGGCGCCGCGCCGAGGTGCCGCCGCCGACGCTCTGCGGCCATTGCGGACGGTTCATCGTCGGCAAGGAGCCGTGCCCCTGCCGGAAGGGCAAGGGCTGATGCGGGCCCTCGTCACGGGAGCCGGCCGGCGGCTCGGGCGCGAGATGGCCCTCTGGCTCGGGCGGCGCGGCACGGATGTGGCGGTGCATTACGCGGGCTCGGCCGACGAGGCCGAGGCGGTGGCGCAAGAAATCGCGGCCCTCGGACGGCGCGCCGTGGCGCTCCGGGCCGATCTCCTGGTCGAGGCCGAGACGCAGGCCCTCGTGGCGCGGGCGGCCGAGGCTCTGGGCGGCCCGCTCGATCTTCTCGTGAACAACGCCTCGATCTTCGAGAGGGACACGATCTCCGGGGCCACCCGCGAAAGCTGGGACCGGCACATGGAATCGAACCTCCGGGCGCCGTTCGTGCTGATCCAGAGTTTCGCGGCTCAGGCACCTGCGCCGGTGCGGGATGCTCAAAATGAACCGGTGGCGCAGGCGCTTGTCGTCAACATGATCGACCAGCGGGTGCTGCATCCGACGCCGGATTTTGCAACCTATACGCTCGCGAAAGTCGGCCTCTGGACCCTGACGCGCCTTGCGGCGCAGGAGCTGGGGCCGCGCGTGCGCGTCAACGGCATCGGCCCGGGACCCACCCTGCAGGGCGCGCACCAGTCGCCCGGGGATTTCGCGGACGAGCGCGCCGGCACGGTTCTCGGACGCGGCGCCAATCCTTCGGACATCACGGCGGCGCTCGGCTACCTCCTCGAGGCGCCGGCGGTGACCGGGCAGATGATCTGCGTGGACGGAGGCCAGCATCTGGGCGCCGGGGGCCCGCGCGGCTTCGGCTTCTAGGGTCTCCCGCCGAGTTGTCCACTGTCCGCAAAGAGGTGGCTCAGACGCATGAAATTCCCAAACCTTTCATGACATTGCGGTAACGCGCAGGAAATTTTCAAGTTTATTCAGCGTGTTAAAAAGTAGCTTAATTTTTGCGCAAATGAGGGAAGCTGCCATGGAACAAGGGAAAATCGGCGCTGCTCCAAGCTTTCCCTCAGACTTATCCACAGAAACGGTGGACAGGTTTCCTCTTGTAGACCCCCCGTTATCGTTGCAGCGAGAGAGGGAATCGCCGAAGCGCGAGGAAGACGGAGTCGGACGTGCAGGATAACGAGACGGACGGCCGCGATGTGCCGACCGGACATGCGGTGATTCAGGGCTACCTGAAGACGCTCGACGGCTCGCCGGGCGTCTACCGGATGCTCGATGCCCAGAGCCAGGTGCTCTATGTAGGCAAGGCGCGCAACCTCCGGGCGAGGGTGTCGAACTACGCGCGCCCCTCGGGCCATTCCGGCCGCATCGCCCGGATGATCCGCGAGACCGCCTCGATGATGTTTCTCACAACGAGAACGGAGACCGAGGCCCTCCTGCTCGAACAGAACCTCATCAAGCAGCTCAAGCCGCGCTACAACGTGCTCCTGCGCGACGACAAGAGCTTCCCGAACATCCTGATCGCCAAGGACCATCCCTTCCCGATGCTCAAGAAGCACCGGGGCAAGAAGTCCGAGAAGGGCAGCTACTTCGGCCCCTTCGCAAGCGCCGGCGCCGTGAACCGGACGCTGAACCAGCTTCAGCGGGTCTTTCTTCTGCGCACCTGCTCGGATGCCACCTTCGAAAGCCGCACGCGGCCCTGCCTTCTCTTCCAGATCAAGCGATGCTCGGCCCCCTGCGTGGGCCGGGTGCCGGCCGAGGATTATGCCGAGCTGATCGGCGATGCCGAACGCTTCCTGCAGGGGCGGACGACGAAGGTTCAGGCCAACCTCGCCGAGCAGATGCAGGCGGCCTCGGAGGCCATGGAGTTCGAGCGCGCCGCGGCTCTCCGCGACCGGATCAAGGCGCTGACGCAGGTGCAGTCCTCGCAGGGGATCAACCCCCGCGGCGTGGCCGAGGCCGATGTGATCGCCGTCCATCTGGAGGGCGGTCAGGCCTGCGTGCAGGTCTTCTTCATCCGGGCGAACCAGAGCTGGGGCAACCGCGACTTCTTCCCCCGCACCGGCGCCGGGGCGGAAGAACCGGAGATTCTCGAGGCCTTCCTCGCGCAGTTCTACGACGACAAGGAGCCGCCGCGGATGATCCTGCTCTCGCATCCGGTGGACAATCCCGATCTCGTGGGGCAGCTCCTGTCCGAGAGGGCGGGGCGCAAGGTGACGCTCGGGGTGCCGCAGCGGGGCGAGAAGGCCGAGCTGGTCGAGAATGCGGCCCGCAATGCGCGCGAAAGCCTTGCCCGCCGCATGGCCGAGAGCGCCACGCAGAACAGGCTGCTCGCGGGGCTCGCCGAGGCCTTCGAGCTCGATGCGGCCCCGAAGCGGATCGAGGTCTACGACAACTCGCACATCCAGGGCACCAATGCGGTCGGCGGCATGATCGTCGCCGGACCCGAGGGTTTCCTGAAAAGCCAGTATCGCAAGTTCAACATCCGTGGCGCGGCGGGGGCGCAGGGCGACGACTTCGGCATGATGAAGGAGGTGCTGACCCGCCGCTTCGAGCGCCTGCTGAAGGAAGACCCCGAGCGCAAGACCGACGCCTGGCCGGATCTTCTGCTGATCGACGGCGGCGCGGGGCAGGTCTCGGCCGTGCAGGAGATCCTGCAGGAGCTGGGGGTGGACGACGTGCCCTTCATCGGCGTGGCGAAGGGCATCGACCGCGACGCGGGCAAGGAGGAGTTCCACCGCCCCGGCGAGCCGCCCTTCGCGCTGCGCATGAACGATCCGGTGCTCTATTTCGTGCAGCGCCTGCGCGACGAGGCCCACCGCTGGGCCATCGGCGCCCACCGGGCGAAGCGGGCCAAGGCCGTCAGCGCCACGCCGCTCGACGAGATCCCGGGGGTGGGGGCCGCGCGCAAGCGCGCGCTGCTCGCGCATTTCGGCTCGGCCAAGGCGGTGGCCCGGGCGGGCGTGCCCGATCTCTGCGCGGTCGAGGGCATTTCGGAGACGATGGCGCAGTCCATCCACGATTATTTCCACGGGAGCTGAGGCCGGTTCGGGCCCCTGAGGCGGGGCGCCGCTCTCCAACCCTCTTCCCCCCGCGGCGGCGAATGGCTAGACCTGCGGCATGAACTGGTCGATCCCGAATATTCTCACCGTTCTGCGCCTGCTGGCCGCGCCCGGCGTGGCGGTGATGTTCCTCTATTTCCATAGGCCCTGGGCCGACTGGTTCGCGCTCACGCTCTTCATCCTGGCGGCGGTGACGGACTTCTTCGACGGCTATCTCGCCCGGCTGTGGAAGCAGGAATCGAAGTTCGGCGCCATGCTCGATCCCATCGCCGACAAGGCGATGGTGGTGATCGCGCTGGTCATCATCACCGGCTATTCCGGCATGAACCCCTGGCTGATCCTGCCGGTGACGCTGATTCTCTTCCGCGAGGTCTTCGTCTCTGGCCTGCGCGAATTCCTCGGCGCGAAGGCCAGCCTCCTGAAAGTCACCAAGCTCGCCAAGTGGAAGACGACGGCGCAGATGGTGGCGATCGCCATCCTGTTCCTCGGCACCGGGCTCGAGCATCTCGAAGGGATCGCACGGCAGGGCATGACCTGGGAGCAATATGCCCGGGCGGTCAGCGCCGGCGAGGCCGATCCGATCCGTAGCTGCGGGATGCACGGCTGCTCGTCCTATGCAACCTGGCTGGGGCTTGCGCTGATCTGGATCGCGGCGGCCCTTACCTTCATCACCGGCTGGGACTATTTCAGGAAGGCGCTTCCCTACCTCAAGGACGAGAAATGATCGATCTGCTTTATTTCGCCTGGGTCCGCGAGCGGATCGGGCTGCCGCGCGAGCGGCTGGAGACCGAGGCCGCCACCGTGGCGGAGCTGGTCGAGGAGCTCCGCGCGCGCGAGGAGCGCTATGATCTGGCCTTTGCCGATCTCTCGAGCCTCAGGGTCGCTCTCGATCAGGAGCTGGCCGAGTTCGACGCGCCGCTCGAGGGCGTGCGCGAGGTGGCCTTCTTCCCGCCGATGACCGGGGGCTGAGATGCGCGTTCTGGTTCAGGCCGAGCCCTTCGAGTTCGGCGCCGAGGCGCAGACCTTCGCGGACGGCGCTGCAGGGGCGGGGGCCATCGTGACCTTCACCGGGCTCGTGCGCGACCTGTCGGGCGCGCTCGAGGCCATGGAGATCGAGCATTATCCGGGCATGACCGAACGCGCCATCGCCGCCATCGCCGAGGAGGCCCGGCAGCGCTGGCACCTGATCGATGCGCTGGTGATCCACCGGCACGGCCGGCTCGGGCCCTCGGAGCCCATCATGATGGTCGCGACCGCTGCGGCGCACCGGGCCGAGGCCTTCGCCGCAGCCGAGTTCCTGATGGATTATCTGAAGTCGCGGGCGCCCTTCTGGAAGAAGGAAGTCACCGCCGGGGGCGCCGACTGGGTGGCGGCCAAGGAAGCGGACGAGGCCGCGCTCGGGCGCTGGTAGACGGGGGCTGTCTGCCCCCGGCCGCCCCGGCGGGGCGGCTCCCCCGAGGATATTTCTGCCAGAATGAAAGGGGCGGCCGCGGCTCAGCTCACCAGTTCGCGCGGCACGATGAAGTCTGCCGGCTCGGCCATGCCGTAGCCCGCATCCGCCCAGTCGATCTCGCCGAAATCGGCGACCAGCGTCGCGCCGGTCGGATATTTCTGGAACTCGGGGCTGAGCGGCGGGTGCTTGACCAGCCGATGGGCGAATTCGGCGATGCCCGGATTGTGGCCGAGCAGGCAGACCGTGTCGGCGGTGGCATGACGCAGGACGGCCAGCATCACGTCGGCGCCGGCATGGTAGAGCGCGGGCTTCAGCGTGGGCTCCGGCGCGTCGGAGAGGAAGGGAGCGATGCCCTCCCAGGTCGCCCGGGTGCGCAGCGCGTCGGAGCAGAGCACTTCGCCCGGCACATAGCCGCGCGAGGCGAGCCACTGGCCGAGGTCGCGCGCGGCACCCTCGCCGCGGGGATTGAGCGGACGGTCGTGGTCCGGGAGCAGGGGATCGTCCCAGGCCGACTTCGCATGGCGGATCAGGATCAGGCGCTTGGTCATCGGTGGAACTGCCTCATGTGGTAGGCGGATTGGATCTCCATCCTTGCATGGCCCTGCGAGCGGGGGCAAGCGCGGCGAACCGCGCAGCCGCGGTCGAGGCAGGAGGTGCCCGCAGGGCTTTCGAGGAAGGCATGGCAGGCCGGCACGTCATAGCCCCCGGCGCCGAGCGCCCCCGCGGGGCAGGCCGTGAGGCAAGGCCGGTTGGCGCAGTCGGTGCAGGGCGAGACCCCTCGGGCGGGCTCCAGCCGTTCGCGCAGCGCGAGCGCCCCGCGGCAGGAGAAGAAGAGCCCGGCCTCGTCATGGACGATCAGCCGCACCGGCGAGGCGAAGGCGCGGCCCGTGCGCAGGGCCCAGCCGTAGAAGGGCCACCAGGGCGGGCCGCCGAAGGGAAAGACCGGAAAGGCGCCGATCTCGTGGGCGAGGCGCGCGATCACGCGCTCGGACCAGCGGTCGACCGGGTCCGGGCGGCCGTCCTGCCATTCGGGCTGGGCGGTGAGGTGCGGCCAGAATCCCGGCTCGCGCGGACCGAGGAGGAGGAGGCTCTGCGTCCCCTCGGGCAGCCCGTCGCCGGGCTCGGTCGCAAAGCCCCCGAGGATCGTGAGCCGCTCGGCCGCCGCCCGCGCCTCGATCCGCTCGAGCATCAGCGCCGCACGCGCGGCTTCACCCGGGGCTCGGTCGAGCGGATGATGGTGCCCGCGCCCTCGTCGGTGAAGATCTCGATCAGGCAGGCGTTGGGGGTGCGGCCGTCGAGGATCACCACCGCGCGCACGCCCTCGTCGAGGGCGGCGAGCGCCGTCTCGGTCTTGGGGATCATGCCGCCCGAGATCGTGCCGGAGGCCACCATCTCGCGCACCTGGCTCGGGGTGAGCTGGCTCAGCACCTCGCCGCTGGCATCCTTCACGCCGGCCACATCGGTCAAAAGGAGCAGGCGGTCGGCCTGAAGCGCGCCGGCGATGGCGCCCGCCGCCGTGTCGCCGTTCACGTTGAAGGTCTCGTTGTCGGCCATGCCGGTCGCGACCGGGGCGACGACCGGGATGATCCCCGCATTGTAGAGATCGCGCAGCACCTGCACGTTCATCTCGACAGGCTTGCCCACGAAGCCGAGATCCGGGTCGTCGGCCACGCAGACCATCAGGTCGTCGTCCTTGCCCGAGATGCCCACCGCGCGGCCACCCTGATCGTTGATCGCCTGCACGATCCGCTTGTTCACGAGGCCCGAGAGCACCATCTCGACCACCTCGACCGTGGCCTTGTCGGTCACGCGCTTGCCGCGCACGAATTCCGACTTGATGCCGAGCTTGCCCAGAAGCTCGTTGATCATGGGCCCGCCGCCGTGCACCACGACCGGGTTCACCCCCACCTGCCGCATCAGCACGATGTCGCGCGCGAATTCGGCCATCGCGGCCTCGTCGCCCATGGCGTTGCCGCCGAATTTGACCACCACCACGGCGCCCGCGTAGCGCTGAAGATAGGGTAGGGCCTCCGACAGGGTGCGGGCGGTGGCGATCGGATCTCGCGTCATGGCGGCGGCCTCATCTGCGGGCGGTTGTCGGGGTCGCGCCTCTGGTAGCGCCTTTGCGGGGGCCTGCCAAGCGGCGGTGCCTTGCAAATGCGCCCCGCTCGCGTAGCTTCGCCGAAAAGGGGAATGGCGATCATGGGCGAACAGAAGACGATGGTGCTGACCGGCGCCAGCCGCGGCATCGGCCACGCAACGGTCAAGAGATTCTCGCGCGAGGGCTGGCGGGTGCTGACCTGCTCGCGTCAGCCGTTCGATCCGCGCTGCCCCTGGCCCGGCGGCGAGGAGAACCATATCCAGGTCGATCTCGCCAATCCCGACATGACCATCCGGGCCATCGAGGCGATCAAGGACAAGATCGACGGCCGGCTCCATGCGCTGGTCAACAATGCGGGCGTCTCGCCGAAGGGGCCGAAGGGCGAGCGGCTGAGCACGATCACCACCGACCTGCGCACCTGGGGACAGGTGTTCCACGTCAATTTCTTCGCCTGTGTCGTGCTGGCCCGCGGCCTGCAGGAAGAGTTGACAGCCGGCAAGGGCTCGATCGTCAACGTGACCTCGATCGCGGGCAGCCGGGTGCATCCGTTCGCGGGCGCGGCCTATGCCACCTCGAAGGCGGCGCTGGCGGCGCTCACGCGCGAGATGGCGCACGATTTCGGGCCGCTCGGCGTGCGGGTGAATGCGCTTGCGCCCGGCGAGGTCGAGACCGCGATCCTCTCGCCCGGCACCGACAAGATCGTCGAGAAGCTGCCGCTGCAGCGGCTGGGTCAGCCGAGCGAGGTCGCGGATGCGATCTGGTTCCTCCGCTCCGACCAGTCGAGCTACATCTCGGGCGCCGAGATCGAGGTCAACGGCGCCCAGCACGTCTGAGCGTCAGCCGAGCGTGGCCACGATCGTCCGCAGGGTCTCGATCCCCATCCCCTTCTCCGAGCTCGTCATCACAAGCTCGGGGTAGGCGGCCGGGTGCTTCTTGAGGGCGCCCCGCACCTGATCCAGCACCGCCTCGCGCTCGGCCTGGCTCACCTTGTCGGCCTTGGTCATCACCACCTGAAAGGTCACGGCCGAGCGGTCGAGCAGGGTCAGGATCTCCTCGTCCACCGATTTCACCCCGTGCCGGGTGTCGATCAGCACGAAGGCCCGCCGCAGCGTCTGGCGGCCGGCGAGATAGCCCTTGAGCAGCCGTTGCCAGCGTTGGACGATGGGCTTCGGCGCCTCGGCATAGCCGTATCCCGGCAGGTCGACGAGATAGCGGCTGGGGCCGAGCGCGAAATAGTTGATCTCCTGCGTCCGGCCCGGCGTGTTCGAGGCCCGCGCCAGAGCCTTGCGGCCGGTCAGCGCGTTGATGAGGCTCGACTTGCCCACGTTCGAGCGACCGGCGAAACAGACCTCGATCCGGTCGGCCGGCGGCAGCGCCTCCATCGTGGTCACGCCCTTCACGAAGTCGCAGGGTCCGGCGAAGAGAAGCCGGCCGGCCTCGCGGCTCGCCTCGTCGGGCTCGGGGGAGAGGGGGAAGGGCAGGGATGTCACGATCTCACCTCGTCGCCGATGGTCAGGGGGCCGCCCTCGAGGACGGTCGCATAGATGCCGAAGTCGCGGTGGCCATAGTGGGTCTCGAGCGCGCCGAGCGTGTCGGCATCGACCACGCCGGTCCCGGGATCGGCCATGGTGGCGCGGCAGCGGGTGATCCGCTCCTCGACGCGCAGAAGGGTGGGGCCCACGCGGATCTCGCGCCCGATCAGGTCGAACTCGGCCCAGGGCTCCCAGCCCTCGACCCAGAGGTTTCCGCGCCAGCGGTGGATCGAGAGCGACCGGCCCATTCGGACGGAGAGGTCGGTCAGGCTCGAGAGCGAGAGGATCGAGACCGAGGGGAAGGCGCTGTCGGTCATGCCGCGACCGGCCGAGACGATGCGGGCGGGCCGCGCGCGGCCCTCGGGCATGAGCGGCGCCACCCAGTCGAGGAACCGCGCCGTCTCGGCCGGATCGTCGGGGCGGAAGGCGAGGGGGGGCAGGTCCGGATGCGAAAGCCGGACGCAGGCGGTGGTCTCGTCGAGCGCGGCCGTGATCGCCATCAGCCCCGGCGCCTTCGCACCGCGGGTGAAATTCTGGCAGGGCGCCCAGCCGCCGTCGAGGCGCGCGCCCTCGTGCGCGACGGCCCAGTGGCGGTCCCACGGCAGGCAGGCCCCCGGCGAAAGCAGAACGGACGCGAGTTCCTCGCGTCCGTGGGCCTTGATCGGGTGACGGCAGATGTGGCGGAGCCGCGCCGTCATGGTTTCCGCTTCTTCGCCGGCGCCGCACCGTCGTTCGCGGCCTTGCCGGCGGGCTGCGCCGCGGGCTTGCGGCTGAAGCTGGCCTTGATGTTGCCGAAGATGTCCGGGTGATGGCCGTGGCTGCGCATGATGACATACTGCTGGGTGAAGGTGATGAGGTTGTTCACGATCCAGTAGAGCACCAGGCCCGAGGCGAAGTGGCCGAGCATGAACATGAAGACCCAGGGCATCCAGGCGAAGATCATCGCCTGCGCCTTGTCCCCGGGTGCCGGGTTCAGCTTCTGCTGCAGCCACATCGAGACGCCGAGCAGGATCGGCAGGGCCCCGATGAAGATCAGCGCCATCGTCGTGCCGGGCGTCGGCGCGGCCCAGGGGGCGAGGCCGAAGAAGTTGAAGATCGAGGACGGATCGGGCGCCGACAGGTCCTTCAGCCAGCCGAAGAAGGGGGCATGGCGCAGCTCGATCGTGACGAAGATCACCTTGTAGAGCGAGAAGAAGATCGGGATCTGGATCAGGATCGGCAGGCAGCCCGCGGCCGGGTTCACCTGCTTCTCCTTGTAGAGCCGCATCATCTCGCGCTGCATGAGCATCTTGTCGTCGCCGGCGCGCTCGCGCAGCGCCTCGAGCTCGGGCTGCAGTTCCTTCATGCGGGCCATCGAGACGTAGGACTTGTAGGCCAGCGGCAGCACCAGCGCCTTGAGCAGGAAGGTCAGCGCGATGATGGCAAGACCCATGTTGCCGATCATGTGGTTGAGCCAGTGCAGCACCGTGAAGATCGGCTTGGTCAGGAAGAAGAACCAGCCCCAGTCGATCGAGTCGATGAAGCCCGGGATCGGCTCGGCTCCCTCGGTGGGCTCAGTCGCGCCCTCGTTCTGGTAGGCGCGGATCGTCTCCCATTCCTTCGCGCCGGCGAAGAGGCGCGAGCTCACTTCGGCCGTGGCGCCGGGCGCGACGGTGACGAGCTGTTCGCGCGTCTCGGCCTGATAGATGTCGGCGCCGGGGACGTATTTCGTGACGCTGGTGAAGGGCTGGCCCTGCTGCGGGATCAGCGTCGTCATCCAGTATTTGTCGGTGAAGCCGATCCAGCCGTCCTGCTGCGCGTCGATCACCTCGGCCTGCGCGCCTTCGCGCGCGACCTGCGGCAGCTCGGCCACCTTGTCGTATTTCGTCTCGGTGAGCTTGCCGTCGGCGCGGCCGACGACACCCTCGTGAAGAACGAAGAAATTCTGCAGGTTCAGGGGCTTGCCATGGCGGGCGACGATGCCGTACGGCGCGAGCTGGACGGCCTGGCCGGAATTGTTCTCGACCGTCTGCGCCACGCTGAACATGTAATGGTCATCGACCGAGATCGTCCGCGTGAAGACGAGACCCTTGCCATTGTCCCACTGCAGCGTCACCGGCTGGTCCACGCCGAGCGCGCCGCTGCCGACCTGGGTCCAGGTCGTGTTGGCGCCGGGCACGTCCTCGTAGCCGAGCGCCCCGGCGGGGGTCCAGCCGTAAAGGGCGTAATAGGCGTTGGGCTGGCCCACCGGCGAGAGCAGGCGGACGATCTGCGACTGCGGATCGAGCGTCTCGTGGTAGGACTTGAGCGACAGGTCGTCGAGCCGCCCGCCCAGCATGGAGATCGACCCCTGCAGCCGCGGCGTGTCGATGACGACACGCTGGGTCTCGGGCAGATCCGCGTCCGGCGGCACGGCGGTCGTCGGAGCATCCGGGGTGGCCGAGGGGGCCACGGCGGTTTGCTGCGTCGCGACCGTGGGCTCGCCTTCCGTCACCGCCTCCGGGGGCGGGAACAGGAAGAACCAGACCATGATCACGAGGAAGCTGAGTCCGGTCGCCAGGATGAGGTTCTTGTTCTGATCGTCCATGAAAGACACGCGGTTCCTGTTCAGGGGTGCGGCCGTTCAACAGAAGGGGGGGGCAAAGGTCAAGCGCTTTTCCCCGTGAGCGACCGGGGGTCGCCGTGCCGCCCGGGGGTCAGGAACCGGGCGTTGCGCACCGGGCGGCAAGGGGCAGGCGCACCCGCCGGTTCTCGAGCCAGGCGGTGGCGTCCGAAAGCGGCATCGGGCGGGCGATGGCATAGCCCTGCAGGTAGCCGCAGCCGAGGGCGGTGAGCGTGGCCAGTTCTCCCGGCGTTTCCACGCCTTCAGCCAGTGTCTCGAGCCCGAGTTGTCGCGCCATGGAAATGATCGCGGCCAGCATCGTCCGCTGGGCCGCGTCGGAATCGGCCCGTGTCACGAAGCTGCGGTCGATCTTCAGCCGCCGGAGGGCGAAGCGGCGGATCGTGGTGATCGAGGCGTGGCCGGTGCCGAAGTCGTCGAGATCGACCCCGAAGCCGCAGGCGGAGAGGCCCGCGATGTTGTGAACGACGACATCGCTCGCGCCCTCGGCGACCACCGTCTCGAGGATCTCGACCGAGAGGCGCGCGGGCGTCAGCTCGAATCGGTCGAGCTCCCACTTCAGCCGGTCGACGAGGCGCGGGTTGCGCAGATCGGTGGCCGAGAAGTTCACCGCGACGCAGGGGACGCAGAGACCGGCACGGTCCCAGTGGCGCAGGGCGGTGAGCGCCTGAAAGAGCATGACCTCGCCCAGCCGTTCGGAGAGGCCCGCCCGCTCGATGGCGGGCAGAAAATCCTGCGGGAGGAGCAGTCCGCGCTCGGGATGCTGCCAGCGCGAGAGGACCTCGAACCCGCCTATGGCACCGTCCTCGGTGCGGATCTGCGGCTGGAACCAGCCCGTGAACTGGCCGGTGTCGAGGGCGGTCTCCAGAAGCCCCCGGTCGGCGTCCCGGTCGGCGCGGTTGCGGCTCATGCCGAGGGCATAGGCGCGCACGGCGCCGGGGCCGTTCCGGCTGGCCTCGTCTGCCGCCATCTGCGCCGCATCGAGCAGCGCACGCCCGGTGGGCGCGGGCGTGCGCTCCGCCAGGCAGAAGCCGATCGAGCAGGTCACATGGATCCGCGTGCCCTCCACGCTGATCGGAGCCGCGATCGCGGTTTGCAGACGGCCCGCCAGCAGCACCACCGACTGAAGGTCGAGCCGGCGCACCGGATGCAGGGCCACGGCAAGGCCGCCGCCTTCCAGCCGGGCCACCGTGTCGCCTTCGCGCAGGGTGCTGCACAGCCGGTCGCAGCAGCGGGCCAGCACCTCCGACTGCGTGGCACGCCCGTGCCGGTCGAGAAGCTTGTCCATCCCGTCGAACTGCAGCACGAGGCAGGCCGTCGTCCGTCCGGTGCTTTCGCGGTCCTGAAGCACCCGGTCGAGCGACGCGATCACCTGCGGGCGCAGCGCCAGCCCGTCGGGCGTCACGGACGGCGCGGCCGGGCGGAAGGCGCCCACCGTCGCGTAGAACAGCGGCAGGCCGAGTGCGACAAAGACGAGGGCCCGCTCGCCCCCGAGCCAGTAGGCGAGCAGCGACAGGGCGGGCAGGAAGGCCAGGACCTCGGGCCGGCGCAGCAGCTGTCCCGCGCGTCCGAGACCGGAGGATGATCGGCCCGAGAGCTGCATTGCGACCCCCTTTTCGTGGTGGCTGGGCCATGGCCCCGACTGCACACCCTACGAAGGGAATCTCAGTGGAAGGTTAAGCTTCGCCCCGAAGGTGCGGCGGCTCGTCCTGCCTCTCCTCGGAGGCGCGCGGGGCGGTGGCGAGACCGAGGAAGTCGAACAGGCCGGGGTCGAGCAGGTGCGAGGGGCGCGCATTCATCAGCGCGCGGAACATCACCTGTCGCCGGCCGGGGCTCCGTGCCTCCCAGCCGTCGAGGATCTGCTTGACCTGCTGGCGTTGCAGGCCCTCCTGCGAGCCGCAGAGGTCGCAGGGGATGATCGGATAGGCCATGTCGCGGGCGAACTTCTCGCAATCGGCCTCGGCCACGAAGGCCAGCGGGCGGTAGACGAAGAGATCCCCGTCCTCGTTCACGAGCTTGGGCGGCATGGTGGCCAGCCTGCCGCCGTGGAAGAGGTTCATGAAGAAGGTCTCGAGGATGTCGTCTCGGTGGTGGCCCAGCACCACGGCCGAGCAGCCTTCCTCGCGCGCGATCCGGTAGAGGTTGCCGCGCCGGAGCCGCGAGCAGAGCGCGCAGTAGGTGCGCCCCTGCGGGATCTTGTCCATGACGATGGAATAGGTGTCCTGATATTCGATCCGGTGCGGGACCCCCATCCGGCTCAGGAACTCGGGCAGGACCGTGGCGGGAAAGCCCGGCTGGCCCTGATCGAGGTTGCAGGCCAGCAGATCCACCGGCAGGAGACCGCGCCATTTCAGCTCGTGGAGCACTGCGAGCAGGGTGTAGCTGTCCTTGCCGCCCGAGAGGCAGACCAGCCAGCGCGCGCCGCGCTCGACCATGCCGTAGGTCTCGATGGCCTCGCGCACCTCGCGCACGATCCGCTTGCGCAGCTTGCGGAACTCGGTCGTCTGCGGGGCGCCGGCGAGCAGCGGATGGATCTCGTCCTGATCGTCGAACATGCGGGTCTCCGGCGGGATGGGGACGCTCAGCCGCGGGGGCGCCGGTCGTGCTCGGGATCGGCGCCCGGCACGGGATCGTAGCCCGATCCGCCCCAGGGATGACAGCTGAGAATGCGGCGGGCGGCCAGCCAGCCGCCCTTCAGCGCCCCGTGCCGCTCCAGCGCGTCGAGCGCATAGACCGAACAGGTGGGCTGGTAGCGGCAGCCATGGCCGACCCAGGGGCTGAGAAGCAGGCGGTAGGCCCGCACGGGCAGGGCCAGGACCTGCGCCAGCGGGCTCATCCCCGCTCGCCGTGGATCTGGCGGAGCGCGCGCTCGAGATCGGCGAGGAGGGCGGCATAGGGACGCTCGACCGTGGCGCCGGGGCGGCCGACGAGGACATAGTCCCAGCCGGCATGGCCCTGCACCGTCAGCACCGCGCGCGCAATCGCCCTGAGCCGCCGCTTGGCGCGGTTGCGGAGGACGGCGTTGCCCACCTTCTTCGAGCAGGTGAAGCCCACCCGGATGCCGCCTTCCGCCTCGCGGCGGCGGGCCTGCAGCAGGAAGCCGGGCGTGCCCTGCCGGCGCGCCTGGGCCGCGCGCAGGAAGTCGGCGCGTTTCCTCAGGATCTCGGGGGCGGGATGTGCCGACGCCGCCGGAGATCCGGCGGGCGCGGCATCGCTGCCTGTCCCTCCGGCCTCCGGCGGCGTCATGTCACTGGGCCCTTGCGGTCGCTCAGGCCGAGAGCTTCTTGCGGCCCTTGGCGCGGCGGGCGTTCAGCACGAGGCGGCCGCCCTTGGTGGCCATGCGCGCGCGGAAGCCGTGGCGACGCGCGCGGACCAGGTTCGACGGTTGAAAAGTGCGCTTCATCGCGGATCTCCTAGGTATGCAGCCGGAACCCCCGCGGATTCGCAGGCCACGTTCCTTTGAAGCCCGCCTCATAGTGGCGACGCGGAGCCAAGTCAATTCGTCCGGTTCAAGAAAATCCCGGCCCCCGGCGCCGCAGCACTGGCCGTCGCGCGGGCAAGACCCCATCTTGACCGCGACCCCATGGAGCCGCCCTTGCAGACGCGCCGATCCGCCGACCTTCTCCGCCGCCTGCCGATCCTCGTGATTCTCCTCGTGGCCGCGGGAGGGGCGGTGCTGCTGCACGACCGGCTGTCCTTCGAGGCGCTGGCGCAGCACCGCGAGGCGCTTCTGGCCTTCCGCGATGCCCATTACGGGGCCTCCGTGCTGGCCTTTCTGGCGGCCTACGTGGCGGTGGTCACCTTCAGCCTGCCGGGCTCGCTGCTCTGCACCCTGACGGGGGGCTTCCTCTTCGGGCTCTTTCCGGGCGTGCTCTATAATGTCGCGGCCGCGTCGGTGGGGGCGGTGCTCCTGTTCCTCGCGGCCCGGGCGGGCTTCGGCGCCCGGCTCTCGCAGCGGATCGAGGCGCAGGGCGGGGCGGTCGCGCGCCTTCAGGCCGGCATCCGCGAGAGCGAGTGGTCCGTGCTGTTTCTCATGCGGCTGGTGCCCGTGGTGCCCTTCTTCGTGGCGAACCTCCTGCCGGCCTTCCTGAATGTCCCGCTCCACCGGTTCGCCGTGACCACGGTGCTGGGCATCCTGCCCGGCGCGCTCGTCTATACCTCGGTCGGCACCGGCCTCGGCGCCGTGCTCGCGCGCGGAGAAGCGCCGGATCTGGGCATCATCTTCACGCCGCAGGTGCTCGGGCCGCTTCTCGGCCTTGCCGCGCTCTCGGCGCTGCCTATCGTCCTGAAACTTGCACGGAAGGGACGGTGAATGGAGCGGATCGAGACGGATCTCTGCGTGATCGGCGCGGGCTCGGGCGGGCTGTCGGTCGCGGCCGGGGCGGTGCAGATGGGCGCGCGGGTGGTGCTGGTCGAGGCGGGCGAGATGGGTGGCGACTGCCTGAACGCGGGCTGCGTGCCCTCGAAGGCGCTGCTCGCCGCAGGCAAGGCCGCGCAGGCGATGCGGACGGCCGGGGCCTTCGGGATCCGTCCGGTCGAGCCCGAGATCGACTTCGCCGCGGTCAAGGACCATGTGGCGCGCACCATCGCCGCCATCGCTCCGCATGACAGTCAGGAGCGGTTCGAGGGGCTGGGCGTGCGCGTCCTGCGCGACTGGGGCCGCTTCGTCTCGCCGACCGAACTGCGCGTGGGCGCGCGGACGGTGGTGGCGCGCCGCTTCGTGATCGCCACCGGTTCGCGGCCCCTCCTGCCGCCGATCCCTGGGCTCGACCGGGTCAAGGCCCTGACGAACGAGACGATTTTCGCGCTTCGCGAACGGCCGGAGCATCTGATCGTGATCGGCGGCGGGCCGGTCGGCATCGAGATGGCGCAGGCGCACCGGCGTCTGGGCTCTCGCGTGACGGTGATCGCGGGGGAAAAGGCGCTGCCCAAGGACGATCCCGAACTGGCGGCCGTCCTGCTCGACCGGCTGCGGGCCGAGGGGGTGGAGATCGTCGAGGGCGCCCGGGCCGAGGCGGTGCAGCCTCTGGCCCATGGCCTCGAGGTGACGGCCGGAGACCGGCGCATCGCGGGCTCGCATCTTCTGGTAGCCGCGGGCCGAAAGCCTGCGCTGGACGCGCTCGATCCGGCGGCCGCCGGGGTGGAGGTGACCGAGAAGGGTGTGAAGGTCGGGCCCGATCTGCGCTCCTCGAACCGGCGGATCTATGCGGTGGGCGATGCCGCAGGCGGGCCGCAGTTCACCCATCTCGCAGGCTATCACGCCTCGGTCGTGATCCGCTCGATCCTGTTCGGGCTGCCCTCGAAGGCCACGGCGCTCATTCCGCATGTCACCTATACGGAGCCGGAACTGGCGCAGATCGGCCTGACCGAGGCGCAGGCGCGCGAGATCCACGGCGACCGGCTGGAAGTGCTGCGCGTGCCGGTTGCGGGCAGCGACCGGGCGCAGGCGGAAGCCGCGACGGAGGGGCTCGTGAAGCTCATGGTGGCGCGCGGCCGGCCGGTGGGCGTCTCCATCGTGGCCCCCCACGCAGGCGAGATGATCGGCCTCTGGGCCATGGCGCTGGCCTCGGGCGCCAAGCTCTCGACGGTGGCGGGTCTGGTGCTGCCCTATCCCACGCTCAACGAACTGTCGAAACGCGCGGCAGGAGCCTATTTTTCCCCGAAGCTCTTTGATAGTCGGGTGGTCAGGACGGCGGTGCGCACTTTGCAACGCCTGTTGCCCTGACGGACCCGTGGATCCGATGGGCGCGTTGGTAACCGGTAGAGTCGGAAGGACAAGATCTTGCGGCGGTTCCTGAACACGCTCTCCGGGCGGTTCCTGATGCTGACCGCCGCCTTCGTCATGCTGGCGGAGGTGCTGATCCTCGTGCCCTCGGTGGCGCGCTTCCGCGAGGATTACCTCCTCCTCCGGCTGGAGAAGGCGCAGATCGCGTCGCTGGCCCTGCTGGCGGCGGACGACATGATCGCGCCCGACCTCGAGGCGGAGCTTCTGGCCAATGCGGGCGTCTACAACGTGGTGCTGCGCCGCGACGAGGTGCGCCAGCTTGTGCTGTCCTCGCCCATTCCCGTGCCGGTGGAGCAGACCTACGACCTGCGCTTCGCGGGCCCCCTCGGGCTGATCCGCGACACCTTCATGGATGTGCTCGACAAGCAGGGCGTGATTCGGGTGATCGGCGAACCGGTGGAGAGCGGCGGCCAGCAGATCGAGGTCGCGCTCGAACGGGGCCCCATGCGCAAGGCCATGCTCGAGCATGGGGCGCGGGTGCTCGTCTTCTCGGCGCTGATCTCGATGGTGACGGCGCTTCTGCTGTTCCTTGCGGTGCGGCGGCTTCTGGTGGTGCCGATCCGGCGGGTCGTCACCCACATGACCGCCTATGCCGAAGCGCCCGAGGATGCGCGCCGCGTGATCGCGCCCACCGCGGGCATCCGCGAGCTGCGCGAGGCCGAGGAGGCGCTGCAGATGATGCAGACCCAGCTCATCGGCGCGCTGCGCCAGAAGGAGCGGCTGGCCCAGCTCGGCGGGGCGGTGGCCAAGATCAGCCACGACCTGCGCAACATCCTGACGACGGCGCAGCTGTTTGCCGACCGGCTGTCGGCCTCCGACGATCCGGCGGTGGCCCGGGCGGCGCCGAAGCTGGTGGGATCGATCCGGCGCGCGGTCTCGCTTTGCGAATCGACGCTGACCTTCGGGCGCGCCGAGGAGCCGCCGCCCCAGATCGCGCGCGTGCCGCTGCGCCGGCTGATGGAGGAGGTGGCCGAGGCCGAATCGCTGGTGGCGGATGCCAGCGTGGGCTGCCTGATCGATGTGGCGCCGAACATGGTGATCCGTGCCGACGGCGAGCAGCTCTACCGCGTGCTGGGCAACCTCGTGCGCAATGCGCGGCAGGCGCTGGAGACGGCGGGCCGGCCCGGCACCATCGAGCTCTCGGCGGGCGAGGGCGAGGAAGAGTGGTGGATCAAGGTGGGCGACACCGGGCCGGGCCTGCCGCCCAAGGCGCGCGAACATCTCTTCACCGCCTTCCAGGGCGGGGCGCGCAAGGGGGGCTCGGGCCTCGGGCTCGCCATCTCGGCCGAGCTGGTGCGTGGTCACGGCGGACGGCTCGACCTGTTGCGGAGCGACAGCGACGGGACGGAGTTCATCATCCGCCTGCCCAAGGGGGCCGGTCTCAGCGCCCTCGTCTGATGATCTGTCGGCCCCTCGGCCGTCCTTGCGCATTGCCCGCCCGGCCGGTCATCCCTAAGCCGAGGCCCTGACGTGGGTAAAACCCGACGAGGCCCGGGGTGGAGCAGCCCTTTCGTGCGCGCCGCCTGTCCGGCCCTGCGTCCGCGGGCCGCGCCCCTTGCATCATCAGAAGCGAACCGGAAGGCTGAGCACGCACAGCCGCATCAGAAAAGCGTCGAGACCGGCAAGGCTCTGACGCCTTTCGCAGAAGGGCCGCGGCCCCTTCCGACAGGGCTTGCGGCCCGTGCGGCGTCCGGGTCCCGAAGAAATCTTCGGATCGGCCCTTGCATTGTCCGGCGGCCCCGGCTAAATCGCCGTCACCACGCACCCGTAGCTCAGCTGGATAGAGCATCAGACTACGAATCTGAGGGTCGGGCGTTCGAATCGCTCCGGGTGCGCCACTTTCCCCTTCCTGTCAGTCGTCGATCGGGCCTCCGCCCGTGAGCCGGGCGCTCTTGCCTCGCCCCCGGGGAATCAGACGTCCACCCAGTCCTTCGCGGCTTCCTTCAGATGTGACAGGAAGTTCTGCACCTTCAGCGTGCGGTGCAGATCGACATGGGTGACGATCCAGATCGGGGACTCCCATTCCGGGCGGGGCGGCAGGATCTCGATCAGGTCGGTGCCCGTGGCCTCGCGCACCGGCAGGAAGCCCAGCCCCGCGCCCTGCCGCACCGCATCCGCGAGCGCGGCCGATTCCGTGCCGCGGAAGGTGATCCGGTCGGGCGAGACCTGATCGCGCAGCCAGCGATGATAGGGCGCGCGGGGAATGTCGGCGCCGACGAACCGGTGCCGCTCGAACTCCTCCGGGCCCGCGGGCAGGCCGTGCGCGGCCGCATAGGCGGGCGCGGCATAGAGCGCGGTGCGCAGGCGTGCGAGCGGCTGGACCACATTGTCGGGCTCTTCCGGGGTCGAGCCCGCGCGGATCGCCACATGCGCCTCTCCATATTCGAGGCGGAAGAGGCGCAGGTCTGTCAGGTAGCGCACCACGACAGCGGGATGACGCTCCTGAAAGCTGGTGAGGACCGGCGTGATGAGGCTCGAGAAGCCCGGTACCGACGTCACCACCAGCTCGCCCGCCACCGTCTCGCCATTGCCCTTGATGCGGCTCGACAGCTGCGAGAACTGCTCCTCGGTGGTCTGGGCCACGAGGAGGAGGTCGCGGCCCGCTTCGGTCGGCGTGTAGCCGCGCGCATGGCGCTGGAAGAGCCGCGCGCCGAGCCGGCGCTCGAGCGCGTCGATGTGACGGATGACGGTCGCGTGATGCACGCCGAGCACTTCGGCCGCTCCCGACACGGTGCCGAGCCGCGCCACCTGAAAGGCGGTCCGCACCTCGTCCCAGTTTTCGAATCCCATGTCTGCCCCCGTCCGAATCGCGTGGAAGTGATGTGCGCCTGTGCACAGCATACTGGCCGAGCCGGGAACTTACACGGCTAACGCTCAGAGCCTACATCCTCCTCACGAGCCGCGGAGATCGCCCCAAGCCGGAGACGGAGGGAGCGCAAGCCACGGCCCGCAAAGGATAATCGGCCGATCCGCAGGGGCGGACGGCCCAGCAGGAGACATGAGATGTCGTTCAAATTCATTCCCGCCGCCCTCGTCCTCGCCATTGCCGGCTCGACCGGGGCCGCCTTCGCCGACACCAACACCGCGCAGATCGCCGCCGGCGCAGGCGTCTCGGCCGAGAGCTACAGCCTCGGCCAGATCGTCAGCCTGAAGGCCGCGCGCGCGGCCCACAAGCCCGCGCTGGTGCAGTGGATCCTCGCCCATCCGAAAGGCGCGGATGCGACGCAGGCGATGGACGCCGCTTCGGTGCGTCAGCTCGAGCTCGCGCTCGGGGTTCCGCACGGGCAATACAGCCCCACCGAGCTCGTGAAGCTCTACGGCGCCATCGAGTCGGGCAACCGCGCGACCGAGGCCTTCATCTTGAAGGGTGAGACCGGCACGACGGTGCAGGCCGACTCGGTCGTGGCCAAGGCGCAGCTCGCCCGGTCGCTGGGCGTCAACCCGGCCGACTACACCCTGTCGGAGCTGATCGCGCTGCAACCGGTCGACCGCAGCAACGGCTGACCTCCCGTTGCCGCGCTCCGGCCGCTCCCGCCGGAGGAAAGGCGCGCCCCGCAAGGGACGCGCCTTTTGCATGGGCTGCGCCTCGATCCCCTGCATGGGTTGACTCCGCGCCCGAGGAAGCGTATCGCCGCGAAGATTTCCGGAGTTCCGTTGGAGCCTCCGGTCCCGGTGCACGACCGGGATCGCCACCCATCAGCGCGATGCGCCCATGGGTGCCGTTGTGATTTTCGCCGTCCCGTCCTAGGTCGGGGCAGAGTTCAACAGGTCGGGGGAGACCGCGATGTTCGAAAGTCTGTCCGAACGCCTAGGCGGCGTGTTCGAGCGGCTCACCAAGCAGGGGTCGCTGACCGAGGACGACGTGGCGACCGCGCTGCGCGAAGTGCGCGTCGCCCTGCTCGAAGCCGACGTGTCGCTGCCCGTGGCGCGGGATTTCGTCAAGAAGGTTCAGGAGAAGGCCACGGGCCAGGGCGTCACCAAGTCGGTGACGCCGGGCCAGCAGGTCGTGAAGATCGTCCATGACGAGCTCGTGTCCGTGCTGCGCGGCGAGGGCGAAGCCGACGCGCTCAAGATCGACAACCCGCCCGCCACCATCCTGATGGTGGGCCTTCAGGGCTCGGGCAAGACGACGACGACGGCGAAGCTCGCCAAGCGGCTGGCCGAGCGGCAGGGCAAGCGGGTGCTGATGGCCTCGCTCGACACCAACCGCCCGGCGGCGATGGAGCAGCTTCAGATCCTCGGCGCGCAGATCGGCGTGGACACGCTGCCCATCGTCAAGGGCGAGAGCGCGGTCCAGATCGCCAAGCGCGCCAAGACGCAAGGGGCGATGGGCGGCTACGACGTCATCATGCTCGACACCGCGGGCCGTCTGCACATCGACGAAGTGCTGATGGACGAGGTTCAGGCGGTGCGCGACCTCGCGCAGCCGCGCGAGACGCTGCTCGTCGTCGACGGCCTCACCGGGCAGGACGCGGTGAATGTCGCGGCCGAGTTCGACGGCAAGGTGGGCATCTCGGGCGTGGTGCTGACCCGGATGGACGGCGACGGCCGCGGCGGCGCCGCGCTCTCGATGCGCGCCGTGACCGGCAAGCCGATCCGCTTCGTGGGCCTCGGCGAGAAGATGGAT
The DNA here is from genome assembly GCF_000012905.2 of Cereibacter sphaeroides 2.4.1. Classification (NCBI taxonomy): domain Bacteria; kingdom Pseudomonadati; phylum Pseudomonadota; class Alphaproteobacteria; order Rhodobacterales; family Paracoccaceae; genus Cereibacter; species Cereibacter sphaeroides. The sequence continues at coordinate 2,810,789 of NC_007493.2, read as the reverse complement.
GCGCTCGAGACCTTCGAGCCCGAGCGGATCGCCGGCCGCATCCTCGGCATGGGCGACATCGTGGCCCTCGTCGAAAAGGCGCAGGAGACGTTCGAGGCCGAGCAGGCCGCCAAGATGATGAAGCGGTTCCAGAAGGGCCTCTTCAACATGAACGACCTCAAGATGCAGCTCGAGCAGATGCTCAAGATGGGCGGCATCCAGAGCATGATGGGCATGCTGCCGGGCATGGGCAAGATGTCGAAGGCCGCCGAGGAAGCGGGCTTCGACGACAGGTTCATCCGCCGTCAGGTGGCCCTCATCAACTCGATGACCAAGAAGGAGCGGGCGAACCCCGACCTGCTGCAGGCCAGCCGCAAGAAGCGCATCGCGGCAGGCGCCGGCCTCGAGGTGCAGGAGCTGAACCGGCTGCTGAAGCAGCACCGGCAGATGGCCGACATGATGAAGAAGATGGGCAAGGGCGGCATGATGAAGCAGGCCCTGAAGCAGATGATGGGCAAGGGCGGCGGCATGCCGGACATGTCCGGCGTCAGCCCCGAGGAGATGCAGGCCGCGGCGGCCGCCATGAAGGGCAAGCTGCCGCCGGGCATGGGCGGGATGGGCGGATTTCCCGGAATGCCGGGCGGCATGAAGCTGCCGCCGGGCCTCTCGGGCCTCGGCATGGGCAAGAAGAAATGAGGCAGGCCGTGCGCCCCGCCTCCGCGAGCCTCCCCGCCGTCCGGCGGCCGGAGGCGCGTGGCCCGGAGGGGCGCGCATGAACCTGCCGTTCGAGATCCCGGTCCTGCGGACCGACCGCCTCGTCCTGCGCGGCCCGCGCGAGAGCGACCTGCCCGCGATGATCGCCTTCGGCGAGAGCGACCGCACGCGCTTCATCGGCGGGCGGCAGGACAGTTTCGGCACCTGGCGGATCTTTCTCGCCGGCATCGGCCACTGGGCGCTGCGCGGCTACGGCATGTGGTCGGTCGATACGCGCGAGGGCGCCTTCGTGGGGCGGGTCGGGGTCATCAACCACATCGGCTGGCCCGAACCGGAACTCGGCTGGCACCTCTACGAGGGCCACGAAGGCAAGGGCTATGCCCATGAGGCGGCGCTCGCGGCGCGCGACCACATGCAGGTCCGTCTCGGCATGGGGCCGCTCATCTCCATGATCGATGCCGAGAACGTCCGCAGCCTCTCGCTGGTCCGGCGCCTCGGCGCCACGCTCGAACGCGCCTTCGAGGAAGGCGGCCGGCTCATCCATATCTACCGCCACCCGTCCGACGCGGACGGCGGGATCGAGGCCTACGCATGATCTCGGTCACCGGAAGCCCCGCCCTCACCACCGAACGGCTGACGCTGCGGATGCCTGCTGCGCGCGACTGGGAGCCGATCGCGGCCTTCCTCACCGGCGAGCGGGCCCGCTTCATCGGCGGCGCACTGACGCGCGACAAGGCCTGGCGCGCCTTCGGCCACATGGTCGGCCACTGGGTGCTGCGCGGCTACGGCATGTTCGTCTTCACCCGCCGCGGCAGCGACGAGGCGCTGGGCATGGTCGGCCCCTGGTTCCCCGAGGGCTGGCCCGAGCACGAGATCGGCTGGTCGGTCTTCACCGACGCCGGCGAGGGGCAGGGCTATGCGCGCGAGGCGGCCGAAGCTGCCCGGCGCCATGCCTTCCAGAACCTCGGCTGGAAGACCGCCGTCAGCTACATCCATCCGCACAATGTCCGATCGATCGCCCTGGCCGAGCGGCTGGGGGCCGTGCGCGACGAGACGGCGGCCTATCCGGGAGACGGGCCGACGCTGGTCTTCCGCCACCCCGGCCCCGGGGGGCGCGGATGAGCGAGCCCTGGACCCATCCCCTGACCCGCGCCGCGGCGATGCAGGCCGCGAGCCTCGCCGCCGCGGTGCCCGAGCTCGCGACCCCGCGTCTGCGGCTCCGTGCGCCCCGGCTCGAGGATTTCGCGACCTACGCCGAGATCGTGGGCTCAGACCGCGGGCTGGGCCTCGGCGGGCCGATGGCGCCCGCCGAGGCCTGGAACGATTTCTGCCGCATGGTGGCCACCTGGCTCCTGCGCGGCCACGGCCTCTGGTCGGTCGAGCGCCGGGGCGAGCTTCTGGGCTTCGTGCTGATCGGCATGGAGCCGGGCGACCCCGAGCCGGAGCTGGGGTTCCTCTTCACCGCCGAGGCCGAGGGGCAGGGTCACGCGCAGGAAGCCGCCGAGGCCGCCCGCGCCCATGCCTTCGGCGCCCTGGGCCTGCCCGGTCTCGTCTCCTGCATCGCCCCCGAGAATTTCCGCTCGCGCCGGCTGGCCGAGCGGCTCGGGGCCCGTCCCGATCCGGGCACGCTCGACGGCGTGCTCGTCTACCGTCACCCCGTGCCGGAATTGTCCGTATGAGTGCCCCGCGTCCCGAACATCCGGAGGATCCCGTCCCCATGACCGATGCCGCTGCCGCCCGCGCCCAGGGCCTGCTCCGCGACCACCGCGACAGCATCGACCGGCTGGATGCGATCCTTGTCTATACGCTCGCGGAACGGTTCAAGCAGACCCAGGCGGTCGGGCGGCTGAAGGCCGAGCACGACCTTCCTCCCTCCGATCCCGCGCGTGAGGCGCGCCAGATCGAGCGGCTGGAATGGCTCTCGAAGGAGGCCGACCTGGATCCGGAGTTCGCCAGGAAATTCCTGAACTTCATCATTTCCGAAGTCATCAGGCATCACGAGAAACTGCAGAAATGACCGGGCCCGCCCGGTGACAGCCAAGACAGGAGAAAACCCATGGCTATGAAAATCCGTCTCGCCCGTGGCGGTTCGAAGAAGCGTCCGCACTATTCCATCGTCGCCTCCGACAGCCGGATGCCGCGCGATGGCCGCTTCCTCGAGAAGCTCGGCACCTACAACCCGCTTCTCGCCAAGGACAGCGAGGACCGCATCAAGATGAACCTCGAGCGCGTGCAATACTGGCTGGCCCAGGGCGCGCAGCCGACCGACCGCGTGGCCCGCTTCCTCGAGGCCGCGGGCCTGAAGGAGAAGGCCGTGCGCAACAACCCCAAGGCCGCCGTGCCGGGCAAGCGCATGGCCGAGCTGGCCAAGAAGAAGGCCGACCGGGCCGCGGCTTCGGCCGAGTGATCGTGAGCGCGGCCCGTTCGGCGGGCTGCCCGGATCCACGGCGGCGGGGCGCGGCCTCCGGGCGCGTCCCGCCGACCCTTTGCATTTTCCGGGGCCGAAGATGACCAAGACCGACCGCGTCTGCGTGGGTGCCATCGCCGGAGCTTTCGGCGTGAAGGGCGAGGTGCGGCTGAAGTCCTTCTGCACCGAGCCGACCGACATCGCCTCCTACGGCCCGCTCTCGACCGAAAAGGGCGACCGCAGCTTCCGCGTGACGCTCACCCGGCCGGTCGCGGGCGGGCTCGGCGCGCGTCTGTCGGACGTCACGACCAAGGAAGAGGCCGACGCCCTGCGCGGCGTGGGGCTTTATGTCGACCGCGCGCGGCTCCCCTCGCTCGGCGACGACGAATTCTATCATGCCGACCTGATCGGGCTCGAGGTGCGCGACACCGGGGGCGCGCTTCTGGGCCGGGTCCATGCCGTGCACAACCACGGCGCGGGCGACATTCTCGAGGTCGCCGGCGCGGCCGGGCGCGAGGGTCTCCTCCTGCCCTTCACCCGCGCCGTCGTGCCGACGGTCGATCTGGCCGCAGGCCGCATCGTGGCCGACCCGCCCGAGGGGCTCGACTGAGCGTCCGCTCTTTCACTCTGCCCAAATATCCTCGGGGGTCCGGGGGCAGACAGCCCCCGGCGGCCGGCCCGCGTCCCGAATTCAGCCCGTCCTCGCCCAACCTTCACCACTTTTGCGCCCGATCCTGCCGCAGGACCGCAAAAGGTGATCCCATGCCGCTCGGGCTTCAGCTCCGCCTCTCGCTGCTCTTCACGGCCTTTCTCTATCTCGGGCCGTTCCTCGCAGGGCTCGGCGGACATCCCTGGCCCGTCGTGCCGCCCTTCGTGGCGCTCTTCACCCTCTGGACCATGGTGATGCGGCCCGCACACTGGCCGGCCGATCCCGCGGGATGGCGCGAGCCGCAGGCCCTGGCCCGCGCGGCGGCGACGGTGGCCCTGCAGGGCGGTCTCGTGCTCCTCCTCCTCGCCGTCGGGCGCGGGACGGCCGGCCTTCTGCCCGGTCCCGTCGCGATCGAGATCTCCCTGCCGCTCACCCTCGCGCTGCTGTCCATCCCCTTCTCGCGCCTCACGCTCGAGCCCGAGCGGCTGGCCTTCGCCCATGGCTATCTCGACGAGGTGCCCGAGGAACTCGCGGTCGAGCTCGAGAGCCAGCGGGCAGACCGGCTGGTCGCTCCCTTCTTCCGGCTGCCCGACGAGACGGACGAGGCGGAGCTGATGGCGCGCCTCGTGGCGCTGGCGCCCGCGGTCACCAGCGCGGCCCTCCTCGATGCGCTCGACCGGGGACTGGCGGAGGCGCGGGACGGCAGCCTTGCCGCGCGGCGGGCGCTGATCCTGCAGGCCACCTCGGTCGCCGCGGCCGACACCTGCCCCGGCCGGGCCGAGCCGGTGCGGGCTCTGCGCGTGGCGGGCAGCGACCGGGGTCTCCTGCATCTGCTGACCCTGCGCCTGCAGGACCTGCTCGAGCAGCGTCCCCAGGCCGAGCCGGACTGCCCGTCGATCACCGCGCTCCGGGCCGCGGCGACCCACGCCACGGCGCTCGACCGCATGGGCCTGCGCCGCGGAGCGTCGCGCGCGGCCTGACGCGCCCGCCCGATCCGCGCCCTTGCCCAGAAGGCCGGTTTCGCCCATACCGCGCGCCATGAGCGACCCAACCGACGCCCCCCGATCCCATGGACGGCTGTCCATCCGTCCCTCGCTGCAGCCGCGCGAGCTGGGCGGGCCGCCGGTGCTGAAGGGCGCCTGGCAGGCGCGCATCGTCACCCTCTTCCCCGAGGCCTTTCCCGGCACGCTGGGCCTGTCGCTGACCGGCAAGGCGCTCGAGATGGGGCTCTGGTCGCTCGAGACCATCGACCTGCGCCCCTTCGGCGAGGGCAGGCACCGCAATGTCGACGACAATCCCGCGGGCGGCGGGGCGGGCATGGTCCTGCGCGCCGACATCGTGGCCCGTGCGCTCGATGCCGCCTCCGTGGGCACCCCGCCCGAGCGGTCGCGCTGGCCGGTGGTCTATCTCTCGCCGCGCGGCAAGCCCTTCAGCCAGGCCATGGCGCGGGACTGGGCCGGGGCCGAGGGCCTGACCCTTCTCTGCGGCCGGTTCGAGGGCGTCGACCAGCGGGTTCTCGATGCCTATGCGGTCGAGGAGGTCAGCCTCGGCGATTTCGTCCTGACGGGGGGCGAGATCGCGGCTCAGGCCTTGATCGACGCCACTGTGCGCCTTATACCGCGCGTGCTCGGGAATCATGCGTCCACCGAAGAGGAATCCTTTTCGGAGGGACTTCTTGAATTTCCGCAGTATACACGGCCGACCGTCTGGCAGGATCGCACGATCCCGGAGGTTCTTCTCTCCGGCCATCACGCGAACATCGCCCGCTGGCGGAGAGCCGAGGCCGAGAGGCTGACGAAGGAACGCAGGCCTGATCTCTGGCGGGCTTACTGCGCGGCGCGCGGTAGGGACCCGGATGAAGACCGAGAGCTCTGAGGCGGCATCACTTCGCGGGGCAACCGCGAGCATTGGAAAGGACTTGCGATGAACCTGATCGCGCAACTCGAGGCCGAGCAGATCGCCGCTCTCGGCAAGACCATCCCGGACTTCAAGGCCGGCGACACCGTCCGCGTCGGCTACAAGGTGACCGAAGGCACCCGCTCGCGCGTGCAGAACTACGAAGGCGTCGTGATCGGCCGCAAGGGCGGCAACACGATCTCCGCCTCGTTCACCGTGCGCAAGATCTCCTTCGGCGAAGGCGTGGAACGCGTGTTCCCGCTCTACTCGACCAACATCGACTCGATCGAGGTCGTCCGCCGCGGCCGCGTCCGCCGGGCGAAGCTCTATTACCTCCGCTCGCGCCGCGGCAAGTCGGCCCGGATCGCGGAAGTCACCAACTACAAAGAAAAATCCGAGTAAGGAGCGGCGGACATGAAAAAGGGCATCCACCCCGACTACCACATGATCGACGTCAAGATGACGGACGGCACCGTGTTCCAGATCCGCTCCACCTGGGGCAAGGAAGGCGAACAGATGGCGCTCGAGATCGACCCGCTCGCCCACCCGGCCTGGACCGGCGGCACCGCCAAGCTGATGGACACCGGGGGCCGCGTGTCGAAGTTCAAGAACAAATACGCGGGCCTCGGCTTCTGAGTTCGGACCCCACGTCTGCGAAGGGCGCGCCTCGGGCGCGCCCTTTTGCATTGGGGGGCAGCGCCGGATCCTGCCCCGTCCGCTGCGTTCTCCGCGCCATGGCGGCGGGCGGGAATGTGGCCGCGTCCCCCGGCGCCCTTGCGCCGATGGCGGACAGCGGCTAGTCGCGGACACAGGGCAAGAATGAGGGCTTCCCGTGGCGCATATCATCGTGGTGGGCAACGAGAAGGGCGGCTCGGGCAAATCCACCACCTGCATGCATGTGGCGACCGCGCTGGTGCGGCTGGGCTTCCGGGTGGGGGCGCTCGACCTCGATCTCCGCCAGCGCAGCTTCGGCCGCTATGTCGAGAACCGGCTGGCCTTCGCCGAAAGCTCGGGTCTCTCCCTGCCGATGCCGGACTACCGCGTCCTGCCCGAGGTGGAGGAGAGCGAGGTGCCCGAGGGCGAGAACCCGCTCGACGTGCGGATGGCCAAGGCCATGGCCGCGCTCGAGCCGGTCTCGGACTTCATCCTGATCGACTGCCCCGGCTCGCACACGCGGCTGAGCCAGGTGGCGCATTCGCTGGCCGACACGCTGGTGACGCCGCTGAACGACAGTTTCGTCGATTTCGACCTTCTGGCCCGGATCGATCCCGAGACCGGCAAGGTCAAGGGCCCCTCGATCTATGCCGAGATGGTCTGGAGTGCGCGCCAGTTCCGCGCGCAGGCCGGGCTGAAGCCGATCGACTGGATCGTGCTGCGCAACCGCCTCGGCGCGCAGCAGATGCACAACAAGAAGAAGGTGGGGGCGGCGCTCGAGGATCTCTCGCGCCGGATCGGCTTCCGGGTGGCCGCGGGCTTCTCCGAGCGGGTGATCTTCCGCGAGCTCTTTCCGCGCGGGCTCACGCTTCTCGACCTGCGCGACACGGGGGTGGAGCAGCTCAGCCTCTCCAACATCGCGGCGCGGCAGGAGGTGCGTGACCTGCTGATCGAGCTGAAGCTGCCGGGGGTGAAGCCCGACTTCTGATCCCCGGCCCAAGGGAGGGAGGACCCGATGGCCAATCCGTTGTTCGATGCGCTGTTCGCCCCGCTGGAAGGGCGGGCGAGCGACCTCATAATCCTGAAGGACGGCACGCGGCTGAGCGGCGACGCCTTCTTCCGTCTCCTCGCCCGGACGGCCCATGCGCTGCGGGCGGAGGGGCTGCGCCCCGGCGACCGGATCGCCGTGCAGGTCGCCAAGAGCCCCGAGGCGCTGGCCGTCTATGGGGCGGCGGTGGCGCTGGGAGCGGTCTTCCTGCCGCTGAACACCGCCTATACGCCGGCCGAAGTGGACTATTTCCTGGGCGATGCCACGCCGCGGATCTTCCTCTGCGACAGCGCGCAGGCCCCGGCGCTTACGCCGGTGGCCGAGCGGCACGGGGCGCGGCTCCTGACGCTCGACGCGGACGGAACGGGCGATCTCGCGCAGAGGACGAGGGACCGGCCCGAAGAGATCGGCGCCGAACCCCGGGACGCCGAGGATCTGGCGGCGCTTCTCTATACCTCGGGGACCACGGGCCGCTCGAAGGGCGCGATGCTGAGCCAGCGCAACCTCCTGTCGAACGCGGAGGCGCTGGCCGACCTCTGGCGCTTCACCGAGCGCGACGTGCTGATCCATGCGCTGCCGATCTTTCACACCCACGGCCTCTTCGTCGCCTCGAACGTGACGCTCCTGACCCGCGGCTCCATGATCTTCCTGCCCGGCTTCGATCTCGAGGCGATCCTTCGCTGGATGCCCGCGGCCACGGCGCTGATGGGCGTGCCCACCTTCTACACGCGGCTCTTGAGCGACCCGCGCCTGACGCGCGCGCTTGCGGCTGGCATGAGGCTCTTCGTCTCCGGCTCGGCCCCGCTTCTGGCCGACACCCATGCCGAGTTCGAGGCCCGCACCGGCCACCGCATCCTCGAACGCTACGGCATGACTGAAACCAACATGTCCACCTCGAACCCCTACGAGGGCGAGCGGCGGGCGGGCACGGTGGGCTTCCCGCTGCCGGGAGTCGAGCTGCGGATCCTCGACCAGGGCCGCGAGGTCGCGCCCGGCGAGATCGGCGTGATCGAGGTGCGGGGGCCCAACGTCTTCCAGGGCTACTGGCAGATGCCCGAGAAGACCGCCGAGGAGCTGCGCCCGGACGGCTTCTTCGTCACGGGCGATCTCGGCTGCCGCGATGCCGAGGGCTATGTGCAGATCGTCGGCCGCCAGAAGGACCTCATCATCTCGGGCGGCTACAACATCTACCCCAAGGAGGTGGAGCTTTTGCTCGACGAACAGCCGGGCGTGCTGGAAAGCGCGGTGGTGGGGCTGCCCCTTCCCGATCTGGGCGAGGCGGCGCTGGCGGTGCTGGTGCCGCGGCCGGGCGTGACGCTGGACCCGCAGGCGGTTCTGGGGGCGATCGCGGACCGGCTCGCGCGGTTCAAGCAGCCCCGCGCGGCCGTGCTGGTCGAGGAGCTGCCGCGGAACACGATGGGCAAGGTGCAGAAGACCCTCCTGCGTGCGCGCTATGCGGGTCTCTTTGCCTGACCGCCGGAGTTCGCAACCGGCGGCGAGGGGCCCGTCAGGAGGCGGCCGCGTCGGGCAGCTCCGGCGGCTCCTCCAGCTCCCGCGCGAGGAACCGTTCGAAGGCGTCGAGATTGACCGGCTCGAACTGGCCGAAGCCCTGCATCCAGACCGAAGCGGCCTTCAGCGCATCCGGCTCGAGCTTGCACCATTTCACCCGGCCGCGCTTTTCCTGAGTGATAAGCCCCGCCTCGGCCAGCACCTGAAGATGCTTCGAGATCGCGGCCAGCGACATGTCGAAGGGCTCGGCCACGTCGGTCACGGCCATGTCGTCCTCGAGCAGCATCGTCAGGATTGCCCGCCGCGTCGGGTCGGCCAGGGCCGAGAAGATGATGTCGAGCGTGCAGGCCATGACCTTCATGTGACGCGGCGCCGCGGCATCGTCAACCTCCGGGTTGAATGTGCCGGAGGCTTCCGTTAGCGCCCAAACCGGGCGGAAGGCTCTCCGGCCCAGGCTGCAAAGCGAAGCAAATTCAATGGGTAAGTCGAGGTAAATGGTTGCTTGACTCAGTTGCCCCCCCTGCTTAGGAAAGCCGGGACTGTTGAAGGGACGCTCAGGATGGCGGACGAGCCCGATCCCGACCGGCTGCGGGCGCTGGAAGAGCGGATCGCGAAGGCGCACTCGGGCCGCCAGATCAAGCGTTCCGGCGCAGGCAAGGGATTTTCGCAGGGTGAAGTCGCCTGGCGGATGGTGATCGAGCTGGTTTCCGGCATGCTGCTGGGCCTCGCGATCGGCTACGGGCTGGACTGGGTGTTCGGCACGATGCCCATCTTCCTGATGATCTTCGCCCTGCTGGGGTTCGTCGCCGGAGTGAAGACCATGCTGCGGACCGCGCAGCAGCTTCAGGCGTCGAATCGGGACAGAACGGCAGACACGTCTGCAAAAGGGGATTGACGCGTGGAAACGGAAGTCGAGCACACCGGGTTGGCCATTCACCCGATGGACCAGTTCATCGTGAAGAAGCTCTTCTGCCACACGGAGAGCACCGCGCCGATGAACGAATGCACCACGAACATCCACTGGTATGACATCACCAATGTCACCATGTGGATGGCGATCGCGGTGCTGGTGATCGCGGCGATCCTCGTGCTCGGGACCCGGCGGCGGGCGATCGTCCCCTCGCGCAGCCAGTCGGTCGCCGAGCTGCTCTACGGCTTCATCCACAACATGGTCGAGGAAGTGACCGGCCACGAGGGCGTGAAATACTTCCCCTATGTGATGACGCTGTTCCTCTTCGTGCTCTGCGGGAACGTGCTGGGTCTGCTGCCGCTCTCCTTCACCACCACGAGCCACATGGCCGTCACGGTGCCGCTCGCGCTCATGGTCTTCGTCGGCGTGACCGCGCTCGGCTTCATGAAGAACGGCCCGGGCTTCCTCAAGATGTTCTGGGTGACCTCGGCGCCGCTCGCCATCCGTCCGGTTCTGGCCGTGATCGAGGTGATCTCCTACTTCGTGCGCCCCGTCAGCCACTCGATCCGGCTTGCCGGCAACATGATGGCCGGCCATGCGGTGATCAAGGTGATCGCGGGCTTCGCCTCGATCGTGGTGGTCTCGCCGGTCGTCGTCGGCGCCGTGACCGCGATCTATGCGCTCGAACTGCTGGTCGCCGTCGTCCAGGCCTATGTCTTCACCATCCTGACCTGCGTCTATCTTCGTGACGCGGTGGGCGACGCCCACCACTGAGGTCGGACCCCGAAAACCCTCAATTGACCATTCCACCAAGGAGCTGAATGCTATGGAAGGCGATATCGCAGAAATGGGCAAATTCATCGGCGCGGGCCTGGCCACCATCGGCCTCGGCGGCGCTGGGATCGGCGTGGGCCACGTTGCTGGCAACTTCCTCGCCGGCGCCCTCCGCAACCCGTCGGCCGCTCCGGGCCAGATGGCGAACCTCTTCGTCGGCATTGCCTTCGCGGAAGCTCTCGGCATCTTCTCGTTCCTGATCGCGCTCCTGCTGATGTTCGCCGTCTGATGACGGCGAACCCGGCCGGGCGGGCCTCGTGCCCTTCCGGCCGGAGCATCGGGGCTGCAGGAGAACGAGATGGAAACCGAAGTGCATGAAGCGGCGGGTGCGGCCGGCCACGCTGGGCAAGCCGTCGGCATGCCGCAGCTCAACTTCGACTACTGGCCGAACCAGATCTTCTGGCTTCTGGTCACACTGGTCGCGATCTATTTCCTGCTGACGCGGGTGGCTCTGCCCCGGATCGGGGCCGTTCTCGCCGAACGTCGTGGCACGATCACCAACGATCTGGCCGCGGCCGAAGAGCTGAAGCAGAAGGCCGTTCTGGCCGAGAAAGCCTATAACGAGGCGCTGGCGAAAGCCCGGGCCGAAGCGCAGGCCATCGTCGCCGAAACCCGTGCGGCCATTCAGGCCGAGCTGGACGAGGCCACGGCGAAGGCGGATGCCGAGATCTCTGCCAAGTCGGCGGAGTCGGAGGCGCGCATCGCCGAGATCCGGGCCGGTGCGCTGCAAAGCGTGAGCGAAGTGGCGAAGGACACGGCCGAGGCGCTGGTGGCGGCTCTGGGCGGCAAGTCCGATGCGGCTGCCGTGGATGCGGCCGTCGCGGCGCGGATGAAGGGGTGAGCGGGATGAAGAAGCTCTCGATCCTCGCGGTGCTGGCCGCGTCGCCGGCGATGGCGGCCACGGGGCCGTTCCTGTCGCTGTCGAACACCAACTTCATCGTGACACTGGCCTTCCTCCTCTTCATGGGGATCCTCCTCTACGCCAAGGTTCCGGGACGCATCCTCGGGATGCTGGACAAGCGGTCGGTGCAGATCCGCACCGAACTGGAAGAGGCCCGCGCGCTCCGTGAGGAAGCGCGGACCATCCTCGCCTCCTACGACCGCAAGCAGAAGGAAGTGCAGGAGCAGGCGGCCCGTATCGTCGCTTCGGCACGGGACGAGGCGCAGGCGGCGGCCGAACAGGCCAAGGCCGACCTCCGGGCCTCGATCGCCCGGCGTCTCGCCGCGGCCGAGGACCAGATCGCATCGGCCGAAGCCGGCGCGGTGCGGGCGATCCGCGAGCAGGCCGTTTCGGTGGCCGTGGCGGCTGCGGCCGACCTGCTCTCGCGCCAGATGACCCCGGCGGCGGCCTCGGCCTCCATCGACGAGTCGATCAAGGAAGTGGAAGCCCGCTTCCACTGAGCGCCTTGCCTCAGACAAGACAGGGCCCGGTCCGCGAGGACCGGGCCTTTGTCATGGCTCACGAGCCGGAATGAGGGCAGGGTCTCTGGGACAGGAGGGCGCGCCCTCCCCGATGGGGCCCCAAAGGGTTTGCGGTGGACTGCGCGGCGCCACATGCGGAGCGGTCTCAGCGGTCTCAGCGGTCTCAGCGGTCTCAGCGGTCTCAGCGGTCTCAGCGGTTCCGCTCGTGCTCCAGCCGCTGACGCGCGATGGCTTCGTGCCGTTCCGACCGCAGGCCTTCGGTCACCGCCTTCTCGACATAGGACAGATGCGTCTCGACCGCCGCCCGGGCCTCCTGCGGGTCGCGCGCCTGCAGCGCCGCATTGATGCGCCGGTGCTGATCGAGCAGCGACTCGCGCGTCGTGCGCTGCCGGAACATCATCTGGCGATTGTAGAAGACCCCGTTCCGCAGCAGGTCGAACATCGAGCGCATCATGTGCAGCATGACGACATTGTGGCTCGCCTCGATGATCGCCATGTGGAACTGCGCATCGAGCGCCGCCTCGTCGGAGGGATCGCGCTTCAGATGCGCGGCTTCCATCTTGCGGAAGATCGTGTCGATCACCTTGAGGTCGGTGTCGGAGGCGCGCACGGCCGCCCGCTCGGCCGAGAGGCTCTCGAGATCCCGGCGGAAGTCGATATAGTCGAACACCGCCTCTTCATGGCTCGCGAAGAGCTCGACGAGGGCGGGGGCGAAGGCCGATCCCAGCACCTCTGCCACGAAAATGCCGGAGCCCGGCCGCGAGACGAGGAGCCCGCGCTCCTGCAGCTCGGCGATGGCGTCGCGCAGCGAGGGGCGCGAGACGCCCAGCCGCTCGGACAGGTCGCGCTCGGAGGGCAGCCGCTCTCCCGGCCGCAGGATGCCGCGCAGGATCAGAAGCTCGATCTGCCGCATGACGCTCTGCGACAGCTTTTCGGACTGGATCTTCTGGAACGGCATCGGAGCTCCCCTCGAACTGGTCAGAATCTATGACCGCGGGGGCGGAAGCTCAACGGGAAAGGCGGCGCGGGCCTCCCTTCCGGTGCTGCGAACGGAGGTGTGCCAAGCGGTGAGGGGCGGAGCCGCGCGGACTGCTGCCGGCAGGGGCGCCGGGCTGCGTTCCGGAGCCCGGCAGACGTCGTCAGAGGGGCCGTCGTGCGGCCTCCGGTGGAGGGCGGGCCAGAGGCCCGCCCGTCCGGATCACGAGGTCGGGCGGATGATGATGTCCACGCGACGGTTCTGGGCGCGGCCCTCGGGCGTCAGGTTCGAGGCGATGGGCTGGTCCTCGCCGCGGCCGATGGCCGAGACGCGATAGGACGGCACGCCGTTGCCGATCAGCACGCCGGCCACCGACTGGGCGCGGCGCATCGACAGATCCTGGTTGTAGGCGGCGGCGCCGGTGCTGTCGGTGTGGCCGACGACCGCGATGGTCGAGTTCGGGTAGCGCAGCAGGTTCTGGGCGACGGCGCCGAGGTCGCGCTGCAGGTCCGGGCGCAGGTTGGCGCTGTCGGTCGCGAACAGGATGTCCTGCGGCATGGTCACCACCAGCTCGGAGCCGGTGTTGGTCACGCTCACCTGGCTGTTGCCGATGGAGTTGCGGAGGTCGGCCGCCTGACGGTCGAGCGCCGAGCCCACGGCGCCGCCGAGGATGCCGCCCACCGCGGCGCCCACGACCGCCTTCTCGAGCTTGTTGTCGCTGGCCGAGGCGCCGACGAGGCCGCCGAGGATCGCCCCGGTGGCGATGCCGGCGGAGGCGCGGGGGTTTTCACGGGTGTAGCTGCCGGGCGCGCCCATGCCGGGGTTGCCGCCGGATGCGTAAGGGTCGCAGCCTGCCAGAAGCACGACACCGGCCGTCATCAGCACAAAGGGGGATTTCACGATCTTCATTGCCGCCTCACGAATTGTCCTTGGCTCCCGGGGATGGGTGCATCCCTGCATATTGCACAAGCATCGCGCGGGGGAGAGGGTTCCGGGGGCGGATATGGCGAAAAGCTGCCGAGATCACGCGATTGCGTCCGCGCGGGCCGCCTCCCAGGCCAGCATGGCGCGCTTGACCGGCAGGCCCCAGTGGTAGCCGCCGAGCCCGCCCGACTTGCGCAGCGCCCGGTGGCAGGGGATCAGGAACGAGATCGGGTTGCGCCCCACCGCCGTGCCCACGGCCCGCACCGCGGCAGGGTGGCCGATCGACTGGGCGATCTCGGAATAGGTGGTGACATGGCCCGAGGGGATGCGCAGCAGGGCCTCCCAGACCTTGATCTGGAACGGCGCGCCGATCAGATGCAGATCCGCCCCCGCGCCGCCGAAGGCCGCCTCGGCGAGCGGGACCACGCGGTCGGGATCCTCGGTCAGCCGCGCAGCCGGCCACCGACCCGCGAGATCGGCCATCGCGGCCTCGCGGCCCATCTCGGCCGAGAAGGCGAGGCCGCAGAGCCCGCGCGGGGTGGCCATGGCCAGCGCCTCGCCGAAGGGCGAGGCCACCCAGGCCCAGCCGATCTCGAGCCCTTCCCCCGCCCGCGCGAAATCGCCGGGGCTCATCGCCTCCCAGCGCAGGAACAGGTCATGGAGCCGCCCCGGCCCGGAAAGGCCGGTGGCGAGCGCCGTGTCGAGCACGGTGAACCGCTCGGCCAGAAGCCGCCGCGCATGATCGAGCGTCAGATATTGCTGGTAGCGCTTGGGCGACACGCCCACCCACTGCGAGAAGATGCGCTGGAAATGGGCGGGGCTGAGGCCGATCCGCGCCGCCAGATCCTCGAGCGAAAGCGCCGGGCCTCCGGCGTCGATTTCGGCGAGCGCGCGGGCGATCACGGCATAATGGTAGGCGGGCCGCTCGGCGGCGAGGCTGTCGGTCATGGCGGGTCCTCGGGCTGGTGGGGCTGACCCTAGCCGCCGCGACGGGCCGCCGCGACCCGATTCCTGCGGCTTCGCTTGCTCCGCCCGACCGGCTCGGGCATAGGTTGCACCGATGGCCCGCCAACTCGATTACCGCACGATCCACGAGATCTTCGCCCGCCTCCATGCGCTGGAGGCGGAGCCCAGGGGCGAGCTCGAGCATGTGAATGCCTATACGCTCCTCGTGGCGGTGGCGCTCTCGGCGCAGGCGACGGATGCGGGGGTGAACAAGGCCACGCGGGCGCTTTTCGCCCAGGTGACGACGCCCGCCCAGATGCTGGAGCTGGGCGAGGAGGGGCTTACCGAACATATCCGCACCATCGGCCTCTATCGCAACAAGGCCAGGAACGTGATCGCGCTGAGCCGCCTGCTCGTCGATCAGTACGACGGCGAGGTGCCCTCGTCGCGCGCGGCGCTCCAGTCGCTGCCGGGCGTGGGGCGGAAGACGGCCAATGTGGTGCTGAACATGTGGTTCCACCAGCCGGCGATGGCGGTCGACACCCATATCTTCCGCGTGGCCAACCGCACCGGCATTGCCCCCGGCCGCGATGTGGAAGCGGTCGAGCGGGCGCTCGAGGATCATGTGCCGGCGCCCTTTGCGCTCCATGCGCATCACTGGCTCATCCTGCACGGACGCTACATCTGCGTCGCGCGCAAACCCAGATGCGGCATCTGCCCGATCCGCGATCTCTGCCCTTACGAGGAAAAGACGGCATGAAACAGTTCCAGATCGTCGGCATCGGCAATGCGCTGGTCGACGTGCTTTCCCATTGCGACGATGCCTTCCTGGCCGAGAACGGCATCGCCAAGGGGATCATGCAGCTCATCGACATGGGCCGCGCGGTGGATCTCTACGGCCGGATCGGGCCGGCGCAGGAGATTTCGGGCGGGTCGGCCGCCAACACCATCGCGGGCATTGCCCAGCTCGGCGGGCGGACGGCTTATGTGGGCAAGGTCTGCGACGACCAGCTCGGCGCGATCTTCGCCCACGACCTGCGGGCGCAGGGCGCGGTCTACGAGACGCCGATGGCGCCGAAGGGCGGCGCGCAGGAGACCGGACGCTGCATCATATTGGTCTCGCCCGATGGCGAGCGGTCGATGAACACCTGTCTTGGCTGGTCCGAGTTCCTGACACCCGACGACATCGACGAGGCGCAGATGGCCTCGACCGAATGGATCTACCTCGAGGGCTACCGCTTCGACGGGCCGGAGAGCCATGCGGCCTTCGCCAAGGCCATCGCCGCCTGCAGGGGCGCGGGCGGGCGCGTCTCGCTGACGCTGTCGGATCCGTTCTGCGTCGAACGGCACCGCGACGCCTTCCGCCGGATGATCCGGGAGGATGTGGATCTTCTGTTCGCCAACCGCGCCGAGATCCTGTCGATGTATCGGACCGAGGATTTCGGTGCGGCGCTGAAGGCCGCGGCCGCGGAGGTGGCGATCGTGGCCTGCACCGAGAGCGAGAAGGGGGCCCACATCCTCGCGGACGGGCAGCACTGGCATGTGCCGGCCCTGCCCACGCAGATCGTGGATGCGACCGGGGCGGGCGACCTCTTCGCCGGCGCCTTCCTCTGGGGGCTGACCCACGGGCACGGCTACGAGACGGCGGGGCGCATGGGCTGCATCGCGGCTTCGGAAGTGATTTCCCACCTCGGCGCCCGGCCCGAGGCGGATCTGCGTGCGCTCTTCCGCGCGCAGGGCGTGCTCTGAGCGGCCCGAACGGGAGCGGGGCGGGCGCGCGGCTCAGGCCCCACAGGGGCCATCGCCGCGCGCCGCTGCCGCGGATGGCGGAACCGGCTGTCCCGGCTCTTCTGCGGCCTTTCCGGGGAGACATCGGCCACTGAGCGGACGGAGAGCCCGCGCTGCCGCTTCGACGGTCATCGAGGCAGAGGGCCGTTCGACCTCATGTGACGGCAGGCAACGCATTGCCCCTGCTTCGGCTTCTGTCGGGCAGGGCGGACAGCTCTGCAGGCGGGAAAGGCCTCGACCGATGCGAGCGAGCAACGGGCCCCCTGCGCGACATGGCCCCTGTGGGGCCACAGAACGGTGCGCGCATCGGGAGGGGAAGGCGCGGAGGACGGAGCGTTGAGCGCTCGCTCATGACCCTCTTGCACAGGCGCGCCCGATCCGGGAGGCTCCTCTGCGACAGATCCCTGAACGACTGAAGGTGGGTAGACCCATGGCTTACGACTACGATCCCCAGAACATCTTCGCGCGCATCCTGCGGGGCGAGATCCCGAGCGATACGGTTCTGGAAACGGACCATACGCTTGCGTTCCGGGACATCCGGCCGCAGACGCCGCATCATGTGCTGGTGATCCCGAAGGGCGCCTATGTCTGTTTCGACCATTTCGCGGCCGAGGCCAGCGCCGAGGAGATCGTGGATTTCCACCGCACGGCGGCGAAGGTCTGTGCGGATCTGGGCATCGGCCCGGGAGAGGGCGGCAACGGCTACCGCACCGTCTCGAATGCGGGGCTCGATGCGGTACAGGAGGTGCCGCATTACCACATGCACATCCTCGCCGGCCGGCCGCTCGGGCCCATGCTCTCGCAGCGCGATTGAACCGCACCCGCGCGGCCTCTCTGAAGGGGGACGCGCGGGAGACGTCGCCTTGGGCCTGCCTCCCGTGATGCCGGCCCGAGGCAGAGGCGAGGACGGGCCGTCACGCCCTGCCGGTCATGCACCGGCGTCAGTGGGCGGCGGCCCAGTTCAGGCCGCGGCCCGCCTCCACCGTCAGCGGCACGGTGAGCTTCACCGCCGGGTCGGCCGCACCTTCCATCACCTCGCGCACGCGCTCGATGAGCGCGTCAGCGGCCTCTTCCTCCACCTCGAACAGCAGTTCGTCATGGACCTGCAGCAGCATGGTCGCGGGCATGCCCCGGATCGCCTTCGGCATCCGGATCATCGCCCGGCGGATCACGTCGGCCGCCGTGCCCTGGATCGGCGCGTTGATGGCCGCGCGGCGCGCGAAGCCCGCGCCGGGCCCCTTGGCATTGATCTCGGGCGTGTTGATCCTGCGTCCGAACAGGGTTTCCACATGACCGTTCGCCTTGGCGAAGGCGATGGTCTCGTCCATATAGCCGCGGATGCCGGGGAAACGCTCGAAATAGCGGTCGATGAAGCCCTGCGCATCGGCCCGCGGGATGCGCAGGTTGCGTGCGAGGCCGAAGCCCGAGATCCCGTAGATCACGCCGAAGTTGATGGCCTTGGCCTGCCGCCGGATCATCGGATCCATGCCTTCGAGCGGCACGTTGAACATCTCGGAGGCGGTCATCGCATGGATGTCGTGCCCCTCGCGGAAGGCCTGCTTCAGCGCCGGAATGTCGGCGATATGGGCGAGGATGCGCAGCTCGATCTGGCTGTAGTCGAGGCTGACCAGAAGCTTGCCCGGCGGCGCCACGAAGGCCTCGCGGATGCGGCGGCCCTCCTCGCTGCGCACGGGGATGTTCTGGAGGTTCGGATCGGTCGAGGCGAGGCGGCCCGTGTTCGCTCCGGCGATGGAATAGGAGGTGTGGACGCGGCCCGTCTCGGGGTGGATATGCTCCTGCAGCGCGTCGGTGTAGGTCGATTTCAGCTTGGAGAGCTGGCGCCAGTCGAGCACGCGCGCGGGCAGGTCGTGCCCCTCGGCCGCCAGATCCTCGAGCACGTCGGCCCCGGTGCCCCAGGCGCCGTTCTTGCCCTTCTGGCCCCCGGGCAGGCCCATCTTCTCGAACAGGATCTCGCCCAGCTGCTTGGGGCTGCCCACGTTGAACGGGCCGCCCGCCAGCGCGTGGATCTCGGCCTCGAGCCCCGCCATCTTCTGCGCGAAGGCGTTCGACATCCGCGAGAGCGTGTCGCGGTCGACCTGAACGCCCGCCATCTCCATCTCGGCCAGCACCGGCACCAGCGGCCGCTCGAGCGTCTCGTAGACCGTCGTCACCCGGGCGCGGTGCAGCTGCGGCTTGAACAGCTTCCAGAGCCGGAAGGTCACATCCGCATCCTCGGCCGCATAGCAGACGGCCTGCTCGACCGGCACCCGGTCGAAGGTGATCTGGCTCTTGCCCGAACCCAGGAGCGTCTTGATCGCGATGGGTTTGTGGCCAAGGTAGGTGTCGCAGAGCTCGTCCATCCCGTGGCCGTGGCGGCCCGCGTGCATCGCGTAGGACATGAGCATCGTATCGTCGATCGGCGCCACCCGGATGCCGTGACGCGCGAGGATCTTCGCGTCGTACTTCATGTTCTGGCCGATCTTGAGGATGGACTCATCCTCGAGCACCGGCTTCAGCATCGACAGCGCCAGACCCAGCGGCATCTGGTCGGCCACGAGCTCCGAGGCGCCGAAGAGATCGCCGCCGCCAGCCCGGTGGCCGAGCGGGATGTAGCAGGCGGCCCCCGCCTCGACGCAGAGCGAGATCCCCACCAGTTCGGCACGCATCTCGTCGAGGCTGGTGGTCTCGGTGTCGATGGCGACATGGCCCAGGTCGCGGATGCGCGCGATCCAGGCGGCCAGCGCCTCGGCATCGCGGATGCAGGCATAGGAGGCGCTGTCGAAAGGCAGCGCCGCCTCGACCTGCTCGACGATCTCGGGCACGCCCTCGTTCCGGAGGACGGCGGCGGTGGGGGCGGGAGGCGGCTCGACCTTCAGGCTCGCGGCCACACGGGTCGTCAGGGTGCGGAATTCCATCCGGTTGAGAAAGCCCAGAAGGTCGTCGGCCACCGGCAGACGCACCTCGAGATCCTCGAGCGAGAACGTAAGCGGGGTGTTGCAGTCAAGCGCCACCAGCCGCTTCGAGATGCGGATCTGTTCGGCATTCTCCTCGATGGCGGCGCGGCGCTTGGGCTGCTTGATCTCGCCCGCCCGCGCGAGCAGGCTCTCGAGATCGCCGTATTCCTGGATCAGCAGCGCGGCCGTCTTGATGCCGATGCCCGGCGCGCCCGGCACGTTGTCGATGGAATCGCCCGCCAGCGCCTGCACATCCACGACGCGCTCGGGGTAGACGCCGAATTTCTCGAACACCTCGTCGCGGCCGATCCGCTTGTTCTTCATCGGGTCGAGCATCTCGACCCCGTCGCCCACCAGCTGCATCAGATCCTTGTCCGAGGACAGGATCGTGACCGAGCCGCCCGCGTCGCGCGCCTTGCACGAGAGGGCCGCGATGATGTCGTCGGCCTCGAACCCTTCGGTCTCGATGCAGGCAATGTTGAAGGCCCGCGTCGCCTCGCGCGTGAGCGGGAACTGCGGGCGCAGATCCTCGGGCGGCTCGGGGCGCTGCGCCTTGTAGAGCGGGTAGATCTCGTTGCGGAAGGTCTTCGAGGAATGGTCGAAGATCACCGCCACATGGGTCGGCGCGTCGGGGCCCTTGTTGTTCTCGACATAGCGGAACAGCATGTTGCAGAAGCCCGCGACCGCGCCCACGGGCAGGCCGTCCGACTTCCGCGTCAGCGGCGGCAGCGCATGGTAGGCCCGGAAGATGAAGGCCGAACCGTCGATGAGATGCAGATGGTGGCCCTTGCCGAACGTCATGGTCCCTCCCCGGAATGATCAGGTCGCCCCGAGAAGGGCCGTGCGCTCACTTCGCGGCGGCGAAGCTCTCGTGGATGTAGCGGCGATCGCAGTAGCCGCATTCGACGAAGCCCGTCTCGTGCGGGATCGAGAGCCAGACGCGCGGATGGCCGAGCGCGCCCTCGCCTCCGTCGCAGGCGACCTTCCAGGTCGAGACGACAACGGTTTCCGGGGCTTCGATCGACATTCGGGCACTCTCCTGGCGCGTCTTAGGCTGGCGGCGCATGATAGCGGCCGAGGCCGCAGGGGCAAGGGCCGACTGGTCAGCTTCGCGCGATCCGGGACTCAGCGCCGGACCAGCCGCTCGACCAGCCGTCGGATGAGGGGGGCTGCGACCAGCACGGACGGGAAGGCGATGCTCCAGGAGGTGAGCCAGGCGCCGAGCCAGAGGCCGCCGAAGCCGGGCGGCAGGCCCGCCGCGCGGAAGGTGGCCACGCCCGAGACGATGGCCGACATGAAGCCCGACAGGAGAAACCCGAAGAGATAGGGGGCGAACCGCGGCGGGATCATGCGGGCAGTTCGGCCGAGGGGATCATCGGGAAGAAGGCGCCCCCCGACCAGAGGCCGAACCAGTCTTCGTGATGCTCGCCGATCTCGGCCAGCCGGTAGAAGGACTTGCGGTCGATGAGCGCCTCGAGGCCGCCGCGGACGAGCACATAGGGCGAGGGTTCGCCATCCTCCGCGCGCGCGACCCGCAGCGGATGCTCGGGATCTGCCGTCACCATGTCCCCCACTTGGGTCACGAAGGTCACGCGGCGGTCCCGCCCGCTGCCCTCGGTCTCGAAATCGACCGCCACGAACGGCGCATCGTCCACTTCGATCCCCACCTTTTCGACCGGCGTCACGAGAAAATACTTCCCGTCCTCGCGCTTCAGGATGGTGGAGAAGAGCCGCACCATCTCGGGCCGGCCGATGGGCGTGCCCTGGTAGAACCATGTGCCGTCGCGGGCGATGCGGAGGTCGAGGTCGCCGCAGAAGGGCGGGTTCCACAGATGGACCGGGGCGGGGCCGCGCTGCTTCACGGCCGCGGCGGCCGAGGCCATCACGCCCTCGGCCGAGGGTTTCACGATCATTTGTGTCTCCCCGCTTTTTGCCATTTGTGCCGCCTGTCATAGTTTGGTCTGATGCTCATATAACGCCGCGGGGAGAGATGTCATGGCCGACGCCACTGCACTGGTTGCCGAGATCGAAGCCCTCGAGGAGAAGCTCGCGCTGGCGAAGTCCAGCATCTCGCGGCGGTTCATCGGGCAGGACCGGGTGGTGGAGCTGGTGCTCGGCGCGATGCTCTGCGGCGGGCATGCGCTGCTGGTGGGCCTGCCGGGCCTCGGCAAGACGCGGCTCGTGGACACGCTCTCGACCGTCATGGGCCTCAAGGGCAACCGCATCCAGTTCACGCCCGACCTGATGCCCGCCGACATCCTCGGCTCCGAGGTGCTCGACATGGGCGCGGACGGCGCGCGCGCCTTCCGCTTCATCGAGGGGCCGATCTTCTGCCAGCTCCTGCTGGCCGACGAGATCAACCGCGCCAGCCCCCGCACCCAGTCGGCGCTGCTGCAGGCGATGCAGGAGCGTGAGGTGACCATCGCGGGCCGCCACCGCCCGCTCGGCCGGCCGTTCCATGTGCTCGCCACCCAGAACCCGATCGAGCAGGAGGGCACCTATCCCCTGCCCGAGGCGCAGCTCGACCGCTTCCTCGTGCAGGTGGATGTGGATTATCCCGACCGCGAGACCGAGCGCGAGATCCTGATCGCCACCACCGGCGCCGAGGATGCCCAGGTGCATCAGGTCTTCACCGGCGAGGAGCTGATCGCGGCGCAGGCCCTGCTGCGGCGGATGCCGGTGGGCGATGCGGTGGTCGAGGCGATCCTCGATCTCGTGCGCGCCTGCCGCCCGGGCGAGGTCGAGGGGGCGGGCCTCGGCGAGGTCCTCTCCTGGGGTCCCGGCCCCCGCGCGGCGCAGGCGCTGATGCTGACCGTGCGGGCGCGCGCGCTCCTGTCGGGCAGGCTCGCGCCCTCGGTCGAGGATGTGGCGGCGCTGGCCCGGCCGGTGCTCACCCACCGGATGCAGCTCAACTTCGCCGCCCGGGCGCGGGGCGAGTCGCTCGCCGGCGTGATCGAGCGGGTGGTGACCCGGCAGATGGGTGCGGGCTCGGCCGACTGGGCCGCTCAGTGACCGACATCCTCGCCCTCCGCCCGCGGGCCGAGGCGCTGGGGCAGGCGCTGCCGCCCCTTCTGGCCTCGGCCGAACATCTCGCCGCGACCGTGATCCTCGGCGAGCACGGGCGCCGGCGTGCCGGGATGGGCGACGAATTCTGGCAGTATCGCCCCGCGCACGAGGGGGACAGCGCGCGCATGATCGACTGGCGTCGCTCGGCCCGCTCCGACAGCCATTTCGTGCGCGAGCGCGAATGGCAGGCGGCGCAGACGGTGAACTTCTGGGTCGACAGTTCGCGCTCGATGGCCTTCACCGGCGACGGCAACCGCGAGACCAAGGCCCAGCGTGCGAAACTGGTGGCGCTGGCGCTGGCCGTGCTCCTCCTGCGCGGCGGCGAGCGGGTGGGCTTGACCGGCGAGGCCGCGCGGCCCCGCTCGGGCCGGGCGCAGGTGCTGCGCCTCGCCGATGCGCTGACCGAGGAGGGCGCCGCCGACTACGGCCGGCCCGACATGACGGGCCTCGTGCCGCACGGGCGGATGGTGTTCCTGTCGGACTTCCTCGGCGACATGGAGGGCGTCGAGCGCGCGATGGAGCGGGCGGCCGAGCGCGACGTGCGTGGCGTGCTGCTGCAGGTGCTGGACCCGGCCGAGGAGGATTTCCCCTTCGACGGGCGGACGATCTTCGAGTCGATGGGTGGCAGCCTCCGGCACGAGACGCTGCGCGCGGGCGACCTGCGTGCCCGCTATCTCGAGCGGCTGGCAGAGCGGAAGGACCGGCTCGCCACGCTCGCCCGGGCCTCGGGCTGGCACTACGATTGCCATCACACGGGGCAGGGGGCGCTGCCTGCGCTCCTCTGGCTCTACCGCGCGCTGGAGCGCACCTCCTGATGTGGATCCTGGGCCCCATCGGCTTCACGGCGCCCTGGCTGCTTCTGGGGCTTCTGCTGCTGCCGGTCCTGTGGCTTCTGCTGCGCGCCGTGCCGCCCGCGCCGATCCGGCGCCGCTTTCCGGGCGTGGCGCTGCTTCTGGGCCTATCGGACGAAGAGACCGAGACCGACAAGACGCCGTGGTGGCTTCTGCTGCTGCGGATGCTGGCGGTGGCCGCGGCCATCGTGGCCTTCGCGGGCCCGGTGCTCAACCCGCAGGCGCGCGAGCCGGGCACGGGGCCGCTCCTCATCCTCGTGGACGGAAGCTGGGCCGATGCCCGCGACTGGCCGCGGCGGATGGAGCGCGCCAAGGCGCTGGTCGAAGAGGCGGGGCGCGATGGCCGCACCGTGGCCGTGGCCCGCCTGACCGACCGGCCCGAGACCCCCGCCTTCCAGAGCGCGGGCGCCTGGGAGGGCCGTCTGGCGGGCCTCGCCCCGAACCCGTGGCTGCCGGACCTGACCCTTTGGGCGGACTCCCTGCCCGAGGGCCGGTTCCAGAGCTTCTGGCTGTCGGACGGGCTCGATCATCCGGGACGGGAGGCGCTGCTGTCGGCCCTCGAAGCCCGCGGCGCCGTCACTCTGTTCCAGAGCCCGCGCCCGGTGCTGGCGCTGCGCCCGTCGGGCTTTGCCGACGGTGCGGTGCAGCTCTCGGCTCTGCGCGAGCCCGCCTCCGATGCGGTTTCCATCGATGTCTCGGCACGCGGCCTCGACCCGGCGGGGATCGAGCGCGAGCTGGCCCGCGCCACGGTCGAGTTCGGTGCCGGTGCGCGCGAGGCAGGCGCCGCCCTCTCGCTGCCGCCCGAGCTGCGCAACCGGATCTCGCGCTTCGAGATCGCCGGCGTGCGATCGGCAGGCGCCGTGAGCCTCACCGACGACAGCCTCAAGCGGCGCAAGGTGGCGCTGATCGCGGGCCGCGAGGGGCGCGAGCAGCTTCAACTCCTGTCGCCCACCCATTACCTGCGGCAGGCGCTGGAACCGGTCGCGGACCTGATCGACGGCTCGCTTCAGGATGTGCTGCTGGCCAGCCCCGATGTCATCGTGCTGGCCGATGTGGCGCGCCTCACGCAGGCCGAGCAGGACGGCATCCTCGACTGGCTCGACGGCGGCGGCCTCCTCCTGCGGTTCGCGGGCCCGCTGCTCGCCTCGTCGGACGTGAGCCGGATGGCCGAGGATCCGCTGCTGCCGGTGCGGCTGCGCGAAGGGGGCCGCACGGTCGGTGGGGCCATGAGCTGGGGCGAGCCCAAGACGCTCGCGCCTTTCCCCGAAGGCTCGCCCTTTCACGGCCTGCCGATCCCGCCCGAGGTTTCGGTCACGGCGCAGGTGCTGGCGCAGCCCGATCCCGAGCTCGGCTCGCGCACCATCGCCTCGCTCGCCGACGGCACGCCGCTCGTGACCCGCAAACCGGTGGGGCAGGGGCAGGTGGTGCTCATCCATGTGACGGCGAATGCGGAATGGTCGACCCTGCCGCTCTCGGGCCTCTTCGTGCAGATGCTGGAGCGGCTGGCGGTCTCGACCCGTCCCGCGGCCCCGGATGCGGCCGATCTGGCGGGGCAGGTCTGGGTGCCCGAGGTGGTGCTCGACGGCTTCGGCGCGCCGCGCGACGCGGGCGAGGTGGCGGGCGTGCCGGGCGAACTGCTGGCCGAGGGCGCGCCGGGGCCCGCGCTGCTGCCCGGCCTCTATGCAGGGTCCGACCGGCGGGTGGCGCTGAACGCGGTCGGCCCCGAAACGCAGCTTGCCGCGGCGGTCTGGCCCGACCGGATCCCGGTCGAGGGGCTGGAGGCCGGCGAGGAACAGGCGCTGAAGGGCGCCTTCCTCGCGGGGGCGCTTGCGCTGTTGCTCATCGACGTGCTGGCCGCGCTCTTTGTCTCGGGCCGTCTCGGCTCGCGCGTGGGGGCGGTGCGCGGCGCGGCGCTGCTGGCGGCGGTCCTCGCGCTCGGCGCGGGCGAGGCGCGGGCGCAGGACGAGGCCCCTCCGGATCCCGCCGCCGAGAGCTTCGCGGTCGAGGCGACGGCCGAGGTGCATCTGGCCTATGTCGAAACCGACGACCCGGAGGTGAACCGCATCGCCGAGGCGGGCCTGCGCGGCCTCGGCCTCAGGCTGCGCGAGCGGACCTCGGTCGAGCCGGGCGCGCCCATGGGACTCGACATCGAGCGGGACGAGCTGGCCTTCTTCCCCTTCCTCTACTGGCCTGTGACGGCAAGCCAGCCCATGCCCTCGGCCGAAGCCTACGGCAGGCTCAACGACTATCTGCGCACCGGCGGCATGATCCTCTTCGACACGCGCGACGCCGGAACGGGCGGCGGCGGCTCCACGCCCGAGGCGCGGCGCTTGCAACAGCTGGCCGCGCCCCTGGACATTCCGCCGCTCGAGGTGATCCCGCAGGACCATGTGCTGACGCGCACCTTCTACCTCCTGCAGGATTTCCCAGGCCGCTACCAGAACGCGCCCGTCTGGGTCGAGGCCGCGCCGCCCGATGCGCAGCAGGCCGAGGGGATGCCGTTCCGCAATCTCAATGACGGCGTGACGCCGGTGGTGATCGGCGGCAACGACTGGGCCTCGGCCTGGGCGGTGGATGCGCGCGGGATGGAGCTTCTGCCGGTGGGCCGGGGCTATGCCGGCGAGCGGCAGCGCGAGATCGCGTGGCGCTTCGGGATCAACCTCGTGATGCATGTGCTGACCGGCAACTACAAGTCGGATCAGGTCCATGTGCCGGCGCTTCTGGAAAGGCTCGGCCAATGACCGGACTCGTCTTCGACCCGATCCTGCCCTGGGCGGGGATCTGGGCCTTGGCCGCGCTGGGCGGCCTCATGGTGGCGGTGGCGCTCTGGCGGGGGCTTTCGGGCTGGTGGCTGCGCGGGCTGGCGCTGGGCGTGCTGCTTCTGGCGCTGGCCAATCCGGCCCTGCAGGAGGAAGACCGCGCCCCCCTTTCGGACATCGTGATCGCGGTGGTGGACGAGAGCGCAAGCCAGCGCATCGGCGACCGGGCGGACCAGAGTGCCGCGGCGCTGGCCGCCGTCGAAGCCGAGGTTCGGGCGCTCGGCAACACCGAGCTGCGCGTGGTCCGGGTGGGCGACGGCGAGGGCGACGAGGGCTCGCTGGTGATGACCGCGCTCTCCGAGGCCTTGGCCGAAGAGCCGCGGGCGCGGGTGGCGGGCGCCATCCTCATCACCGACGGGCAGGTCCACGATCTCGAGCTCGCGCCGCAGATGCCCGCGCCGCTCCATGTGCTGCTGACCGGCCACGAGGAGGACTGGGATCGGCGGCTCGTAATCCGCAACGCGCCGGCCTTCGCCATTCTGGGCGAGCCCGTGTCGCTCACGCTTCGGATCGAGGATCAGGGACAGGTCCCGGCCTCGGCGGGGACATCGGCGGATCTCGTGGTCTCGATCGACGGGGGCGAACCGCAGACCTTCACCGTCCCGGTGGGCGAGGATCTGGAGCTGCCGGTGACGCTGCCGCACGGGGGCATGAACGTGCTGCAGTTTCAGGTCGCGGCCTCGCCCGACGAGTTGACAGACCGCAACAATTCGGCGGTCGTCCAGATCAACGGGGTGCGCGACCGGCTGCGGGTGCTGCTCGTCTCGGGCGAGCCGCACGCGGGCGAGCGGGTCTGGCGCAACCTCCTGAAATCCGATGCGTCCGTGGATCTGGTGCATTTCACCATCCTGCGCCCGCCCGAGAAGCAGGATGGCATCCCCGTCTCGGAGCTGTCGCTGATCGCCTTTCCCACGCGCGAGCTGTTCGTCGAGAAGATCGAGGAGTTCGACCTCATCATCTTCGACCGCTACCGGCTGCGAGGGATCCTGCCGACCTCCTACCTCGAGAATGTGCGGGAGTATGTGCGCAACGGCGGCACGGTGCTGGTGGCTGCGGGGCCGGAATTCGGCTCGGCCGACAGTCTCTGGCGCTCGCCTCTGGCCGACGTGATGCCGGTGCAGGCCACGAGCCGGGTGATCGAGGGCGGCTTCCGCCCGACCCTGACCGACATCGGCCGCAAGCATCCCGTGACGCAGGGGCTGGAGGCACAGGCGCCCGAAGGCGGCTGGGGCCGCTGGTTCCGCCAGATCGAGCTTTCCGCCACCTCGGGGCAGGTGGTGATGAACGGGGCGGGCGACCGGCCGCTCCTCGTCCTCGACCGGGTGGGCGAGGGGCGGATCGCCGTGCTCGCCTCGGACCAGATCTGGCTCTGGGGCCGGGGCTACGAGGGCGGCGGGCCGCAGCTCGAACTGCTGCGGCGGCTCGCGCACTGGATGATGAAGGAGCCCGACCTCGAGGAGGAGGCACTGGTCGCCTCGGCCGAGGGCGCCACCATGACCGTTACGCGCCGCACCATCGGCGAGGATCCGGGCGATGTCACGGTCACCGGCCCCGACGGCACCGAGACGGCGCTTCCCATGCAGGAAGCCGCGCCCGGGCGCTGGGCCGTCACCTGGGAGGCGCCCGAAATGGGGGTCTACCGGCTGGCGCAGGGCGAGCAGAAGGCGGTGATCGCCGTCGGCCCGTCGGCGCCGCGCGAGTTCGAGGAGACCATCGCCAGCGGCGACAAGCTCGCCCCGGTGATCGCGCCCACCAACGGGGGCACCCTCCGGCTGGAGGACGGCGCGCCGGACATCCGCTCGGTGCGCGAGGGGCGGGTGGCGGCGGGCCGCGGCTGGATCGGGATCACGCCGCGCGGCGCCCATGTCACGCAGGATGTGCGGGTGGCGGCGTTGCTGCCGGGCTGGCTCTATCTTCTGCTGGCCGCGGGCCTGGCACTCGGCGCCTGGCTCCGCGAGGGGCGCTTCGGCCGCAGGGCCTGACCTCAGCCGCCCTTGCCGGTCGAAGGCGGCGGGCCGAACCCCACGGGATAGAGAAGCCGCGGGTCGATCCGGCTCGTGTCGAGGATCGCCGCGCGGGTGCCCGAGTTGAATTCGGCCCGCAGGATGGCGAAGCTCGTGGCGAGGGTGGTGAGGATCAGGGCCACCGGCCCCAGCAGCCAGCCGAGTGCCGCAAGGGCGAAGAAGACCGCACGGAGCCCGCTGTTGAAATTGCGGGCGGCGTTGATGTTCACCTCGGCCGCCTGCGCCGCCAGCGGATAGGCGCGGGGATCCTCGGGTGCATTGGGCACCGCCGCCATCAGGATCGCGCAATAGCCGAAGACGCGGTGCGCCCAGACGAACTTCAGGAAGGCGTTGGCGACGATGAAGAGGACGAGGATCACCCGCAGCTCGAGCCGCACCGTGTCGGTGGGCAGCGTCAGGTCCTCCACCAGCGTCTCGAGCCGGTCCTGATTGCCGATCAGGGCCATGCCGCCGCCGATGGCGATCATCGAGCCCGAGGCGAAGAAGGCGGTGCCCCGCCGCAGGCTGTCGATCACGCTCGCGTCGAAGATCCGCGGCGAGCGGCTCACCATCTCGCGCATCCAGGCGCGGCGATGCTCCTTCATCAGCCAGGAGACCGACGGCCGGTGCGCCGGAGGATGTTCGCAGAAATGCCCGGTGCCCGCCCAGGCGAGGAGCAGGAGCACCACGGCGAGGAGGTCGAGCGGCATCAGGACGGCGGGCAGGTGGCTCAGCATGCGGGCACGATAATGCAAGGAGGCGCTGTTGCCATGGGGCAAAATTGGTTATAAAAGCTGACCGCGCGAGGGAGGATCGCCATGCTCATGCCGCCACCGGACAAGGCTGTCCTGGCCCGCAAGGCCCGCATCGTCGAGCGGCTCCTGGCCGTGCTGCCGGCCGATGCCGTCATCCATGACGAGGCCGAGACCCGCGCCTACGAATGCGACGCGCTGACCGCCTATCGCTGCCCGCCGCTTGCGGCGGTGCTGCCGCGCTCCACGGCCGAAGTCTCCGCCGTCCTGCGGATCTGCCACGAGGAGCGGGTGCCGGTGGTGCCGCGCGGCTCGGGCACCTCGCTGGCCGGAGGCGCGCTGCCCACCGCGGATTGCGTGATTCTGGGCGTGGCCCGGATGAACCGGGTGCTCGAGACCGACTATGCCAACCGGTTCATCCGGGTCGAGACCGGGCGGACGAACCTCTCGGTGACGGGCGCGGTCGAGGTGGACGGCTTCTTCTATGCGCCCGATCCCTCGAGCCAGCTCGCCTGCGCCATCGCGGGCAATATCGCCATGAACTCGGGCGGGGCCCATTGCCTGAAATACGGTGTGACGACCAACAATCTGCTGGGCGTCACCATGGTGCTGATGGACGGGACCGTGGTCGAGATCGGCGGGGCGCATCTCGACGCGCCGGGCCTCGATCTTCTGGGCGTGATCTGCGGCTCGGAGGGGCAGCTCGGCGTCGTGACCGAGGCCACGCTGCGCATCCTGCCCAAGCCCGAGGGGGCGCGACCGGTGCTGATGGGCTTCGGCTCGAACGAGGTGGCTGGCGCCTGCGTGTCGGACATCATCCGTGCGGGTATCCTGCCGGTGGCGATCGAATTCATGGACCGGCCCTGCATCCGGGCGACGGAGGCCTTCGCCAAGGCGGGCTATCCCGATTGCGAGGCGCTCCTCATCGTCGAGGTGGAGGGCTCGCCTGCCGAGATCGACGACCAGCTGGCCCGGATCCTCGAGATCGCGCGGCGGCACGATCCGGTCGAGCTGCGCGAGAGCCGCTCGGAGGAGGAGAGCCGGCGGATCTGGCTCGGGCGGAAATCGGCCTTCGGCGCGATGGGGCAGATCAACGACTACATGTGCCTCGACGGGACGATCCCGGTGACGGAGCTGCCGCGGGTGCTGCGGCGGATCGGCGAGTTGGCCGCCGAGGCGGGGCTCGAGGTGGCCAATGTCTTCCACGCGGGTGACGGCAACATGCATCCGCTGATCCTGTTCGATGCGAACCGGCCCGGCGATCTCGAACGCTGCGAGCGGCTCGGAGCCGAGATCCTGAAGCTCTGCGTCGAGGTGGGCGGCTGCCTGACCGGCGAGCATGGCGTGGGGGTGGAGAAGCGCGACCTGATGGGGGTGCAGTTCGCGCCCGCGGATCTCGAGGCGCAGATGCGGGTGAAGGATGTGTTCGATCCGCGCTGGCTGCTCAATCCGGCCAAGGTCTTTCCGTTGGATGCGAGCGGGGACCGGCGTGCCGGCTGAACCGCCGGGGGCCGTGCGCCCCCGGACCCCCGCAGGATATTTGAGCCAGAATGAAAGGGGCAGGATGCGGCCGTCGACCGAGGAGGAACTGGCGGAGATCGTGCGCGGCGCCGCTGGCCCGCTCCGGATCCGGGGCGGGGGCACGCGCGCGATCGGGCGCACCGACGGCGCGCCGCTCGAGACGGCGGGACTGGCGGGCGTGCGGCTCTACGAGCCCGGGGCGCTCACGCTGGTGGCGGGGGCGGGCAGCCCGCTCGGGGAGATCGAGGCGATGCTCGCGGCCGAAGGCCAGCGGCTGCCCTTCGAGGCGCCGGACCTGCGGGGGCTCCTCGGACGGGAGGGCGTCTCGACGCTGGGGGGCGTGGTGGCGGCCAATGGCTCGGGGCCGCGGCGCATCCAGACGGGGGCCTGCCGCGACAGTCTGATCGGCGTGCGCTTCGTCGATGGCGTGGGGCAGGTGGTGAAGAACGGCGGGCGGGTGATGAAGAATGTCACCGGTTACGATCTGGTGAAGCTGATGGCGGGCAGCCACGGCACGCTGGGCGTGCTGAGCGAGGTGGCCTTCAAGCTTCTGCCGCTGCCCGAGACGGAGCTGACCCTGGCCCTGCCGGACCTCGCGCCGGAGCGGGCGGTGGAGGCGATGGCCGCGGCGCTCGGATCGCCCTTCGATGTGTCGGGCGCGGCGCACTGGCCGGGGCGGGGGACCTTCCTGCGGATCGAGGGGTTCGAGGCCTCGGTGCGCTACCGTGCGGAGAGGCTCCGTCGGCTGCTCACGGGCTTCGGCGAGGCGGCCGAAGTGGAGAGCCCCTGGGCGGCGATCCGCGATGTGGCGCCCTTCCACGGCCGGGAGGGCGACGTCTGGCGGCTCTCGCTGAAGCCGTCGGAGGCGCCCGCCGTGGCGGCGCGGGCGGGGGGGGCGGCGCTCTTCGACTGGGGCGGCGGGCTGGTCTGGATCCTGACGGAGCCCGGCACCGACCTGCGGGCGCGGATCGCTCCCTTCGCGGGCCATGCCACGCTGGTGCGCGGGACGGCGCCGGTCGCGGCCTTCCATCCCGAGCCGCTGCCGCTCGCGGCCCTGGCCGCCGGCCTCCGCGCGAGGTTCGACCCGCGCGGCCTCTTCAACCCCGGCCTCATGGCCTGACGGGAGAGCCTCTTGCAGACGACCTTCACCGACGAGCAGCTGCAGGATCCGGGCGTCGCACGCTCGAACGAGATCCTGCGCGCCTGTGTCCATTGCGGCTTCTGCACGGCCACCTGCCCGACCTATCAGGTGCTGGGCGACGAGCTCGACAGCCCGCGCGGCCGCATCTACCTCATCAAGGACATGCTCGAGGCCGGGCGGCCCGCCGATGCCAGGACGGTGAAGCATATCGACCGCTGCCTCGGCTGCCTCGCCTGCATGACGACCTGCCCCTCGGGCGTGCATTACATGCATCTCGTCGACCACGCCCGAGATCATATCGAGAAGACCTACCGCCGCCCGCTGTTCGAGCGCCTGCTGCGCTGGACAGTGGCGCAGCTGCTGCCCTATCCGGCGCGGTTCCGCGCGGCGCTGCGGCTGGCGCAGCTGGGCCGGCCCTTCGCGGGGCTGGTGCCCGACGCGCGGCTGAAGGCCATGCTGGCGCTGGCGCCGCATCATGTGCCGAAGCCCTCGCCGAACGACCGGCCGCAGGTGTTCGAGGCGACAGGCCCGAAGCGGATGCGGGTGGCGCTGCTCACGGGCTGCGCGCAGCGGGCGCTCGACACCGACATCAACGATGCGACGATCCGGCTTCTGCGGCGGATGGGCTGCGAGGTGGTGATCCCGAAGGGCATGGGCTGCTGCGGGGCGCTCACCCATCACATGGGCCGCGCGGAGCAGAGCCACGGGCTGGCCGCGACCAACATCCGGGCGTGGATGGCGGAGAAGCGGGCGCGGGGGCTCGACGCCATCGTCATCAACACGAGCGGCTGCGGCACGACGATCAAGGATTACGGCCACATCTTCCGCAACGATCCGCTGGCGGCGGAGGCGGCCGAGGTCTCGGCGCTGGCGCTCGACGTGACCGAGCTGCTCGAACGGCTAGGCCTGCCCGAGGGCGCGCCGAAGGGCCTGCGGGTGGCTTACCATTCGGCCTGCTCGCTCCAGCACGGGCAGCGCATCCGGCAGGCGCCCAAGGAGCTTCTGGCCCGCGCGGGCTTCGAGGTGACCGAGCCCGCCGACCCGCATCTCTGCTGCGGCTCGGCCGGGACCTACAACCTGCTCCATCCCGAGATCTCGGCCGAGCTCAAGGCGCGCAAGGTGGCAACCCTCGAGGCGCGGAAGCCCGACGTGGTGTCGGCGGGCAACATCGGCTGCATCATGCAGATCGGATCGGGGATGGGCGTGCCGGTCGTCCATACGGTCGAGCTT
Organism: Cereibacter sphaeroides 2.4.1; assembly: GCF_000012905.2. Taxonomy (NCBI): domain Bacteria; kingdom Pseudomonadati; phylum Pseudomonadota; class Alphaproteobacteria; order Rhodobacterales; family Paracoccaceae; genus Cereibacter; species Cereibacter sphaeroides. The sequence goes on along the minus strand of NC_007493.2, from coordinate 2,777,797 downwards.
CTGGACTGGGCGACGGGCGGCCCGAAGCCGCGCCGTCTGGAGCTCGGCAACGATCCGCCATGAAAAGGCCATGAGCCGGGCCTAGCCCGAGGGGCCATGGCTTCCGGAGCATCCATGCGCTTCCTCACGATCCTCGGGCTGATCCTCTGCCTTGCGGGGCCCGCCCCGGCGCAGGAGGCGCGGCTGAAGAGCCTCGAGACCGGGGACGACAGCCGCGGCTGGGAGGCGGTGGGCAAGATTCTCCTCGGCGACCGGGGGTTCTGCACCGGGGTGCTGATCCGGCCCGGCCTCGTGCTGACGGCGGCGCACTGCCTCTACGACAGGGAGACAGGCGCGCGGATCGAGGCCGGCGCGCTCGAGTTTCTGGCGGGCTGGCGGAACGGGCGCGCGGCGGCCTACCGGAGGGTGCGGCGGGCGCTGGCCCATCCCGACTATGTCTTTTCCGGCAGCGAACCGGCCGAGCGGGTGCGGTTCGATCTGGCCCTGCTCGAGCTCGACCGGCCGATCCGGCTGCCTTCGGTCCGGCCGTTCGGGCTGGAGCCGGGCGCCCTCTCCGGCGACCGGGTGGGCGTCGTCTCCTATGCGCAGGACCGGGCCGAGGCGCCGTCGCTGCAGGAGGTCTGCAGCGTGATCGGGCGGCTGCCGGGCGCGCTGGTCCTGTCCTGCTCGGTCGATTTCGGATCCTCGGGCGCGCCGGTCTTCATCCTGCGCAAAGGCATGCCGCGCCTCGTCTCGATCGTCTCGGCCAAGGCGGAGCTGGACGGCAGGCCGATCGCGCTGGGGACCGACATCGGCGATCCGCTCGAGGACCTTCTGGCCGAGCTCGACCATGCAGGCGGCCAGATCCGCCGGGTCGAGCCGATGGTGCGGATGGAAGGCGGCGGGGCGAAGTTCGTGCGGCCCGAGTTGCCCTAAGGGGACGCGGGCCAGCCTTGGCGGTTTCCGTGGGCCGGAGGTGCGATCCTCTGGCGAGGCGGCGCGGGACCTCTCTCTCGCCGGGCGGCTTCCAGCTTCAGTGGCGCCCCCCCCGCATATGGCGGAGGGCGGCCGTGAGGTGCTTCGGCGTCAGCCGCGCGGGGTGCCTTGGGAGGCTCTTGAAATCGCCGCGGCGCCTGCCCAGATTCTCCCTGCCGGGTGCCACAACGGGCCCGGCGTCTGGTCCGTCCCCCGGGGGGAGGACCGCACAGCATCGCTTCTTGGAGGATGACCATGCGTAGCTATGATTTCTCGCCGCTCTACCGCGCCACCGTCGGCTTCGACCGGATTGCCGACCTGATGGACCGCGTGATGACCAGCGAGGTCGCCCAGCCCACCTATCCGCCCTACAACATCGAGAAGACCGCCGAGAATGCCTATCGCATCTCGATCGCGGTGGCGGGCTTCACGCCCGACGAGCTGGCGGTCGAGGTCAAGGAGAACACGCTCCATGTCGGCGCCCGGAAGGCCGCGGACGAAGCCGAGCGGACCTATCTCCACCGCGGCATTGCCACCCGGGCCTTCGAGCGCCGCTTCGCGCTGGCCGATCATGTCCGCGTCTCCGGTGCCACGCACGAGCACGGGATGCTGCACATCGATCTGGTGCGCGAGACGCCCGAAGCGCTGAAGCCGCGCCGCATCGAGATCGCCCGCGGCGACCTCGGTGGGACCAGGTCCATCGAGGCGGTGAAGGAGCCGGTCGAGGCCTGATCTCTCTGTCGATGTCGTTCGGGGGCGCGCCGCAAGGCGCGCTCCTTTTGCTGTGTGCCTCTGCCGCCACGACCCCGCCATTCGCGAAGCGCGAAATGCACGCCCGTCGCGCGACCGCTGCCGCAGACAGGACGCGCTCGGCAGAGTGGGCTCGTGCCCCCGCGTCAACGGTGGCTTGGCCCTCCTGCTTCCTGGCTCTCCGTCGGCGGCAGGGAGGCTGCGGCGGGAGAGGCGCCCGAACGCCTTCGCCCCTCAGCGGCTGAGGCTCTCGGCCAGGCGCATCAGCTGGACGGCCTCTACCCGGTAGCCGAAGGGATCGGCCCCGCGCGCCCCGTCGGCCAAGGCGATGGCCTCGTCCCAGCCCCAGGCGCCGAGCTTGTCCGACCCGCGCAGAAGCTCGCCGAAGCCCGCGATGGCGGTGGAGAAGCGCACGTCCTCGGAGGCCTCGGTCAGCATGTCCGGGATCGGCGTGTCGATCAGGGTCGATGTGCTCTCGCCCGGCGCCTTGTAGCGCAGCCGCAGGAAGCCCAGTTCGTCGCCATGCGCGCCCTCGGGCGGTTCGGCGCCGTAGCGCAGGGGATCGGTCAGGCGCGCGGGGCTGTCCACCGGCGTGATCTCGTAGATCGCCGTCACCGCATGGCCGGCGCCGATCTCGCCCGCATCGACCCGGTCGTTGGCGAAATCCTCGCGGCGCAGGCCGCGGGTCTCGTAGCCGATGAGCCGGTATTCCGCGACGCGGGCCGGGTTCCACTCCACCTGCACCTTCACATCGTCGGCAATGGGAAAGAGCGCGCCGCTGAGCTGGTCGACCAGAACCTTCTGCGCCTCGTTCAGACTGTCGATATAGGCGGCCTGCCCGTTGCCGTTCTGCGCCAGCGCCTGCATCGTCGCATCGTCGAGATTGCCGCGCCCGAAGCCCAGCACCGAGAGATAGATGCCGGTGTCGCGCTCGTGCGCCACGAGGCGGGCCAGCTCTTCCGGGTCGCTGATCCCGAGGTTGAAGTCTCCGTCGGTGGCCAGCACCACGCGCGTGACCTCGCCCGCGCCCGCCATTTCCGAGGCCGTCCGGTAGGCGAGCGCCAGCCCCTCCTCTCCCGCGGTCGATCCGCCGGCATCGAGCCGGTCGAGGGCGGAGAGGATGGTGCTGCGCTGGTTCGCGGCCGTGGGCGCCAGCACCTCGCCCGCCGAGCCGGCATAGGTCACGATGGCCACCTGATCCTCGGGGCGCAGGCGGCCGAGCATCAGCCCGAACGACTGCTTGAGGAGCGGCAGCTTCGCCGGATCCTGCATCGAGCCCGACGTGTCGATCAGGAAGACGAGGTTCAGCGGCGGCCGGTCCTCGATGGCGGGCATCCGGCCCTGCAGCGCCACATGGACGAGCTGCGTCTCCGGGTTCCAGGGCGTCCGGGTGACGGAGAGGGTGGGGCGGAAGGGCGGCGTTCCGTTCTCCGGCGCCGGGTAATCGTACGGGAAGTAGTTGATCATCTCCTCGATCCGCACCGCCTCGCGCGGGGGAAGCTGCCCGGCCCGCAGGCTCGAGCGGAGGATCGCGTAGCTTGCCGTATCCACGTCGATCGAGAAGGTCGAGACGGGATCCTCGGCGGTCACGCGGAGCGGATTGTCGGGCGCATTCGCGAAGGCCTCGCTGTCGCCCTGCGGAAGGGCGCGCGCGGGGGCTTCGGCGGCCTGCTTCGAGAGGGCGAGATCCGGCGCGGGCGGCGCAGCCATGGGCATCGCTTCGTCGGCGGCGAAGGTCTGCGGGGCGGCGCCCTCGGCGCTCCGTGCCCGCGGTTCCGCGGGAACCGGCGCACCGGCCGTCTCGGCCCCGCCACCCGCGTCCGGCGCGGCGGCGAGGCGGGCATCCGCCTCGGGCGCGTCCGGCGCGGTCTGCGGCGGCTCGGCCAGCCGCGCGTTCGGCATCACCACGACGAGGGCGAGGCCCAGAGCCGCGACCGATCCGGTGGCGGCGAGAAGGGGGCGGGAGAAGAAGGAACCCGACATGCGGCGCACTCCGTTGAGGAACCCCGCCCCGGCCGGGCGGTCCTTCCCCTGACGCAGCCCGCTCGCCCGTCCTTGGAACCTGTCGTAATTCTCGAGCGCCAGCGCCATGGCGCGCGCCCGTGCCTCGGGATCGGGCGCTGGAGCCGCCTCGCGCGCGAGTGCCCGGCGCAGAGCCTCGAGATCGTCGTCGGTGCGGTCGTCGCTCATGCGCGGGCCTCCCGGAGAGCCATGGCCCTCAAGCGTTTCTTCACCTCCGACATGCGCCAGGCCACGGTGCCCTCGGCCAGCCCCAGAACGGCGCCGGCCTCGGCCTGCGTCATCTCCTCGCCCAGCACCAGCGCCACCGTGTCGCGCAGCTCGACCGGCAGGGCGGTCATGGCGGCGGCCAGCCATTCCTCGGCCGCGCGCGCCTCGCCGATCTCGTCCTGCCGCGCCAGTTCCCAGTCGCCCCAGCCCGCGGCCGCGCGGCTGTGCGCCGACTGCCGGCGGCGCAGGTCGTGGGACGCGTTCACCACCACGCGGTAGAGCCAAGTGGTGAAGCGCGCCTCGCCGCGCCAGCCCCGCAGCTTCATCGGCAGGGCGGCGCAGATGTCCTGCGCCAGATCCTCGGCCTCGGTGCGGCTGCCGGTCAACCGCCAGCTCAGCCCGAAGATCCGGTCGTAATGCCGTTCGACCAGCAGGGCGAAGGCCCCGCGGTCGCCCTCCGCGGCCGCCCCGGCCAGCCTTTCATCGGATGTCTCCATCTCGGGACGGTCGCTCCTGTCGATCGCTTCGCAGGCAGAAAATCAGGCCCTGCTGACAAGAACCTTGTCGATCCGGCGGTTGTCGATGTCCACCACCTCGATGCGCCAGCCCGGCACAAGGACGTGATCGCCGAGCTGCGGCAGCGCGCGCAGCTGGTTCAGCACGAGGCCCGCAACCGTCTCGTAATCGCCCGCGAGGGCCCGCGGCACGCCCAGCCGGTCGCAGAATTCGTCGACCGGCATCCAGCCCGCCACGAGGAGCGAACCATCCTCGCGCTCGACCATCTCGGGCTCTTCCTCGACCGTCTCGCGGAAGCTGCCCGCCACCGCCTCGAGGATGTCGCCGCGGCTGATGATGCCCTCGAAATGGCCGTATTCGTCGTAGACGAGGACCACATGGCTCAGCGAGGCGCGCAGGATCTCGACGACGTTCAGCGCATCGGCCTTGTCCGAAACCACGGGCGTCTCGCGCACGAGGGCCGCGAGATCGAGCGGGCGGCCTTCGGAGAGGGCCGCGAAGGCGTCGGTCAGGTAGAGCACGCCCAGCACCTCGTCCGTGGCGCGGCGGCGCACCGGCACCCGGGCGCGGCCGATCCGGCTCAGCGTCTCGGCAAGATCTTCGGCGGGCGTCTCGAGATCGAGCATCTCGACGTCGCGCCGGGGCGTCATCAGGGCGCGGGCCGAGCGGTCGGCCAGCCGCATCACGGCCGAGAGCATGGCCCGCTCCTCGGTCTCGATCACCCCCTCCTCGTGGGCCTCGGTCAGGAGCGAGCGCACCTCCTCGTCCGTCACGCGCGAGCGCGAGGCGCCGCCCTGGCCCAGCAGCGCCAGCACGAGTTTGCCGGACCGGTCGAGGAACCACACCACCGGCGCGGCCACGATCGACAGAAGCCGCATCATCGGCGCGACCTTGGCGGCCACCCCTTCGGCATTGCGCAGGGCCAGCTGCTTCGGCACCAGTTCCCCCGCGATCAGCGAGAGATAGGTGAGCAGCACGACCACGCCGCCCACGCCGAGCGTGCTGGCAAGCTTGGGCTCGATCCCTTCGGCGGCGAGGAAGCCGGCCAGCCGCGCGCCGAGCGTCGCGCCCGAGAAGGCGCCCGACAGCACGCCCACGAGGGTGATGCCGATCTGCACGGTGGAGAGGAACCGGCCCGGATCCTCGGCGAGGGAGAGGGCGGTCGCGGCCCCGCGGCTTCCGGCTTCGGCCATCGGCTTCAGCCGGGCGGGGCGGGCAGAGACGATGGCCAGCTCGGACATGGCCAGCACGCCGTTCAGCGCGATCAGGGCGAGGACGACGAGAATCTCAACGAGCATCGGAGCCCTTGGGAAAAGGAACCCTGCCCGGACGGATGCCGGGCAGGGGCGCGTCGGATCCGCCTCAGATCGAGAGGCAGATGTATTTCATCTCGAGGTAATCCTCGATCCCGTGGCGCGAGCCCTCGCGGCCGAGGCCGGATTGCTTCACGCCGCCGAAGGGGGCCACCTCGGTCGAGATGATGCCGGTATTCACGCCCACGATGCCATATTCCAGCGCCTCCTGCACGCGGGTGATGCGGCCCACGTCGCGCGCATAGAAGTAGGAGGCGAGGCCGAAGATCGTGTCGTTGGCGTAGCCCACCGCCTCATCCTCGGTTTCGAAGCGGAAGAGGGGGGCGAGCGGGCCGAAGGTCTCTTCCGTCGAAACCTTCATCTCCTGCTTCACGCCGGTCACGACCGTCGGCTCGAAGAAGGTGCCGCCGAGCGCGTGGCGCTTGCCGCCGGTCAGCACCTGACCGCCGCCGTCGAGCACGTCGCGGATATGTTCCTCGACCTTGGCCACCGCCTTCTCGTTGATGAGCGGGCCGGCCTCGGTGCCTTCGACGAGCCCGTCGCCCACCTTCAGCTTCTTCACGGCGGCGGCGAGCTTTTCGGCGAAGGCGTCATAGACGCCCGACTGGACGTAGATCCGGTTCGCGCAGACGCAGGTCTGGCCGTTGTTGCGGAACTTCGAGGCCATGGCGCCCTGCACCGCGGCGTCGAGATCGGCATCGTCGAAGACGATGAAGGGCGCGTTGCCGCCGAGCTCCATCGAGCATTTCATCACCTGATCGGCCGCCTGCCGCAGCAGGATGCGGCCCACCTCGGTCGAGCCGGTGAAGGTGAGCTTGCGGACGATCGGGTTCTCGCACATCTCCTTGCCGATGTCCGAGGAGCGGCTCGAGGTGATGACCGAGAGGATGCCCTTGGGCAGCCCGGCCCGCTCGCCCAGCACGGCGAGCGCCAGCGCCGAGAGCGGCGTCTCGGCCGCGGGGCGGGCGACGAAGCCGCAGCCCGCCGCCAGCGCGGGCCCGCATTTGCGGGTGATCATGGCGTTCGGGAAGTTCCACGGCGTAATCGAGCCCACGACGCCGATCGGCTGCTTCAGAACCGTGATGCGCTTGTCGCGCATGTGGCCGGGGATGGTCTCGCCATAGATGCGCTTGGCCTCTTCGCCGAACCACTCGATGAACGAGGCGCCGTAGGCGATCTCGCCCTTCGCCTCGGCGAGCGGCTTGCCCATCTCGGCGGTGAGGATCGCGCCGAGGTCGTCCTGGTTCGCCATCATCAGGTCGAACCACTTGCGCATGACCTGCGCGCGCTCCTTGCCGGTGCGGGCGGCCCACTCCTTCATGGCCTCCTCGGCGGCGGCGATGGCGCGCGCCGTCTCGGCCCGGCCGAGGTCGGGCACCGTGCAGATCACGTCTCCGCGGGCGGGGTTCGTCACCTCGAAGGTTGCGCCGTCGTCGGCATCGACCCACTCGCCGGCCACGAAGGCGCGGGTTTCGAGCAGCGACGGGTCCTTGAGCAGCGAGCGCAGGTCGGTGACGGAGTCGAGCATCTGATCCTCCCGGGGACAATGGATTTGCGGCTGCCCGGAGGGCCGGGCAGAGTGCATCGCACAATGGAAAGCACGGGGCGGGGGACATGTCCAGTAACGGCAGGGCGAAAGATGTCAGTGTGAGAGAAAGGGAAGAGGCGAGCCGCGCCTATGCCAATGGCGACTTCATCGAGGGCGCGGAAACCTACCCGCCGCGCTGGGAGGCGGAGGCGGCAGCCTTCCGTGCGGGGCTCGGATCCCGGGCCCGGCTGGATCTTGCCTACGGGCCGGACCCGCGGCAGCGGTTCGATCTGTTCCTGCCCGAGGGCACGCCGCGGGGCCTCGCGATCTTCTTCCATGGCGGCTACTGGATGGCCTTCGGCCGCGAGACCTGGTCGCATCTGGCGCAGGGGCCGCTGGCCCTCGGGTGGGCGGTGGCGATGCCCTCCTACCGGCTCGCCCCCGCGGCGCGCATTGCGGAGATGGTGGAGGATGCGGCCCGCGCCACTGCCGCGGCGGCGCACGAGGTGGCGGGACCCGTGGTGCTGACCGGCCACTCCGCCGGCGGCCACCTCGCGGCGCGCCTCGCCTGTGCCGAGGCGCCGGTCGCGCCCGACCTTGCCGCGCGGCTCCTGCGCTGCGTGCCGATCTCGCCCCTGTCCGAGCTGGAGCCGCTGATTCCGACCGCGATGAACGACAGGTTGCGCCTCGATCCGGCCGAGGCCGCGGCCGAGAGCCCTGCCCGCGCCGCGCGCCGTCCCTCGACCGCCGTCACCGTCCATGTGGGCGGGCAGGAGCGGCCCGCCTTCCTGTGGCAGGCGCGGCTTCTGTCGGAGGCCTGGTCCTGCCCCTGGCATGTGGAGCCGGGGCGGCACCATTTCGACGTGATCGATGCGCTGGCCGATCCGGCCTCGCGGCTGGTGACCGATCTTCTGGGGTCCGGCGCGGTCAGCCGGCCCTGATCCGGTCGATATAGTCGCGCAGTTCCTCGGATTCCGCGCGGGCCTCGCGCAGCCCGTCCATCGTGGCGCGCAGCTCGGCTTCGGTCTGCGCCAGCTGCGCGCCGAGCTCGGCCTCGCGGCTTTCGAGATAGAGCAGCGCCTGATCGCGCTGTTCCTCGGCCTCGTGGAGATGCTGGGCCAGCCGGTCCACCTCGGACATGTCGCCCGTCACGCGCGAGAAGCGGCTGACGAGCCAGTGGGCGAGCCAGCCCATGCCGAAGGCCACGAACAGGATGACAGCAGTCGCGATGATGAATTCGGTGCGGTTCATGCTCTTCTCGGTCGTTGCCCGTCAGGGGCGCGTCGGATGGTCTCTCCGGCCGGAGCCGGAGGCGGGCGGCGCTTCCGATCCGGCCCCTCGTGCGGCCGGGTCCCGGGACCGGGCCCCGGTCAGTCCTCCGCGGGACGGCGCTTCGGGCGCCGCGTCATTTCGGTCGGCGCCGCCGAGGGTTCGTCGTCCGCGGCGGCCTCCGCGCCGTCGGACGGCGTGGCTTCCGCCGTTTCCTCCACGACCGGAGCCGCGTCGTCAACCGGATTGCCGTCCTCGCCCAGCAACGTGAACTCGATCCGGCGGTTGGCCTCGCGGCCCTCCTCCTTGCCGTTGTCGGCGATCGGGCGCTCTTCGCCGTAGCCCACGGCCTTCATCCGGCCCACGTCCACGCGCCGGCCCTGCAGCGCGAGAAGCACCGCCTCGGCCCGGGCCTGACTCAGGGCCTTGTTGCCGCCCTCGCTGCCCTGGCTGTCGGTATGGCCCGAGATCTCGAGCGGCATGGCCTTGCAGACCTTGAACACCTCGGCCAGCCCGTCGAGCGTGCCCCGCGCGCTCTGGTCGATCTCGGCCGAGCCCGGCTCGAAGGTGATCTTCTGCCCGGCGAGCACGCGGCGGATGCGGGACATGCATTCCTGCGCGGTGGGCAGCGCGGCCTCGGGGTCGAACTTCTTGTCGTAGACGATGTCCACCTTGAAGCTGCGGCCCTGGCCCAGCCGCGCCGACAGCACCTGCGAGATGCGGCCGCTGGCCTGTTTCGAGCCGGTGACGCCCGTCACCTCGACCGTGTCGGCCCGCACCAGAAGCTCGCCCGAATGCAGCTGCGCCAGCGACTCGAGCCCCGCGAGGACCCGGGTGGGCCAGCCCTCGGGCAGTTCGCCGTCGAGCCGCGTCGCGCTGCGCACCTTGCTCGCGCCGAACTGGGCGCGGGCAAAACTGTCCACCGCCTTGCGCGTCAGCTCGTCGGTCACGCGCCCCGACAGCTCGACCCGGCCCTGATCTGACAGGGTGGCGCGGAACTCGGCCGGGCCCTCGGCCACCGCCTGCGGGGCAGGGGGCAGCGTCGCCTCGAGCGAGAAGACCTTGGGCAGCGCCGCCTCGAGCGCGCCCACCGCCCGGTCGAACTGGGCGCGCGGCGTGCCCGGCTTGCCCTCGAGCGTCACGTCGGCGTCCGAGAAGGTCACGCTGCCTGCGCCGAGCTCGGCCACGGTCCGCACGCCCGCCTCGGCGGCCTCGGCCCAGCGGGGCGAGGGCACGCCCAGCCCGATGGTGCAGGTGGTCTCCTCGGTCACGCCGGCCGCGGTGCCGGCCGCGAGGATCCGGTCGCGCGCCCGCGTCGTGTCGGCCGAACAGGCGTCGAAGCGCGCACCCTCCTCGTCCATCACGAAGCGCAGCGTGAAGGGCGTGAGCACGGGCCGCGGCGCCGAGATGTTCATGACGAGCTCCAGCCCCTCTGGCGCGAGCCGCAAAAGCTGCCCCTCGAGCTTGCGCTTCTCGTCCTCGCTGTTCGAGATGGCCGTGATCGAGACCCGGTCGGCATCGACCGAGATCTTGGATTGCGGCAGGAGGCGCAGGGCCTCGAGCCCGAAGGCGAGCGCCGAGGACCAGCCCTCGGGCGTCGGGAAATCGGCAGTCTCCAGCATGTCGGCCACCTGAAGCCCGGTGCCGAGGCCGCGCGCGGCATTGGCCAGATCCTCGGTGCCGCCCGCCTCGGGCAGCAGGCCGATCAGCGACACGCCGTCGTCGTTGCGCAGCATCTCGACCGAGAAGCGCGGCGCCTCGATCTCGCGCACGGGCGTCACCTCGAGCGCGTCGCGCAGCCGCGTGGCATCGACGGCCCCCCCCGCGAGGTTCACCGCGCGGAAGCGCGTGGCCTCGTTCGGGGCGGTGCCGCGCAGCCAGACCTGCAGCCCGTCGGCATGGACCTCGACGAAGGTGAGGCCCGCGGCGGTGAGCCGCGACTGCACGGCCTCGACGGATCGGTTCTCGATCACGGTCGCGGCCACGGAGGCCCCCACCACGGCAAGCGCCGCGGCCGTGACGAAGGCGGCGGAGGCAAGGAGGCTCGGTTTCAGGCGCATGGCGCGGATTCTCCCGTCGAAAGGTCGTCGGTCGTCCCGTGCTTTAGGCTCTGCGCCCCGCCCCTTCAATCAAAGGAGCGCGGCTGTGGCGAGAAACAGCGCAGGGATCAGGCCCGCGTCCCGGTTCGAGCGGAAGAGGCGCAGGCAGCGCGCGGTGTCCTCGGTGTCGAGCCGGGCGATCTGCCAGGTCATGTGGGCGCCGAAGCCCCAGACGCCCGCGAGCGCGATCAAGAGCTGGAGGATCGAGCCCTGCGGCAGCACGGTCAGCAGCACCGCGAGCGTCATCAGGAGGGTCGCCGCCATCATGAAGGCCACGAGCCACTTGCCCGTATGCTGCCCGAAGAGCCGCGCGGTCGAGCGCACCCCGATCAGCGCATCGTCCTCCTTGTCCTGATGGGCGTAGATCGTGTCGTAGAACAGGGTCCAGGCGATCCCCGAGGCATAGAGCGCCACAGGTGCCCAGCCGAGGCTGCCGGTGTGGGCGGCCCAGAGCAGCAGCGCCCCCCAGTTGAAGGCGAGCCCGAGGAAGGCCTGCGGCCACCAGGTGAAGCGCTTGGCGAAGGGATAGATGCAGACGAGGGCGAGCGAGGCCACGCCCAGCAGGATCGCGGTGCCGTTGAAGCTGAAGAGGATGAGCGAGGCGACCAGCGCCTGCACCACCATCCAGACCGCCGCGGCCTTCGCGCTGACCTGCCCCGAGGGGATCGGGCGCGAGCGGGTGCGCGCCACCGCGGCATCGAACTCGCGGTCGGTGATGTCGTTCCAGGTGCAGCCCGCCCCGCGCATGAGGAAGGCGCCGACCGAGCTGCCGATCACGAGCCAGAGGTCGAGCGGCCGGTATCCCCCGGGATCGGCCAGCGCCGCCAGCGCCACCGCCCAGAAGCAGGGGATCAGCAGAAGCCATGTCCCGATCGGCCGGTCGGCGCGCGACAGGCGCAGATAGGGCCGCGTGGCGGCGGGCGCGAGCCGGTCGACCCAGTTACCGGGCGGGGCATCGGCCACCGTACCCTGCGTCGTCCCGGCCGCCGGTCCCCCGGCGGGAGCCTCTGGCGCTTGGCGCGGCTGCTGCATAAGGTGCCCCCATGTCGGATGCGAAAGTCAGGCTTTATGTAGAGCAGCCCCTCGGACCCGGGCAACCCGTTCCTCTGACGCAGGATCAGGCCCATTACCTGTTCGGGGTCATGCGGCTCGCGCGGGGGGCGGCGGTGTCCCTCTTCAACGGCCGGGATGGCGAGTGGCGGGCCGAGGTGGCCGAGGCGGGCAAGCGGGGCGGCACGCTCCTCTGCAAGGATCAGACTGCGCCGCTCCGCCTGCCGCCCGACCTCTGGCTCCTGTTCGCACCGATCAAGAAGGCGCGCACCGATTTCATCGTCGAGAAGGCGGCCGAGATGGGCGCGGCGCGGATCCTGCCGGTGCAGACCCGCTTCACCAATTCCGAGCGGATCCGGCAGGACCGGCTGCAGGCCCACGCCGTCGAGGCGGCGGAGCAGTGCGGCGGCACCTTCGTGCCCGAGGTGGCCGATCTGACGAACCTCGAGCGGCTCCTGGCCGACTGGCCGGCCGACCGGCGGATCATGTGGTGCGACGAGAGCCTCGTGGGTGCGCGGGCGGGGCTACTCGAGGCCGCGGGCGGCTTTGAGGCGCGCGGCTTCGAGGAGGGGCCGAAGCGGCCGTCGCCCGGGCCCTGGGCCATCCTGATCGGGCCCGAGGGCGGCTTCTCGGAGGAAGAGCAGGCGCGCCTGCGCCGGATGGAGCAGGTGGTGCCCGTGAGCCTCGGCCCGCGCATCCTGCGCGCGGACACGGCGGCGGTGGCAGCGCTGACGCTCTGGCAGTCGGTGCTCGGAGACTGGCGGTGAGCTTTCTGCGGCCGAAGGTGCAGGGGCTCCTCCTCCGCTGGCGCGAACCTGCCGCGGCGGCGGCGGCGATGGCCGGGGCGCTCTGGCTCGCCTCGCTGGGCGGGTGGTTCTTCGTGCCGCTGGGCGGGCTCGCCTTCGCCGTGGCCGCGGGCTGGGCCGTGATCGCGCTCCGCCGGGTGCGCTTTGGCCAGAGCGGCGGGGCGGCGGGCCTCGTCGAACTCGACGAGGGCCAGATCGGCTATCTCGGCCCCGACTGGGGCGGCTATGTCGCCCTCGACGATCTCGAGGAACTGCGCCTCGTCCTTGTCCGGGGAGAGCGGCACTGGCGGCTGCGCCAATCGGACGGGCAGGTGCTGTCCATTCCCGTCGGCGCAGAGGGGGCTCACCGCCTGTTCGACGCCTTCGCAGCGCTGCCCGGCCTCGACACGAGCCGCCTGCTCGCGGCCCTGTCCGGCCCCGCGGAGGCCCCGGCGCCGGGCGGCAATGTCATCAGCCTTTCGTCGCAAGCCCCGACGGCAGGGCAGCTGATCTGGCGGAGGCCCTCGCGCGCGGTCTTGACTTGACTGCGACGACACGACAGGTCTTGCCTCCCGAACAAGCGATCGGAGCGCGTGCATGTCCATTCCCCAGTCCGGCGGCGGGCCGATCGAGAGTTACGAGCAGTTGGCGGCCTATATGGAAGCGGGCTGCAAGCCGGCCCAGGACTGGCGCATCGGCACCGAGCACGAGAAGTTCGGCTATCTGACCGCCGACCTGAAGCCGCTGCCCTACGAGGGTGCGGCTTCGGTGCGCGCCATCCTCGAAGGTCTGCGCGACCGGTTCGGCTGGGAGCCGGTCATGGAGCGGGACGCGATCATCGGCCTTCAGCGCGACGGTGCCAATGTCTCGCTCGAACCGGGGGGGCAGCTGGAGCTGTCGGGCGCGCCGCTCCTGTCGGTGCATGAGACCAGGGCAGAACTCGAGAGCCACCTGCGCGAGGTGGCCGAGGTGGCGGACCCGATGGGCGTGCGCTTCATGGGCGTGGGCGCGGCCCCGATCTGGAGCCACGAGGAGATGCCGGTGATGCCAAAGGGGCGCTACCGGCTGATGACCGACTATATGGGGCGCGTGGGCACCCACGGCACCCAGATGATGTATCGCACCTGCACCGTGCAGGTGAATCTCGACTATGGCTCGGAAGCCGACATGGTGAAGAAGCTGCGCGTCGCGCTGGCGCTGCAGCCGGTCGCCACCGCGCTCTTCGCCTCGTCGCCCTTCTTCGACGGCCGGGTGAACGGCCACAAGAGCTGGCGCTCGCGCATCTGGCGCAGCTTAGACGCCTCGCGGACGGGCATGCTGCCCTTCGCCTTCGAGGAGGGGATGGGCTTCCAGCGCTATGTGGACTGGGTGCTCGATGTGCCGATGTATTTCGTCTACCGCGACGGGCAGTATATCGACGCGCTGGGCCAGTCGTTCCGCGACTTCCTGAAGGGCGAGCTGCCGGCGCTGCCGGGCGAGAAGCCCACGCTGTCGGACTGGGCCGACCACATGACCACGGTCTTCCCCGAGGCGCGGGTGAAGAAATACATCGAGATGCGCGGAGCCGACGCCGGCCCGCTGTCGCATCTGGTGGCGCTGCCCGCCTTCTGGGTCGGGCTCATGTATGACGGCGCGGCCCTCGATGCCGCCTGGGATCTCGCCCGGGACTGGAGCGCGGAGACGCGCGAGGGGCTGCGCGTGGCGGCCTCGGTCGACGGGCTGCAGGGCGAGGCGGGGGGCGTGCGGCTCCTCGACGTGGCGCGCGAGGCCGTGGCAATCGCCGCTGCCGGGCTCCGCGCCCGGGCGCTGGCGGGCGAGGGCTTTGCCGACGAGGCGGGCCATCTCGAGGTGCTGGCCGAGAGCGTGACCTCGGGCCGGGCGGTGGCGGATCTGCTGCTCGAGCGGTTCCACGGCCCCTGGGAGGGCGACCTGCGCCGGATCTATCCCGAGATGAGCTACTGAGCGGGGCCGCCCCGTCCCGGCGCGCGGACCGGGCCGGAGGGGCCGGCTCGGGGGGCATCGAGCCCCCGCTCGCCGGCGCTGCCGCGGACGAGCCCTCGAAGGGTTACTTCTTCCCGATCCGCGGCTCGGTGCCGGCGAGGATCCGGCGGATGTTCGCATGGTGGCGGATGAAGATCAGCACCGCGAGCACCGCCCCCAGCGCCGCCATCTGGCCGTAGCCCAGAAGGATCATCCAGAGGACACCGCTCGCCGCAGCCACGAGGGCCGAGAGCGAGGAGATCCGGCCCAGGGCCGCGGTCGCGAGCCAGGTGAGGCAGCAGGCGAGCCCCACGGGCCATGCGAGTGCCAGCAGCGTGCCGAGGAAGGTCGCGACCCCCTTGCCGCCGCGGAAGCCGAGCCAGACCGGGAAAAGGTGCCCCAGAAACGAGGTGAAGGCCGCAAGCTGCGCCGCATCCTCGCCCACGGCCGCGCGCGCGATCAGCACGGCGATGGCGCCCTTGCCCGAATCGAGGAGCAGCGTGGCCAGCGCCGCGGGCTTGTTGCCCGTCCGGAGCACGTTGGTCGCGCCGATATTGCCCGAGCCGATCTTGCGCAGGTCGCCCAGCCCCAGCGCGCGGGTGATGACGATGCCGAACGGGATCGAGCCGAGCAGATAGCCCAGCACTCCCGTCAGGATCAGCGCCCAAAGGCCGCTTTCGATGGCCGGCATGTCACTCTCTCCCGCTCTGCTGGTCCCGGGCGCCGGGACGGTCTGCTCTAGTCTGGTCCGGCCGAGGCCCCGGCGCGAAGAGGGCGTGCCGCCGCAGGCCTGGGTCACGAAAGTGGCCTGCAATCGCAGGCCGGGGTCGCAAGGATGGCCTGCCGCTGCGGCCGGGCCCCGAGGATGGCCTGCCGTTCGCGAAGCGTGAATGACAGGCCCGGGCGAGGACTCATTCACCCGCGGCGTAGACCCGTCGGCCGCCGACATAGGTGGCGAGCACCCGCCCCTCCATCCGCTGGCCGTCGAAGGGCGTGTTCTTCGATTTCGAGCGCAGGGTGAAGCGGTCGAGCACGAAGGGCGCGTCGGGATCGAAGAGCACGAGATCGGCCGGCGCCCCATCGGAGAGCCGCCCCTGCGGCAGGCCGAGCCGCTTCGCCGGGTTGATCGCCATGGCCCGGAACAGCTGCGGCAGGGTCAGGCGGCCCGCATGATAGAGCCGGAGGGCCGCGGGCAGGAAGGTCTCGAGCGCGACGGCGCCCCAGGCAGCTTCCTCGAAGGGCAGGCGCTTCGATTCCTCGTCCTGCGGCGTGTGCATCGAGGAGATGATGTCGATCAGCCCCGACCCCACCGCCTCGACCATCGCCAGCCGGTCCTCTTCCGAGCGCAGCGGCGGCTTCAGCTTGAAGAAGGTGCGGTAATCGCCGACGTCGAACTCGTTCAGCGTCAGGTGGTGGATGCCCACGCCCGCCGTCACGTCGAGCCCGTTGGCCTTGGCCCGTTCCAGCGCGGGCAGGGTGCGGGCGGTGGTGACCTGATCGGCGTGGTAGCGCACCCCCGACATCTCGACCAGCGCCATGTCGCGGTCGAAGCCCATGCGCTCGGCCATCGGATGGACGGCCGGGATGCCGCGCAGGCTCGCGAACTTGCCATTGGTGGCGGAGGCGCCGGCCGAGAGGCCCGGATCCTGCGGATGGCCGATCACGAGGGCGCCGAGGCTGCGGGCATAGGTCATGCAGCGGGCGGCGACCTTGGTGGTCTCGATCACATGGTCGCAGTCGGAGAAGGCCACGGCGCCGGTGTCGAGCAGGAAGCCGAGCTCCACCATCTCGCGCCCCTCGCGGCCTCTGGTCAGCGCCGCCATGTGGCGGATGCGGACCGGGCTCGCCTCGGCGGCGCGGCGGGTGACGAATTCCAGCACCTCGGGCGTGTCGATGGCGGGCATCGTGTCGGGGCGGGCGATGATCGTGGTGACGCCGCCCGCGGCGGCGGCGAGGCCCGCCGAGCGGAAGCTCTCGCGGTGGCGCTCGCCGGGCTCGCCCACCTTCACGCCGAGATCGACGATGCCGGGGGCGAGGCACTTGCCGCCGCAGTCGATGACCTCGGCGCCGGGCGGCGGCTCGAGCGCGCCCACGGCGGCGATGAGGCCGCCCTCGATCAGCAGGTCGCCCTCGGTCTCGGTGCCGCCCTCGGGGTCGATCAGCCGGGCGTTGGTGAGAAGCAGGCTCATGCCATCACCCCCACGGCCGCACGGCCCCGCTCGGCACGCAAGTTCCGCGCCAGAAGATCCATGCAGGCCATGCGCACCGCCACCCCCATCTCGACCTGATCCTGGATCACCGAGCGGTTGATGTCGTCGGCGAGCGTGCCGTCGATCTCGACCCCGCGGTTCATCGGGCCCGGATGCATGACGATCGCATCCTCCTTGGCGAAGGCGAGCTTCTCGGCGTCGAGACCGAACCGGTGGTAGTATTCGCGCTCGGAAGGGATGAAGGCCCCGTCCATCCGCTCTTTCTGGAGGCGCAGCATCATCACCACATCGGCGCCTTCGAGGCCCTTCTTCATGTCGTCGTACAGCTCGCAGCCGAACTCGCCCACCCCCGGCGGCATCAGCGTGGGCGGCGCGATCAGGCGCACGCGGTTCTCCATCTTGCCGAGCAGGATCAGGTTCGAGCGCGCGACCCGGCTGTGGGCGATGTCGCCGCAGATGGCGACGGTCAGGCGCTGGATGCGGCCCTTGGCGCGGCGGATGGTGAGCGCATCGAGGAGCGCCTGCGTCGGATGTTCGTGCCGTCCGTCGCCCGCGTTGAGGACGGCGCAATTCACCTTGGAGGCCAGGAGGTTGACGGCGCCGGAGGCCGGGTGGCGCACCACGAGGAGATCGGGGTGCATCGCGTTCAGCGTCATGGCGGTGTCGAGGAGCGTCTCGCCCTTCTTCACCGAGCTCTGCGCCACCGCCATGTTCATCACATCCGCGCCGAGCCGCTTGCCCGCAAGCTCGAAGCTCGACTGGGTGCGGGTGGAATTCTCGAAGAACATGTTGATCTGGGTCATCCCCGCCAGCGCGTCCGACTGCTTCATCGTGCGGCGGTTGAGGTCCACATAACTGTCGGCGAGGTCGAGGACGGAGCGGATCTCGTCGGGGGCCAGATGCTCGATGCCGAGCAGGTGGCGGGCGCGGAAGGTCATGGGCAACTCCCTCGAGGACCGGGCTGCGGCGCTTATAGGAAGGCGGGCCCCGCGGGGCAAGGCGGTTGCCGGGAGACGGGCCGCGGCCTAGGGTCGGCGCGCGAGTCGGAGGGGCGATGGACGGGCTGGACTGGAACGCGGCGCTGGCGGCGCTGGCCTGGCAGGTGGATCTCGGCGCGACCGAGGCGATCCTCGATGCGCCGGTGAACCGTTACGAGCTGGGCGACGCGCAACCGGTGCCGAAGGCTGCCGCCGCCGCGGTGGCGGCGACGGCCGCGCCCGATCCGGTCGCGGCGGCCGATCCGGTGGAGGAGGCGCGGCGCGCGGCCGCGGCCGCGCCCACCCTCGAGGCGCTGCGGGAGGCGATGGCGGCCTACGACCACTGCGATCTGAAGCGGGGCGCGCGGAACACGGTCTTCTCGGACGGCCATCCGGCGGCGCGGCTCATGCTGATCGGCGAGGCGCCGGGGCGCGAGGAGGATGCGGCGGGCCGGCCCTTCGTGGGCCGGGCGGGGCAGCTTCTCGACCGGATGTTCGCGGCGATCGGCCTCTCCCGCACGAGCCCGGATGCCGAGACCGCGCTCTATATCACCAATGTGATGCCCTGGCGGCCGCCGCAGAATCGCGATCCTTCGGCGGAGGAGGTGGCGATGATGACGCCCTTCCTCGCACGGCATGTGGAGCTGGCCGCGCCCGACCTGATCGTGGTGACGGGCAACACGGCCTGCGCGGCGCTGCTGGGGCGGACGGGAATCACCCGGCTCCGCGGTCGCTGGGCCGAGGCCTGGGGCCGGCCGGTGATGCCGATGTGCCACCCGGCCTATCTGTTGCGCAATCCCGAGGCCAAGCGCGAGGCTTGGGCGGATCTTCTGGAGGTGAAGGCGCGGCTCACGCGCTGAGGCGGGCGGGGGCCGGGCGCGCGGAAGTTCGTGCGGGGGAGCCGACTTCGGCGCGGCTGGGCTCGGCGCGGCTGGGCTGCGGACAGCGAGGCGGCGGGGCAGTGTGGGACGGGGAGGACGCCGCGTCGGGGGCATCGAGCCCCCGCCCCGGCGGCCGCAGTCGCGGCGGTCCCGCCTCAGGGTGCCGGGCAGCCCCGGATCTCGACCGCGCGGCGGTCGCCCAGAACGGTGAGCGTGACCGCCGAGCGGTCGAGAGCGAAGGGCACGCCGTCCGGCCCGACCATGTCTGACACGGCGACGAGTCGGGCTCCCTGCCGGGACGTGACCGCCTCGGAGGTCCAGATCGCCGGCGTTCCGGGCTCCATCACCACCACCTCGGCGCCGCCGGTCGCGGGCAGGTCGAGCTCGGCCGTGAGCCGCAGCCCGTCGTCGATCGGGTCCACCCGGCAGGCCACCCGGCCCACGCCTGCCTCGCGGCCGGTTTCGGGGCGCGAGCGGAGCGCGGCCGAGATGATCGGATCGGGCGCGCCCACGGGCCCCAGCTCGCCGTCGAGCTCGAATTCCGCGGGTACGCAGATGTCGCGGCAGACGCCCAGATCGACCCGCGCCCTGAGGCGGACGGGCTCTCGCGCGTCGCGGGTCTCGACCTCGAAGGGCAGCACCACCTCGTCGCGGTACCCGATGGTCTGCATCCCGTTCAGGCTGAAGACATGCGGCACGGGCCAGTGCATCCGCACGCCCGACACGTTCCTGGAGCCGCTCCAGTCGAACTCGGGCGGGATGCCGGCCTCGCCGGGGCTGCGCCAGTAGGTCTTCCAGCCGGGCGCGAGTTTCAGCCGGAGGGCGGCGATATGCCGGCCGCCCTCGCGCCAGCCGGGCAGGAGTTCGGCCTTGAGGATCTGGTCGGGCGGAGTCGCGGCGGCCGGCAGAGCAGCCAGGGCCAGACACGAGGCGAGGAACAATCGGATCAGCATGGACGCACAATTCCGCAGCAGGGGGCGGTTGGAAAGTCACAACTGCGCCAACCCGCCCGCGCCTCGCGCGACTGTGGCGGCGTCCCCCCCTTGAGCCGGTGCCTGCGCCGCCCCATAGTCGGGGAAAGGGAGGCGCGCATGGATCTCTCAGGAAGCCTGCTCATCGCCATGCCCAGCATGGCGGATCCGCGATTCGAACGCAGCCTCGTGCTGATCTGCGCTCATTCGCCCGACGGCGCGATGGGGCTTGTCGTCAACAAGCCGGTGGAGGACCTCAGCTTCGCCGGCATGCTCGAGCAGTTGAACATCCCGCGTGCGCCGAACGGCCGCGACATCCGGGTGCATCTTGGCGGTCCGATGGAGAGGGGGCGGGGATTCGTGCTCCATTCGCCCGATTACATGAGTGTGGGGGCCACGATGCTGGTCTCGGGCAAGTTCGGCATGACCGCCACCGTCGACATTCTCGAAGCGCTGGCGCGGGGGCAGGGGCCCAGCTCGGCGCTGATGGCGCTGGGCTATTCCGGCTGGGGGCCGGGGCAGCTCGAGGCGGAGGTGCAGCGCAACGACTGGCTGACGGCCGAGGCGCCCTCCGAACTCGTCTTCTCGGACGATGATCCCGGCAAATGGACCGGGATGCTGCGCCATATGGGGATCGACCCGCTGACGCTCTCGTCGACCGCAGGCCACGCCTGACCGGCCACCGCGGCGGAACGGGAAGGCCGCGCCCGAAGGCGCGGCCCGCACCTCAGAAATGGTGCGCGTTGATGACGAGATGCGCGCCGATCGAGGCGAAATAGCCGAGCGCGATGGCCCAGGTCCATTTCAGGTGCGCCATGAAGGTGTAGGCGCCCTTGGCCTGCCCCATGAGCGCGACGCCGGCCGCCGACCCGATCGCGAGCATCGAGCCCCCCACGCCGCAGGTGAGGGTGATGAGCAGCCATTCGCCGTGCGACATGGCAGGGTCCATCGTCAGCACCGCGAACATCAGCGGGATGTTGTCGACGATGGCCGAGAGGGCGCCGATGATGATGTTGGCGGCAGTCGGTCCGAGGTCGGTGTAGAGCAGCTCGGAGGCGAGCGTGAGGTAGCCCAGAACGCCGAGCCCGCCCACGGCGAAGATGATGCCGAAGAAGAACAGCAGCGTATCCCACTCGACCCGCTGGATCTGGTGGAAACTGTCGAGCACCATGTCGTCGTCGCGCCAGCGCGTGCCCTTCTGCTTGAGGACATAGGACCAGAGCTGGAGATAGCCGAGGCCCAGCATCATGCCGAGGGCCGGCGGCAGATTGAGGAAGTTCTTGAAGCTGACGGCGGTCACGATGGTGGCGGCGAAGAGGATCGCCACGCCGAGCGCGCCGGGCTTGGCGCGGATCGTTTCGGCCTGCGCGTCCGGAGTGCCCTTCGGCACGGCGAAGAACAGGATCGCGGCAGGCACCGCCCAGTTCACCAGCGAGGGGATCAGGATGGCGAAGAACTCGAAGAAGTCGAGCCTGCCCTTCTGCCAGACCATCAGGGTGGTGATGTCGCCGAAGGGGGTGAAGGCGCCGCCCGCATTGGCCGCCACGACGATCGAGATGCAGCCGATGGTGACGAAGCGCGGCGAGTGCGAGCCGAGCGCCATGACCACCGTGCCCATCACGAGGGCCGTCGTCAGGTTGTCGAGGATGCCGGACAGGAAGAACGACAGCGCGCCCGTGAGGAGGAACAGGCTGCGGTAGCTGAGCCCCATGCTCACGAGTTTCGCCCGCAGCACCTCGAAGCCGCGCCGCTCCTCGAGCGTGTTCACATAGGTGATGGCGACGAGCAGAAACAGGAACAGCTCGCCATATTCCTCGATGATGTGGGCGGAGAGTTCGTAGGTCTCCTCGCCGCGGCCGGCGATCGCGTAGGCCAGCCCGATCAGCAACCAGATCAGGCCCGCAGCCAGCATCACCGGCTTGCTTTTCCGCAGGTGCGTGGCCTCTTCGAACACCACGAGGATGTAGGCAGCCACGAATATGACGAGGGAGAGAATCCCCGCCCAGTGAGACGTCAGATCGAGCATTGGAGGGCGCACCTTTCCGCGGAGCAAAGCTCCTGCTCCAGAAGCATGCGGCCCGCCGCCGGTCAAGCGACGTTAAGTAGCGTCGCGGGGCCACGCTCCGTTTGCAGGCGGCCCGGGAAGCGTCGCGGGAAGGTCAGTCTCCGGGCAGCTTCGGCTCGGGGCCCTTGAAAGTCGGATCGAACGTGGCCCAGTCGCGCTTCGTGCCGGTGTCGGGCAGCTTCTCGCGCGGGATGCTCTGGTGCATGTGGATCTTGCCGAGGAAGAGGGCGGTGATCGGCGCGGTGATGAAGAGGAAGGCGGCGACCAGAAGCTCCTGCCAGGTGAGCGTGTCCTGATAGTGGTAGAGGTCGATCACCGAAGCGATCAGCGCCGCACCCACCCCCACCGTGGTGGCCTTGGTCGGCGCATGGAGCCGCTGCACCGCATCGCGCAGCCGCAGGAGGCCGAAGCTGCCGATCAGGCCGAAGGTGCCGGCGATGACGAGCAGGGCGGAAATCAGGATCTCGAGGGCCATGTCCATGAGTATCACTCGATGATGTTGCCGCGCAGGACGAACTTCGCGTAGGCCACCGTCGAGACGAAGCCCGTCATCGCGAAGAGCAGCGCGGCCTCGAAGGTCATCGTCCCGCCGCCGCGGATGCCGTAGAGCACGATCAGCGCGATCATGTTGATGACCATCGTATCGAGCGCAAGGATCCGGTCGGCGATGGTCGGCCCCTGCAGGAGCCGCACGAGGTTGAACAGGAGCGCCACGCCGAAGCAGCCGAGCGCGTAGGTCAGGGCGAGTGCGATCATGCGAAGATCCTCTTGAGGCGGGCTTCGTAGCGGGTCTTGATCTCCTCGCGCACCGCATCGGGGTCGGGCGCGTGCAGGCAGTGCACGAGCAGCACCCGCCCGCAGGCCGAGACGTCGGTCACGACCGTGCCGGGCGTGAGGGTGATCGTGCCCGCCAGCATCGAGATCGCCTCGGGCGAGGTGAGCTCGATCGGAACGGCGATCCAGGCCGAGCGGATCTTCTCGGTCGGATAGAACAGCACGATCTTGGCGACCGTGAGGTTGGCCTTGATGATATCCCAGATCACCAGACCCACATAGGCCGCGAGGCGCAGCGGGCTCTTGAGCTGGGTCTGTCCCGGCCAGTAGGGCGCCACGAGCAGCGGGATGGCGATGCCGAGCAGCACGGCGAAGACGAGGCTGCCCAGAGCCAGCTTGTTGACGAGTAGCATCCAGACGAAGATCAGCGTGACCGTGAGCCACGGATGGGGAAAGAGCCTGCGGATCATTGCGGCTGCTCCGTGAGGCGGTTCGCGGCGATGTAGGGCGTGCGTTCGGCCAGTTCCGTGGCCACCGAGCCGAGCGCGCCCGACACCGGGCCCGCCGCGAGCGTCAGGGCCACGAGAGCAGCCACGAGGCCGCCAACCGCGGCGAAGGACAGCACATCGGGCTCGTGCGGATCGGCCTCCATCAGCGTTTCATGCGACTTCCAGAACAGGAGGCTGCCCGCCCGCGCAAAGCCCACGATCATCAGGAGCGAGGTGACGAGCACGGTGGCCCAGACCGCCACCATGTTCGGGCCGCGCAGCGCGTCGAGGATCTGGAGCTTGCCGAGGAAGCCCGACAGCGGCGGCATCCCCGCCAGCGCGATGGCGCCCAGGAAGAAGAGCGAGGCGATCAGCCCCTCCTGCGCGATGGGCGGACGGCGCTGGATCAGGTCTTCGCTGCCGCGCCGGGCCAGCACGAGATCGGCCACGAGGAACAGGACCGCCGTCGCCAGCGTCGAATGCAGGAGGTAGAACAGCGCCGCGGCGGTCGTCTCGGGCGAGAAGCCCGAGATCGCGGTGAAGAGCGTGCCCATCGAGGCGATGGCGCCGAAGGCCACGAGCCGCCCGAGGCTCGCCGCGCCCAGAACGCCCACAGCGCCAAGCGCGAGCGTCACCAGCGCCGCGGGCAAGAGGAGCTCGGAGAAGAAGGCGCCGGTGGCGGGCGTCTCGGGCGGGAATATCAGGCTGAAGACCCGGATCACCGCATAGGCGCCCACCTTGGTCATGACGGCGAAGAGCGCGGCCACCGGCCCCGGGGCCGAGGCATAGGTGCCGGGCAGCCAGAACTGGAACGGCACCAGCGCGCCCTTGATCGCGAAGACGACCAGCAGCAGCACGCCCGCGACGCGAAGGATGGCGGCCTCGCCCTCGGGCAGGGCGGCGATCCGCTCGGCCAGATCGGCCATGTTGAGGGTGCCCGCCACCGAGTAGATCGTGGCCAGCGCGAAGAGGAAGAGGGTCGAGCCCACGAGGTTGTAGGCCACATACTGCACGCCCGAGCGCAGCCGCGCCCGGCCGCCGCCGTGGATCATGAGCCCGTAGCTCGCGATCAGCAGAACCTCGAAGAAGACGAAGAGGTTGAAGGCGTCGCCCGTCAGGAAGGCGCCGCAGATCCCCATGAGCTGGAACTGGAAGAGCGCGTGGAAATGCTGGCCGCGCCGGTCCCAGCCGCTGCCGATCGCGTAGAGCTGCACCATCAGCGCGAGAAAGGCGGTGAGCGCCACCATCATCGCCGCCAGCCGGTCGAGGACCAGCACGATGCCGAAGGGCGCGGGCCAGTTGCCGAGGAAATAGGCCTCGGGCGGATTGGTGGCGGCGGTGGCCAGAAGCACGCCCGCCACGCCGCAGAGCGCGACGGTCGCGGCCAGCGAGAAGACCCGTTGCAGCACGAGATCGTGGCGCATGAGCAGCACGATCAGGGGCGCGATCACGGCCGGCAGGACGACGGGGGCAATGATCCAGTGGTTCATTGGCCGGCCTCGTCGTCGCTGTCCATCCGGTCGGTGCCGGCCTCGAGGAAGGCGCCGAGCGCCACCATCACGATCACCGCGGTCATGCCGAAGGAGATCACGATGGCCGTCAGCACGAGCGCCTGGGTCAACGGGTCGGTGTAGGCCTCAGCGGTCTTGGACAGAACCGGCGGCAGACCGACCGCGAGACGGCCAGAGGCGAAGATGAAGACGTTCACGGCATAGCTCAGCAGGGCCAGCCCCACGATCACGGGGAAGGTCCGCATCCGCAGGATCAGGTAGATCCCGGCGGCGGTCAGGGTGCCCACGGCGGAAGCGACGAGGATCTCCATCAGCGGTCTCCGAAGCCGTCGCGCGGCAGGTCGATGTCATAGGGCGACGAGGAAACCTCCTCGCCGGCGCGGACGGCGATCCGCGAGATCGAGGCCAGCGCCAGCAGAACCGCACCCAGCACGGCGAGGAAGACGCCGGTGTCGAAGATCATCGCGGTGGCCAGTTCGAACTCCTCGAGCGGGGGCAGGTGGACGTAGCCGTAGTCCGAGGTCAGGAACGGCCGTCCCGCGAACCAGGCGCCGACCCCGGCCGCGCCGGCGATGAGCACGCCCATCGCGATCAGCGCGTGATATTCGAACCGCTTGCGCGCGGCCGTCCAGCCGAAGCCCGAGGCCATGTATTGCATGAGCGCGGCGATGGCCACCACGAGGCCCGCGATGAAGCCGCCGCCCGGCATGTTGTGGCCGCGCAGGAAGATGTAGATCCCCACGACGATCGCCACCGGCAGCATCATCCGCGTGGCCACCACGAGCATCAGCGGATGGCGGTCGCCCGCCTGCCGATGCTCCTGCGCCCAGGAGAGGAGGCGGCTGTTGGCCGGGCCGGGCCGCAGGATCGTCTCGGTGACGGCGAAGATCACGAGGGCCGCGATGCCCAGCACCGTGATCTCGCCGAACGTGTCGTAGCCGCGGAAGTCGACGAGGATCACGTTGACGACATTGGTGCCGCCGCCGCCCGTCTTGGCATTCGCGAGGTGATAGTCCGCGATGGTGGGGAAGGCGAAGTCCCGCGTCATCATCATGTAGATGAGGCAGCCGACGCCAAGGCCCGCGCCTGCCGACAGGATCCCGTCGCGGAACCGCCGCGAGGCCGAGCTCTCCATCGGCGTCCGTTTGGGCAGGAAGTTCAGCGCGAGCAGCAGAAGCATCACCGTCGCCACCTCGACGAGGATCTGCGTCAGGGCGAGGTCGGGGGCCGAGAGATAGGCGAACCCCATCGAGACGACGAGGCCCACCACGCCCAGCACCACCAGTGCCACCACGCGGTTGTGGTGGAAGAGGACCAGCGTCACGGTCGAAACGATCAGGAGAAGCCAGCCCGCGGCAGGCACCACCTCGACGGGGGTCGGGGCCCGCGTCCCGGCGGAGTGGCCGCCCGAGAAGAAGGCATAGAGACCCACGGCAAGGATCGCGAAGGTGGCGATGGCGAAATAGCGGCTGAGCGCCCCGTCATGCAGCCCCGTGGAGAGACGCCGCGCGAAGGCTGCGAGCGGCTCCACCACACCGTCGAACAGGCGCTTGGCCTCGGGGCGCGGGGTGGCGAGCCACGCGCGCATCAGCGGCGCGTGGAGGCCGAGGAGCACGAGGCCGCCGCCGATGGCCGCGACCGACATCCAGAGCGCGGGGGTCAGCCCGTGCCAGTGGTAGATATGGGCATGGACCGCCTCGCCCGTGGTGGCGCCCGCCGCCGCATCCACCAGCCAGGCCGCCATCGGCATCGGCGCAAGGCCGATGGCCACGACGAGCGCCGCGAGAAAGGCGGGGGCCGCCCACATGCCGAAGCCCGGATCGTGCGGGCGGTGGGGATAGTCGTCGCGCACCGGCCCGAGGAAGGTGTGGGCCACGAAGCGCAGCGAATAGGCCACCGAGAAGAGCGCGCCCAGCGTGGCGAAGACCGGCATCAGCCAGGCCTGGCCGGACCAGACGGTGTGGGCGGCCTCCTCGAGCATCATCTCCTTCGAGAGGAACCCGTTCAGCGGCGGGATGCCCGCCATCGACAGCGCCGCGACGGTGCCGATGGTGAAGGTGATGGGCATCAGCTTGCGCAGGCCGCCGAGCCGCTTCAGGTCGCGCGTGTGGGCCTCGTGGTCGACGATGCCCGCGGTCATGAAGAGCGCGGCCTTGAAGGTCGCGTGATTGATGATGTGGAAGATGGCGGCAATGGCGGCGGACTTGGTGCCGAAGCCCAGAAGCATCGTGATGAGGCCGAGATGCGAGACGGTCGAGAAGGCGAGGAGCGCCTTCAGATCGTCCTTGAAGAGTGCGATCTTGGCGGCCACGACCATCGTCACGAGGCCGGTGGTGGCGACGAGATAGAACCACTCCGGCGTGCCGGCCAGCGCGGGCCACATTCGCGCCATGAGGAAGAGCCCCGCCTTCACCATCGTGGCCGAATGCAGATAGGCCGAGACCGGCGTGGGCGCGGCCATGGCGTGCGGCAGCCAGAAATGGAACGGGAACTGCGCCGACTTGGTGAAACAGCCGATCAGGATCAGCACCAGCGCCGGCAGATACCACTCCGACGCATGGATCGCGTCCCGCGCCTGAAGGATCACCGTCAGATCGTAGCTGCCCGCGATCTGGCCGAGGATCAGCATCCCCGCGATCATCGAGAGGCCGCCCATGCCGGTGACGGTCAGCGCCATCCGCGCCCCCTGACGGCCCGCGGGCAGGTGCTTCCAGTAGCCGATGAGCAGGAAGGACGACAGCGAGGTCAGCTCCCAGAAGACGAGGAGCAGAAGGATATTGTCCGACAGGACGATCCCCACCATCGCGCCCTGGAACAGCATGAGATAGCTGTAGAACTGCCCCATCGAATCCTGCCGCGAGAGGTAGAAGCGCGCGTAGAGGATGATGAGCAGGCCGATCCCGAGGATCAGCCCGGCGAACAGCAGTCCGAGCCCGTCGAGAAAGAAATTCGCGTTGAGACCGAGGCCGGGCATCCAGTCGATGCGCGTCTGCACGATCTCGCCCCGGAGCACGGCGGGGGCATGGAGCCCCAGCATCAGAAGCGCGAGGGCGGTGACGCTGCCTGTGACGACGGCGCAGGCGGTGCGCCCGGATCGGATCATCAGGCCCGGAAGCAGGGCCCCGAGAAACGGGAGAGCGGCAATCAGAGCCAGAGACATGCCGCCGGCGCCTCCTTTCCGGGTGCGAAAGGTCGTGAGGTCATGAATTTCTTTCACGTTCAGCGAGATTTTGGCCAAACTGGTGCTCTGACCTTCACAAGTCAAGCGTCGCAGGCGCGAAAAGCTAGCTCTCCTGCCCGGCGCCCATCGCCTCGACGAGGTAGCGTTGCGACAGGGGGATCGCAGCCGCCCCGAGGGCACGGGCCTGAGCACCGACGGTGCCCTCCCGGATCAGCGGCGGCTCGATGCCGGACAGGTCGAGCCGGTGCAGCGCCGCATGGGTGCGCCGCACGATGTCGGCCCGGATCGCGGGCGGCATCCAGCCGTCGATCACCACCGTCTCCATCTCGACCAGCGCGGCGGCCGAGAGGATGGCCGAGGCGAGGCCTGCTGCCGCTCCTTCGAGCCACTCCTCGAGGATCGGGCCGCTCACCTCCCAGCGCCCGGGATCCTCCCAGAGCGCGGCCGAGGGCTCGCCCGCTTGCTCCAACGCCTCGGCGAGGACGGACATCGAGGCCACGTTCAGAAGCCTCCGCATCTGGCCGTCGCGGCCCGGCACCGGCATGGGGCCCACGCCCGCCGCATTGCCCGTCCGCCCCGCGAAGAGGTGCCCGTTGAGGACGAGGCCGCCGCCGATGAAATAGGCGAAGTAGAAGTAGAGGAAGTCCTTGGGCCGCGCGCCGCTGCCGAAGACGAGTTCCGCCCCGCAGGCGGCCGTTGCATCGTTGCGGACATGGACGGGCAGGCCGGTCAGGGCGGCGAGCTCGCTCTGGATGTCGCGGGTGCGCCAGGCGTCCATCTCGGCCTGCGGCGCGCCCACATAGCTGACCCAGTTCCAGAGCTGGAACGGCATGGCGATGCCGAGGCCCCCCACACGCGTGCGGCTTTCGGGCGACAGGCTCTCCATCAGCCGGGGCAGGGTCTCGGCGGTGAAGGCCACCACCGCATCGGGCGTGGGGTAGGGATAGAGCCTCCGGCGCGAGGCGACGGGCCGGCCGAGAAAGTCGATCAGCACCAGCTCGGCCGAGCGGCGGCCGATCTTGAGGCCGAGGAAATAGGCGCCCTCCGGCGCGAGCGACATCGGCACCGACGGCTGGCCGATCCGCCCGCGGATCGGTTCGCCCCGGCGCAGGAGGCCGTCGCGCTCCAGCTCGCGCATGATGACCGAGACGGTCTGTGCCGACAGCCCCGTCATCCGCGCGATGTCGGACTTGGCCAGCGCCCCCTCGCGGCGAACGAGCGACAGCACGAGGCGCTCGTTATGCGCGCGCATCCCGCTCTGGTTCGAGCCGCGCAGCCCGGGCTCGGCCCCGCCCGACCGTTCCGCCGTCTCCTGTCCCTGTCTCACCCCGCTCTCCCTGCCCGACGAGCGGGCCTCCCTTAGCCATTGGGGCGGCGAAGGGCCATCCTGTCAATACTAAATCACTTTGAATTATTTATTGACGCAAGATCGGGAATCGGCTTCCATGAAGGCGTCGCGGCGGGAGGACGCCAGCGCCACATGAACGGCGGGCGGAGAGAGGCCCGCTTCCGGGAGGAGACATCGTGACCCAATTCAAACTCGCCCTCATGGGGGGCGCGGCGGCGCTTGCCCTGTCGGCCCTGCCCGCCCTTGCGCAGGACATGACGGCCTGCCTGATCACCAAGACCGACACCAACCCCTTCTTCGTGAAGATGAAGGAAGGCGCCACCGCGAAGGCGGAGGAACTGGGGATCACGCTCAAGTCCTATGCGGGCCGCATCGACGGCGACAGCGAGAGCCAGGTGGCGGCCATCGAGACCTGCATCGCCGACGGGGCCAAGGGCATCCTCATCACCGCCTCGGACACGAAGGGCATCGTGCCCTCGGTGCAGAAGGCGCGCGACGCGGGCCTTCTCGTGATCGCGCTCGACACGCCGCTCGATCCGATCGATGCGGCCGACGGCACCTTCGCCACCGACAACTTCCTTGCGGGCGAGCTGATCGGCAAATGGGCCAAGGCGCGGATGGGCGATGCGGCCGGCGATGCGCGGATCGCGCTCCTGAACCTCGACGTGTCGCAGCCCTCGGTGGATGTGCTGCGCAATCAGGGGTTCCTACAGGGCTTCGGCGTCGAACTCGGCGACAAGACCCGCTGGGGCGACGAGGACGACCCGCGGATCGTGGGGCAGGAGGTGACGCAGGGCAACGAGGAGGGCGGCCGGCGCGCGATGGAGAGCCTGCTGGCGCAGGATCCGACCATCAACCTCGTCCATACGATCAATGAACCCGCGGCCGCGGGCGCCTACGAGGCGCTGAAATCCATCGGCCGCGAAGCGGATGTGCTGATCGTCTCGGTCGATGGCGGCTGCCCGGGCGTGCAGAACGTCAAGGACGGCGTCATCGGGGCCACCTCGCAGCAATATCCGCTGCAGATGGCGGCGCTGGGGGTCGAGGCCATCGCGGCCTTCGCCAAGGATGGCACCAAGCCCGCCACCAGCGAGGGCAAGGATTTCACCGATACCGGCGTGGCGCTGGTGACCGACCAGCCGGTCGAGGGCGTCGAGTCCATCGACAGCACCAAGGGCGCGGAGCTCTGCTGGGGGTGAGCGGCGCGCCCGGTCCGTCGGGCCGGGCGCACCCCCGGCCCGCCGGAGGATCCTGCGATGACGGAGCCCGCCCCTCGGGGTCCGTCACGGGCGGCACGCAGGGCGGTTTCGGACAGATCCATCCTGCGCCGCTTCGCGCGGCACGGAGAGCGCGGCAACGGGAGGTCTAGGAAGATGGCAACGGAAACCCACGGACCGCAGGGCTTCGAGGCTGCGCTGAACCGCAGCCCGGACGCCGTGGCCGAGTTCGAGCAGCGCAAGAGCTTCGTCCAGCAGGCACGGCATCTTCTGCACCAGACGCCCTCGCTGGTGCCGCTGATCGTTCTGGTCGTCTCGATCTCGATCTTCGGTGCGCTGCTGGGCCAGAAGTTCTTCTCGGCCTTCACCCTCACGCTCATCCTCCAGCAGGTGGCCATCGTGGGGATCGTGGGCGCGGCGCAGACGCTCGTCGTGCTGACGGCGGGGATCGACCTGTCGGTCGGCGCGATCATGGTGCTCTCCTCGGTCATCATGGGCCAGTTCACCTTCCGCTACGGGATCCCGGCGCCGCTCTCGGTGCTCTGCGGCCTTGCCGCGGGCGCAGGCATCGGGTTCGTGAACGGCACCCTCGTCGCGCGGATGAAGCTTCCGCCCTTCATCGTCACGCTGGGCATGTGGCAGATCGTGCTGGCCGCGAACTTCCTCTATTCCGCCAACGAGACGATCCGCTCGCAGGACATCTCGGCTCAGGCACCGATCCTGCAGTTCTTCGGCAACACCTTCCGGCTCGGCGCGGACGAGGCCGGGCGGGGCGGGGCGGTCTTCACCTATGGCGCGGTGCTCCTGATCCTTCTGGTGCTGGTCATCGCCTATGTGCTGCGCCAGACCGCCTGGGGCCGCCATGTCTATGCGGTGGGCGACGATCCCGATGCGGCCGAGCTTGCGGGCGTGCAGACCCGCAACGTGCTCGTCACCGTCTACACGCTGTCGGGCCTGATCTGCGCGCTGGCGGGCTGGGTGATGATCGGCCGTCTGGGCTCGGTCTCGCCCACGGCGGGCCAGTTCGCCAACATCGAATCGATCACGGCCGTGGTGATCGGCGGGATCAGCCTCTTCGGCGGCCGGGGATCGGTTCTGGGCATGCTCTTCGGCGCGCTGATCGTGGGGGTCTTCTCGCTGGGGCTGAAGCTCATGGGGACGGATCCGCAATGGACCTACCTGCTCATCGGCATCCTCATCATCGCGGCGGTCGCCGTGGACCAGTGGATCAGAAAGGCGGCTGCGTGATGGAACCGATCCTGAAGGCCCGGGGCCTCGTGAAACGCTACGGCCGCGTCACCGCCCTCGACCGCTGCGACTTCGACCTCTATCCGGGCGAGATCCTCGCGGTGATCGGCGACAATGGCGCCGGGAAATCCTCGCTCATCAAGGCGCTCTCGGGGGCGATCCGGGTGGACGAGGGCAGCATCGAGCTCGACGGCAGACCCATGCAGTTCGCCTCGCCGCTCGATGCGCGCGAGGCAGGGATCGAGACGGTCTATCAGAACCTCGCCCTGTCGCCCGCCCTGTCGATCGCGGACAACATGTTCCTCGGACGCGAGATCCGGAAGCCGGGCTTCATGGGCAAGTGGCTGCGCGCCCTCGACCGTCCTGCGATGGAGCAGAAGGCGCGCGAGAAGCTGACCGAGCTGGGCCTGATGACGATCCAGAACATCGGGCAGGCGGTCGAGACCCTTTCGGGCGGGCAGCGTCAGGGGGTGGCGGTCGCGCGGGCGGCGGCCTTCGGCTCCAAGGTCGTCATCATGGACGAGCCCACCGCGGCGCTGGGCGTGAAGGAGAGCCGCCGCGTTCTGGAGCTGATCCTCGACGTGAAGCGGCGGGGCTTGCCCATCGTGCTCATCAGCCACAACATGCCCCATGTGTTCGAGGTGGCAGACCGGGTGCATGTGCACCGGCTGGGGCGGAGGCTCTGCGTGATCGATCCCAAGCGTCATTCGATGTCCGATGCCGTGGCGCTGATGACGGGCGCCATGGCCCCCGAAAGCCTCAACGAGTTCGCATGACGCCCGAGACGCTGGCGCAGGAGATCCGGGCGGCGGCGGAGGGGCGGGGGCGGTTCATTGTGGCTCTCGCCGGTCCGCCCGGGGCGGGCAAGTCCACGCTGGGCGAGGCGCTGGTGGCAGGCCTCGGCCCCGGCGCCCGGCTGGTGCCGATGGACGGGTTCCATTTCGACGACCGCGTGCTGGCCCGGCGCGGCCTTTCCAACCGCAAGGGCGCGCCCGAGACCTTCGACATCTGGGGCTTCCTCGCCCTGATGGAGCGGCTCAGGGCAGGCGGCGAGGTCGCGATCCCGGTCTTCGACCGCAGCATGGAGCTCGCGCGCGCCGCGGCCGATGTGGTGACGGACCAGGACCGGATCCTCGTGGTCGAGGGCAACTACCTGCTTCTCGACGAAGAGCCCTGGCGGCGGTTGCGGGGCTTCTTCGATCTCACGCTCTTCCTCGACGTGCCGGAGGCCGAGCTCGAGCGGCGGCTTCTGGCGCGATGGGCGGCGCGGCCCGGCGGTGCCGAGTGGGTGGCCTCGAACGACATGCCCAACGTGCGCCGCGTGCTGCAGAGGTCGGCCCCCGCCGACCGCATCCTGCGCTGGCCCTAGCCTTGGGGCGACATGGCCTTGCGCTGCCGCGCCCGCTCGAGGCCCAGCCGGCGCTCGCGCCAGATGATGAGGATGCCCGCGGCCACCACGAGGCTCGCGCCGCCGAGCATGACCAGCGTCGGCACCTCGTCGAAGGCCAGATAGCCGATCAGCAGCGCGAAGATCATCGAGGCATATTCGAAGGGCGCGACCAGCGAAGCGTCGGCGAACCGGTAGGCCGAGGTCAGCAGGATCTGCGCGACACCGCCCAGAACGCCGGCCCCGATCAGCAGGGCCGCCTCGGCGGGCGTGGGCCAGACCCAGCCGAAGGGCAGCGTCACGAAGGACAGAAGCGTCGCCGTCAGCGAGAAATAGAAGACGATGGCCGAGGTGGCCTCGGTATGGACGAGCTTGCGGATGAACACCTGCGCGAGCCCGGCGAAGACCGCCCCGCCAACCACGAGCGCCGCGCCGAAGGCCTCGCGATGGCCCATCCCGCCCGACAGCACCGTGAGGCGGGGAGAGAGCACGATCAGCACGCCGACGAGCCCCAGGGCCACCGCCGAGATGCGGAAGGCGCGCACCTCTTCGCCGAGAAACATCGCGGCGAAGATCACGGTGAGAAGCGGCGCCGCATAGCCGAGGGTGGTGACCTCCGGCAGCGGCAGGTAGGCCAGCCCTGCAAAGCCGAGCCCCATGGCCATCGTGCCCACGACCCCGCGCCAGACATGGCCCATCGGATTGACTGCCTTGAGCCCCGTGCGCAGTTCGTGCCGCCAGGCCAGCCAGACGAAGATCACCGGCATGGCGAAGAACGAGCGGAAGAACACCGCCTCGCCCGCGGGAACCCGGTCTGACGTCGCCTTGATGAGCGCGGACATGACGATGAAGATGAGGACGGAGGCGACCTTGAGGCCGATGCCGCGCAGCGGGTGCATGGAAAATCTCTCGGTATGAGACCCGAGAAGGATCATCCCCCGCCGCCGTGTGCAAGAGCTAAACGTTCTCCGCAGGCCGTCCCGCCGCGGCCCGTGCGCGTCAGGAAAGGCCAATCCGCTGGACGCGCCCGCGGCCTTGGGTTTCTCTGAGGCGAGCGACAGGAGGATCCATGAGCCGCAGCCTTTCCGAATGTATCGATCAGGGGCGGGGCCTCGTTCCGGCCGATCTCGTCCTCAAGCATGGCCGCGTCTTCGATCTCGTGACGGGCGAGCTGGTGCAGACCGATGTGGCGATCTGCGGCGACCGGATCGTCGGCACCTTTGGCACCTACACGGGCCGGCGCGAGATCGACTGCCGGGGCCGGATCCTCGTGCCGGGCTTCATCGACACCCACCTTCATGTCGAAAGCTCGCTGGTCACGCCCTTCGAATTCGACCGGTGCGTGACGCCGCGCGGCATCACCACCGCGATCTGCGATCCGCATGAGATCGCCAATGTCTGCGGGCTCGAAGGTATCCGCTATTTCCTCGAAGCCTCGGCCCATCTGGTGATGGACCTGCGGGTACAGCTCTCGTCCTGCGTGCCCTCCACGCATATGGAGACGGCGGGCGCCGCGCTCGAGGCCAAGGATCTCGCGCCGCTGATGGATCATCCGCGGGTGATCGGGCTCGCCGAATTCATGAATTTCCCGGGTGTCCTGATGAAGGACCCGGGATGCATGGCCAAGCTCGAGGCCTTCCGCGGCCGCCACATCGACGGCCATGCGCCGCTGCTGCGGGGCAAGGATCTGAACGGCTATATCGCGGCCGGGATCCGCACCGAGCACGAGGCGACCACCGCCGAGGAGGCGCTCGAGAAGCTGCGAAAGGGGATGCGGGTGCTGATCCGCGAGGGGTCGGTGTCGAAGGACCTGCATGCGCTCGTCTCCATCCTGACCGAGCGCCATGCGCCCTACCTCTGCCTCTGCACGGACGACCGCAACCCGCTCGACATCGCCGAGCACGGGCACATCGACCACATGATCCGCACCGCGATCCGGCTGGGCGCCCCGCCGCTGGCCGTCTACCGCGCGGCAAGCCTGTCGGCGGCCGACGCTTTCGGGCTGAAGGACCGCGGCCTGATCGCGCCGGGCCGGCGGGCCGATATCGCGGTGCTCGATTCGCTCGAAGGCTGCCACGCGGCGCTGGTGCTGGCGGGGGGCGTCGTGGCCGACGATGCGGCCTTTTCCGCGCGATCAGACATCGAGCCGGTGGCGCGGGCCTCGGTGAAGGTGGCCGAGATCGCGCCCGAGGCCTTCCGCTGCCCCGGCAACCGGGCCGATACCCCGGTCATCGGCATCCTGCCCGGCAAGATCATCACCGAGCATCTGACGGCCGAGATCGAGCCCGTGGACGGAGACAAGCGGCCGGATCCCGTCCGCGATCTGGCGCGGATCGCGGTCATCGAGCGGCATGGCAAGACGGGCGGCCGCGCCACGGGCTTCGTGCGCGGCTTCGGCATGGCGCGCGGCGCGATCGCGTCGACCGTCTGCCACGACCACCACAATCTCGCGGTGGTGGGGATCGATTATGCCGACATGGCGCTGGCCGCGAACCGGCTGCGCGCACTCGAGGGCGGCTTCGCGGTGGCGGCCGGCGGCGAGATCCTTGCCGAGCTCGCGCTGCCGGTGGGCGGGCTGATGAGCCTTCGGCCCTTCGAGGAGGTGCGGGACGCCCTTGTGACGTTGCGAGAGGCCGCGCGCAGCCTCGGCGTGACGCTGGAGGAGCCCTTCCTGCAGCTCGCTTTCCTCGCGCTGCCGGTGATCCCGCATCTGAAGATCACCGACCGGGGCATGGTGGATGTGGACCGGTTCGAGATCCTGCCCTGAGGGCCCGGAAAGACCAAAGGCCCCGCGGATCGCGGGGCCTCATCATCCGGTCGGCGTCAGCGGAAGATCAGCAGGGGCCGGTGAAGCGCTGGCCGCGGGTGTTGCGGTAGTAGCAGGTGCCCGAGCCGGTCGGCCCGATCAGCGTGCCCGCCACGGCGCCGGCCGCGGCCCCGAGAGCTGCGCCCTGCACGCGGTCATCGTTGCTCGACACCGCCGCGCCGAGGGCCGCGCCGCCAAGGGCGCTGGCCGCGGTCGTCTGGTCGGCGGTCTGGCAGCCTGCGGCGAAGGCCAAGACGGGAAGCAGGACGAGAAATTTCTTCATGAGATCCTCCGGGGATGAACTGCGGGAGGACAACCGTGATCTGGGCACAGCGGTTCCGTCGCGGAACATCGGTCGGCGGGATGCCTCCGGGATCCCGGGCGTCGGCACAGCCTGTTTCGTGTGCTGCCTCCTGCCGGTCACGCGGTCCGGGTCGAGGCCTGTCGAGCCGTCAGGACCCAAGCCGCAGGATCGGGATCCGCGCAGACGACCATGGCCACTCTCGTGGATCGAGTAAGGTCGCCGTGTCAGTCAGGGATTTTTTTGGTGGAGCCAGGCGGGATCGAACCGCCGACCTCTTGAATGCCATTCAAGCGCTCTCCCAACTGAGCTATGACCCCACCGGAGGTGCGGACCGTTGCCGATCCGCTTGGGCTTCGCGAACCGCTTCCGGTTCGCTCGGGCTATCTAGAGGCTCGCGGCGGGGGGCGCAAGAGGAAAATTCGCCCCCCGAGGCGGTCAGCCTTCCTCGTCGTC
The DNA here is from genome assembly GCF_000012905.2 of Cereibacter sphaeroides 2.4.1. Lineage (NCBI taxonomy): Bacteria > Pseudomonadati > Pseudomonadota > Alphaproteobacteria > Rhodobacterales > Paracoccaceae > Cereibacter > Cereibacter sphaeroides. The sequence goes on along the minus strand of NC_007493.2, from coordinate 2,741,503 downwards.
GCCGGCCACGTCGGCCAGGTCGTCGAGCGACACATTGTCGTCCGAATCGTCCTCGAGCAGATCGTCATCGACATCCGAATCCTCGGTCGATTCCGTGTCGAGCAGATCGTCTTCGGTCTCGATATCGTCCACGAGAATGTCGTCGTCCTTCTCGGGGGTCGCGCGCGAGATGACCGCGGCCACCGCCTTGCGGCGCGCGCTTTCGATATCCACGACTTCGCCGGTGTAGGGGCTGACGACGGGCGTGCGGTTGAGGTCGTAGAAGCGCTTGCCCGTCGTCGGGCAGATGCGCTTCGTGCCCCATTCTTCCTTGGGCATGGTGATCCCCTTGCAAGGCTGGCTGCTGCAGAATTGGGGAGCCATGCCACAAGCCCCCCGGAGTGTCAAAGCCTTTCCGACCCCCGCGTTTCCCCGGATTTTCAGGGCTTTTCTCTGCTCCGGGCCCCGCTAATCTGGCGCCCGAAGGAGCCCCCGATGCCCGTCCTGCCCGGTTCGCCCCCCGTCGAGATCACGCTGCGCCGCTCGGCGCAGGCCCGGCGCTTTTCGCTGCGCGTGTCGCGGCTTGACGGTCGCGTGACGCTGACGCTGCCGCTGCGCGCCCGCGAGGCCGAGGCGCTGGACTTCGTCCGCGATCAGGAGGGCTGGATCCGCCGCGCGCTGTCGGATGTGCCCGAGTCAGCCTCCGTGGGAATTGGATCGGTCCTGCCCCTCGAGGGGCGCCCGCTCACCGTTCGGCCGGGCAGCGGACGCTCGGTGCGGGTCACCGACGATTCGCTCCTCGTGCCGGGAGATCCGGCCTCGGTGCCGCTGCGCCTTGCGACCTTCCTCAAGGCCATGGCGCGCGAGCGGCTGGCCGCGGCCTGCGACCGCCATGCCCGCAGCCTCGGCCGGACCTATGCCCGGCTCACGCTGCGCGACACGCGGTCGCGCTGGGGATCCTGCACGCAGGACGGCTGCCTCATGTTCTCATGGCGGCTGATTCTCGCGCCGCCGCCGATCCTCGACTATGTGGCAGCCCACGAGGTCGCCCATCTCGCGCAGATGAACCACTCGCCCGCTTTCTGGGCCGAGGTGGCGCGGCTGGATCCCGACTATGCCCTGCACCGGGCCTGGCTGCGGCGGCAGGGGCAGGCGCTGCACGGCTTCCGCTTCGGGGATTGACCGGAGCCGCCGGGCGGTGCTTGCTCGCGCCCATGCAGAACCCGTCCCGCCCCTCCGATCTGACCGCCTCCGCCCACGAGCGGCTCTATCGCAGCCTGCGCGCGCAGGTGATGCATGGCGAGCTGGCGCCGGGGCAGGCGCTGACGCTGCGCGGTCTGGCGCGCAGCTTCGAGGTCTCGATGACGCCCGCGCGCGAGGCGGTGCGGCGGCTGGTGGCCGAGGGGGCGCTGTCGCTCTCCTCCTCGGGGCGGGTGGCCACGCCGGAACTCAGCCCCGAGCGGATCGAGGAACTGGCGGCGATCCGGGCGCTTCTGGAGCCGGAGCTGGCGGCGCGGGCCCTGCCGCGGGCGCATTTCGCGCTGATCGACCGGCTGGCCGCGATCAATGCGGCCAATGCCGAGGCGGTCGCGAAGGCGGATGCGGTGGCCTATATCCGCACCAACCTCGAATTTCACCGCACGCTCTATCTGCGCGCGCAGGCCCCGGCCATGCTGGCCATGGCGGAGACGGTCTGGCTGCAGCTCGGGCCCACGATGCGCGCCCTCTATGGCCGGCTTCGGCGTAACGAGCCGCCGCAGCACCACCGCAACATCCTCGCCGCGCTCCGGGCAGGCGATGAGCCGGGCCTGCGGCTGGCGGTGCGCACCGATGTGACGCAGGGACTGCGACATCTCATCGGCTGATGCGGTCAGAAAACTTGACCGGGATCATGTTTCGCGAGTCGGGAAAAGGATACTCAAGGGTCGATGAAATAGGATCAGACCCAAGGGGAATAGCCATGCTGAACCGAGTTCGCGCCCTCTTCGACCGTTGGCACCGGCTTCAGGAGATCCATGCGCTGAGCGACCGCGATCTGGACGATCTGGGCATCACGCGCTGGCAGATGGAACAGTTCGCGCGCATGCCCGAGGATGTGGGCGAACGCCTGCTGCAGATGGCGCAGGTCTTCGGACTGGAGCCCGCCGCGGTGCAGCATGCCTATGCCGATTATCTCGACCTGCTGGACGTGTGCCGGCGGTGCGGCAGCACCAAGCTCTGCAAATGCACGCTGGCCGAGGCCGACCGGGTCGAGCCTGCCGACTGCAGCTTCTGCCCCAATGCGGGCACCTACGAACTGATGGCCCGGCATACGCTGCACTAGGGCCTTCTGCGGCGGCTTCTGCTGCCGGAAAGCCTCCGCGTCCTCCCCGCGGAGGCTTCTCTTTTGGCGAAGAAGGGGGGCTGTCTGCCCCCCTCCGCCGCCCCGGTGGGGCGGCGCCCCCCGAGGATATTTGGGCAGAGTGAAAGCGGGGAAGGGGGAGGCACGGGCAGGCGCGTTCGGGCAGGGCGGTGCGGGCCGGGCGCTTGCGGCGCGGCAGGTGTCGGTCGACGGGACGGGCCGGGAGAGGGCGAGGGGGCGGCGCCCTCAAGCGGGCGCCGCTGGACGTCAGATGACGCGTTCGACCATCATCTTTTTGATTTCGGCGATGGCCTTGGCCGGGTTCAGACCCTTGGGGCAGGTCTTGGCGCAGTTCATGATCGTGTGGCAGCGGTAGAGCTTGAACGGGTCCTCGAGCATGTCGAGACGCTCGGGCGTGGCCTCGTCGCGGCTGTCCACGATCCAGCGGTAGGCGTGCAGGAGCGCCGCCGGCCCGAGGTAGCGGTCGCCGTTCCACCAGTAGCTCGGGCAGGAGGTCGAGCAGCAGGCGCACATGACGCATTCATAGAGGCCGTCGAGCTTCGCCCGGTCCTCGACGGACTGGCGCCATTCCTTGGCGGGCTCCACCGTCTTCGTCTCGAGCCAGGGCATGATCGAGGCATGCTGGGCGTAGAACAGCGACAGGTCGGGGATCAGGTCCTTGATCACCGGCATGTGCGGCAGCGGGTAGATCTTCACGTCGCCCTTGATCTCGTCGAGACCGTAGATGCAGGCCAGCGTGTTGATGCCGTCGATGTTCATCGCGCAGGAGCCGCAGATCCCTTCACGGCAGGAGCGGCGGAAGGTGAGGGTGGGGTCGACCTCGTTCTTGATCTTGATGAGGGCGTCGAGGACCATCGGCCCGCACTTGTCCATGTCGAGGAAGTAGGTGTCGACGCGCGGATTCTCGCCCGTGTCCGGGTCCCAGCGGTAGATCATGAACTTGCGGACGTTCTTCGCATCCGCGGGCTTCGGCCAGGTCTTGCCGGTGCGGACCTTGGAATTCTTGGGGAGCGTGAGCTGGACCATGGTTCATCCCTTCTGGTCTTAGCGGGAGTAGAACGGCCGCGTCGGGGGCTGGCCGGATTTCTGATAGACGCAGGCGTCGAACAGGGCCGAGGGGTCCCGGCCCATGAGATAGTCCGAGGTCACGGTCAGTTCGAGGTCGCTGACCATGCCGCCCTTGCCCGCTCCCACGCCGATCGTCCCGCGCGGCGCCTCGGCGAGGCGGGCGCGCTCGGCGCAGACCTCCTCGGCCCGCTGGACCGACATGGGGCCGCAGGCGGCGAGCAGGCAGAGGAGCGGCAGGGCGGGCAGCGCGCGCATGGGCTAGACCGCGGGCAGGAGCGGCAGGCCGCTCGTCTGCAGGCACCGGATGGTCTCGGGCCGGGTGGCGACGGTCATGACGTTCTGCACCGTCGTGGTGCCGGCCCGCACGCCCACGTCGCGGGCGAGCGCATTCAGCTCCTGCGCGGTGGCATTGTCGATGATGCAGGTGGTGACACCCTGGGCGGCGGGGCCGGGCATGTATTGCTCGACCACCGGCAGCACCACGGTGCGCGCGGTCCGCCGGGCGACGCTGTCGGCCACGGTCTGCGGGCTGCAGGCGGCGAGGACGAGGGCACCGGAGAGGAGGACCGCGCCGCGCATCAGTAGACCCGCGCCTTGGGGGCGATCTTCTTCAGATCGATCCCGCCCTCGGTCTGCTTCGTGAGCGGATCGAGATGGACGGGCCGGGTGGTCAGCGTGACCTCGTTGCCCTTCACGACCGCCAGGCTGTGGACGCGCCAGTTCTCGTCGTCGCGGTTGGGCCAGTCCTCGTGGGCATGGGCCCCGCGGCTCTCCTTGCGCGCCTCGGCCGCGACGATGGTGGCGAGCGCGTTCGGCATGAGGTTCGTGAGCTCGAGCGTCTCCATCAGGTCCGAGTTCCAGATGAGGCTGCGGTCGGTGACCTTCAGGTCCCCGAGCTTCGCCGCGATGCCCTTCATCTTCTCGACGCCTTCGGCCAGCGTCTTGTCGGTGCGGAACACCGCCGCGTCGGCCTGCATGGTGCGCTGCATCTCGAGCCGCAGCTCGGCCGTCGGCACCGCGCCGTTCGCGTGGCGCAGATCGTCGAACCGGCCGAGGATCTCGTCCACCTGGACCTTCGGCACGTCGGGATGGAATTCGTGCGGCTTCACGATCTGGCCCGCGCGGATCGCCGCGGCGCGGCCGAAGACCACGAGGTCGATGAGCGAGTTCGAGCCGAGGCGGTTCGCCCCGTGCACCGAGGCGCAGCCCGCCTCGCCCACGGCCATCAGGCCGGGGAAGACGCGGTCGGGATCGCCCTCGGTGGGTGCCAGCACCTCGCCCCAGTAGTTGGTGGGGATGCCGCCCATGTTGTAATGCACGGTCGGCAGCACCGGGATCGGCTCCTTGTGGAGGTCGACCCCCGCGAAGATCTTGGCCGATTCCGAGATGCCCGGCAGGCGCAGGGCCAGCGTCTCGGGCGGCAGGTGGTTCAGGTGCAGGTGGATATGGTCGCCATGCTCGCCCACGCCGCGACCCTCGCGGATCTCGAGCGTCATGCAGCGGCTGACCACGTCGCGGGAGGCCAGATCCTTGTAGGTCGGAGCGTAGCGCTCCATGAACCGTTCGCCGTTCGAGTTGGTGAGGTAGCCGCCCTCGCCGCGCGCGCCCTCGGTGATGAGGCAGCCCGAGCCGTAGATGCCGGTCGGGTGGAACTGTACGAACTCCATGTCCTGAAGCGGCAGGCCGGCGCGCGCCACCATCCCGCCGCCGTCGCCGGTGCAGGTGTGGGCCGAGGTGGCCGAGAAGTAGGCGCGGCCGTAGCCGCCCGTGGCCAGAACCGTGAGCTTGGCGTTGAAGACATGGATCGTGCCGTCTTCCAGCTTCCACGCCACCACGCCGGTGCAGCGGCCGTCCTGGATGATGAGATCCAGCGCGAAATATTCGATGAAGAACTCGGCGTTGTTCTTGACCGACTGGCCGTAGAGCGTGTGCAGGATCGCGTGGCCGGTGCGGTCGGCCGCGGCGCAGGTGCGCTGCACGGGCGGGCCCTCGCCGAACTGGGTGGTGTGGCCGCCGAACGGGCGCTGGTAGATCTTGCCCTCCTCGGTACGCGAGAAGGGCACGCCGTAATGCTCGAGCTCGTAGACCGCCTTCGGGGCCTCGCGGGCGAGATATTCCATCGCGTCCGTGTCGCCCAGCCAGTCCGACCCTTTCACGGTGTCGTACATGTGCCACTGCCAGTTGTCCGGGCCCATGTTGGCGAGAGAGGCGGCGATGCCGCCCTGCGCCGCCACCGTGTGGCTGCGCGTGGGGAAAACCTTGGTGACGCAGGCGGTGCGCAGGCCCTGTTCGGCCATGCCGAGCGTCGCGCGGAGGCCGGCGCCGCCGGCGCCCACCACCACGACGTCGTAGTCATGCGTCTCGTAAGTGTAAGCTGCCATTACTCAGGTCCTCAGAGGGCGATCTTGGCGAGGGCGAACAGCCCTATCGCCGCCACGCCATAGGCGAAGGATTGGGCGCAGATCACCAGCAGGCGCCGCGGCACGCCCTGCCAGTAGTCCTCGATCATCATGGTCGAGCCTTCTGCGAAGTGGCGCATGCCGAAGAACAGCACGAGGCCCGACAGGATCGCATTGAACGGGTGCGAGAAGATCTCGAGCACACGCTCGCGGCCTTCGCCGATGGCGTTGCCGACGATATACACGAAGATCGGGATCAGCACGGCGAGGCCCACCGCGCTCACGATCATGTACCAGTGCCGGTCGGTGCCGTGATGGGCGGCACCCATGCCTTCGGCGCGCTTGCGGGCGGTGATGAAACGCATGGGGCGCCCTTTCAGATGATGATGACGGTGAGGAGGGTCAGGACCAGCGAGCCGCCGATGCAGGCCATGCCCAGCTTCTCGGCGGTCTTGATCTCGAGACCCTTGCCGGTGTCCCAGTAGAGGTGCCGCAGGCCGGCGAGATAGTGGTACCAGAGCGCCCAGACCGACAGCAGCAGCACGATGTCGCCGAACCACGAGGTCAGGACCCAGTCGGCCGTCTCGAACTGCTCGGGGCTCAGCGCCGCGGCGAGCAGCCACCATGTCACGAGCATCGTGCCGACGATCAGACCGTTCCCGGTCAGGCGGGTGAAGATCGAGGTCGTGGAGGTCAGCTGCACCCGGTAGATCTGGAGATGGGGGGAAAGGGGCCGCTCGACCCGCTTCGTTTCAGCCATGTCGTTGCCTTTCGCTGGCCGGCCCCGCCGGGTGGGGCGGCTGTCTCGCTGGTCACTCAATAGCGGTTTTTTTGCCCGAGTCACGAGGGCCGCACCCGGCTCACGCTTCAAAATAGGGCATCAACCCAAAAAAATTCGTCATGTGATCACAAGATGCGGGCCTGTGATCACATGTTTGCGCAATCATGCAGGGGGCGCCTGCAGGGCACGTCAACGTGGCACGAGCGCCCAGTAGTCGAGATCCAGGAGGACGCCGGGCAGATACTTGCCGTCCTCCGACCGGGTCACGAAGGGCTCGGTGCCGTGCTTCATCGCCACCAGCCGGAGCCGCAGCGCCCCCACGCCCGGATCGGCGGTCTCGGCCTTGTCGAGCACCTCCGACCAGGCCCGCACCGTGTCGCCGGCGAAGCAGGGATTGGCATGTGCGCCCGCGTTCAGCGCCACGATCATCTGCGCGTTCGCGAGCCCGTTGAAGCTCAGGGTCCGCGCCAGCGAGATCACATGGCCGCCGTAGATCAGCCGCCGCCCGTCGGGGCGGTTGGTGGCGTCGAAATGCACCTTGGCCGTGTTCTGCCAGAGCCGGGTCGCGAGCATGTGCTCGCTCTCCTCGACGGTGACGCCATCGACATGGTCGATCTTCTCGCCCACGGCATAGTCGCCCCAGCGATGCGGCTCGCCCGCAAGCGTCAGGTCGTAATCGGTGAAGCTCAGCCCCTCGGGGATCACGAGATCCGAGGCCGCGACCGATCCCGCAAGCTCGGGCACGGTCGGGGCAGGGGCGGGGGCCGCCGTGTCGCGCTTGCGCACCATGACCCAGCGCACATAGGACAGCACGGCCTCGCCCTGCTGGTTCAGGCCGCGGGTGCGGACCCAGACCACGCCCGAAGCGCCGTTCGAATTCTCCTTCAACCCGATGACGGTGCTTTCCGCGCGCAGCGTGTCGCCCGGAAAGACCGGCTTCAGCCAGCGTCCCTCGGCATAGCCGAGGTTCGCCACCGCGTTCAGGCTGATGTCCGGCACGGTCTTGCCGAACACCAGATGAAAGGCCATCAGCTCGTCGACCGGCGCGGCCGGAAGGCCGCAGGCGCGGGCGAATTCATCCGAGGAAGACAGCGCATGGCGCGCCGGATAGAGCGCGTGATAGAGCGCCCGCTCGCCGCCCGAGACGGTGCGCGGCACGGCATGGGCGATGGTCTCGCCCAGCCGGTAATCCTCGAAGAAACGGCCCGCGTTGGTCTTCATTCAGTGGTCTCCCAGCTTGGTCTCGGGCGTGTAGGTGCCCGGCACGTCCTTCACCACCGCCTGACCGCAGCGCATGACGCCCCGGGCCGCATCGAAGGCGTAAGAGGGGTTGCCATGCAGGTGCCAGCCCTTGTTCAGGGCGGCGGTCACCTTGTGGCAGAAGGCGGCGGTGTCGTCTTCGGTCAGGTAGCGGTAGAGTTTCATGCGTAGGTTCCGAGGAAGGGGTTGTGGCCCGTCCAGATATGGACGAGGGCGATCAGCCCGTACATCACCAGAACCACGCCCACGAGGGCGAGATCGCGCTTCGGCCCGCCCGAGACGGGGCGCTGCCATGCGGTCTGCCGGTTGATCAGCACGATCTCGGCCACGGCCCAGAGGCCCATGCCGCCGAACAGGATCAGCGAGGCCACGTCGCCGTTCACGAGGAGGTGCGCCACGACCCAGATCAGCACGCCGTAAAGCATCGGGTGGCGGATCTTCGTCCAGAGCCAGCCCTTCGACATGCCGGCGCCGAAGACGATCAGCCCGATCAGCATCAGGAGGTTGTTCGCGTGCCCGATGCCCGGCGGCGGCGAATAGACCGGGATGAACTCGGCCTGACGGTAGCCCAGCACCATCATCACCAGCGACGCCACGAGAAGCAGTGCGGCAATTCCCTTGCCGGCATTCCCCAGCGGCTGGCGAAGGCCCGGAGCCACCCGTTTGAACAAATGGGCCGCGGACCAGAGCGCGACCCCCAAGATCAACAGAAGCATATCGTTCCTCAGCTTGCCCTGAACGCGGCAATCGCCTCGGCCTTGGCCAGAGTCTGCCGCGCGGTCACGATATGCAGGTTCTCGACGATCTTGCCATCCACAACGGCCACGCCCTGCCCGTGGCGTTCTGCCTCCTCGAAGGCCGCGATCTGGCGGTTGGCCAGCTCGATCTCGGCCGGCGAGGGCGAAAAGACCGCGTTCGCGATCTCGAGCTGCGCGGGATGGATCAGCGTCTTGCCGTCGAAGCCCATGTCGCGGCCCTGCTCGCATTCCGCGCGCAGGCCCTCTTCGTCCTTGAAGGCATTGTAGACGCCGTCGACGATGGTGAGCCCATGGGCGCGGGCCGCAAGCAGGCAGAGGCCCAGCCCCGCCTGCATCGCCAGACGGTCGGGCCGGTAGCGGCTGCCGAGCTCCTTGGCGAGGTCGTTCGTGCCCATCACCATGCCCGAGAGGCGCGGGTGGGCCGCGATCTCGGCGGCGTTGAGCATGCCCTGCGCCGTCTCCATCATGGCCCAGAGCGGCAGGTCGGGCACGAGGGCCGCCACCGCCTCCAGATCCGCCGCCCGCGAGACCTTGGGAATGAGGATCGCGTCCGCCTTTGCCTCCGCGAAGGCCTCGAGATCCGCCCGGCCCCACTCGGTGTCCATCCCGTTCACCCGCACGATGCGGAAGCGATGGCCGTAATCGGCGGTCTCGAGCGTGGTCTTCAGGAGCCGGCGCGCGTGGATCTTCTCGTCATGGGCGACGGCATCCTCGAGATCGAAGATGATCGCATCGGCGGCAAGGCCCTGCGCCTTCTCCAGCGCCCGCTCCTTCGAGCCGGGAATATAGAGCACGGAGCGGAAGGGATGAGCCTGATGCGCCATGACGATTCTCCTCCAAGCAACAATCTTGCGCTTGGGAGCACAGTTTCGGCATATTCGGCAAGTCCTGATTTGCCGCGGCGCAGAAATCAGGCGACAGCCTGCCAGATCAGCCGCAGCGAGATCAGCAGCAGCGCCCAGGTCACGATGCGGAAGAACAGCGCCTGCGGCACGATCTGCACCAGCCGGTAGCCGAAGAAGACCGAGACGGCGGCAGGCACCATGAGCCAGGCCGCGACGCGCAGGTTCTCGGTCGAGAGCTGGCCCAGAGCCGCATAGGGAATCAGCTTGATCGCGTTGACATAGGCGAAGAGGATCGTCGACGTGCCCGCGAAGACGATCTTCGGCATCTTCAGCGGCAGGACATAGACCTGATAGGGCGGGGCGCCCGCGTGGCTCACGAAGCTGGTGAAGCCCGTGGCCGTGCCCCACACGAGGCCGGGCAGAAGGCGCGCGGGCTTTGCGGCCGGATCGGTGCGGCGCAGAAGCAGGTTCGCGGCAAAGACCGCGCCGATCAGCCCCACCAGCCCCTCGACCGCGGCCTCGGGCACCACGCTCGCGGTGAGCCAGCCGAGGAACACCCCGGCCGTGGCGCCCGGGATCAGGATCTTCAGCACCTTGAGGTCGAACTCGTGCCGGTAGGCGTAAAGCCCGAACATGTCCGAGACGACATAGATCGGCAGCAGCAGCCCCGCCGCCGTCACCGGCGAGATCACGAGCGACAGGAGCGGCACGCTCATGATGCCCACCACCGGCAGGCCGCCCTTGCTCATCCCCACGAGCACAGAGGCGATCACCGCCAGCGCCCAGAAGCCGTAGCCGTCCATTCCTCACTCCGAATCAGTCGGGCCGTTGCGGTATGCGATTGGATACCGCGCCGCCGCCCATGGGCCATCGGGCCGACCTGCCTTTAGCGCAAACATCTGCGGAGAAACAGCCGAAGACCCTGCGGCGCCCCGCACGAGGCTTGCGCGCATGAAAACGAAGGTCTACCCATCGCCGCGACAATTCCTCACGGGAGATCCACTCATGGCCAGACCCAAGATTGCGCTGATCGGTGCGGGGCAGATCGGCGGCACGCTCGCCCATCTCGCCGCGATCAAGGAACTGGGCGACGTCGTCCTGTTCGACATCGCCGAAGGCACCCCTCAGGGCAAGGCTCTGGACATCGCGCAATCGGGCCCCTCGGAAGGCTTCGACGCCGTGATGAAGGGCGCGAACAGCTACGAAGAGATCGCGGGCGCCGACGTCTGCATCGTGACCGCGGGCGTGCCGCGCAAGCCCGGCATGAGCCGCGACGACCTGATCGGCATCAACCTCAAGGTGATGAAATCGGTCGGCGAGGGCATCAAGGCCCATGCGCCGAACGCCTTCGTGATCTGCATCACCAACCCGCTCGACGCGATGGTCTGGGCGCTGCAGCAATTCTCGGGCCTGCCGGCCGAGAAGGTGGTGGGCATGGCGGGCGTGCTCGACTCGGCGCGCTTCCGGCATTTCCTGTCGGTCGAGTTCAACGTCTCGATGCGCGACGTGACGGCGTTCGTTCTGGGCGGCCATGGCGACACGATGGTGCCGCTCGTCCGCTACTCGACGGTGGCCGGCATCCCGCTGCCCGATCTCGTGCAGATGGGCTGGACCACGCAGGAGAAGCTCGACCAGATCGTGCAGCGCACCCGTGACGGCGGCGCCGAGATCGTGGGCCTGCTGAAGACCGGCTCGGCCTTCTACGCGCCCGCCACCTCGGCCATCGAGATGGCGGAAGCCTATCTCAAGGACCAGAAGCGTCTGCTGCCCTGCGCGGCCTATGTGGACGGCGCCTTCGGCCTGAACGGCATGTATGTGGGCGTGCCCACCATCATCGGCGCGGGCGGGATCGAGAAGATCGTCGACATCAAGCTCAACGACGACGAGCAGGCGATGTTCGACAAGTCGGTCAATGCGGTGAAGGGCCTCGTCGAGGCCTGCAAGGGCATCGACTCCTCGCTCGCCTGAGTCGGTCCAACGCAGTTTCACAGGGCGCGCCGGATCTCCGGCGCGCCTTTTTCTTTAAGCGTCTGGATCGCTCAGGGGCGCGGCATCCACGCTTGTGATCACACCCTTCGAGCCCGTGATCACAAACCCGGAATTTTGCGCGGAATTACTCTTGGTAGCGCAAAACCCGTTTTGATCGCGCCCGTTTCTGTGGCATCACGCCGCAAATCATCAGCGATGGGACAGTTCAATGAACATCCACGAATACCAGGCGAAGGCGCTCCTGCGCAGCTACGGTGCGCCGGTGTCCGACGGCCGGGTCGTGCTGAAGGCCGACGAAGCCAAATCCGCGGCAGGCGAGCTCGGCGGGCCGCTCTGGGTCGTCAAGGCGCAGATCCATGCGGGCGGACGCGGCAAGGGCAAATTCAAGGAGCCGGAAGCGGGCGAGAAGGGCGGCGTGCGTCTGGCCAAGTCCGTGGGCGAAGCGGCCGAGCTTGCCAAGCAGATGCTGGGCCGCACGCTCGTCACCCACCAGACCGGCCCGGCCGGCAAGCAGGTGAACCGCATCTACATCGAGGAAGGCTCGGACATTGCGCGCGAGCTCTACCTCGCGCTGCTGGTGGACCGCGGCACCTCGCGCATCTCCTTCGTCGTCTCGACCGAAGGCGGGATGGACATCGAGGAAGTGGCGGCCTCGACGCCCGAGAAGATCGTCTCCTTCTCGGTCGATCCGGCCTCGGGCCTGTCGGACTTCCACGGCCGCCGCGTCGCCTTCGCCCTCGGGCTCGAAGGCGCGCAGGTCAAGCAATGCGTGCAGCTGGTCAAGAACCTCTACCGCGCCTTCGTCGAGAAGGACATGGAGATGCTCGAGATCAACCCGCTGATCGTCATGACCGACGGCAACCTCAAGGTGCTCGACGCCAAGGTGGGCTTCGACAACAACGCGCTCTACCGCCAGTCCGACGTCATGGCGCTGCGCGACGAGACCGAAGAGGATCCGAAGGAACTCGCGGCCTCGAAGTTCGACCTGAACTACATCGCGCTCGACGGCGAGATCGGCTGCATGGTGAACGGCGCGGGCCTCGCCATGGCCACGATGGACATCATCAAGCTCTACGGCGCGGAGCCTGCGAACTTCCTCGACGTGGGCGGCGGCGCCACGAAGGAGAAGGTGACCGAGGCCTTCAAGATCATCACCTCGGACCCGAACGTGAAGGGCATCCTCGTCAACATCTTCGGCGGCATCATGCGCTGCGACATCATCGCGGAAGGCATCATCGCCGCGGTGAAGGAAGTGGGGCTGCAGGTTCCGCTGGTCGTGCGCCTCGAGGGCACGAACGTCGAGAAGGGCAAGGAGATCATCGCGAATTCCGGCCTCAACGTCATCGCGGGCGACAATCTGTCGGACGCGGCACAGAAGATCGTCAAAGCGGTGAAGGGATAATCCGATGGCCGTTCTCGTCAACGAAAATACCAAGGTCATCTGCCAGGGCATCACCGGCAGCCAGGGCACCTTCCACACCGAGCAGGCGATCGCCTACGGCACGAAGATGGTCGGCGGCGTGACGCCCGGCAAGGGCGGCTCCGAGCATCTGGGGCTGCCCGTGTTCAACTCGGTCTACGAGGCCCGCGAAGTCACCGGCGCCAACGCCTCTGTGATCTATGTCCCGCCGCCCTTCGCGGCCGACTCGATCCTCGAGGCGATCGACGCCGAGATGGAGCTCATCGTCTGCATCACCGAGGGCATCCCGGTGCTCGACATGATGAAGGTCAAGCGCGCGCTGCAGGGCTCGTCCTCGCGGCTGATCGGGCCGAACTGCCCCGGCGTCATCACGCCCGGCGCCTGCAAGATCGGCATCATGCCGGGCCATATCCACAAGCGGGGCTCGGTCGGTGTTGTTTCGCGCTCGGGGACGCTTACCTATGAGGCCGTGAAACAGACTTCGGATCTCGGGCTCGGCCAGTCTTCGGCCGTGGGCATCGGCGGCGACCCGATCAAGGGCACCGAGCACATCGACGTGCTCGAGATGTTCCTCGCCGACCCGGAAACCCAGTCGATCATCATGATCGGCGAGATCGGCGGCTCGGCCGAAGAGGAAGCGGCCCAGTTCCTCGCCGACGAGAAGAAGCGCGGCCGCTGGAAGCCCACCGCGGGCTTCATCGCCGGCCGCACGGCGCCTCCGGGCCGCCGCATGGGCCATGCCGGTGCCATCGTCTCGGGCGGCAAGGGCGATGCGGAGTCGAAGATCGAAGCGATGAAGAGCGCGGGTATCGTCGTCGCCGACAGCCCGGCCCATCTGGGCGAAGCGGTGATGCAGGCGCTCGGCAAGTAAACTTCCCGGGTCCGCGGCGCCGCGTCGCGGACCCTTCAGATGTCAGGTGCAGCCATGACGGAACAGTCTCCGAACGCGCAGTTCCATGCCTCGAGTTTCCTCCAGGGGCAGAATGCCGAGTATATTGACCAGTTGCAGGCACGTTATGCCGAAGACCCCGCCTCCGTCGATGCGGGCTGGGCGGAGTTGTTCCGTTCGCTGGGCGACAGCGAGCTCGACGCCAAGCGTCAGGCGCATGGCCCCTCCTGGTCGCGGCCGGACTGGCCGCCGATGCCGGCGGACGACCTGACCGCCGCGCTGACCGGCGAATGGCCCGCCGCTCCTGCCAAGGAGGCGAAGGCTGCCGGGCAGAAGATTCAGGCCAAGGCCGCCGAACAGGGCGTGAGTCTCAGCGACGCTCAGGTGCAGCGCGCCGTGCTCGATTCGATCCGGGCGCTGATGATTATCCGGGCCTACCGGATCCGCGGCCACCTCGCCGCCGATCTCGATCCGCTCGGGCTGCGCAACACCACGAACCACCCCGAGCTCGACCCGAAGTCCTACGGCTTTACCGATGCCGACATGGACCGGCCGATCTTCATCGACAATGTGCTCGGTCTTCAGGTCGCTTCCATGCGGCAGATCGTGGATATCGTCAAGCGCACCTACTGCGGCACTTTTGCGCTGCAATACATGCATATTTCCGACCCCGAACAGGCGGCCTGGCTCAAGGAGCGCATCGAGGGCTACGGCAAGGAGATCCACTTCACCCGCGAGGGCCGGCGTGCGATCCTGAACAAGCTGGTCGAGGCCGAGGGCTTCGAGAAGTTCCTCCATGTCAAGTACATGGGCACCAAGCGCTTCGGTCTCGACGGCGGCGAGGCGCTCATCCCCGCCATGGAGCAGATCATCAAGCGCGGCGGCGCGCTCGGCGTGAAGGAGATCGTGGTGGGCATGCCGCACCGCGGCCGCCTCTCGGTGCTGGCCAACGTGATGGCCAAGCCCTACCGCGCCATCTTCAACGAATTTCAGGGCGGCAGCTTCAAGCCGGAAGAGGTCGACGGCTCGGGCGACGTAAAATATCACCTCGGCGCCTCCTCTGACCGTGACTTCGACGGCAACACCGTCCACCTGTCGCTGACCGCGAACCCCTCGCACCTCGAGGCGGTGAACCCGGTCGTGCTGGGCAAGGTCCGCGCCAAGCAGGAGCAGGCCGGCGACAAGACGCGCCACACGGTCCTGCCGATCCTGCTGCACGGCGACGCGGCCTTCGCGGGGCAGGGCGTCGTGGCCGAATGTTTCGGCCTGTCGGGCCTCGTCGGTCACCGCACCGGCGGCACGATCCATATCGTGGTGAACAACCAGATCGGCTTCACCACCGCGCCTTCCTTCTCGCGCTCCTCGCCCTATCCGACCGACATCGCGCTGATGGTCGAGGCACCGATCTTCCATGTGAACGGCGACGATCCCGAGGCGGTGGTCCATGCCGCCAAGGTGGCGACCGAGTTCCGGCAGAAGTTCCACAAGGATGTCGTCATCGACATCTTCTGCTACCGCCGCTTCGGCCACAACGAGGGGGATGAACCGATGTTCACCAACCCCTCGATGTATACCTCGATCAAGAAGCACAAGACGACGCTCCAGCTTTATACCGAGCGTCTGGTGCGCGACGGGCTGATCCCCGAGGGCGAGATCGAGGACATGAAGGCCGCCTTCCAGGCCAAGCTCAACGAGGAGTTCGAGGCCGGCAAGGACTTCAAGCCCAACAAGGCCGACTGGCTCGACGGGCGCTGGAAGCACATCGACCGGCACGGCGACGAATATCAGCCGGGCCGCACCTCGATCTCGGCCGAGACCCTGCAGGAGATCGGTCAGGCGCTGACGCGCGTGCCCGAGGGCTTCGACCTGCACAAGACCGTCGGGCGCCAGCTCGAGGCCAAGAAGCAGATGTTCGAGACCGGCCGCGGCTTCGACTGGGCGACGGGCGAGGCTCTGGCCTTCGGCTCGTTCGTGGTCGAGGGCTATCCGGTGCGCCTCTCGGGGCAGGACTGCACCCGCGGCACCTTCAGCCAGCGGCATTCGGCCTTCATCAACCAGTCGACCGAGGAACGCTACTACCCGCTGAACAACATCCGGTCGGGTCAGGCGCGCTACGAGGTCATCGACTCGATGCTGTCGGAATATGCCGTGCTCGGGTTCGAATACGGCTACTCGCTGGCCGAGCCCAATGCGCTGGTGATGTGGGAGGCCCAGTTCGGCGATTTCGCCAACGGCGCCCAGATCATGTTCGACCAGTTCATCAACTCGGGCGAATCGAAGTGGCTGCGCATGTCGGGCCTCGTCGTCCTGCTGCCGCACGGCTTCGAGGGGCAGGGCCCCGAGCACTCCTCGGCCCGGCTCGAGCGGTTCCTCCAGATGTCGGCCAACGACAACTGGATCGTGGCCAACTGCTCGACGCCCGCGAACTACTTCCACATCCTGCGGCGGCAGATCCACCGGAACTTCCGCAAGCCGCTGATCCTGATGACGCCGAAGTCGCTGCTGCGCCATCCGCTCTGCATCTCGAACGCCGAGGATTTCACCACCGGCTCGGGCTTCCACCGGGTGCTGTGGGACGATGCGCAGAAGGGCCACTCGGAAACGGTGCTGAAGCCCGACGAGCAGATCCGCCGTGTCGTCATGTGCTCGGGCAAGGTCTACTACGACCTCCTCGCCGAGCGCGACAAGCGGGGCATCGACGATGTCTACCTGATGCGTCTCGAGCAGTTCTATCCCTTCCCGGCGCTGAGCCTCGTGAAGGAACTGGGCCGCTTCAAGAATGCCCAGATCGTCTGGTGCCAGGAGGAACCCAAGAACCAGGGCGGCTGGACCTTCGTCGAGCCGAACCTCGAATGGGTGCTGACGCGGATCGGCGCCAGCCACACGCGCGCCATCTATGCCGGCCGGTCGGCCTCGGCCTCGCCCGCCACGGGTCTCGCCAGCCGCCACAAGGCCGAGCAGGACGCGCTGGTGAATGACGCGCTGACGATCGGGAGCTGATGATGGGAACGGAAGTAAGGGTTCCGACGCTGGGAGAGAGCGTCTCCGAGGCGACGGTCGCCACCTGGTTCAAGAAGCCGGGCGACCGGGTCGCGGCCGACGAGATGCTCTGCGAGCTCGAGACCGACAAGGTGACCGTCGAGGTTCACGCGCCGGTCGCGGGCCGGCTGGTCGAGATCGTCGCCCCCGAGGGGACGACGGTTGCGGTCTCGGCGCTTCTGGCGCAGATCGGAGCAGCGGAGGCCGGCGAAGACCCGGCTCCGGAGAAGACTCATGCGGGCGCCGAGGCGAAGGCCGGCGCGGGAGAGAGCAAGATGATCGACGTGATGGTGCCTGCCCTTGGGGAATCGGTGTCCGAGGCGACCGTGTCCACCTGGTTCAAGAAGCCGGGCGATACCGTGGCGCAGGACGAGATGCTCTGCGAGCTCGAGACCGACAAGGTCTCGGTCGAGGTGCCGGCGCCCGCCGCGGGCGTGCTGGCCGAGATCCTCGTGACCGAGGGCACGACGGTCGCCGCGGGCTCGAAGCTCGCGCTGATCTCGTCCGACGGGCAGGGCGTGGCCGCCGCGCCGAAGGCCGAGACGCCGAAGAAGACCGAGGCCGCCCCCGCGCAGGAGCCCGCGCCGAAGAAGGATGTCGAGGATGCACCCTCGGCCAGGAAGGCGATGGCCGAGGCCGGCCTCTCGCCCGACGCGGTGCAGGGCACCGGGCGCGATGGCCGCATCATGAAGGACGACGTAGCCCGCGCCGTCTCGGGCGCCTCGCAGGCCGCGGCCCCCACGCCCGCCCCGCAGCCCGCGCTGCCGCGCCAGCCGGTCCCGGCCGACGATGCGGCGCGTGAGGAGCGGGTCAAGATGACCCGTCTGCGCCAGACCATCGCCCGCCGCCTGAAGGAGGCGCAGAACACCGCCGCCATGCTCACCACCTACAACGAGGTGGACATGTCGGGCGTCATGGGCCTGCGCAACGAATACAAGGACGCGTTCGAGAAGAAGCACGGCACCAAGATGGGCTTCATGTCCTTCTTCGTGAAAGCCTGCTGCCATGCGCTGAAGGAAGTGCCCGAGGTCAATGCCGAGATCGACGGCACCGACATCGTCTACAAGAACTACGTCCACATGGGCGTGGCGGTGGGCACCCCCTCGGGCCTCGTGGTGCCGGTGGTGCGCGACGCCGACCAGATGGGCTTCGCCCAGATCGAGAAGAAGATCGCCGAACTCGGGCTGCGTGCCCGTGACGGCAAGCTCTCGATGGCCGAGATGCAGGGCGGCAGCTTCACCATCTCGAACGGCGGCGTCTATGGCTCGCTCATGTCCTCGCCGATCCTGAACCCGCCGCAGTCGGGCATCCTCGGCATGCACAAGATCCAGGAGCGGCCGGTGGTCGAGAAGGGCCAGATCGTCATCCGCCCGATGATGTATCTCGCGCTCAGCTACGATCACCGCATCGTCGATGGCAAGGGCGCGGTGACCTTCCTCGTCCGCGTCAAGGAGGCGCTCGAGGATCCGCGCCGCCTGCTGCTCGACCTCTGAACCGAAGTCAGGGCCCCGGGACCGTCCCGGGGCCCGCGCGCGTCCGGGGACCAAGATGACCGCCGAACTCACCGCCCTCTGTCTGGCAGGCCTGCTGCAGGCCCTGACCTTCCTGCCCTTCGCGCTCCTCGCCAATATGGAGCTCGGCTACAAATGGACGACCGGACCGCGGGACGAGCCGCCGAACCAGCCGCTCTCCACCGTGCCGGGCAGGCTCCAGCGCGCGCTCAACAACCATTTCGAGGGTCTGATCCTCTTCACGCTCGCGGTCGTCGTCGTGACCCTCGGCGGCCAGTCCACCGGCTTCACCGCCGCCATGGCCTGGATCTACCTCGCTGCCCGCATCCTCTATGTCCCGGCCTATGTGCTCGGCTGGCGCCCCTGGCGCTCGGCCATTTGGGCCGCGGGCTTCGTAGCCACCGTGGCGATGCTTCTCGCCGCGCTCGTCTGACCCTTTCCGCGCCCCTTCACTCTGTTCAAATATCCTCGGGGGGCACGGGGGGCAGACAGCCCCCCGCCTCTCCGCCCGCGGACCCGCAGGGCGCCTCGCAACCCGGAGGCCATCATGGCAACTTTCGACGTCATCATCATCGGCGCGGGCCCCGGCGGCTATGTCTCCGCCATCCGCTGCGCCCAGCTCGGGCTGAAGACCGCCGTGGTCGAGGGCCGCGAGGCGCTGGGCGGCACCTGCCTCAACGTGGGCTGCATCCCCTCGAAGGCGCTGCTGCACGCGACCCACAACCTGCATGAAGTCCACGAGAATTTCGAGAAGATGGGCCTGATGGGCGCCCATCCGACCGTCGACTGGTCGAAGATGCAGGGCTACAAGCAGGAGGTCGTCGACGGCAACACCAAGGGCATCGAGTTCCTCTTCAAGAAGAACAAGATCACCTGGCTCAAGGGCTGGGGCTCGATCCCCGAGCCGGGCAAGGTGAAGGTGGGCGAGGAGATCCACGAGGCCAAGTCCATCGTGATCGCCACCGGCTCCGAGCCCGCGAGCCTGCCGGGCGTCGAGGCCGACGAGTCGGTGATCGTGACCTCGACCGGCGCCCTCAGCCTCGGCAGGATCCCCGAGACCATGGTGGTGATCGGCGCGGGCGTCATCGGGCTCGAGCTCGGCTCGGTCTATGCCCGGCTCGGCACCAAGGTGACGGTCGTCGAATATATGGAGGCGATCCTGCCCGGCATGGATGCCGAGGTGGTCAAGACCACCCAGCGCATCCTCGCCAAGCAGGGGCTGAGCTTCGTCCTCGGCGCGGCCGTCAAGGGCGCGACGGTGTCCGACGGCAAGGCAACCGTCACCTGGGCCGCGAAGAAGGACGGCAAGGAAACCAGCCTCACCGTCGATACGGTGCTGGTGGCGACGGGCCGCAAACCCTTCACCGAAGGGCTCGGGCTCGAGGCTCTGGGCGTCGAGATGCTGCCGCGGGGCGTGGTGAAGATCGACGACCATTTCCGCACCAGCGTGCCGGGAATCTATGCCATCGGCGACTGCGTGCCGGGCATGATGCTCGCCCACAAGGCCGAGGACGAGGGTGTGGCGCTGGCCGAGATCCTGGCCGGCAAGCATGGCCATGTGAACTACGGCGTGATCCCGGGCGTGATCTACACCACGCCCGAGGTGGCAAGCGTCGGGCGCACCGAGGAGTCGCTGAAGGAAGAGGGCCGCGCCTATAAGGTCGGCAAGTTCCCCTTCATGGGCAATGCCCGCGCCAAGGCGGTCTTCCAGGCCGAGGGCTTCGTGAAGATGATCGCGGACAAGGAGACCGACCGGATCCTCGGCTGCCACATCATCGGCCCGGCGGCGGGCGACCTGATCCACGAGGTCTGCGTGGCGATGGAATTCGGCGCCTCGGCGCAGGATCTGGCCATGACCTGCCACGCCCACCCGACCTGGTCCGAGGCGGTGCGCGAGGCGGCGCTGGCCTGCGGCGACGGCGCGATCCACGCCTGATCCCTTCCGCGAGGAACGACAGGGACCGGTCCCCCCGACCGGTCCCTTCGCTTTCGGGGGCCTTCCCTTGAGACCGCTCACCAAACGGAGACGCCTGGCCCCGCGGGGCCAGGCGTCACGCCCTTCGCCTCGCCCCGCGCCCGTGGGCGCAGGGCTCAGGGTCCCGGCCGATCGGCCAAGAGAGCCGGGACGCGAGGGATCCTATTCCGCCGCGAGGGCGGTGCGGTCCACCAGACCCACGATATCCATCATGATCCGGTTCAGCTCGAAATCCTTGGGCGTATAGACCGCCGCTACCCCCGACGCCCGTAGCTCGGCGGCATCCTCCTCGGGGATGATGCCGCCCACGATCAGCGGCACGTCGAGCCCCGCGCGCCGCATCTCGGCCAGCACCTCGGTCACGAGCGGCATGTGCGAGCCCGACAGGATCGAGAGGCCCAGCACATGGGCGCGCTCGTCGGCGGCCTTGGCCACGATCTCGGCCGGGGTCAGGCGGATCCCGTCGTAGGTGATGTCCATGCCGCAGTCGCGGGCGCGGGCGGCGATCTGCTCGGCGCCGTTGGAATGGCCGTCGAGGCCGGGCTTGCCCACGACGAACTTCAGCGGCCGCCCGAGCCGCGCCGAAACCGCCTGCACCGCCTCGCGGATCGGATCGAGCCCTTCGGTGCGGTTCGAAGGCGCCCGGGCCACTCCGGTGGGGCCGCGGAACTCGCCGAAGGCGCGGCGCAGCTCGGCCGCCCATTCGCCGGTCGTGGCCCCCGCCTTCGCCGCGGCGATCGAGGCCGGCATCACATTCTCGCCCGAGGTGGCGGCACGGCGCAGCTCGGCCAGCGCTGCCGCGACGGCCGCCCCGTCGCGACCCGCGCGCCAGGCCTCGAGCCGGGCGATCTGGTCGCGCTCGGCCTCGGGGTCGGCCACCATGATCGCGCCGTCGCCCGTGGTGAGCGGCGAGGGCGCGCCGGAGGTCCAGCGGTTCACGCCGACCACCACCGTCTCGCCGGTCTCGACCCGGGCGATGCGCTCGGCGTTCGACTCGACGAGCCGCGCCTTCATGTAGTCGATGGCCTCGATGGCGCCGCCCATCGCCTCGATATGGGCCAGCTCTTCCCGCGCCCCGTCCTTCAGCGCCTCGACCTTGCGCTCGATGGCGGGGTTGCCGTCGAACAGATCCTCATATTCCAGCAGGTCCGATTCGTAGGCCAGGATCTGCTGCATCCGGAGCGACCATTGCTGGTCCCAGGGCCGCGGCAGCCCCAGCGCCTCGTTCCAGGCGGGCAGCTGCACCGCCCGGGCGCGAGCCTTCTTCGAGAGCGTCACGGCCAGCATCTCGATCAGGATCCGATAGACGTTGTTCTCGGGCTGCTGCTCGGTCAGGCCCAGCGAGTTGACCTGCACCCCGTAGCGGAAGCGGCGGTATTTCTCTTCCTCGATGCCGTAGCGGTCGCGGCAGATCTCGTCCCAGAGATCGACGAAGGCGCGCATCTTGCACATCTCGGTCACGAAGCGGATGCCCGCATTCACGAAGAACGAGATGCGCCCGACCATGGCCGGGAAATGCTCGGCCGGCACCTTAGTGCGCAGGTCGTCGAGCACCGCGATGCCGGTCGCGAGCGCGAAGGCCAGCTCCTGCTCGGGCGTGGCCCCGGCTTCCTGCAGATGGTAGGAGCAGACGTTCATCGGGTTCCACTTCGGCAGATGGACCCGCGTATAGGCCGCCACGTCGGTGATCATGCGCAGCGAGGGCCGCGGCGGGCAGATGTAGGTGCCGCGGCTGAGATATTCCTTCATCAGATCGTTCTGCACCGTGCCCTGCAGCTTCGAGATGTCGGCGCCCTGCTCCTCGGCCACCGCGATATAGAGCGCGAGCAGCCAGGGAGCGGTCGCGTTGATCGTCATCGAGGTGTTCATCTGCTCGAGCGGAATCTGGTCGAACAGCATCCGCATGTCGCCCAGATGGCAGATCGGCACGCCGACCTTGCCCACCTCGCCCCGCGCCAGCGCATCGTCGCTGTCGTAGCCGGTCTGGGTCGGCAGGTCGAAGGCGACAGAGAGCCCGGTCTGCCCCTTGGCGAGGTTGGTGCGATAGAGCGCATTCGAGGCCTTCGCCGTGGAATGGCCGGCATAGGTGCGGAACAGCCAGGGGCTATCCTTCTGGGTCATGGCAAGGGGACTCCACTCGACGAGGGCAAGGATATTGCTGCATGTCGCATTTATGCGAAAGATAATGTCCCTGTCAATTCGCCGCGACGCGGCATGGTTCCGTGACCTCCGTTGCATCCGACGGAAAACAGGATCCTGCGTCGCGCTCCCCCGCGAAAACCGGGTCGAAGGAGCGGCATGCGCGTCCCGACACCTGGCCGGAAAACGCGGGAAAGGGACCCGCCCGCGGTGACGCTGCGTTGCAGCAGACAGATTATTACAAAATGAGACCATCAACTATTGCAATGTTACTCGGCCAATCGTATCTCATCCCATCAGCGCTGCCGATTCTGCGACGCGGCGCATCCCTTTCGGCCCTACAGGAGGCAAGCATGGCCCTCGACGTGCAGAGCGATATCGTCGCCTACGACGCGCCCAAGAAGGACCTCTACGAGATCGGCGAGATGCCGCCTCTCGGCCATGTGCCGAAGGAGATGTATGCCTGGGCCATCCGGCGCGAGCGTCATGGCGAGCCGGATCAGGCCATGCAGATCGAAGTGGTCGAGACGCCCTCGATCGACAGCCACGAGGTGCTCGTTCTCGTGATGGCGGCGGGCGTGAACTACAACGGCATCTGGGCCGGCCTCGGCGTGCCCGTCTCGCCGTTCGACGGTCACAAGCAGCCCTATCACATCGCGGGCTCCGACGCGTCAGGCATCGTCTGGGCGGTGGGCGATAAGGTCAAGCGCTGGAAGGTGGGCGACGAGGTCGTGATCCACTGCAACCAGGACGACGGCGACGACGAGGAATGCAACGGCGGCGACCCGATGTTCTCGCCCACCCAGCGGATCTGGGGCTACGAGACGCCGGACGGCTCCTTCGCCCAGTTCACCCGCGTGCAGGCGCAGCAGCTGATGAAGCGTCCGAAGCACCTGACCTGGGAGGAGGCGGCCTGCTACACGCTGACCCTCGCCACCGCCTACCGGATGCTCTTCGGCCACAAGCCGCACGACCTGAAGCCGGGGCAGAACGTGCTGGTCTGGGGCGCCTCGGGCGGCCTCGGCTCCTATGCGATCCAGCTCATCAACACGGCGGGCGCCAATGCCATCGGCGTCATCTCCGAGGAAGACAAGCGCGACTTCGTCATGGGGCTGGGCGCCAAGGGCGTCATCAACCGCAAGGACTTCAAATGCTGGGGCCAGCTGCCCAAGGTGAACTCGCCCGAATATAACGAGTGGCTGAAAGAGGCGCGCAAGTTCGGCAAGGCCATCTGGGACATCACCGGCAAGGGCATCAACGTCGACATGGTGTTCGAACATCCGGGCGAGGCGACCTTCCCGGTCTCGTCGCTGGTGGTGAAGAAGGGCGGCATGGTCGTGATCTGCGCCGGCACCACCGGCTTCAACTGCACCTTTGACGTTCGCTACATGTGGATGCATCAGAAGCGTCTGCAGGGCAGCCACTTCGCCAACCTCAAGCAGGCGTCGGCCGCCAACCAGCTGATGATCGAGCGCCGCCTCGATCCCTGCATGTCCGAGGTCTTCCCCTGGGCCGAGATCCCGGCCGCCCATACGAAGATGTACAGAAACCAGCACAAGCCCGGCAACATGGCGGTGCTGGTGCAGGCCCCGCGCACGGGGCTGCGCACCTTCGCCGACGTGCTCGAGGCCGGCCGCAAGGCCTGATCGGAGCGATCCGCAAGTCTCAGCCGCCGTGGCCCCGGCCGCGGCGGCTTTGCATTTTAAGGATTTACTGGCCCTCTGCGGAAATGCGCGATTGACAGCGTGCCCCAGTCGCGCTCGCCTTACGGTAGAAAAACCTCGGTCCGAAAGGCGATTCCGGCGCAGATGCCGCAATGACACATGACTGGATCCTCGACGTGCTGAGCGACCTCCGCGCCTATGCCGAGCGGAACGCGCTTTCGGAGCTGGCGGCCGGGCTCGACGAGACGCTCCGGCTTGCCCGGGCCGAGCTCGGGGCCGCCCCGCCGGTGCCCGAGCAGGACGAGCCGCCGCCGCGGCCCAACTGAGCGCCGGCGCTGGCCTTGGCTGGCGCCTGCGGCTATGGTCGCGCCCATGCAGGCCGTGTCCTTCTCCGACGACCAGGCGGAAGCCTACGACCGCGTGGCCGACCAGCTGCGCGGCATGGGGGTGGATCTGGCCAATGGCGCGCTCTCGGTGCCGGTCGAAGGCAAGTCCTCGGTGCTGGCGGTGGTGGGCAAGGCGGGCTCGGGCAAGACGATGCTGCTCGCCTCGCTGACCAAGGCGCTGATCGAGGCCGGGCTCGAGGTGGTCTCGGGCGACTGGGAGGGCAGGAAGCGCAAGGAGCGGCGGACGCTCGCCATCCTCGCCCCCACCAACAAGGCCGCGAGCGTGCTGCGCCTGCGTGGCGTGCCGGCCACCACCATCCACCGCATCCTCTATTCCCCGGTCTACGATCCGCAGTACGAGCGGATTGCCGAATGGTTGGCCGGAAACGGCAAGCGCCCCGAGGTGGAGGGCCTGTCCGAGATGGCGCTGGATCGCGCGAAGGCCTTCTACGAGCAGGTGCCCTCGATCCCCGGCGCGCTGGCCGCGGCCGGTCTCAGGGGGTCGGACTTCATCAAGGGCTGGAAAAGACGGGACGAACCGCTCGACGTGGGCTTCGTGGACGAGGCCTCGATGCTTGACGAACGACAGTTCGACGATCTGCGCGAGATCTTTCCGACGCTGGTCCTGTTCGGCGATCCGGCCCAGCTCGCGCCGGTGGGCCAGTCGGGCAAGATGGTGTTCGACACGATGGGCGAGGCGCGGAAGCTGACGCTGAGCCGCATCCACCGGCAGGCCGAGGACAATCCGATCCTCGACCTCGCCCATGCGCTGGCCGACCCCGACCTCAGTTTCGAGACCTTCGAAGCGATGGTGGAGCGTGCCGCCCGTCAGGACGAGCGGGTGCAGGTGGCGCAGCGCGTGGATGCCGATCTCATGGCCCGCTCGCCGGTCCTCGTCTGGCGCAACCAGACCCGCATCCGGCTCATCACCGCCTTCCGCGCCGCGCAGGGTGCGCCCGAGACCGAGCTCCTGCCCGGCGAGCCGCTGATCTGCGACGGGATCGAGCTGCCGCTGAAGCACCGCAAGAAGCGGATCGACCTCGAGGCGCGCGGCCTCATCAAGGGCGCTCAGGTGATCTATCTCGGCCCCGGCAACCGCGAGGGTTTCGCGCGGCTGCATGTCGTGGGCGCCGAGGACCCGCAGGTCTCGGCCGCCTCCATCATCAAGATCGAGAAGCCCGGCGAGGAGGAGCCCTTCATCCCCTCGGCCGCGCGCATGGGGGCGGCCTTCCTGCACGGGGCGGCGGTCACGATCCACAAGGCGCAGGGCTCGCAGTGGGAGGTGGTGCAGGTCTTCGCCCCCGACCTCTGGGCCGCGGCACAGGCGGGCCGGTCCGAGGCCGGCGTCCCGCTCTGGAAACGCCTCGCCTATGTCGCGATCACCCGCGCCGAGAAACGCCTCGTCTGGGTGGTCCGCAACCGGCTCGCCCTGCCGCAGCAGCCGCTGTCGGTCGAGGACCTGCCGCGCACGGCGCCGAAGCTGAAGCTCCAGTCCGAGACGGAAACGCCCTGACGCGACCTTGACGGCCCCCGCCCGCCGGGACCGTCTCGGCTCTCGGCTCTCGGCTCTCGGCTCTCGGCTCTCGGCTCTCGGCTCTCGGCTCTCGGCTCTCGGCTCTCGGCTCTCGGCTCTCGGCTCTCGGCTCTCGGCTCTCGGCTCTCGGCTCTCGGCTCACCGCACCCAGTTCGCCGTCCACGGACCCTGCCTCTGCCCGGCGCGCGGGCGGGCGTGACTTCGGCTGCGGAGGCGGCTAAGGTCCGGCAAACGTTCAGGGAGCAAGCACATGCGCTGCGTCTTCGTCCAGTTCCGCTGCATGCCCGGCAAGACCTACGAGGTGGCCGATGCGATCTACGACCGCGAGGTGGTCTCGGAGCTCTATTCCACCTCGGGCGACTACGACCTCATCGCCAAGGTCTATGTGCCGGCCGATCAGGACGTGGGCCGGTTTCTCTCGGAAAACCTTTTCGATATACCGGGCATCCAGCGCACCCTGACCACGATGACCTTCAAGGCCTTCTGAGACGTCTGGAACAGCCTGCCTCTATCAAAAACAGGGACAGGCAGCCTCACCCTCTCCGGCAGCGCAATGATGCACGGGCGGAGAGGCGAGCCGCCTCGTGATAAAAGAGCGGACCACACCAAAGCGGGGCCACGTTCGGCGACGGAATGCTTTTTCAGCCGCCGGTGCGCCTCACGTCAGCCAGTCGGCGCGCCCCGTGCCCACCGCCTCGGCGACCGAGCCGAAGCCGTCGCGCAGCAGGAGCGCATCGAGCCCCCGGGCGATGCGCGCGGCCAGCCCGATGCCCTGATAGACCATCGCGGTGTAGAGTTGCACCGCCGAAGCGCCGGCGCGGATCTTGGCATAGGCCTCCTCGGCGCTCGCCACGCCTCCCACGCCGATCAGCGGCAGCCGCCCCTCGGTCAGCTCCGACAGCCGCGCCAGAACGCGGGTCGACCGCTCGAAGAGCGGCGCGCCCGACAGACCGCCCGTTTCGCGGGCATGGGCGCTGCGCAGCCCGTCGCGCGCCAGCGTCGTGTTGGTCGCAACGATCCCCGCGATGCCCGATGCCAGCGCCACCTCGGCGATCTCGGCCAGATCCGCGTCCGACAGGTCCGGCGCGATCTTGAGAAACACCGGCACCGGCCGCGCGAAGCCGGCCTGCACCTGCATCACCCCCTCGAGCAGCGCCGTCAGCGCCTGCCGCCCCTGCAGGTCGCGCAGCCGCTCGGTGTTGGGCGAGGAGACATTGACGGTCGCGAAATCGGCATGGGGGCCGCAGGCGGCCAGCACGGCGGCGAAATCGGCGGCCCGGTCGGGGCTGTCCTTGTTCGCGCCGAGATTGAGCCCCACCGGCACCGCGCCCCGCGGCCGCATGGCGAGGCGGGCGCAGATCGTGGCGGCGCCGTCGTTGTTGAAGCCGAAGCGGTTGATCGCCGCGCGGTCCTCGGTCAGCCGGAAGAGCCGCGGCTGCGGATTGCCGGGCTGCGGCCGGGGCGTGGCCGCGCCCACTTCGAGAAAGCCGAAGCCCGCCCGCATCAGCGCGGCGAGCGCCACCGCATTCTTGTCGTAGCCCGCGGCGAGCCCCACCGGGTTCGGCAGCACGAGCCCTCCGACAACGGTCGCCAGCCGCGGCGAGGTGACCGGACCCGGGAGGGGCACGAGGCCCGATCGCAGCGCCGAGAGCGAGAGGGAATGGGCCTTCTCCGGGTCCATCCGGTGAAGGGCCGTCAGCGCCGCGCGTTCAAGGATGTTCACCAGAGCCCCTCGGGGAAGATATGGCCGGTTGCGCCGAGCGGGAGCGACTTGTCCCACACCACGTCGTCGAGCGTCAGTCTGCGGTAGAGATGCGGAAACAGCTGCTCGCCGCGCGAGGGTTCCCACTTCAGGTCGGGGCCGGCCCGGTCGGGATCGATGGCCACCAGCACGAGATCGCTTTCGGCGGTGAAATGTTTGGCGGCCGTCTCGGCCACCTGCGCTGCCGTCGAGAAGTGGATGTAGCCGTCCGCCAGATCGACGGGAGCTCCGGCTGTGGCGCCGGCGCGGCGGAAGTCATCCCATTCGGAGCGGCGGAAAATCTTGAAGATCAGCATGCAAGCCTCATGCACCCGGACCGTGCGGCGGTCAATATGGCCCTTCGCGGATGACCTCCGCCGAAGGACCTGCCTCAACGTCATCCGGGCCTCGGCCTTTGACAGGGGGCGGGCGTCCCCGCACTGTGTCGGCACCTGTCCAGACCGGGAGCTTTGACATGAAATCCACCCTTCTCGCCTCGGCGGCGCTGGTGGCGCTGACCACGGGCGCGGCGCGGGCCGACTTCGCGCTCACCATCCTGCACACGAACGATTTCCACGACCGGTTCGAGCCGATCTCGAAATACGATTCGACCTGTCCGCCAGAGGACAATACGGCGGGCGAATGTTTCGGGGGCATCGCGCGGCTGGTGACGGCGATTTCCGAGGCGCGCGGGCAGGGCGGAACGCGGCTTCTCGTGGATGCGGGCGACCAGTTCCAGGGCTCGCTGTTCTATTCGCGCTACAAGGGCGAGCTGGCGGCCGAATTCATGAATGCGCTCGATTACGACGCCATGACGGTGGGCAACCACGAATTCGACGACGGCCCCGCCGTGCTGACCGACTTCGCGAGAAAGCTCGAGGCGCCGCTTCTGATGGCCAATGCCGATCTGACCGGCGAGCCCGGGCTGCGGGCCGAGCTGCAGAAGTCGGTGGTGGTCGAGAAGGGCGGCGAGAAGATCGGCATCGTGGGGCTGACGCCGCTCGACACGGCGGAACTCGCGAGCCCGGGGCCGAACGTGATCTTCACCGAGCCGGTGCAGGCCGCACAGGCCGAGGTGGACCGGCTGACGGACGAGGGGGTGACGAAGATCGTGCTGCTCTCGCATCTGGGCTACGAGGCCGACAAGGAGATCGCTTCGGCGCTGAAGAATGTCGATGTGATCGTGGGCGGCCATTCCCACACGCTTCTGTCGAACGAGGATGGGGCGGCGGCCGGCCCCTATCCCACCATGGTGGGCGATGTGGCGATCGTGACCGCCTATGCCTATGGCAAGTATCTGGGCGAGCTGAACGTCACCTTCGACGATGCGGGCAGGATCGTCTCGGCCGAGGGCGCGCCGATGCTGCTCGACGCCTCCGTGGCCGAGGATGAGGCGACGGTTGCGCGGGTGAAGGAACTGGCGGCGCCGCTGGAAGAGATCCGCTCGCGCGTGGTGGCCGAGGTCAGCGCGCCCATCGACGGCTCGCGCGAGAGCTGCCGCAGCGGCGAATGCGCGATGGGCAATCTCGTGTCCGATGCGATGCTCGACCGGGTGCGCGATCAGGGCATCCAGATCGCGATTTCCAATGGAGGCGGGCTGCGCGCCTCGATCGATGCGGGCACGGTCACCATGGGCGACGTGCTGACCGTGCTGCCGTTCCAGAACACGCTCTCGACCTTTCAGGTCAAGGGCGAGGCCGTGGTGGCGGCGCTCGAGAACGGGGTGAGCGAGCTCGAGGAGGGGGCGGGCCGCTTCGCGCAGGTGGCCGGGCTGAAATATGCTTTCGACCCGGCGGCGCCGGTGGGCGCGCGCATCTCGGACGTGATGGTGATGGAGGAGGGCGGCTGGCAGCCCATCGATCTCGCCAAAACCTATGGCGTCGTGTCCAACAACTATGTCCGTCAGGGCGGCGACGGCTTTGCCATGTTCGTCGATGCGGCCAATGCCTATGACTTCGGCCCGGACCTCGCCGATGTGACGGCGGACTATCTGGTGGCCCATGCCCCCTACACGCCGGTGATCGAGGGCCGCATCACCCGCAAGTAGGGCGGTCGCCCGGGGCCGCACCCCCCATCTTGCGGGTGCGGCTGGTCCCCGGCCGGCCGGGGGGCCCCCGCCGCCTTGCGCGGGTGCGGCCCCGGCCTCTCGGGCGCGGACGCACAGGATTTGGGCGCTCCGCCCCGCGCCGCCGGTTTTTTCGCCGCGCCCGGGCGATGGGCCATTGGCAGCCTGCCGCGATGCGTGAAACCGTCGACCGGACCGGGCAAGGAACGCGCGACATGTCGATCAAGGCGAGCATTCACCACCTGACCCACTACCGCTACGACCGTCCGGTGACGCTCGGGCCGCAGCTGATCCGCCTGCGCCCCGCGCCCCATTCCCGCACGCGGGTGATCTCGCATGCGCTGAAGGTCTCGCCGGGGGGGCATTTCGAGAATCATCAGCAGGATCCCTACGGCAACTGGCTGCTGCGCGTGGTCTTTCCCGAGCCGGTGATCGAGTTCCGCATCGAGGTCGATCTGGTGGCCGACATGACGGTCTACAACCCGTTCGACTTCTTCGTCGAGGAGACGGCCGAGCACTGGCCCTTCGACTATCCCGAGGAGATTGTCGAGGATCTCTCGATCTACCGCAGCCCCGAACCTGCGGGGCCGCATCTTCAGGCCTTCCTTCAGACGATCCCGCGCGACCGGCAGCGGACCGTCGACATGGTGGTGGGGCTGAACGCGCGCCTCGCCCGCGAGATCGCCTATGTGATCCGCATGGAGCCCGGCGTCTTCAGCCCCGAGGAGACGCTGGCCCAGAGGCGCGGCTCGTGCCGCGACAGCGCCTGGCTTCAGGTGCAGATCCTGCGCCACCTTGGCCTCGCCGCCCGCTTCGTCTCGGGCTACCTGATCCAGCTCAAGCCCGATCTCGAGGCGCTGGACGGGCCGTCGGGGACCGATCACGATTTCACCGACCTCCATGCCTGGGCCGAGGTCTATCTGCCGGGGGCGGGCTGGATCGGGCTCGACGCCACCTCGGGGCTTCTGACGGGCGAGAGCCATATTCCGCTGGCCGCGACCCCGCATTACCGCAACGCCGCCCCCATCGCCGGCATGGCGAGCTATGCCGAGGTGGATTTCGCCTTCGACATGAAGGTGACCCGCGTGGCCGAGCATCCGCGGATCACGAAACCCTTTTCCGACGAGAGCTGGCAGCGGCTCGATGCGCTGGGCCACCGGGTCGATGCGGCGCTGAGGGCGGGCGACGTGCGGCTCACCATGGGGGGCGAGCCCACCTTCGTCTCGATCGACGATTTCGAATCGGGCGAGTGGAACACCGATGCCGTGGGCCCCACCAAGCGCGTCCTCGCCGACCGGCTGATTCGGCGGCTCCGCGACCGGTTCGCGCCGGGGGGCTTCCTGCATTACGGGCAGGGGAAATGGTATCCGGGCGAGACCCTGCCGCGCTGGACCTTCTCGCTCTACTGGCGCGAGGACGGGGCGCCCATCTGGCGCGACGGCGCGCTGGTGGCGGGCGAGACGGGGCAGGGCGGTGTGGGCCCGGCCGAGGCGGAGCGGCTGATGCAGGGCATCGCGGCCGAGCTCGGGCTCGAGCCAGACCTCGTGGTGCCCGCCTACGAGGATCCGGGCGAGTGGCTTCTGAAGGAGGCGAACCTTCCCGAAAATGTGACGCCCGAGAATTCGGAGCTGAAGGACCCCGAAGAGCGGCTGCGCATGGCCCGCGTCTTCGAGCGCGGTTTGACCGAGCCCTCGGGCTTCGTCCTGCCGGTGCAGCGCTGGCAGGCGCAGGCGCCCCGCCCGCGCTGGCGGTCCGAGCGGTGGAAGCTGCGGCGCAGGCACCTGTTCCTCGTGCCCGGCGACAGCCCGGTGGGCTACCGCCTGCCGCTGGGCGCGCTGCCCCACATCCCGGCCTCGCGCTACCCCTACATCAACCCGACCGATCCCACGGTCGAGCGCGGGCCGCTGCCGCCCGCGGGCGAGGCGCAGATCGTGCCGCTCCAGACCCCCGATGCCGCGGTGGCAAGCTTCACCGCCTCGGCGCCGGGCCAGACGATGGTCGAGCAGATCCTCGGCGACGAGGGCGCCGTGCGCACCGCGCTCGCCGTCGAGGTGCGGGACGGGCGGCTCTGCATCTTCATGCCGCCGGTGGAGGCGGTCGAGGATTACCTCGACCTCCTGACCGCCGCCGAGGAGGCCGCGCGCAAGCTGGGCCTGCCGGTCCATGTCGAGGGCTACGCGCCGCCGCACGATCCGCGGCTGAACGTGATCCGCGTGGCCCCCGATCCGGGCGTGATCGAGGTGAACATCCACCCCGCCACCAGCTGGGAGGAGTGCGTGTCGATCACGACGGCGGTCTACGAGGAGGCCCGCCAGTGCCGCCTCGGCGCCGACAAGTTCATGATCGACGGCAAGCATTGCGGCACCGGCGGCGGCAACCATGTCGTCGTGGGCGGGCGCACGCCCACGGATTCGCCCTTCCTGCGGCGGCCGGACCTGCTGCGCAGCCTGATCCTGCACTGGAACCGGCATCCGTCGCTCTCCTACCTCTTCTCGGGCCTCTTCATCGGCCCGACCAGTCAGGCGCCGCGCATCGACGAGGCACGCCACGACAGCCTCTACGAGCTCGAAATCGCGCTGTCGCAGATCCCCGGTCCCGGCGATCCGCGCGCGCCGCTCTGGCTGCCCGACCGGCTCCTGCGCAACATCCTGACCGACGTGACCGGCAACACCCACCGCGCCGAGATCTGCATCGACAAGATGTTCTCGCCAGACGGGCCCACCGGGCGGCTCGGCCTCGTCGAGTTCCGCGGCTTCGAGATGCCGCCCGACCCGCGCATGAGCCTCGCCCAGCAGCTTCTGATCCGCGCCCTCATCGCGCGCATGTGGCAGAACCCGGTGACGGGGCCGCTCACCCGCTGGGGCACAGCGCTGCACGACCGTTTCATGCTCCAGCACTACGTCTGGGAGGATTTCCTGGACGTCTTGGCCGATCTGCGGGCGCACGGGTTCGATCTCGACCCGGAATGGTTCCGGGCGCAGGCCGAGTTCCGCTTCCCCTTCTGCGGCGAGGTGACCTACGAGGGCGCGCATCTCGAGATCCGGCAGGCGCTCGAGCCATGGCATGTGCTGGGCGAGACCGGCGCCATCGGGGGGACGGTGCGCTACACCGACAGCTCGACCGAGCGGCTGCAGGTGACGCTCTCGGGCGCCGATCCCGCGCGCTACCGAGTGGCCTGCAACGGGCGCGAGGTGCCGCTCGTGCCGGTGGCCAATGGCCGCGCGGTGGCGGGGGTGCGGTTCAAGGCCTGGCAGCCCGCCGCGGCGCTGCATCCGACCCTGCCCGTCGATGCGCCGCTCACCTTCGACATCTACGACACTTGGTCGGGCCGGTCGCTCGGCGGCTGCGTCTATCATGTAGCCCATCCCGGCGGGCGCAACTACGAGACCTTCCCGGTGAACGGCAACGAGGCCGAGGCGCGTAGGCTTGCGCGCTTCCAGCCCCACGGGCACAGTGCCGGCCTCTGGCCGCTCGCGCCCGAGCGGCCGCATCCGGAGTTTCCGATGACGCTCGACCTGAGACGGCCCGCGGGGCTCTGATGGAGCGGAAGACGCGCCTCGCGCCGGGCCTGACCGGACTGGCCGACGGCTACCGGCCCCAGCCCGGCGTGCCCGACGAGATGATGGATGCGGCGGGCGGGATCCGCCCGGTCTGGCGCGGCTTCCTGCGCCATCTGGCGGGGCTCTCGCCCGACGATCTCCACCGCCGCTTCGCCCGCGGCGACCAGTATCTGCGCGATGCGGGCGTGTTCTTCCGCCAGTATTCCGCCGAAGGCTCGGACGAGCGCGCCTGGCCGCTGAGCCATGTGCCGGTGCTGATCGACGAGGCGGAATGGCAGCGTCTGGGCGAAGGGCTGATCCAGCGCGCGGATCTGCTCGAGGCGCTGATGGCGGATCTCTACGGCGCGAACCGGCTGGTGGCCGAGGGGGTCCTGCCGGCCGCGCTGGTGGCGGGCAACCCCGAGTGGCTGCGCCCGATGGTGGGCATCGCGCCGCGCGGCGGGCATCATCTGCATTTCCTGGCCTTCGAGGTGGGCCGCGGCCCGGACGGCGACTGGTGGGTGCTGGGCGACCGGGCGCAGGCACCCTCGGGCGCGGGCTTCGCGCTCGAGAACCGGGTTGCTACCTCGCGCGTCTTCTCGGACTTCTATGCCGAGGCCCATGTCCACCGGCTGGCGGGCTTCTTCCGCACCTTCCGCGACGCGCTGCAGGAGTGGCAGGCCGATCCGCAGGGGCGGGTGGGCATCCTCACGCCGGGGCCGCTGAACGAGACCTATTACGAGCACGCCTGGATCGCGCGCTATCTGGGCTTCATGCTGCTGCAGGGCGAGGATCTGACGGTTGACAGCGGTCAACTCAAGGTCCGCACCGTGGCGGGGCCGGAGCCCGTGTCGGTGCTCTGGCGCAGGCTCGACGGCGCCTATGCGGATCCCTTGGAGCTGGAGGGCGGCTCGCAGCTCGGCACGCCGGGCCTCGTCTCGGCGCTGCGCCACGGATCGACGACGCTCGTGAACAATCTCGGCTCGGGCGTGCTCGAGACCCGCGCCTTTCTGGCCTTCATGCCGCGCATCGCCCGCGCGCTTCTGGGCGAGGAGCTGCGGCTGCCCAACATCGCCACCTGGTGGTGCGGACAGAAGGCCGAGCGCGCCCATGTCGCGGCCAACGTGTCCCGGATGCTGATCTCGCCCGCGCTCTCGACCCGGCAGCCGATCGAGGACGATCTGGCGGCGCTGGCCGAAGGCTGCCCCGCGCCGCGCGATCCGGTGGCCTGGCTCGAGCGCGAGGGGGCGGGCCTCGTGGGGCAGGAGTCGGTGGTGCTCTCGACCACGCCCGCCCATATCGGCGGCGCGCTGGTGCCGCGCCCGATGAGCCTGCGGGTGTTTCTGGCCCGCACCCCGTCGGGCTGGCAGGTCATGCCGGGCGGCTTCGCCCGGATCGGCCGCACGCCGGAGCCGCGGGCCGTGGCGATGCAGCACGGCGGTGCCGCGGCCGATGTCTGGATCGTGAGCGAGACCCCGGTCGAGGCGGCGAGCCTCATCCCCGCCCAGGGCCGCCAGCTTCAGGCGCGCGAGGGCGCGCTGCCCTCGCGGTCGGCCGACAATCTCTTCTGGCTCGGCCGCTACGTCGAGCGCACCGAGGGCCTCATGCGGCTCCTGCGGGCGCGCAACGTGCGGCTGGCCGAGACGGGCGATGCGAGTGCGCCGCTTCTCGCGGCGCTGGCGCCCCTCTTCCGCGGGCAGGGGGTGGATCCCGAGGAGGGCATTCCCAAGGGTCTGATTCAGACCCTGCGCTCGGCCATCGCGAGCGCGGGGCAGGTGCGCGACCGCTTCTCGCCCGACGGCTGGTCCTCGCTCGCCGATCTCGACAAGACGATGCGGCGCATGGCCGAGCGGGTGGCCCCCGGCGACGACGCGGCCCGCGCCCTGTCGGCGCTCCTGCGCAAGATCACCGGCTTCTCGGGCCTCGTGCATGAGAACATGTATCGCGTGACCGGCTGGCGCTTTCTCGAGCTCGGCCGCCATGTCGAGCGGGGGGCGGGCATGGCCGCGGTGCTGGCCACGCTGGCCGATCCGTTCGCGCCCGATGGCGGGCTCGATCTGGCGGTCGAGGTGGGCGACAGCGTCATGACCCACCGCCGCCGCTTCGCCGTCACCACCTCGCGCGAGACGGTGGTGGACCTGCTGGCGCTCGATGCGATGAACCCGCGCTCGATCCTGTTCCAGCTCGACGGGATCGAGGAGCAGGTGCGCCTTCTGCCCGGCGCCACGGCGAGCCCGATGCCCGACCTCCTCCGGCTCGTCCTGCGCACCCGCACCAACCTTGCCACCGAACGGGCCGAGCAGCTCGATACCGAGGCGCTCTGGGCGCTGCGCGGCGCGATCTGGGAGATTTCCGACCTCATCACCGACAGCTGGCTGCGCTGAATGCTCTATCAGGTCCGCCTCTCCGTCACCTACCATTATGCCCGGCCCGCCTCGGGGGGGCGGCACCTGCTGCGGCTGCTGCCCGCGCATCTGCCGGGCCTGCAGGAGGTGTCGCAGGACATGATCGCCATCAGCCCGCGTCCGGCTGAGCGGGGCGAGTTCACCGATTTCTTCGGCAACCGGACGGTCGAGGTGGCCATCGGCTGCGACCATTCCGAGATCGTCTTCACCGCCGCCTGCAGGGTGGACCGGCTGTTCGAGGGGCCGGGCCCCGACCGTTCGGGCCCGCTCGCGGCGCTGGCCGCCGAGATCGCGGCGGTGCGGGATCTGGGCCCCGCCGCGCCGCACCATTTCCTGCCCGCCTCGCCCCGCATCCGCCCGGTGACGGCCATCACCGACCATGCGCGCGAGGCGATGGCGGGGGCCGCCACGGTGCGCGGCGCGGTCGAGGCTCTGGGCCAGCGGCTTTACCGCGAGATGCGGTTCGACGGCAGTGCGACCTCGGTCGACACGCCCCCCGAGGAGGCCTTCGCCCACCGCCACGGTGTCTGTCAGGATTTCGCCCAGATCATGATTGCGGGGCTGCGCGGCGCAGGCGTGCCCGCGGCCTATGTCTCGGGGTTTCTCCGGACGGTGCCGCCGCCCGGCCGCCCGCGGCTCGAAGGGGCGGATGCGATGCATGCCTGGGTGCGGGCCTGGTGCGGCCGGGCCGAGGGCTGGATCGACTACGATCCGACCAACCGCTGTTTCGCGGGGGCCGATCATATCGTGGCGGCCGTCGGCCGGGATTACGGCGATGTGGCGCCGGTCTCGGGCATCCTGCGCATCGCGGGCCGACAGAGGACGAGCCACGCCGTCGATGTGATCCCGCTGCCCCCGGGCTGAACTGCCCCGGAAACGGAAAGGGCGCCGCTGCGTGGCGGCGCCCTGTGATCTTCTGGTGATCGGGGCGTTTTCGCTCGTCGGGCCGGAGCCCGGGGGCGCGCCGTCAGTTGCTGTTCGGGGTCGCGGCGAAGAAGGCGGCGACGAGGCCGCCCACCACGAGGCCCACGAACCAGTGACCGCCGGCGAAGGCGAACATGATGCCGACGCCGACGAAGATGACGGCGGCCATCATCAGGCGAAAGGCGAATTCTGAGACTTCGGGCATGGTGCCTCCTTCAGATGCAAGCTGGGCCAGCCCTCACCGTTGCCGCCCGGCAGGGGGTGCGTCAAGCCGAAGGGCGACGCTGCGGCCCATGGGCGACATCACGCCGCCCCCTCTCACGCTTTCGTGGCGGGCGCTTCCCGGCGGAGGGGCGCAGGAATAGCTGCGGGCAGAGCCCGCGCAGGGAAAGCCGGCCTTCGGACTGCCCGCTCTGCGCGGGGCTTCCGGTCGCCCGGCCTTCGGCGCAGGATGGGCCGGGGCGCGGCGCACGAGAACCGTGCGGGCGGACAAGACACAGCCGGGCAGGCGATCCGGCGGACGAGCAGGAGAGAGACATGGCCCATTATCGTGACCGCGCCCGGGACTGGGCGCTGTGGCTGACGCGGCAACGGTCGGTCACGGGCACGCCCGGCGAGGCGGCGCTGGCGCAGAGGCTCGCCGAGCGGATCCGGGCCACGCCCGCCCTCGCCGGGGCCGAGGTCTGGACCATCGGCTGCGGCGATGCGCTGGGGCGGGAATGCTGCGCCGTGCTCGTGCGCGGGCAGGGGCCCGATACTGTCCTGCTGACGGGCCATTTCGACACGGTGACGGATGCGGACTACGGCGATCTCCAGCCGGTGGCCTGCGAGCCCGAGGCGCTCGCGGGGGCGCTCCTGCGCCGTCTGGCGAGCCCCGGCACCAGCGCCGAGCGGCTGGCGAAGGCCGATCTCGAGTCGGGGGACTTCCTGCCGGGGCGGGGGCTTCTCGACATGAAGGCGGGTCTCGGCGCGGCGCTGGCGGCGCTGGAACTCTGGGCCGCCGGACCCGAGCGCGCGGGCAACCTCCTTTTTGTCGCGGTGCCGGACGAGGAGGTGACTTCGGTCGGCGCGCGGGCCTTGGCCGAGGCGCTGCCGCAGATCGCGGCCGAGAGGGGCCTTGCGGTCCGGGCCGCGATCAACTGCGACTGCGTGACCGACGAGGGCGACGGCAGCCTCGGGCAGGTGGTGGCCTTGGGCAGCGTGGGCAAGCTTCTGGTGACCGCGCTCGTCGCGGGCGTGCCCGCCCATGCGAGCCAGCCCTATGAGGGGCTGAATGCAGGCGCCATCGCCGCGGCGCTGGTGGCGCGGGCGGAATGGGCGCCCGAGCTTGCGGACGGGCAGGAGGGTGCGGCCGGGATCCCGCCCGTCCTTCTCAGCCTGCGCGACGGGCGCGAGGGCTACGACGTGACCACGCCCGCCACGGTCTTCGCGACCTGGAACGTGCTCTCGCAGGGGCGGGGCGCGATGGCCACGCTCGGCGCCTTCCGGGCCATCGCGCTCGAGGCGGCGGCGGGTCTGGCCGCGGCCCTCGCGGCCCGGCAGGAGGCGGTGACGGGCCGACCGGCCGAGGTGCCAGGCATCCCGGTCTCGACCCTTGCGGAGCTGGCGGCGAGCCTTCCCGAGGCGGCGGCGGAGCGGCTCGCCGCCCGCGCGACGGCTCTGGGCAGCGAGGGGCTGTCGCTGCCCGACCAGAACCGGCTGCTCGCCGAGGAGGCCTGGCGGCTTTCGGGCCGCTCGGGGCCGGCCATCCTTTTGGGCTTCGGCGCGCTCCCCTACCTGCCGGTGCATCTGGGTCACGGGCCCGAGGCGCAGGGCCTGCGGGCCGCGCTCGACCGGGCCCGCGCCGCGGTCGAGGCCGCGCATGGCTGCCGGATCGGGACCATGGAGTTCTTCCCCGGCATCTCGGACCTCTCCTTCTTCGGCGAGGGGGATGCGTCGGAGGTGCCCTTCATGGCGGCGAACACGCTGGCCTGGGGCGCCACAGGCTGGAGCGGGCGGATCGCCAACCTGCCTGCGGTGAATGTGGGGCCGTGGGGGCGGTCCTATCACACGCCGCTCGAGCGCCTGCATGCGCCTTATGCCTTCGACGTGCTGCCGGACTTCCTGCTGCGGATCGCGCGGGAGGTTCTGGCGACGGGCGGACGCTGAGGCGGCCGGCCCTGCGGCCTCCGGTCGCGCCGGCGGCGCGAGATCCCCGCGGAACAAGGCTCCTCCGCCCTCGCGGAGCGCCTTTTCCATGAGTTCGCCCACTTTTCCGTGAACCCGATCGGCCTCTGAAGCGTTCCCTTCTGTCCGCAACTTCGCTGGAGGCTTCATGCACCAACCTGCCCTGCATCCCGACCAAGATGACGGCGCGGCGGTCCTGCGATCCGCGCTGCGCGATGCGCCCGACGAGTGGGCGCTCTTTCTCGACATCGACGGGACGCTGGTCGACATCGCCGAGCAGCCGCACGACGTGCGCGTGGCCGCGAGTCTGCCGCAGGATCTGGCGCGACTGGCCGACCGGCTCGGGGGGGCTCTGGCTCTCGTGACCGGGCGGCGGGTCGACTGGATCGACGCCCACTTCGGGCCGCATCTCTTTCCTGCCGCGGGTCTTCACGGGGTCGAGCGCCGCCGCGCCTCGGGAGAACTCGACCGCGCGGGCCTCGCGCCGTCCCTGAACGCGCTGCGCAAGGATCTGGGTCGGCGCACGGCGCGGATGCCCGGCGTCCTCCTCGAGGACAAGGTGGCTGCGGTGGCGCTGCATTACCGGCAGGCGCCCGAACGCGAGCCCGATGTGCGGGCGATGATGGAAATGGCTTTGAAGGTGATGGGAGACGGTTGGGTGCTGCAGCACGGCAAGATGGTGGTGGAACTGCGGCCGGCCTCGGCCAACAAGGGCACGGCGCTCGAGGCCTTTCTGACGGAGCCGCCCTTCGCCGGGCGGAGGCCCGTTGCGATAGGCGACGACGTGACCGACGAGGAGATGTTCCGGGTGGTCAATGCCTGCGGCGGCCTCTCGGTGCGGATCTGCGAGACCGAGGCGCCGACGCTGGCCCGGGCGCGGCTCGCCTCGCCGCAGGCGCTCCGCGACCTCGTGGCGGAGCTCGGCGCATGAGTCGTCTCGTCGTCGTCTCGAACCGCGTGCCGCTGCCGGACGAGAACGGCAACCCGCCGCCCGGCGGGCTGGCCGTCGCCGTCCATGCCGCGCTGCGCAAGAACGGCGGGATCTGGATGGGCTGGTCGGGCCGCTCGACCGGCGAGGAGGAGCCGCAGGGCCTGACCACGCTGGAGCAGGACAAGATCAGCTATGTGCTGACCGACCTTTCGCAGGCGGACCTCGACGAATATTACAACGGCTTCGCCAACCGGGTGCTCTGGCCGATCTTCCACTGCCGTCTCGATCTGGCCGAATATGCGCGGCAGGAGATGGCGGGCTATTTCCGCGTCAATCGCCTGTTCGCCGACCGTCTGGTGCCGATGCTCGAGCCCGACGACGTGATCTGGGTGCATGATTACCACCTGATCCCGCTGGCGCAGGAGCTGCGCAAGCGCGGCGTGCGCAACCGGATCGGCTTCTTCCTCCACATTCCATGGCCCCCGGCCGACATCCTGACCGCTCTGCCGGTCTACGAGATCATCATGCGGGGCCTTGCGGCCTACGACCTCGTGGGGTTCCAGACCGACTACGATCTCGACAATTTCGTGGGTTGTCTGCGCCGCGAGGGCTGGGGCGACTGGTCGACGCCGGGCTGGCTCCGCGCCTTCGACAAGGAGGTGGCGGCCGCGGCCTTCCCCATCGGCATCGAGACCGGGGATTTCGCGCGGCTCGCGGCCAAGACGGACGGGCTCGATCTGGTCACCGACATGCAGCAGAGCCTGCATGGCAGTTCGCTCATCATCGGGGTTGACCGGCTCGACTATTCCAAGGGCATCGCCGCGCGGATCGACGCGTTCGAGCGGTATCTGATGCGCAATCCCGATCAGGCGGGCAAGGTCACGCTGCTGCAGGTGGCGCCCCACTCGCGCTCGGACGTGCCCGAGTATCTCGAGATGCAGGGGCAGGTGGAGTCGCATTGCGGCCGGGTGAACGGCGCGCACGGCACCATCGAGTGGGTGCCCATCCGCTATGTGAACCAGTCGCTCACCCGGCCTGTGCTGGCGGGCCTCTACCGGCTGGCGAAAGTGGGGCTCGTCACGCCGCTCCGCGACGGGATGAACCTGGTGGCCAAGGAATATGTGGCCTCGCAGGATCCGGCCGATCCGGGCGTCCTCATCCTCTCGCGCTTCGCGGGCGCCGCGCGCGAACTGGACGGGGCCATCTTCATCAACCCCTACGACACCGAGCAGACGGCGGGGGCCATCGGCCGTGCGCTCTCGATGCCGCTCGACGAGCGGATCGCGCGCTGGCGGCGCATGATGGATCATCTCGAGTCCCACGATGTGCTCTGGTGGTGCCGCACGTTCCTCGCCGCCCTGAACGAGGCGCCCGAGGACAACGGTGCCCTCACCCGAGAGAGCGATTGACGGGCGCGCTCCGGCTGCGTCTCGCGGCCGGAGCGATCATCCGAGGGAGAGGTCAGCCGCGCGGCGCGGCAAGGGCGCGGACCTGTTCCTGTCCGGCCACCATACGCGGCAGAAGCTCGCCCGCCGTCTCGCGCAGCGCGCTTTCCTGACCTGCGGTGGCGAAGCCCTGATAGAGCGTGACCTCCTCGTCGATGGCGCGTCGCTGGCCTGCAAGATACAGGTCGTCGAACATCTGGTCATCCGCCCCGCGCAGGGACTGCGCCTCGGCCTCGTGGCGCGGCGACATGCGCGGCGTGATCGGCAGCGCATCGGCCTCGGCGGCCTTGACCAGCCGCTCCGCCGTCTCGCGCCGTTCCTGCAGGACCTTCTCGGCGAAGGCGCGCACCGTCTCGTTCCGGGTGCGGGAGAGGGCGGTTTCGCTCGCCTCGACGCCGAAGAGCGCCGAGGAGACGGCCATGCCGGCAAAGACCTGCGCGTCATCGACCACCACCAGCGGCGGCGGCGGCGCGTCGGATTGCGAGAAGGCCACGGGCGTGGCGAGGAGCAGAGCCGCGAGGGCGAGCGGAACAGGTCTCATCTTTCGACTCCGGGAACTTCGGATCGCATCATCGTCGCGCTGGACAGGGGATCAACCGCGCTGGCCTCGGGGAGGTTCCGGCTGGGCTCATGTCGGCGGCATCCCGCCGAGCGGGGCCGGAAACCTGCCTGTCACGGAAAACTCGCCCGAAAGGCGAGCCGCCGCGGGAACCGGGCGCGCGCGGCGCGGTTTTCTGCGCAGAGGATGAGGCCGGGCTGCCCGGCAGCCTGACGATCCGAGCCTGCGAGGTGTGCGATGCCAGCGACGTCCAAGGCCCAGCAGAAAGCCGCCGGAGCCGCCCTGTCGGCCAAGCGCGGCGACACGAAGAAGAGCGATCTGAAGGGAGCCTCCCGCAGCATGGAGGACTCCATGTCGGAGAAGGAATTGAAGGAAATGGCCGCGACCGAGCGGAAGGGCAAGCCGGAGCATAAATCCGGCTGATCCGCGCGAGCGAGGCCTGCGCCGCGCCGTCGCTCCCCGGCGCGGCGCAATTGTTTTTCGCCATCGGATGAATGTCCGCCCGAGCGCTCATCTGGGCGCTTGCTGATCGGTGCCGGCGGCGTCTGTGCCGGGGGTCAGCCCAGCAGGAAGCCGAGCATCCGGCGCTCGTCGCTGCGCAGGTCGGGCAGGTCGGCGGGCTGGACCGCCTCGAGCTGCGCGAGCCGCTCGTCGGGCTTCAGATCCGCGAGGCCGAGGATCCGGGGATGGATGTAGGAGGTGCGGCTGATCGTCGGCGTGTTGTGCAGCCGCTCGGCCGCGCCTTCGGCCATCATCTTCACGGTGAGCTTGCCCTCGGTCGCCCGGGCCACGGCGAAGGCAGCGAGCGAGCCGCCCCAGGTGCGGAAGGTCTTGGCCGAGGCGCCGGCAAGGCCCGTGGCCTCGGCCAGATAGTCGTTCACATGGTGCGAGGCCACGCGCCGCACCTGGCCCTCCTCGTCGATCCAGGTGAAGAGGTTGCGGCCCGGCAGGTCCTCGATCTCCTGCAGGATGCGGTGCAGGCGGCGGTCCTTCAGCACCTGACGCACGCGCTTGCCGCCCTTGGCGCGGAAGTCGAGCCGCACCTCGCCGTCCTTGAGCTTCACATGGCGCGCCAGAAGCGTGGTGGCGCCGAAGGTCTTGTTCTCCTCGGCATAGGCCGAGCTGCCCACGCGCAGGAAGGTCCGGTCGATCAGCATGGTGAGGGCCGCGAGCGAGAAGGCGAGCTCGCCCGCCTCGGCCTTGAGGTCGCGGGCCACGCGGCGGCGCAGGCGGGGCAGCGCCTCTCCGAAGGCCGGCAGGAGGGCGTATTTCGCCTGCGACCGCCAGCTGCCCCAGTCGGGGTGGTAGCGATACTGCTTGCGCCCGCGCGCATCGAACCCGGTGGCCTGCAGATGGCCGTTCTCGAGCGGGCAGATCCACACCTT
This sequence comes from Cereibacter sphaeroides 2.4.1, assembly GCF_000012905.2. Taxonomy (NCBI): domain Bacteria; kingdom Pseudomonadati; phylum Pseudomonadota; class Alphaproteobacteria; order Rhodobacterales; family Paracoccaceae; genus Cereibacter; species Cereibacter sphaeroides. The sequence continues at coordinate 2,698,345 of NC_007493.2, read as the reverse complement.
CTCGTAGGCGGGCGGAACCCCGAGGCGCAGGATCCGTGCGCGCTCGGCGCGGTCCAGAAGCCTGCCGTCGGGGCCGCGGAAGACGAAGCCGCGCCCGCAGCGCCGCCGGGTGATGCCCGGCTCGGCATCGGTGACATAGACGAGGCCGCGCGGCACGGTGGCCTCGCTGCCGTCCGACATCTCGACCAGAACGCAGCCATCCTTCACCTTGCAGCCCTCCTGTGATCCGGCCTGCGGCCTCTGCCGCCCCGACGTCCGGCGAAGATGACCGTCTGCGGGTCGTTGCCGCGCCGGGAGGGTCGGACCCGTCCGCCCCGTCCCGGACATGGCCCCGCACCCGCGGTTGCCTGTCGCCGCGCTCAACCGGCGGAACGGGCCGAGGGTTCCCGGCGTTGGATCGCGGGCGCGCCGAGGGCGCCTGCGGGGCTCCGGAGGGGCCCTCCCTTGTCAGCCGCCCTCGCGCGACCTATCCCATGGGGCAGCCGGCCCGACAGAAGGTTCTCCCTTGCCCGACCGTGTCTCTCCCCTCGCGCCCTTCCGCCTGCCCACCTACCGCAACCTCTGGATGGCGAGCATCGTCTCGAACTTCGGCGGGCTGGTGCAGGCGGTGGGCGCAGGCTGGATGATGACCGAGCTCACCCATTCCGCCGGGATGGTGGCGCTGGTGCAGGCCTCGACGACCCTGCCGATCATGCTCTTCTCGCTGCCCTCGGGCGCGCTGGCCGACAGCCTCAACCGGCGGCGCCTGATGCTGACGGCGCAGCTCTTCATGCTGACGGCCTCGGCGGCGCTGGCGCTGGCGGCCTTCGCGGATCTGCTGACGCCGTGGCTCTTGCTGACCTTCACCTTCCTGATCGGCGCGGGCGTGGCGCTGCACAACCCTTCGTGGCAGGCCTCGGTCGGCGACATCGTGCCCCGCAAGGACCTGCCGTCGGCGGTCGCGCTGAACAGCATGGGCTTCAACCTGATGCGGAGCGTGGGCCCCGCGCTGGGCGGGATCATCGTAGCGGCGGGTGGCGCGGCGGCGGCCTTCGCGATCAATGCGGCGAGCTATCTGCCGCTGGTCCTCACGCTCTTTCTCTGGCGGCCCGACTATGCGCCGCGGCGGCTGCCGCGCGAGACGCTGGGATCGGCCGTGGCCGCGGGCCTGCGCTATGTCTCGATGTCGCCCATCCTGCTCAAGGTGCTCTTCCGCGGCTTCCTCTTCGGCCTTGCGGCGGTGAGCCTGCTTGCGCTGCTGCCTGTCGTCGCGCGCGACCTCGTGGGCGGGGGCGCCTTCACCTATGGCGTGCTTCTGGGCTGTTTCGGGGTGGGCGCCATCGGCGGCGCCTTCGCCGGCGCGCGCCTGCGCGAGCGGTTCCAGAACGAGACCATCGTGCGGGCGGGCTTCGTGATCTTCGCGCTGGCGCTGACCGGGCTCGGCCTGTCGCGCGCGCTGTGGCTGTCGGGGCTCATGCTCCTGCCGGCGGGGGCGGCCTGGGTGCTGGCCTTGTCGCTGTTCAATGTGAGCGTGCAGCTCGCCACGCCGCGCTGGGTCGTGGGGCGGGCGCTGGCCCTCTATCAGACCGCCACTTTCGGCGGGATGGCGGCGGGCAGCTTCCTCTGGGGGCAGGCGGCCGAGGCGGGCGGCGTGGACGGGGCCCTGTTCGGGGCGGCCGGTGTCCTCGTGCTGGGGGCGCTGGTGGGGCTGCGGATGCCGCTGCCGGCCTTCGGGATGCAGGATCTCGATCCGCTGGGGCGGTTCGTTGAGCCGAGCCTGCCGGTGGACCTGCGCATGCGCTCGGGGCCGATCATGGTGACGGTCGAATATGACGTGGTGCCCGAGAATGTGGACGAGTTCCTCGCCGCCATGGCGGACCGGCGCCGGATCCGGATCCGGGACGGGGCGCGGCAGTGGGTGCTGTTGCGCGATCTGGAGCGGCCGGGGATCTGGGCCGAAAGCTACCATGTCGCGACCTGGGCGGAATATCTGCGCCACCACGAGCGGCGGACGAAGGCGGATGCCGAGGTGACGGACCGGCTGCTCGCGCTGCACGCAGGGCCGGGCAAGCCGCGGGTGCGCCGGATGATCGAGCGCCAGACGGTGCCCTTGCACGACGATCTGCCGCTGAAGCCCGAGGATCTGACCTGAGCGTCACGGGAAGGAGCGGGGGCGCTGCCCCCGCACCCCCGGGATATTTCGGCCAGAATGAAAGCGGGGCTCAGCCCATCCGTTCGGAGGCGTGGGCGCCGGGGGACGCCGGGAAGACCACGGTCTTGTTGCCGTTGAGGAAGACCCGGTGGTGGATATGGGCGTGGATCGCGCGGGAGAGGACCGAGGCCTCGACGTCGCGGCCGAGGCTCACATAATCGTCCGGGCTCTGGGCGTGGGTGATGCGCACCGTGTCCTGCTCGATGATCGGGCCCTCGTCGAGATCGGCGGTGACGTAATGCGCCGTGGCGCCGATCAGCTTCACGCCGCGCTGGTAGGCCTGCTTGTAGGGGTTCGCGCCCTTGAAGGAGGGCAGGAACGAGTGGTGGATGTTGATGATCCGGCCCGACATGCGGGCGCAGAAGGCATCCGACAGGACCTGCATGTAGCGGGCGAGCACGACGAGCTCGGCCCCGGTCTCGTCGACCAGCGCCATGAGGCGGGCCTCGGCCTCGGGCTTGTTGTCCTTGGTGACCTTGATGAGATGGAAGGGGATGTCGTGGTTCACGACGACCTTCTGGTAGGTCAGGTGGTTCGAGACGACGCCCACGATCTCGATCGGCAGGGCGCCGATGCGCCAGCGGTAGAGCAGGTCGTTGAGGCAGTGGCCGAAGTTCGACACCATCAGCAGGACCTTGATCTTGCTGGCGCTGTCGAAGATCTGCCAGTCGGCCTCGAGCGTCTCGCCCACGGCGGCGAAATCCGCGGTGAGCCCGTCGAGCGTGGCGCCGGTCTCGGACTGGAAGCCCACGCGCATGAAGAAGCGCCCGGTTTCCTGATCGTCGAACTGGGCCGAATCGGTGATGTTGCAGCCATGGTCGGCGAGGAAGGTCGAGATGGCGGCGACGATGCCCCGGCGGGTCGGGCAGGTGACGGTGAGGACGAACTTCGGCATGGGGCTCCCTCGCGGTGGTCTTTCCGAAGGGGCTATAGCGCCGGGGCCTGCGGGGCACATCACAAAGCGACCTAGGGTGAGCGGAATCTGACATCGGGTCGCAGGGCGGGCGGAGAGAGCCCGCGGGCCCGCCCTTGTCGGCCCGGTGGCTGCCGAGAGGGCCGAGGGCCCGCTCGATGGTGCGGCGTGGGTGCGGAGGGCGAGGCGTCGGGCGAGGCAGCCACGGCGGGCGGGCGCTCCGGTGCGGCCCCGGAGACCGGGACCCGGCGCAGGAGGGGGGGCGCCCGCCGGGGGGCGGGCGCCGGTGGGATCAGCCGAAGACGCGGGTCAGGGCGCGGTCGATGGCGTCCGTGATCTGGTCGATGTCGTCGGGCGTGGCGATCAGCGCGGGCGAGAGGCAGAGCGTGTTGTTGAAGCCCGGCAGGCTGCGGTTCGTCATGCCGATGATGACGCCCTGCGCCATCACGTCGGCCACCACGGCCGCCACGCGCTTCTCGTCCATGGGCTCCTTCGTGGCGCGGTCGGCCACGAGCTCGGCCCCGCAGAACAGACCCTTGCCGCGCACGTCGCCGATGACGGCGTGCTTCTCCTGCAGCGCGGAGAGGTTCTCGACCACGCGCGCGCCCATCTTCAGCGTGTTCTCGAGCAGACCCTCGTCCTCGATGATCCGCATGTTCTCGAGCGCCGCGACCGGGCCCGCGGTGCAGCCGCCGAAGGTGGAGATGTCGCGGAAGTAGCTCATCGGATCGGAGGGATCGTCCTTGAACATGTCGAAGACGGCCTCGGTCGTGACCGTGCAGGAGATGGCCGCATAGCCCGAGGCCACGCCCTTGGCCATGGTGACGAAATCGGGTTTCACGCCGAAGTTCTGATAGCCGAACCAGGTGCCGGTGCGGCCGAGCCCGCAGACCACCTCGTCGATATGGAGGAGGATGTCGTATTTCCGGCAGATCTCCTGCACCCGCTCCCAGTAGCCCGCGGGCGGCACGATCACGCCGCCGCCGGCCGTTACCGGCTCGAGGCAGAGCGCGCCGATCGTATCGGGGCCCTCGCGCAGGATCACCTCCTCGATGGCGTCGGCGGCGCGCTCGCCGTAATTCTCGACGTCCCACTGCTTGCGGTATTCGAGGCAGTGCGGGACCATCACGAAGCCCGGCGTGAGCGGCCCGTACTGCTCGGCGCGCTGCGGCTGGCCAGAGGTGGCGAGTGCGGTGATGGTGGTGCCGTGATAGTCGCGCTCGCGGAAGAGGATCTTGCCCTTCTTGCCGCCATGGTGCCGGTGCGAGATCTGGCGCACCATCTTGAAGACCTTCTCGTTCGCCTCGGAGCCCGAGTTCGAATAGTAGACGCGCGAGAGGCCCGGCATCTTCTCGATCAGGCGTTTGGAGAAGCGCGAGGCCGGGATCGAGCCTGCGGAATGGGCGAAATAGTTCATCTTGATGAGCTGGTCGCGCACTGCATTGGCGATGCTTTCGCGGCCGTAGCCCACGTTCACCGTCCAGACGCCGCCCGAGACCGCGTCGAGATGCTCCTTGCCGGCCGCATCCCAGACCCGCATCCCCTTGCCCTCGACGATGATCCGGGGATCGACCGTCTCGTATTGTTTGTGCTGGCTCAGGTGGTGCCACATATGTGCGCGGTCCGCCTCAATCACCTCGCTGAGGTCGTTCGCCTGCGCCAAGCCTTCCATCATCTTCTCCCTGCCGTGATTCCTGACCGTTCGGTCGAGTTTGAGACGCGATCCGGCGAAAAGGCAACAGGCCGGTATGGGGCGGCCCCGCCATTCGCGCTTCGTGAAATTTCAGTGCTGCGGACGCTCGGCCCATCCGGCGAAGATCCGCTCGAGCGCGACCACGGCATAGTAGAGCAGGATGCCGAGGAAGGCGAGCGCGATGAGGACGGCGAACATCAGGGGATAGTCGCCGTTGGTCTCGCCCGACTTGAAGAGCGCGCCGAGGCCGCGGCCGTGCGGGCTCACGATCTCGACCAGGTTGGTGCCGATGAAGGCGAGCGTGACCGAGACCTTCAGCGCGCCGAAGAACTCGGGCAGGGTCTTGGGCAGGGCGATCTTCCAGAAGATCGTGAGCTTCGAGGCCCCGAGCGAGCGGAGGATGTCGCGATATTCCGGCTCGAGCGTCGAGAGGCCAATGCCCACCGACACGGCGATGGGGAAGAAGGAGATCAGGAAGGCCATGAGCACGGTGTTGAAATCGTGCTGGCCGATGAAGATCAGCGCAAGCACCGGCACGAGCGTGGCCTTGGGGATGGCGTTGAAGCCCACGAGCAGCGGATAGAGCCCGTCGCGGGCGATGCGCGAGAAGCCCATCACCATGCCGAGGAGGGTGCCGAAGATCACGGCGAGGCCGAGACCGGCCACCGTGCGCCAGAGCGTCTGCCAGCCCATGGTGAGAAAGAGCTCCCAGTAGCGGGCAAAGGCGGGGGGCAGGTCCGAGGGCGAGGCCATCTTGTAGTTGGGCCAGCCGTTCCACCAGACGATCCCCTCCCAGAGCGCGAGGAAGATCAGGATCGCGGCGAGCGGCACGCCGATCTTGCGCAGGAGATCCATCAGCGGGCCTCGCCGTCGCGAGGCAACGGGGCAGCCGGGGGGCCGTCGCGTCCCGGGACAGCGGTCTGCTCACCGCGCGGGGTGGAGACCGGGCTTCCGCGGGTCCCTGCGACAGGTTCCTCGCGTCCCTGCGCGATGCGGATCTGGTCGCGCAGGAGATGCAGCATGTCGGTGGCCTCGGGGGTATAGAGCACGTCGATGCGCCGGTCGGCGGGCAGGCCCACGTTCAGGATGAACTGGGTGGAGGCCGGGCGGCCCGACAGCACGATGACTTGATCGCCGAGGAAGACGCTTTCGCGCAGGTCGTGGGTGATGAGCACGCAGGTGAAGGGTTCGGCCGCACGCAGGTCGCGCATGGTCTGCCACAGATCCTCGCGGGTGAAATTGTCGAGCGCGCCGAAGGGCTCGTCCATGATGAGCACGTCGGGCCGGTGCACGATGGCCCGGCAGAGCGAGGCGCGCTGGCGCATCCCGCCCGAGAGCTGGCTCGGCCGCTTGGCCTCGAAGCCCTTCAGCCCCACCATCTCGAGAAGCGTCATCGCCCGCTCGACCCGCTCCTTCCGCGGCATCCGCGGCGCCACGATCTCGAGCGGCAGGATCACGTTCTCGAGGATGGTGCGCCATTCGAGCAGCACCGGGTTCTGGAAGGCCATGCCCACCGTGCGGCGCGGCGAGGTCACGCGCTCGCCATGCAGCCAGACCTCGCCGCGGTCGGGCTTCATCAGCCCGGCCACCAGCCGGGTGAGGGTGGACTTGCCGCAGCCCGAGGGGCCCACGACCGCGCAGAAGGTGGCCTCGGGGACCGAGATGTTCAGGTCCTCCAGCACCGGCAGCGGGCCGGCGGGCGTTCTGTAGGCGTGGCTCACGCCGCGGATGTCGATGAGGTCGGGCATGGTCTTCCCGTCGGGGAGGGGGCGGGGCCGATGGCCCGCGCCCCGGTCACTCGGACGTCACTCGAAGGTCAGGCTGCCGTCGGCGGGCAGCCACTGCGGATCGAAGTAGAGGGCGGCGTCGGGTTCGTTCTGGAACTCGTAGACGGATTTCGTCTGTTCGATGGCGCGGGCCATGCGCTCGGGGTCGATATTGCCCATGCCGTTGGCCTTCACCCAGTCGGTCAGGACATTGTCGCGGATCGCCATGCCGAGGCGGCGCTCCTCGAGCGCGGCATCGGCGGCCGGGTTGCGCTCGATCAGCGCCGCGATGGCTGCGCCGGGCTCGGCCACCGCATCCTTCCAGCCCTTCGCCACGGCGCGCAGGAAGCCCGTCACCGCCTCGGGGTGGTCCTTGCCGAAGTCGGTATTGACGATGATCGCATTGCCGTAGAGCGCCACGCCGTGATCGGCCATGAGCAGGGTCGAGAGATCCTCCTCGGGCACGCCCAGCCGCACGAGGTTCAGGACCGAGGAGAAGGAGAAGCCCGTCACCGCATCGACCCGACCCTCGGCCAGCATCGGCTCGCGCACGGGAAAGCCCACCGGCTCGACGGTGATGGCGGCCATGTCGAGCCCGTTCTCGGCGGCGAAGATCGGGAACTGCGCCCAGGCGCCATCGGGGGGCGGCGCGCCGAGCTTGCGGCCCTCGAGATCCTTCGGGGCCTCGACGCCCTGCGACCTGCGCCCGACGACCGCGAAGGGCGGCTTGTCGTAGATCATCATGGCGGCGATAACCGGCGCGCCCGGGTTCTGGTCGAGGAACTTCATCAGGCTGTTGATGTCGGCGAACCCCACCGGGAAGGCGCCGGTCGCGACCTTCGGGATCGCATCGAGCGAGCCCGCGCCCTCGGAAATCTCCACCTTGAGGTCCTCGGCCGCGAAATGGCCCTTGTCGAGCGCTACGAAATAGGGAGCGGCCGGACCCTCGAACTTCCAGTCGAGCGCGAAGGGCATGGCGGTCTCGGCCCCGGCCCATGTGGCGGTGACGGTGAAGGCCGCGGCGAGGGCGGCGGAGGCGCGGAACATGGCTCTCTCCCGATCTGACGTTGCAGGCGAGGCTGACCGGCTGGCGGGCAGGTGCAAGCGGACCGCCCGCGCGGCGGGAGTCTCCGCGGCCAATGTGCCCAAATATCTCTCGAAAGTCGATGCCGTGCCCGCGAAACGGGCGCTCCGGTCAGCGCAGACGGGCGAGCAGCGCCTCGGCCGCGGCCGGGTTCGCGACCTTGTGGCCCGAGATGACATAGAGGAACACGTCGCGGGGCGTGTCGGGCGTCTCGGTCACGCGCGCGAGCCCCTCGGGCGCGCGCCCGGCCTCCCAGTCGCGGGCGCGGGCGGCCCACTGGTCGAGGGCCTCCGGCGGATAGCCGTCCGCTTCACCCTCGCGGGTGCCCATGATGCGGGCATAGACGAAATCGGCGGTGGGGTCGGCGATCTGCGGATGCTCGCTGTCGCCCTCGACCACGATCGCCACGTTCCGCTCGGCCGCCAGGGCGACGAAGGCCGGATCGCGGAAGCTCTCGTGGCGCACCTCGACAGCATGGCGCAACCGTTGGCCCTCGTGCTCGGGCGGCAGGAGCGCGAGGAAGGCCGCGAAATCCTCGGGATCGAAGGCCTTCGTCGGCAGGAACTGCCAGTTGATCGGCCCGAGCTTGGCGCCGAGACGCAGGATCCCGCTGTTCAGGAAGCGGTCCACCGATGCGCCGGCCTCGGCGAGCTTCCTGCGGTTGGTGGCGAATCGGGGCGCCTTGAGGGCGAAGACGAAATCGTCGGGCACCTCGTCATGCCATCGCGCAAAGCTCTCGGGCTTCTGCGACCCGTAGTAGGTGCCGTTGATCTCGAGGGTGGTCAGGCGCGAGGCGGCGTGGCCGAGCTCGCGCTTCTGCGGCAGCCCCTCGGGGTAGAAGGTGCCGCGCCAGGGCTCGAAGACCCAGCCGCCGATGCCGATGCGGATCATGGCGTCCTCCCTGCCGCGGAAAGCCGAGCATGGCCGGACCTGTCCGGCGGTGCAACCGGGCATCTGCCGAAGCGGCGCGGGCGCGGAGGATGCCGCGCCCGCGCCTGCTTTCATTTCCCGTCCGGCGGCGCCTCGTGGGCCGGGCCGCCGGGGCCCTTGTCGCTGCGGTTCGCGGGCGGAATGGGGGGCGTCTTCGCGGTCATGGGCGATCCTCGTCGTCGGTCCTGCGGTTGCCGGCATGGTCCTGATACTGCTGCGTCTTGACGTAGCCTCCGTCCTTGCCGCGGCTTTCGCTGCCCTGCTTGTCGCGGTTGGACAGCACGCCATTGGCCGGGATCTCGGCGGTGTCGGCCTCGGTCATGGCGCCGGTGCCATCGCCCTTGCCCTGCACGCCCTGACCGAAGTGCTTCTTGTCCGCATGTGCCATCTGGTCCTCCTTTCGGCGCATCGCTTCGCCGTCAGGGAGCCAACCGGAGGCTCGGGGCGGATGTTCCCGCAAGCCTGCGTGAGCGGTGCGCGATCAGCTCTCGAACCGCACCCAGCGCAGCCCGTAGCCCCCGAGCTCGACCGTCAGCTCGTCTTTGCGCAGCGAGACCTTCCCCTCGCCGAGGATGGGCCGCAGCCTGCCCAGCCCCGAGGCCTTCGGCAGCGTGAGCGTCACCTTCTGCGGCTTTGCGCCGAGATTGGCGAGAGCGATGAGCGTACGGCCCTCCCAGTCGTGCCGGATGGCGAAGATCTCGGGCTCGGGAAACGGCAGCACGGCATGCTCGCCGAAGGCGATCTCGGGGCACTCCCGCCGCCGCCGCAGGAGATGCTCCATGAAGTGGAACATCGTGTCCGGCCGGTCCTGCTGGTCGATGGCATTGACCTTCCCGGGTCCCCATTGCGGATCCGAGACCATGGGCCGGTGCAGGGCCTCGGTGCTCGCGTTCGAGAAACCGCCATGCGGGCCGGCATCCCACTGCATCGGCGCGCGCACGGCGAGCCGTCCGGGGATCTCGAGATTTTCCGCCATGCCGATCTCCTCGCCATAGAAGATCACGGGTGAGCCCGGCATCGAGGCCATCAGCGCATAGGCCATCCGCAGCCGGTCGGGATTGCCCTTCAGCATGGTGGGCATCCGCCGCCGCAGGCCGCGTCCGAAGAGCTGCATCGAGGGATCGGGCCCGAAGGAGGCGAAGACCTCCTGCCGCTCGGCCTCGGTCAGCTTGTCGAGCGACCATTCGTCGTGATTGCGCAGGAAATGCGCCCAGCCATCGTCGGGCGCGAGTTCGGGCATGTGGCGCAGCCCGTGGACGATGGGCCCCGCATCCTCGCGGGCCAGCGCCAGCGCCATCGCCTGATTGAGGTTGAAGTCGAGGCACATGTGCAGCTCGTCGCCATCCTCGTCGCCGAAGAAGCGGCGCACGTCCGGGTAGTCGAGGTTCACCTCGCCCAGAAGCACCGCATCGCCCGACCGGCGGTTGATGAAGGCGCGCAGGTCGCGCAGCCAGCGGTGCGGCGCGAAGCCCGTGTCCACCGTCGACATCTGCTCGAGCAGGAAGGGCACGGCATCCACGCGGAAGCCCGACAGGCCGAGCTGGAGCCAGAAGCCCACGATCCGCTGGATCTCGTCGCGCACCGCGCGGTTCTCGACATTCAGGTCCGGCTGGTGGCTGTAGAAGCGGTGGAGATAGTATTTCCCCGCCTTCGCGTCCCAGGTCCAGCTGCTGTTCTCTTCTCCGGGGAAGACCAGCGAGGCGGCATCCTCGTCGGGTTTCTCATCGCGCCAGACATACCAGTCGCGGTAGGGCGAATCGGGATCGGCGCGCGAGGCTTGGAACCACGGATGCTCGCGCGAGGTGTGGTTCACCACGAGGTCCGCGATCACCCGCATCCCGCGGTCATGGGCCGCGCGCAGGAACTCGACGAAATCGCCCAGCGTGCCGAGGCGGGGATCGACGGAGTAATAGTCGGTGATGTCGTAGCCATCGTCCTGGTTCGGGCTGGGATAGAAGGGCATCAGCCAGATGCAGCTCACCCCCAGCCGGTCGAGATGGTCGAGCCGCCGGGTCAGCCCCGCGAAATCTCCGATCCCGTCGCCGTTGCTGTCCTGAAAGGTCTCGACATCGAGACAATAGAAGACGGCGTTCTTCCACCAGACATCGCTCGTGCGGCTGATATCCATCCTCAGCCTGCCCAGATCCGCATCGTTCACCTCCCTAGATCACGCAAGGGAACGCGCCCGGCAGAGGCGGGGTTCCTAAGCCTCGGCAGAGCTTGGGGGAAACGGTCAGGGTCGGCCGGTCGACAGGCGGCGCCATGGACCGCAGTCCACGTTTCCTCCGTCCTGCCTGTCAGGGAAAATGGTGAGCGGGGTGGGTATCGAACCCACGACCAGCTGATTAAAAGTCAGCTGCTCTACCACTGAGCTACCCGCCCTCACCATGTCGAAATCGCGGTTGCGACCGTCGATCTCGACTGCGCCGCTCTCTACGCAACCGGCTGCGGGGGGTCAAGGGCCAAATGTGCAGAAAGATCGCCTGCTCTGGCAAAAAGATCCTGACGGGCGTATAGGGTGCGCCATGATGGACATGGGCGCTTCCTCGGGCCTCGGCTTCATGAAGATGCATGGGGCGGGCAATGATTTCGTGGTGATCGACTCGCGCGGACGCGGCGGGGCGCTGGTGACGGCCGGCCTCGCGCGGGCGCTGGGCGACCGACACCGCGGCGTGGGCTTCGACCAGCTGGCCGAGATCCGCGATCAGGAGGGGGCGGATTGCGCGCTCGACTTCTGGAACTCGGACGGCTCGCGCTCGGGCACCTGCGGCAATGCCACGCGCTGCGTCAGCGACTACCTGATGCGGGATCTGGGCCGGGACGAGGTGAATCTCGTCACCGCGCGCGGCCGCCTGCACGCGCGGCGGCGCGAGGACGGGCTCGTCGCGGTGAACATGGGCGCGCCGCAGCTCCTGTGGTCCGAGATCCCGCTCGCCCGCGCGATGGAGACCGACAGCCTGCCGCTCGAGGGCACGCCCTCGGCGGTGGGCATGGGCAATCCGCATTGCATCTACTTCGTCGAGGATGCCGAGGCGGTCGATCTGGCAGGGCGGGGGGCGGCGGTCGAGACCGATCCGCTGTTTCCCGAGCGCACCAATGTGGAGTTCGCGAGCCTGATCGGCCCGGACCGGCTGCGGCTGCGCGTCTGGGAGCGCGGGGCGGGCATCACGCTCGCCTGCGGCTCGGGCGCCTGCGCCACGGCGGTGGCGGCGGCCCGGCGCGGCCTGACGGGGCGGCAGGTGCGGCTCGAGATGGACGGGGGCGTGCTGGAAGTGGACTGGCGCGACGAGGGCGTCTGGCTCTCGGGGCCGGTCGCGCGGGTGTTCGAGGGGCACCTCTCACCCGAGATGATGGCGCTGGCATGAGTGCGCCGGTCTTCTCCACCCTCGGCTGCCGGCTCAATGCCTACGAGACCGAGGCCATGAAGGAGCTCGCCACCGCGGCGGGTGTCGACAATGCGGTGGTGGTCAACACCTGCGCTGTCACGGCCGAGGCGGTGCGCAAGGCCAAGCAGGAGATCCGCCGCCTGCGCCGCGAGAACCCGCAAGCCACGATCATCGTCACCGGCTGCGCGGCGCAGACCGAGCCTGCGACCTTCTCGGCCATGCCCGAGGTCGACCGGGTGATCGGCAATACCGAGAAGATGCAGCCCGCCACCTGGGCCGCGATGGCGCCCGACCTGATCGGCGAGACCGAGCGTGTGCAGGTGGACGACATTTTGTCCGTGCGCGAGACGGCGGGCCATCTGATCGACGGCTTCGGCCGCCACCGCGCCTATGTGCAGGTGCAGAACGGCTGCGACCACCGCTGCACCTTCTGCATCATCCCCTACGGGCGCGGCAATTCTCGCTCGGTTCCGGCGGGCGTGGTGGTCGAGCAGATCCGGCGGCTCGTGGACCGCGGCTTTGCCGAGGTGGTGCTGACAGGCGTGGACCTCACCTCCTGGGGGGCGGATCTGCCTGCCGCCCCGCGTCTCGGCGATCTGGTGATGCGGATCCTGCGGCTCGTGCCGGACCTCGCGCGGCTGCGGATCTCCTCGATCGACTCGATCGAGGCGGACGAAGCGCTGATGGGGGCCATCGCCACCGAGGCACGGCTGATGCCGCATCTGCATCTCAGCCTCCAGCACGGCGACGACCTGATCCTGAAGCGGATGAAGCGCCGCCACCTGCGCGACGATGCGATCCGCTTCTGCGAGGAGGCACGGCGGCTGCGGCCCGACATCGTCTTCGGCGCCGACATCATCGCGGGCTTCCCGACCGAGACCGAGGCGGCCTTCGCCAATTCGCTGAAGCTGGTCGAGGAATGCGGGCTGACCTTTCTGCATGTCTTTCCCTTCTCGCCGCGTCAGGGCACGCCCGCCGCGCGGATGCCGCAGCTGGCGGGGCCGGTAATCCGCGAGCGGGCGGCGCAGCTGCGGGCCTTGGGTGAGGCGCGGCTTCTGGCCCATCTCGAGGGCGAGCGGGGCCGGACGCACCGGGTGCTGATGGAGGGCCCGCGCCTAGGCCGCACCGAACAGTTCACCGAAGTGGCCTTCGCCGCCGACCAGCCCGAGGGGCGGATCCTGTCCGCCACCGTCACGGGTCATGCGGAGGGGCGCCTGACCGCCACGGTTGCCGAGGCCGATCTCGCGGCGTAAAACCCGGCCATTCCAGCGAAAGGCCCTTCCATGACCGCACCGAAACCCGTCGTCCTCTGCATCCTCGACGGCTGGGGGCTTCGTGCCGAGCGCGAGGCGAATGCCGTGGCGCTGGCCGAAACCCCGACCTTCGACCGGCTGATGGCGACCTGCCCGAACGCGACCCTCGTCACCCACGGCCCGGATGTGGGACTGCCGCGGGGCCAGATGGGCAATTCCGAGGTCGGGCACACCAACATCGGCGCGGGCCGCGTGGTGGCGATGGACCTTGGCGCCATCGACCTTGCCATCGAGGAGGGGTCGTTTCCGCAAAACCCGGCGCTGCGCGACTTCATCGGGAAGGTGAAGGCCAAAAGCGGCACGGCGCATCTGATGGGCGTCGTCTCGGACGGCGGCGTGCACGGGCATATCCAGCATCTCATCAGCGCGGTCGAGGTTCTGGCGGGCGAGGGCATTCCGGTCGTAATCCATGCGATCACCGACGGGCGCGACGTGGCCCCCACCTCGGCGGGCGAGTTCGTGGGCCAGCTCGTGCGGGTGCTGCCCGAGGGCGCCCGTATCGGCACGGTCATCGGCCGCTACTGGGCGATGGACCGCGACAAGCGGTGGGACCGGGTGAAGCGCGCCTCCGACGCGATGCTCCATGCCACGGGCGAGCACGCGCCCGACGCCGAGGCCGCGGTGGCGGCCGCACTGGCGCGGGGCGAGACCGACGAATTCATCGCGCCGACCGTGGTCGGCGACTATGCAGGCGCCCGCGACGGCGACGGCTTCTTCTGCCTCAACTTCCGCGCCGACCGGGCGCGCGAGATCCTCGCCGGTCTCGCCCAGCCGGGCTTCGACGCCTATGACACGGGCGCGCGGCCGGACTGGTCGGCCTTCCTCGGGATGGTCGACTATTCCAAGGAGCATGACCGCTTCATGACCACGGCCTATCCCAAGCCCGTGATCCGCAACACGCTGGGCGAATGGGTGGCGAGCCATGGGCTGCGGCAGTTCCGCATCGCGGAAACCGAGAAATATCCCCATGTCACCTTCTTCCTGAACGGCGGCCGCGAGGCGCCGGAGACGGGCGAGGATCGCTACATGGCCAATTCGCCCAAGGTCGCGACCTACGACCTCCAACCGGAGATGTCCGCCCCCGACGTGAGCGACCATCTCGTCGAGGCCATCGGCGCGGGCTATGACCTGATCGTGGTGAACTACGCCAACCCCGACATGGTGGGCCACACGGGCGATCTGAAGGCCGCCATGGCCGCCGTCGAAGAGGTGGACCGCGGGCTCGGCCGGGCGGTCGAGGCGGTGACGAAGGCGGGCGGGGCCATGATCGTGACGGCCGATCACGGCAACTGCGAGACGATGGTCGATCCCGAAACCGGCGGCCCGCACACGGCGCACACCACGAACCCGGTGCCGGTGATCCTCGTGAACGGGCCTGCGGGTGCGCGCCTCCATGCGGGCCGTCTCGCCGATCTCGCGCCGACGCTGCTGCAACTCATGCAGCTGCCTCAGCCCGAGGAGATGACCGGGCGGAGCCTGATCGACGCATGATCCGCGCGCTCGTCCTTGCGCTGGGCCTTCTCGCCACGCCGGCCGCGGCCGTGACCGTGGCGCAGGAGGCAGCGCAGGCGGCGCGCGACCTGCAGGCGGCGGTGACGGCGCTGCAAGAGGCCAAGGGTGCGCGCGACCGGGTCTCGGCGCTGACGACCACGATCCGCGCCTACGAGCGCGGGCTCGCCGCGCTGCGCGAGAACCTGCGGCAGGCGGCGATCCGCGAGTCGGTGCTCGAGATGCTGCTCGAGGCCAAACGGGACGAGATCGCGCAGCTGCTGGGCGTGCTCGCGCGGATGGATGCACGGCCGGGGCCGCTCCTTCTGATGCATCCTGCGGGGCCGCTCGGCACAGCGCGCTCAGGCATGATCCTGTCGGATGTGACGCCCGCGCTTCTGGCGCAGGCCGAGTCGCTCCGCCAGCAGGTGAGCGAGATGCGCGACTTGCGCGAGTTGCAGACCGCCGCGGGCAGGACGCTGGCCGAAGGGCTGGCCGCGGCGCAGGAGGCCCGGACGGCGCTGAGCCAGGCCATCGGCGACCGGGTGGACCTGCCCACGCGCTTCACCGACGACCCGGCGGTGCTGAAGGGGCTTTTGGAAAGCGCCGACACGCTCGACGCCTTCGCGGGCGGGCTGGCCACCGGCGATCCCGACGCCGCGGCGCGCGATTTCGAGGCGGCGCGCGGGCGGCTGCCGCTGCCGGTGCTGGGCACGATCCTCCGGCGGGCGAACGAGGCGGATGCGGCGGGCGTGCGCCGGCCGGGCATCCTGATCGCGGCCCGGCCGCAGGCGCTGGTGACCGCGCCCTGGCCCGCCACGATCCGCTACCGCGGGCCGCTTCTCGACTACGGAAATGTGATGATCCTCGAGCCCGGCGCCGGCTATCTGCTGGTGTTGGCGGGTCTGGGCACCGTCTATGGTGAGACGGGAGAGGTGGTCGCCGCCGGCGCACCGCTCGGGCTGATGGGGGGCGAGCCGCGCCCTGCCGGTCCTGCGGCCTCAGGCGGAGAGGGCGCTGGCGCTCGGGATACGGAAACGCTTTACTTGGAATTGAGGCAAGGAGCCGAGCCGGTCGATCCGGCGGACTGGTTCGAGGCAAACGGGGAATAGGACCGCCATGAGGAAATACATGATGGCCGCGCTCGGCGGCACGGTGGCCGGCGTCCTGCTGGCGACCCAGGTGGCGGGGCCCCTCATCGCGCAGGAGCAGCAGCGGTCGAAATCGGTCTACGAGCAGCTCGACCTGTTCGGCGACATCTTCGAGCGCATCCGCGCGCAATATGTCGAGGAAGTGGAGACCGACAAGCTGATCGAGGCCGCGATCAACGGGATGCTGACCTCGCTCGATCCGCATTCGAGCTACCTGCCGCCCGACGATTTCGACGACATGCAGGTGCAGACCCGCGGCGAGTTCGGCGGCCTCGGCATCGAGGTCACGCAGGAGGAGGGCTTCGTCAAGGTCGTGTCGCCGATGGACGGCACCCCCGCGGACGCGGCCGGCATCCAGTCCGGCGACTTCATCACCCATGTGAACGGCGAATCCGTTCTGGGCCTGACGCTCGATCAGGCGGTGGACATGATGCGCGGGCCGGTCGGCTCCGAGATCCTCATCACGGTGGTGCGCGAAGGCACCCCCGAGCCCTTCGACGTCTCGATCGTCCGCGACACGATCAAGCTCGTGGCCGCCCGCAGCCGCGTGGTGGGCAACACGGTCGTCGTGCGGCTGACCACCTTCAACGACCAGACCTTCTCGGGCCTGAAGGAGGGTCTCGAGAAGGAGATCAAGGCGCTCGGCGGCGAGGACAAGATCAACGGCGTGGTGCTCGACCTGCGCAACAACCCCGGCGGGCTCCTGACCCAGGCGATCCAGGTCTCGGACGCCTTCCTCGACAAGGGCGAGATCGTCTCGACGCGCGGCCGCGCCGCGGGCGACGGCGAGCGGTTCAACGCGACGCCGGGCGATCTGATCGACGGCAAGCCCATGGTCGTGCTCATCAACGGCGGGTCGGCCTCGGCCTCGGAGATCGTGGCGGGCGCGCTGCAGGACCATCGCCGCGCCATCGTCGTGGGCACCAAGAGCTTTGGCAAGGGATCGGTCCAGACCGTGATCCCGCTGCGGGGCGAGGGGGCCATGCGGCTGACCACGGCGCGCTACTACACGCCCTCGGGCCGCTCGATCCAGGCGCTCGGCGTGGCGCCCGACATCGTGGTGAACCAGCCGCCCGCGAAGCCCGCCGTCCCCGAGGAGGAGGAGAGCCCCGCGACGAGCGCCGCCCGCAACCGGTCGGAGGCCGACCTGCGCGGCGTCCTGTCGAACGATTCGATGACCGAGGACGAGAAGAAGCAGCTGGAAGCCGACCGCGCCCGGGCCGAGGAATCCGCGAAACTGCGCGACGAGGATTACCAGCTCGCCTATGCGGTGGACATCCTCAAGGGCCTCTCGGCCATCGAAGTGAAGCCCTGAGGCGGCCATGGAGCGCACGATCGATCCCCTGACGCTGCCCTACCGCCCCTGCGTGGGCATCGTGCTCATCAACCGCGAGGGTCTGATCTTCGCCGGGCAGCGGATCGACAGTCCGGTGCCCGCCTGGCAGATGCCGCAGGGCGGGATCGACGAGGGCGAGAAGCCCCGCGAGGCCGCGCTGCGCGAGCTGTGGGAAGAGACCGGCATTCCGGCCGAGCGGGTGGAGTTCGTGGCCAAGGCGCCGGACTGGGTGACCTACGACCTGCCGCCCGAGCTGCTGGGCAGGGTCTGGGGCGGCAAGTATCGCGGCCAGAGACAGAAATGGTTCCTCTACCGCTATCTCGGGACCGATGAAGAGGTGGGGATCGGCACGGATCATGCCGAGTTTTCCTGCTGGCGCTGGATCGGGGCCGAGGAGATGGTCGCGGCGATCGTGCCCTTCAAGCGCGCGGTCTATGAAGAGGTGGTGGCGACCTTCCGGCCGCATCTTGCCTGATCGCCGGAGAAGAGGGGGCTTCGCGCCCCCGCCGCCCCGCCCTGCGGGCGGAGCGACTCCCCCGCGGGATATTTGGGCAGAGTGAAAGCGGGTCGGACCGTCTCGTGCAGGCTGCGCCGCAGATCGGCGCAGGGTCAGCCGTTCTCGCGCAGGATCGCGCCGGCGAGATAGAGCGAGCCGCAGATCAGCACGCGGGCGGCGGGGTTTTCGGCGGCGATGGACGCGAGGGCGTCGGCGACTGAGGGCGCCGTGCAGGCTGCGATGCCTGCGGCGCGGGCGGCGGTGGCGGTGGCCTCCGCGGGGAGCGTGTTGGCCTCGCCCGGGATCGAGACCGCATGGAGGCGCGTCACATGGGGGGCGAGCGGGCGCATGTAGCCCTTGACGTCCTTGGTGTTCAGCATCCCGCAGATGAGATGGGTGGGCCGCGGCGCCATCCGCGACAGCGTGGCCGCCACTGCAGCGCCGCCCGCGGGGTTGTGGCCGCCGTCGAGCCAGAGCTCGATCCCCGGCGCGCTCCGGGGAAGCGGTCCTTGGCGCAGGCGCTGCATCCGGGCGGGCCAGTCGGCGCGGGTGAGGGCCGCCTCGCAGGCGGCCTCGGGCGCGCCGAGATGGCGCAGCGCCATCAGGGCCGCGCCGGCATTCTGGATCTGGTGCGGCCCGGGCAGGACCGGGAGCGGCAGATCGAGAAGGCCCGCCTCGTCCTGGAATACCGTCCGGCCGCGCTCTTCCCAGACCTGCCACTGCTGGCCGTGGGCGAGGAGGGGCGCGCCGAGACGGGCCGCGCGCGCCTCGATGACCTCGAGCGCCGTGGCCTGCTGCGGGCCCACCACGCAGGGCACGCGGCGCTTGAGGATGCCCGCCTTCTCGGCCGCGATCTCGGGCAGGGTCTCGCCCAGATACTGCTGATGGTCGATCGAGACCGGGGTCACGATGGTGAGCCGCGGATCCTCGACCACGTTGGTGGCATCGAGCCTGCCGCCGAGGCCCACCTCGAGGAGCGTGTAATCGGCGGGCGTGCGCGCGAAGGCGAGGAAGGCCGCGCAGGTGGTGATCTCGAAGAAGGTGATGGGCTCGGGACCGTTTGCCGCGAGACATTCGTCGAGGAGGGCGGCCAGCGCGGGCTCGGAGATCAGGCTGCCGGCGAGCCGGATTCGCTCGTGGAAGCGGGCCAGATGGGGCGAGGTATAGGCGTGCACCTTCAGCCCCTGCGCCTCGAGACCGGCCCGGATCATCGCCTGGGTCGAGCCCTTGCCGTTGGTGCCCGCGATATGGATCACCGGCGGCAGCGACCGCTCGGGATGGCCGAGGGCCTGCAGCAGCCGGTGCACCCGGTCGAGCGTCAGGTCGATGATCTTCGGATGCAGCGACATCATCCGCTGCAGGATGAGGTCGGAGGCGGGCAGGCTCACTCGGCGGCCTTGTCGTCGACCACCGCCTCCGGCGTCGGCGGCGGCGGCAGGTCGATCACCGGCTTCGGCTCGGGCGCAGGCAGGTCGCCCTTGATCGCCGGCGGCTGGTTCATCAGCATCCGGATGATGGTGACCAGCTCCTCGCGCATCGCCTTGCGGTGGGTCACCCGGTCGAGCATCCCGTGGTCGAGCAGATATTCGGCGCGCTGGAAGCCCTCGGGCAGCTTCTCGCGGATCGTCTGCTCGATCACGCGGGGGCCGGCGAAGCAGATCAGCGCATTGGGCTCGGCGATCTGCACGTCGCCCAGCATCGCATAGGAGGCGGTGACGCCGCCCGTGGTCGGGTGGGTCAGGATGCAGATGTAGGGCAGGCCCGCCTCGCGCAGCATCTGCACCGCCACCGTCGTGCGCGGCATCTGCATGAGCGACAAGATCCCCTCCTGCATCCGCGCGCCGCCGGCGGCGGCAAACAGGATGAGCGGGCATTTGAGCTTCACCGCGCGCTCGGCGGCGGCGATGATGGCATTGCCCACATACATGCCCATGGAGCCCGCCATGAAGCTGAAGTCCTGGGCCGCGGCCACCACCTGCGTCCGGGCGATCTCGCCCTCGACGACCAGCATGGCTTCCTTCTCGCCCGTGGTCTTCTGCGCCGCCTTCATCCGGTCGGGATAGCGCTTCTGGTCGCGGAACTGGAGCGGGTCGGCGAGCGGCACCGGCACCTCGACCTCGGTGAAGATCCCGCCGTCGAAGAGCGCGGCGAACCGGTCCCGCGGGCTGATGTTCATGTGGTGGTCGCAGGTGGAGCAGACGTTCAGGTTCTCGGCCAGCTCGCGGTGGAAGAGCATCGTCCCGCACTCCGGGCACTTGGTCCAGAGGTTCTCCGGCACCTCGCGGCGCGAAAAGAGCGAGTTGATCTTCGGGCGGACGTAGTTGGAGATCCAGTTCATGCGGGCAAGCCTTCCGGTCGCGGCGATGGTGCCGAGATAGTCCGGAGGGGCGGGAAATGCAATCGCGCGGGCTGCCCCTGTGACGCCCGCGCGCGGGGAGAGGGGGCATGCGGCGGACGCGCCTTGGGACAGATCACGGCAATCCGGGGTGAGTGGGCGCAGCGTCCGTGAAGGTGTCGCGGATCCGGGGCCCGTGCGTGCCGCTCTGCGCCGAAAGCTGCCGGTGGACCGGCAGGTCGCGCCTTGCCCGCTGCGGGAGCGGCCGCTATGCCCGTGCCCACCGACCGGAGACCTGCCATGAGACAGCCCTTCCTCGCGCCCCATCCCCGCGCCCGAGACTGCGGCGCCTGCTTCGGAGGAGACGCATGAGGCATCTTCTCCTCGCAGGCCTCCTCGCCCTCTTTCCGGCCCTGCCTGCCGTGGCGGAGGGCGTGCGCGTCGCGGCGCCCGCCGGCTACTGCATCGTCCGCGAGCCCGGGACCGGGCCGGGCCTCGTGCTGATGGGTCGCTGTGCAGGCGTGACCGATCGCCCGCCTGCGGTTCTGACCGCGACGGTCGGCGTGCCCGGCTCGGGCATCGACGTGGCGCGGCGGGGGCAGGATCTGGCGGCCTATTTCCAGTCGGCGGCGGGGCGGAAGGCTCTGAGCGCCTCGGGTCGTGCCGATAGCGTGCAGGTTCTCGAGGCGCTGGGGCGGGGGAAGGCCTTCCTGATCCGGATCCGGGACCGGAGCCGCGGGGCGCCGCCGGAGAGCTGGCGCGCGGTGCTCACGCTGAACGGGCGGATGGTGACGTTGACGGCCTCGGGCACGGGGAAAGCCCCGCTCGGGCGCGAGAACGGAAAGCGCCTGATGGTGAGCTTCGTCGATGCAATGGAAGCGGCGAACCGCTAGGGCCGCGGCAGGCCCACTGGGAGACCGCGGTCTCGGGCGCGTCGTGGAGAGAGGGGAAAAGAGGGGAGCCGGGCGTCGGGAGGGGTCTGCCTCAGACCGCACCTGGGGCTCTGCCGGGACGACGGGCCCTGTGCCCGCCGTCGTGGCAGCGAAGGATCAATCGCGGTTGTAGTAGCCGTACATCTGCTCCAGCGCGCTCAGATTGCGAAGCTGACGGGTGTTCCGCTCGGGCGTGAAATAGGCCGGCACGGTTTCGGCGGCCTGAGCGGCGGTCATCGGGCGGGGATCGTGTATCATGGTCGTTCTCCTTTGCCCCCCGATATAAACCCCTCAATTCTGATGACTTCTCCCAAAAGGCGCATGCCACCCATGCCGTCGCTGCAACGCAGCGCGACGCGATGACGCAATTTTGTTGCGTCTTGGCGCTTGGGGAGGTGACATTCTGTCCGGCGCGCCGTCGAAGCTGCGGCGCGAGGGCGCAGGCCCCTGTCCCGGCACGGCGACTCACCCCGATGCCTGCCCCGGGCTTTCCGGCCATAAATCCCGGACTTGCCTGTTGCTTTCCGCAATCCTGCCCGATTTGCCACCCATGAGGGCAGGGTCCGGACAGTGCACGGGAGCCGCCATGGATCGACTGACGGAAATGGAAGCCTTCGCCATGGTGGTGGATCAGGGCGGCTTCACCGATGCGGCCCGGAAGATGGGGATCTCCAAGTCCGCCGTCTCGAAACATGTCTCGGCGCTCGAGGCGCGGCTGGGGGCGCGGCTTCTCAACCGCACCACCCGCCGGGTCTCGCCCACGGAGATCGGGCTCGCCTATTACGACCGGGCGCGGCGGGTGCTGACCGACGCGGGCGAGGCGGATGCGCTGGTGACCTCGATGCAGACCGCGCCGTCGGGACACCTGCGCCTCTCGGTCGCGACGGATTTCGGCGTGGCCCTGCTGGCGCCGATCCTCGCGGAGTTCCTGCTCGACTATCCCGACATCACCGTGACCATGGTGCTGAACAACCGCAGCGTCGAGCTGATCTCGGAAGGGTTCGACATGGCGATCCGCGTGGGCGATCTCGAGGATTCGAGCCTGCGCGCACGCAAGCTGACCGAGACCACCCGGCGGATGATCGCGTCTCCGGGCTATCTCCAGCGGCACGGGCGGCCGATGAAGATCGACGACCTCACCGATCACAGGCTGCTCTATCATTCGACGCAGGCGCACGGAAACGTCTGGCGGCTCCTGTCACCCTCGGGCGAGCCGCGGCAGGTGCGGGCGCCGGGCTTTCTGACCGTGAACGACGGCCATTCGCTGCTCAAGGCGGCGGTCTCGGGGCTGGGCATCGCCCATCTGCCCGAGTTCCTCTTCGCGGAGGCCATGCGTGCGGGGCTGGTCGAGGAGGTGCTGCCGGACCTGCCGGTCGAGACGCTGGGCATCCATGCCATCTATCCCGCGGGCCGGTTCACCCAGCCCAAGGTGCGCGCCTTCATCGACTTCCTCGTGCGCCGCTTTCTGGAAAAGGGGCCGATCGGGAATTGAGGCGTGGCCTTTCCGGGCGCTCTCAGCCGGCGAGCAGCATGACTTCGACCCGGCGGTTGCGGGCGCGGCCCTCTTCGGTGCGGTTCGTGGCGCGCGGAGCGAGATAGCCCACGCCGTCCGCCGTCACCTGCGCCCCATCGACCCCGTGCCGCGCGATCAACCGCTCGCGCACCGAAACGGCCCGGGCCCGGCTCAGCGTCACATTGCCCTCGAGCCCGCCCGACGCGTCGGTATGGCCCACGATCACCACGCGCCGGGCCGGATCCTCTTTCAGCCATTGCGCCAGATCCGCGAGCGCGGGATAGGCGCGGTCCTCGAGCTCGGCCGAGCCGCTGCCGAAGACCAGTCCCTCGAGCACCGCGGCCCCCGTCTCCTCGAGCCGCAGGATGAGGGTGCCGGCGGCAGGAGCGGGGGCCTCCGCCGCGACAGGCTCGTCCGGCACGGCGACGGGGGCCGGGGGCGTGGCGGTGCGGGGCAGGGCCTCGATCACCTGCACGAAGCCCGTCGCATCCGACCGGCTGATCAGGAGGCTCACGGCCTCGGCACCTTCGGCCCCCTCGCGGATCGCCGCGAAGAAGCGGAAGTCGCCCAGATCCACATGCATCTCCGGCTCGGGCAGCACATCCGTCGCATAGCGGAAGTCGAAGCCGCCGCAGCCGCGCGTCTCGCATTCAAAGAGCGGGCGGAAGCCCTCTGCCTCCAGCGCCGCGCGGAGGGGTGCCAGAAGGTCGAGCGTCGAGGTCTCGGCCAGATCGCGCTGCCAGACGCTGCGGACGATCCGGCCCTCGATCGGGCGCATGGGCAGGCCCGCCTCGGTCCAGGGGCCCGTCGGCAGCCGGTAGCTGGCAGAGTCCTCCTCCTGCCGTTCGACGCGCGTCCAGGGCGCGCCGAGCTCGAGCGCGGCGGCGGCTCCCGGGCAGAGGATGAGGGCGGCGAGAAGGAGCTGCCGGATCATTTCAGCCGGTAGTGGTAGTGGCCCACCTCTTCCATCCCGAGCGCCTCGTAGAGCGCGCGGGCCGGCGCATTGGCGGTGGTGACGACGAGCGAGAACCAATGGGCGCCCGCGGCCTCGGCCCAGCAGGCGCCGCGGCGGATCATCGCCTGCGCCGAGCCGAGCCTGCGCAGCGCGGGCGTGACCTCGAGCGCGTGGAGCATGGCGAACGGGCCCGCCAGCCCCACGAAGGCCGCGCCCGAGGGTCGGTCGTTCTGCCGCCCGAGCAGGCAGCATTTCGGCCCCGCCACCCGCTCCATCACCGCGACGCGTTCGGGGCCGATGCCGCTCTCGGTCCAGAGATCGCGGACGATGCCGAGCGGCGGCCAGTGCGGAAAGGCCGCCATCTGCGCCGGCGGCTCGGCCGAGAGCCGCCCCACCGGGCAGGCATAGGCGGTGACGGGATCGACGATCCGGTAGCCGCGCGCGGCAAGCGCCGCGTCGAGCGGCTCGTCCCCCGCGCGGATCATGAAGAGCGGCTCCTGCCCGAGGGCCTCCATCGCGGCTTCGGCGGCGGGCAGATCCGCCTCCGTCCAGCCCTCCGCGGCGGTTGCGGCAGAAACGCGCTTGCCGCCGCCCCGACCCTCTCGGATCGTCCAGGGGCCCGAGCGCTCCAGCCGCGCCGCGGGCCAGGTGGCCTCGACGGTGGCGTAGATGTCCTCTGGGGTCATGCTCTAGCGCGCCTGCGGGAAGAGGGCGGCCAGCCGGGTCATCGCCTCCGAGATCCGCCCCGCATCGGTGCCGCGGATCACGAGGTTCGAGCCGAAGGCGCCGTTCTGCACGAAGGGATAGCTGCCCATCTGCAGGTCGGGAAACTCGGTCGCGAGCGCGCCGAAGGGACCGGCGATCTCGCCCTCCCCGCGGTCCACCCGCAGCGACTGGCTGAGCAGCGGCTCGCCCCCGGTGAGGGTCGGGATGACCGAGGCCACCATCGCCTGAAAGATGTTGGGCACGCCCGCCATCACATGCACGGTGCCCAAGGTGAATCCCGGCGCGGTCGAGACGGGGTTCTCGATCAGGGTGGCGCCTTCGGGGATGCGGGCCATGCGCTGGCGGGCCTCGTTGAACTCGAGCCCAGTGCGCGCGTAATGGGCGGCCAGCAGGTCGTAGGCGTCCTGCCGGATGCCGATCGGCACGCCGAAGGCCTCGGCCACGGCTTCGGCGGTGATGTCGTCGTGGGTCGGGCCGATGCCGCCCGAGGTGAAGACGTGATCCCAGCGCGCATCCAGCGCCCGGACCGCCTCGATGATGGCGGCGCGGTCGTCCGCCACGCAGCGGATCTCGCTCAGGCGGATGCCGTGGCGGGTCAGTTCGCCGGCGAGATAATGGCTGTTCCCGTCGCGGGTGCGGCCCGAGAGGATCTCGTCTCCGATCACGAGCATGGCGGCGGTGGGGTTCGCGGGCATCGGCTTCTCCTTCGGATCGCTCAGCTATAGGCCCCGCCGCGCGGCGTTTCAAACCTTTCGCGGCCGGCGCAGGTATGGCAAAGGAGCGGAACCTTGACTATCTTGAGACGACACCGAGACCAGAAGGATCAGTCCCAGTGGACGAGTCGCGCGGCCGCATCACCAAGAACGGCATCAGGATCTACGAGCCCGAGGATTATGCGGGCATGCGCCGGGCCGGACGGGCCGCGGCCGAGATCCTCGATCTCGTGGGGCCGCTGGTCGTGCCCGGCGCCACCACGGCCGAGATCGACCGCTTCATCACCGACGAGATCGAGCGGCGCGGGGTCACCTCGGCCACCATCGGCTACAAGGGCTATCAGCACGCCTCCTGCATCTCGGTCAACCATGTCGTCTGCCACGGCATTCCCGGCACGAAGGTGCTGAAGGACGGCGACATCCTCAACATCGACGTGACGGTGATCGTGGATGGCTGGTTCGGCGACACGAGCCGGATGTATGTGGCGGGCACCCTCGGCCGCAAGGCCGAGCGTCTGCTCGAGGTCACGCACGACGCGCTGATGAAGGGGATCGAGGTCGTGAAGCCCGGCGCCACCTTCGGCGACATCGGCGCGGCGATCCAGACCTATGTCGAGAACAACCGCATGTCGGTCGTGCGCGACTTCTGCGGCCACGGTCTCGGGCGTGTCTTCCATGCGCCGCCGAACGTGCTGCACTACGGCCGCCCCGGCACCGGGCCCGTGCTGGAAGAGGGCATGATCTTCACCATCGAGCCGATGGTGAACCTCGGCCGCCCCGAGACGAAGGTGCTCGCCGACGACTGGACCGCCGTCACCCGCGACAAGTCGCTGTCGGCGCAGTTCGAACATTCGGTAGGCGTGACCGCCGATGGCTGCGAGATCTTCACCCTCTCGCCCGCCGGCCTGTTCTACCCGACCTGGCCCACCGCCGACTGATCATTCACGCTTTCCGAGGAGCGAGGCCCGCTGCCCGTGAGGCGCGGGCCTTTTGTTACGGGCCGCAACCCGCATCCTGACGGCGGGCGTGCCCCGGCGAAGATCGCCGGATGTCGGGGGCGCGAGATGCTCCCCTGCTGCCCGGAGGAGCAGGGCGGCAGGCGCGCCCTCGCCGGAGCGCTCCTCCGCGGCCTCAGCGCGCGAAGGTGATCGGCAGGGTGAAGGTATACTGCGGATCGGTCAGCGCCGCCGGCGCAGCCGGGAACCGGCCTGCCGACTGCACCGCGCGCAGCGCGAGCTGGTCGATCCGCGGATTGCCCGACGAGCGGACCACCGACGCGCCGCCGAGCGCGCCGCCCTGCGACACCGTCAGCCGCACCGTCACCTCGCCCGCCTGACCGCGCGCGCCGCGCGTGTGGCGCTGGATGCGCTTGCGGATCTCGGCGCCCCATTTCGCCGTCAGGTTCTGCACTTGCCCGCGCGAGGCCACCGCGGCGGCACTGCCCGTCGAGCGGGTCGGCGCTGCGGCCTGCTGCGGCGGCGGAGCGGCGGCCTTCTTCACCTCGCGCTTCGGCGGATCGGGCTTTTTCTCGGGCGGCGGCGTGCGCTCGGGGCGCGGCATCGGGCGCGCATCGGGCGGGATCTCGGCCACCTCTTCCTCTTCGGGCGGCGGCGGGGGCGGTGGGTCGTAGGCGAAGGTCTCGGAGGTGGGCACCGGAATGTCGGGCAGGTCCACCGTCTCGGCCGACGGCCGGACGTCGGGCGGCGGCGGAGCCAGCTCCGGTTCCTGCTCGGCGATCTCCTCGGGCTCCGGGGCGACGGGCGCCTCGACCTGCGGCACCTCGGGCGCCGCCTCGGGGGCGGCCAGCGCCGCAGGGGCAGGGGGCACCGGCTCGAGATCGAGATAGAGCGCCTCCTGCAGGGCATCCCGGTGGCCCAGCTCCTCGACGCGGAAGGCCGCCGTGGCCGCGGCGGTCGCTGTCGCCGCCACCGTCAGCGCGGCGAGCGACCAGCCCGCCGCCTCGCGCCGCAGCCGTCCGGGCCCGAGGCTCTGCCGCCAGTCCGCATAATGGCTCATGGCGTGCCTCCCGGAAGCGCCTCCAGCCCGACCAGCGCCACCTTCAGGTAGCCCGCGCCGCGCAGCAGGTTCATCACCTCCATCAGGTCGCCGTAGGGCACCGCCTCATCCGCGCGCAGGAAGATCCGCGTGTCGCGATTGCCCTGCGTCGCCGCGTCGAGATCCGCCTGCAGCGCCGCGCGCGCGATGGCCGTGTTCTTCAGCGACAGCGTCAGATCCTTCTGCAGCGTGAGGAAAATCGGCTCTTCCGGCCGCTGGCTCTGGCTCGCGGTCGAGCCCGGCAGATCGACCGGCACATCCACCGTCGAGAGGGGCGCCGCCACCATGAAGATGATGAGCAGCACGAGGATCACGTCGATGAAGGGCGTGACGTTGATCTCGTGGTTCAGATCGTCGCCGTCGCTGCCGCGGAACCCCGCCATGGCTCAGGACCTCCCGGCGCTGCGGTAGTCGAGATCGCGGCTCAGCATCCGCTCGATGGCGGCGCCCGCATCGGCGAGGCTCAGCCGCCACGAGGCGATGGACCGCACGAAATGGTTGTAGATCACCACGGCCGGAATGGCCGCCACGAGGCCGAGGCCCGTGGCCAGCAGCGCCTCGGCGATGCCGGGGGCCACCACGGCGAGGTTCGTCGTCTGGCTCTGCGAGATGCCGATGAAGGCGTTCATGATGCCCCAGACCGTGCCGAACAGCCCGACGAAGGGCCCGACCGAGCCGATGGTGGCCAGAAGCCCGATGCCGCGCCGCAGCCGTTCGCCCGCCTGCGCCTCGACCCGCTCGAGGATCGAGCGCACGCGCTCCTTCAGGCCCGCCGTGCCGGCCAGATCGAGCGCCGCGTCCGAGCGTTGCAGTTCCTCGAAGCTCGCCCGCGCCATGAAGGCGGCCGGATCCTTGCGCCCCGCAAGACGCCGGACCGCCTCCTCGAGCGTGGCCGAGGTCTCCACGGTGGCCGCGGTCCGCGCCAGCCTGCGGCGGGCGATGGCGATCTCGACCAGCTTGAAGAGAAGCACCGTCCAGGTCACGAAGCTGGCCGCGGCGAGCAGGATCATCACCGCCTGCACCACCCAGTGCGCGGCCTCGAACATGCCCCAGGGCGTCAGATCGTGCGGGATCGGAAGGCCCGGCCCAACAGGCGCCTCTGCGGCTTCGGTGTCGAAGGCGGCCGGGGCGGGATCTGCCCCCGCGGCCGCCGGCGCCTCGGGCTCGCCCGCCGGTGCCGGGGCCTCCTGTGCGTCGGCCGCATCGGCGGGCGCCTGCGAGCCCTGCGCTTCGGGGCTGGCCGGGGCCGCGGGCGCATCGAGCGCCGGGCCCGCCTCGGGCGCGGCCGGGGGCAGGGCCGGAGCGGGTGCCGCCGTCTCGGGCGCGGGCGCCTGCATCTGGGGCGCGAGATCGGGGACGGCGGGAGGCTGCTCCTGCGCCTGGGCCGCGGCGGCGGTCAGAAGGATCAGCAGGATCGAACGCAAGAGCAAGGCCATGAGGTCTTCCGGTCTTCGGCCGCGCGGGGCGCGGAGCTTGATGTTCTGGCTTGTCTCCCGCTCGCGACGCAAGGTCGAGTCGCAGCAAGGTCACGGCTGCCCGTGCTCTACTTATGTTTACGAAAACAGTCAAGTTTCGAGGCCGCCCAAGGGCCTGCCCCCTGGCGCAGCGCGCCACGCCGGACAGGCAGCTCCTCGCGCGCGCGGACAGGCAAGGCAGCGCCCGGCCCCTTGGCGCCGGGCCGCCGGAAGCCGGTCAGATGATGGGCTTGCCGCCCGTCACCGCGATGGTCGCCCCCGACGTGTAGCTCGAGAGCGGATCGGCCAGCATCACATAGGCCGTGGCCAGTTCCGCGGGCTGTCCCGGCCGCTGCATGGGCACCTGCGTTCCGAAGTTCTTCACCTTCTCCGCAGGCATGGTCGAGGGGATGAGCGGCGTCCAGATCGGGCCCGGCGCCACGCAGTTCACCCGGATCTCCTTCTCGGCCAGCATCTGGGCGAGGCCGCCGGTGAAGTTCTGGATCGCGCCCTTGGTGGTGGCATAGGCCAGAAGATGCGGGCTCGGCGAATCGGCATTGACCGAGGCCGTGTTGATGATCGCGCTGTTCGGGCCCATATGCGGCACCGCCGCCTTCGACAGATAGAACATCGCATGGATGTTCACGCGGAAGGTCAGCTCCCATTCGTCGTCCGGGATGTCGCCCAGATCGGAGAAGCTCGCCTGATGGGCGGCATTGTTCACGAGGAGGTCGATCCGGCCGAATTCCTCGACGGCACGGTCGATCACGGCGCGGCAGTGGGCCGCGTCCTGAAGGTCGCCGCGCACCAGAACCGCCTTGCGCCCGGCTTCCGTCACCAGCCGCTCGGTCTCGGCCGCATCCTCGTCCTCGGACAGGTAGGAGATCAGCACGTCCGCCCCCTCGCGCGCGAAGGCCAGCGCCACGGCCCGGCCGATGCCGCTGTCCGCGCCGGTGATGACCGCCTTCATGTCCTGCAGGCGACCCGAGCCGCGATAGCTCTTCTCTCCGTGATCGGGTTGCGGATCGAGGCGGGAGGTCTTGCCGGGCATCGGCTGTTCCTGATCGGGGAACGGCGGTTTGGGATGGTGGGTCATCGGAGCCTCCTGTTGGGCAGGGTGGGCGGGCGCAACCGACGGGCGCCGCCGAAGTTCCGTGCGGCGAGGGCTTGCCGATCCCCGGCCCGCGCCGGAACAGAGGGCGGACGCACCCGGTTTTCCTCCTTCCAGAAAGAGGAGACGGATCCATGTCCAGCAAGCATCCGAAGACGAAGCAGCCCTTCGACGCCGACCTCAAGGGCGATCCGGGCATCGGGCGCTCGACAGGTCTGCGGCGCGGCGAGGCGCCGATGGAGGGCGAGAATACGTTCGAAGGCGACGTGATGAACGACACGAACCCCTGGGGCGGGATCGATCCCAACCAGCGCGGCCGCACGAACAAGTGAGGGCCTGCGGCGGGCGTTGCCTTGGCGGTGACGCCTGCCGTGCGCCTCGGAGCGGCGCGCTCACAGCTTCGGCAGGATCACGAGGCGGGGCAGAGGACCGGAGTCGGACAGACCCGCTCTTTTACCCGCTCGGCTCCGCCACAGTCGAAGGCGGCAGGAGATGCGGCCCGGCTGAACCGCTCTTTCCCCGCCCAGCTTTTTCACAGCCGAAGGGGCGCCGGGGACCGTCCGGGGTCTCGTCCCGCAATCAGGGCATGAGACGACGCAGCAGATCCGCATGCACGCCCGGGGCGGCGGCGATCACGCCGGGGGTCTGCGGAGGGCTGCCGTTGAAGGTCAGCGGCTGGCCGAACCGGTCGGAGACGGCGGCGCCCGCGCGGGCGGCGATCAGGCTGCCTGCGGCTATATCCCATTCCCATGCCTGACGCAGCATGAGCATCCCGTCATGCCGCCCCTCGGCAACGAGACAGAGCCGGAAGGCGAGCGAGGCGCGAAAGCTGCGCTTTACATCCGGCACGCCCCCGGGCCAGTGGCTGTCGCCGAGCGTGTGGCGCGTGGCCAGGAGCGTGGCGCCTTGGGTCTCGGTGCGCTGACTGGCGGCGATGGGCTGCCCGTCGCGCAGCGCAGGCGCGCTCTCGCCCGCGGTATAGAGCCGGTCGAGCGCCGGCAGATAGACCGCCGCGGCCACGATCCGCCCTGCCTCGGCCACGGCGAGCGAGACGGCAAAAGTATCCTCGCCCGCCATGAAGGCGCGCGTCCCGTCGATGGGATCGACGATGAAGACGCGCTCGGCCCCCTGCCGCTCTCCGCTGTCGGCGCTCTCCTCCGAAAGCCAGCCGTAATCGGGCCGTGCCGAGCGGAGCCTCTGCTCGAGCGCCTGGTTCACCGCGAGGTCGGCCTCGGTCACCGGCCCCGCATTCCCGTCCTTCTCCCACGCGCGGGGCGCATTCTTCCAGTAGCGGAGCGCGACCGGCCCCGCCGCCCGCGCGGCCTCGCTCAGCAGCGCGAGGTCACGCGCCGGCAATCGTGAGGCCCTCCACGAGGAGGCTCGGCACCCGGCTGGACAGGTGCGGCCGCGCATCGTTCGCGGGCACGATGGTCCGCAGCATGTCGCGCAGGTTACCCGCGATGGTGCATTCGTTCACCGGCCCCACGATCTCGCCGCGCTCGACCCAGAAGCCCGACGCGCCGCGCGAATAGTCGCCCGTGTTGCCGTTGATCGACGAGCCCATGAGCGAGGTCACGAGAAGGCCCGTCCCCATCTCTGCCAGCAGCTCGGCCCGCGTGGCCGTGCCGGGCGTGAGCTCGGTGTTCGAGACCGAGGGCGAGGGCGGCTGCGAGGTCGAGCGCGCAGCATTGGCCGTGCTCGCCATCTTCAGCTTCCGCGCGGTGGCGAGGTCGAGCGTCCAGCCGGTCAGGATCCCGTTCTCGACGATGGCGCGGCGGCGCGTGGGCAGCCCCTCGCCAT
Organism: Cereibacter sphaeroides 2.4.1; assembly: GCF_000012905.2. Lineage (NCBI taxonomy): Bacteria > Pseudomonadati > Pseudomonadota > Alphaproteobacteria > Rhodobacterales > Paracoccaceae > Cereibacter > Cereibacter sphaeroides. The sequence continues at coordinate 2,667,004 of NC_007493.2, read as the reverse complement.
CGAAGGGGCGCGACGAGCCGGTGCGCGGCCGCAGCGGATCTTCGATGAAGGACAGATGCGCGGGCAGCACCTGCTGTCCCAGCGCGTCGCGCAGCCACGAGCCGCCGCGGGCGATGGTGGCGCCGTTGACAGCTGACAACAGGTGGCTCATCAGCGAGGCCGCGATGCGCTCGTCATAGAGCACCGGGAAGCTGCCGGTGGGCGGCTTGCGCGAGCCCTTGCGGGCCATGGCGCGTTCGGCGGCGAGGCGGCCCACCTCGGCGGCCGCCGGCAGGTCCGCGCCGAAGATGCGGGTCTCGGCCGCCCAGTCGCGCTCCATCTGCGTGCCCGAGCCGGTGAAGGCCACGGCCGAGATCGAGCGCGAGCTGCGCGCATAGCCGCCGGAAAAGCCGTTGCTGGCCGCCAGATGCATCTCGCGGCGCGACCAGGCGCCGCCCGCCTCGACCTGAAAGATGCCGGCCGTCTCGAGCGCCGCGGCCTCGGCCGCGCGGGCATCCTCCTCCAGGGCCGCAGGCGAGGGCTCGTCGGACGGATCGACCAGCTCGAGCGCCGCCAGATCCCATCCGCGCGCGATCTCGGCGGGGTCGGCGAGGCCCGCACAGGGATCGTCGGGCGCTTCCCGCGCCATGGCGACCGCGCGCTCGGCCATGGCCGAAAGGGTGGCCTCGGAGATGTCGGAGGCCGAAACGCAGGCCTGCCGGCCGCCGAGGAGCACGCGCAGGCCCACCTCGACGCTCTCGGCCCGCTCGGCCTGCTCCAGCGCGCGCTCGCGGATGTCGATGGAGAGCGACGTGCCGCGCACCGCGATCGCATCGGCGGCCTCTGCTCCGGCGCTGCGGGCGACCTGCAGCAGCCGGTCGGTCAGGCGGTCGAGCGGTTCGGTCATGGGCTGGCTCCTCTGGGTTCCGTCCCGAGGTAATCGGGCGCGCCCGTCGTGACAAGCGCCGGAGCCGCAGGAACCGACGTTCCGTCGGGAAGAGGTGCGCGCCGATGGGACGGCGCGCGGTCTGTCTGATGGAACGGCGTTCGGTCGGACTGATCGGAAGGCGCGCAGACTGCCCGATGGGACGGCCGGGCCAGAGAGGTGCGCCGTGGCGCGGGGCCGCGATCCCGCGGAATGGAGGGCCGCCCCCGCCGCAGGGCGGGGGCGCCGAGCTTACTGGAGGCGCTGGCCGTTGGCGTAGAAGCCCTTGTCCTTGAACTCGAGCGTCGAGGTCAGCGTGTCCTCGCCCTCGCCCGGACGGGCAAAAAGGCCGAGCATCATGCGCGCGGCCATCGCCTGATCCTGCGGCACGATCCCGATGCTGACCAGCTTGTCGATCAGGGCGTTGCCACCCACCAGTTTCAGGTCGATCTGTCCCGTGGGCGCAGGCACGCCGCCGAAGGTCGTCGTGTCGCTGTTGTCGAAGGTGAGGCTGCCGTCGCCGGTCAGGTCCGCGCCCGCGATCGTGAGCTGCAGCTGATCCAGATCGAGCGCCTCGATCTGGCCCGGGGCCTTCTCGCCCAGCGTCTCGACCTGCTTGGGATCGAGCAGGTCGATGTCGAGCCGCGCCTTGCCCTTGGCATCGAGCACCAGCGTCGCCGGATCCCGCGGCAGCTGCGCCTGGGGATCGAACATGGCCCAGATCTCGTCCGAGACCTTGAAGTTGACGAGCCGGGTGAGCAGGCGGAAGTCCTGCGGCTCTTCGGAGGTCGTGACCGGCGTCAGCAGCTGGAAGGCGGCCTCGGCGTAGCTCATGTTGAACTGCGGGAACGGGATCTGGCTGCCGCTGAGGGTGAGGCTCACATTCTTCGTCCCGCCGCCGTAGGAAAGGCTGTCGCCGCTCATCGACACGTCGAGATTGCCGCCCGCGGCGCTGGCCGACCCCTTGCCCTTGTCGGTCGCATCGGCAAAGTCGAACTCGAGCGTGGCCGGGCCATAGGTGAAGCTGCCGGTCGAGGCCGCCCCCGCCTGCAGCGCCGCCGCCATGTCGGCCATGCCGAGCGTGCCCACCATTTTCCCGCTGGAGGTGCCCTTGAGGTCGGTGGCGCTGGCGCGGACATTGACCTTGCCCTTCGTCTCGGGGTCGGTCATCGCGAAGGTCATCTCGGCCACCGCGGCCGTGAAGTCGTTCGTGATGGAGCGCGTGTCGGTGCCCTCGGTGCGGTAGGTGCCGGCCACGTCGCTCATCGTCATCTCGGCCGTGAGGTTCATCTCGCGGGCCGAGACGCCGTCCACTTCCGTGACGGCGATGGTGGTCGAGGGCGCGTCGAAGGCGAGCGTGGTGGCCAGATCGTCGCCGCCCGCGACCATCACCATGCCGGGCTGGCGCAGGGCCAGCGCGAGCTCGGTCGGCTCGGGAGCGGGATTTTCGGCATCGGGCTCGTTCGGGATCGTCATCTCGACGGGGAACTCCGGCGACATGGTGATCTCCACCGTGCCGTCGCCGCGCTGCGTCAGGTTCACCTCGGGGATCGTGCCCTCGACCACGGTGCCGTCCTGCGCGAAATGCATCCGCACATCCTGCAGCTTCAGCGTGTCGCCCGTCCGGCTCTGGTTCGCGGCGGTCAGGGTCTGGCCGTAGGTGGCGCCGAGCTCCTGCCAGCTCTGCCACACCTGCTCGGGCGTCACATCGGCCTGCGCCGATCCCGCCGCAACCAGCGTCGCCAGAGCGGTGGTGCCTGCCAGTGTGCTGAAATACGTCATATGCCTTCCCCAACGCGAACAATCGGCCCACATTCTTCCGTGGGTCCTGGAGGGTCAAGCCTTTCCGTCGAATGCAAGGATCGGCTAACACGTTTGTCAGAAGGCCAGGGAAGGAGCAGCGCAATGGGCAACATGCAGGGCAAGGTCGTGGCAATCACCGGGGCCAGCCGCGGGATCGGAGCGGCCGCGGTGCGCGTCTTCGCGGCGGCGGGCGCGCGCGTCGCGCTCCTCTCCCGCAGCGGGGCCGAGATCGAGGCGCTGGCGGCCGAGGCGGGGCAGGGCGCCTTCGCCCTGACCTGCGATGTGGCCGACCGGGCCTCGGTGCAGACGGCGATCGACCGGGTGGTCGAGACGGCGGGCCGGATCGACGTGCTCATCAACAATGCGGGCGTGATCGAGCCCATCGCGCGGCTGGCGGATGCCGATCCCGACGCCTGGGACCGCGCCATCGACGTCAACCTCAAGGGCGTCTTCCACGGGATGCGGGCGGCGGTGCCGTACATGCGCGCCAGGGGCGGCACCATCATCACCGTGAGTTCCGGCGCGGCGCAGAATGCGCTCGAGGGCTGGAGCGCCTATTGCAGCTCGAAGGCGGGCGCGGCCATGCTGACCCGCTGCGCCCATCTCGAGGAGGCGGTCCACCGCATCCGCATCCTGGGCCTGTCGCCCGGGACGGTCGCGACCGAGATGCAGGACAAGATCCGCGAGAGCGGCATCAACCCGGTGAGCCGTCTCGATCCCTCGGTCCATATCCCGGCCGACTGGCCGGCGAAGGCGCTTCTGTGGATGTGCGGCCCGGGCGCGGACAAGTGGCTCGGGCAGGAGATCTCGCTGCGCGACGAGGCGATCCGGCGGGCGGTGGGGCTCGGCGCATGATCCGCATCGCGGAGGCGGAGGGGCTTCGGACCCTGACGCTCGACCGGCCGGACAAGGCCAATGCGCTGACGAAGGCCATGCTGCTCGAGATCGAGGCGGCGGTGGCGCAGGCCGCGGCCGACGGCGTGCGGGCGCTGGTCCTGACCGGCGAGGGGCGCGTCTTCTCGGCCGGGGCCGATCTCGACGAGGCGCGGGCGGGGCTCGCGGTCGACCCGGTGTGGGAGCGCGTGTCGGCGGCGGTGGCGGCTCTGCCCTGCCTGACCGTCGCCGCGCTGAATGGCACGCTGGCGGGCGGGGCCATGGGGATGGCGCTCGCCTGCGATCTGAGGATCGCCGTGCCGGGAACGAAGCTCTTCTATCCGGTGATGAAGCTCGGCTTCCGGCCGCAGCCGTCGGACGTGCGGCGGCTGAAGGCGCTGGCGGGGCCCGCGCGGGCCAAGATGATCCTGATGGGCGGCGTGAAGGCCTCGGCCGAGGAGGCGCTGGCCTGGGGTCTTCTCGACCGGATCGTGGCGCCCGAGGCGCTTCTGGCCGAGGCCGCGGCGCTGGCGGCCGATGCGCTCGGCGCGAAGGACGGCCATGGCGCGGCCATCAAGGCGATGATCGCGGAGGCCTGAGGCCCGCGCCTCGGGGCCTTTCGGAAGACCGGGCCCGAGGAGGCGCCCCCCTGCAAATGTCGAACGCCTGCCGACTTCCGTCGGCAGGCGTCCGGGTTCTCCGTCAAGGCGCCGGACCTTCGCGGTCAGCGCATGCCCAGCAGATGCGGCAGGAAGAGCGAGATCTGCGGGACGTAGGTCACGAGCAGGAGGAAGGCCAGCATCGTCAGCAGCCACGGCCAGACCGCGATGGTGAGCTCGGTGATGCCCATCTTGGTGATGCCCGAGGCCACATAGAGGTTCAGCCCCACGGGCGGGTGGCACATGCCGACCTCCATGTTCACGATGATCATGATCCCGAAATGCACCGGGTCGATCCCGAGCCGCACGGCCACCGGGAACAGGATCGGCGCCATGATGAGCACGATGGAGGAGGGCTCCATGAAGTTGCCGGCCGCGAGCAGGATGATGTTCACCGCGATGAGGAACATCCACCAGGTCAGGCCCGAATCCACCATCCACTGGCCGAGCGCCTGCGGGATGTTCTCGTGCGTGAGCAGGAAGCTGAACAGCACCGCATTGGTGATGATGTAGAGCAGCATCGCCGACATGTTGGCCGAGGCGAGCAGCACCCGCGGCACGTCCCTGAGCCCCATGTCCTTGTAGACGAAGACCGCGATCACGAAGGCATAGACGGCGCTCATGGCGGCGGCTTCGGTGGGGGTGAAGGTGCCGGTATAGATGCCGCCCATCACGATCACGATGAGCAGGAGGCCCCAGATCGCCCGGCGGAAGGCCTGCCAGCGTTCGCCCCAGCTGGCCTTCGGCAGGCGGGGATAGTCGTTCTTCCAGGCCCGATACCAGGTGGTGAGGGCGAGCGCGCCCGCCAGCATGATCCCCGGGATCACGCCCGCGATGAACATCTCGCCCACCGAGGCCGCATCGACGATGGTGCCGTCCGGCCCCTCGACCATCATCCCCGAGGTGGCCACGCAATACATCACCATCACGATGGACGGCGGGATCAGGATGCCGAGCGCGCCGCTCGTGGTGATGACGCCCGCGCCGAAGCGGGTGGGGAAGCCCTGCGCCACCATGGCGGGCAGGATGACCGAGCCGATGGCCACCACGGTCGCGGGCGAAGAGCCCGAGACGGCGGCGAAGAGGGCGCAGGCGAAGACGCCGCCGAGGCCGAGGCCCCCGTGCCAGTGGCCCACCATCGAGGTGGCGAAGGCGATCATCCGCCGCGCCACCCCGCCGTGGGTCAGGAAGTTCCCCGCGAGGATGAAGAACGGGATCGCCATGATCTCGAACTTCTCGATGCCGGTGAAGAGCTTCAGCGCCACCGTGTCGATCGGCACGGCCGTCATGGTGAAGAGGAAGGTCAGAACCGTCAGGCCGAGCGCGATCGAGATCGGCATGCCGGTCAGCATGAGGGCGATGAGACCGCCGAAGATGAGGGCTGCGTTCATCTCATTCGTCCTTCGGCTTCTCGACGAGGTCGCGCGGCGTCAGCGGCGACTTGAGGAAGGTGCTGCCGAGCACGTCGATCCCCTCGTCCTCTGTGTCCACGCCCTCGACATGGCCATGGTCGTGATGGGGCAGCTCGCCCGTGCGCGCGAAGATCACCGCCACCTGCAGGAAGCGGAAGCACATCAGCGCCGAGCCGAGCGGGATCGCCAGATAGACGAGCCACATCGGCAGCTCGAGATCGGGCGAGATCGCGCTGGTCTGGGCCATGTGCCAGACGAAATTGCCGCCGAGCGTCGCGATGATCCCGGTGAAGAGCGCGCCCGCCCCGAGACCCAGCAGGATGAAGAAGCCGCGCTTGCGCTCGTCGAGCTTGTTGATGAGCACGTCGATGCCGACATGGATGCCGGTCCGCACCCCGTAGGCCGCGCCGAACTTCGCCATCCAGACGAACAGGATGATGCAGAGCTCCTGCGCCCAGACGAGGTTGAACTCGCGCAGGCCGAGATAGGCGCTGCGCATCATGGCCGAGAGCTCGGGCATGTCGTGGCCACGGAAGAAGGCCACGCCATCGGCCAGAAGGCCCAGCGAATAGCGTTGGACGACCGAGACGAAGATCAGCCCTGTCGCCGCCGCGATGAGCGAGGCGATGAGCGTTTCCTCCAGCCGGTCGAGAAGGCGCATCATGGCGGGCCTCCTGTGGCTAGGATGTTGCGGGAAAGGGAAAGGCGGGCAGCCGGCGCGGCCGGCTGCCCGGGAGAGGTCGGATGGGTCAGTTGGTCCCGGTCGCGGCCTTCACGGCGGCGATGGTCTCGGCACCGATGCGGCCGGCCATTTCCTCATGGACGGGGGCGAGCACCTCTTCCCAGGCCGCGAGCTCTTCGGGGGTCAGCTCGTGGAACTCGGTCGTGCCCGCGTCCTTCATCGCCTGCAGCGCCTTGTCGTTCTCTTCCTTGGCGATGCCGTTGGCATAGTCGGTGGCTTCGGTCAGCGCCTTCTCGAGCCCGGCGCGCACCTCTTCGGGCAGGCCGTCCCAGAACTGCTTGTTCACGATCACCGCATAGCCGAGGTAGCCGTGGTTCGAGACCGTGGCGTGCTTCTGCACCTCGTGCATCTTCTGGGTATACATGTTCGAGGGCGGGTTCTCGGTGCCGTCCACGACGCCGGTCTGCAGCGCCTGATAGACCTCGGAGAAGGCCATGACCTGCGGCACCGCGCCGAGCGCGTTCATCTGCGCCTCGAGCACCTTCGAGGACTGGATGCGCATCTTCAGCCCGAGGAAGTCGTCGGGCGTGGCGATCGGGCTGTTGGCCGACATGATCTTGAAGCCGTTGTCCCAGTAGGCGAGGCCCTTGATGCCCTTGTCCTCGAGCTTCGAGAACAGCATCTTGCCCACTTCGCCGTTGGTCACGGTGTGCAGCGCGTCATAGCCCTTGAAGATGTAGGGCAGGTCGAAGACCTCGAAATCCTGCACGCCGAGCGGGCCGAACTTGGCCAGCGACGGGGCGAGCATCTGGACGGCGCCGAGCTGCAGCGCCTCGAGCTCTTCCTTGTCCTTGTAGAGCTGGCTGTTGGGGTAGACTTCGACATCCACCGCGCCGTCGGTGTATTTCTCCGCCAGTTCCTCGAACTTCGTGGCGCCCTTGCCCTTCGGCGTGTCGGGGGCGACGACGTGGCTGAACTTGATGACGATCGGCTGGGCGAGAGCCGGCACGGCGGCGGCGAGCGCCAGCGCGGCGGCGCCTGCCAGAGCGGCGAGGCTGCGACGGGTCAACATGGGTATCCTCCTCTGTGCCGCCCTCCCGGCGGTCCTGCCCTTCCTTGCCAGTCGCGACGGCCTGCCGCTATTGTGGGTTTCCGCAAGGGGCCGCAGGGACGACAGCTTGTCGCAGGCGGGGCGGCGCGAGGGAGGACGGGTGGAAGAGCGGACAGGCCGGCAGGCGGGCGCACGCCCGAGCGAGCCGTGGGCGCTCGATCCGCCCGCGGACCGTGGCCGCGTGGATCTGCTCTCGCTCATGCCGCTGGTGGCCATCGTCGCGCTGGTGGCGCTGGTGGCGGCCTCGGTCTGGATCGCGGGCCGCAGCGAGACCGAGCAGATCCGCACCAAGCTTGCGACCGACGCGCTCTGGGTCGAGCAGACGCTGCGCTTCCAGCTCTCGGTCGACGAGGACATGCTGGCGCGCCTTGGGCTGGACGAGGCGGGCGGCACGGCGCCCGCCGTGCTCGAGGCGCGGGCACGGGCCCATATCGCGGCCAATCCCGAGATCCTCTCGATCGTCTGGCACGATGCGGAGGGCGGCATCCGTCGGGCCGTGCCGGGCCCCGCCGACACCCGCGCCGACGAGGAGCTGGCCGCGCAGCTCCGGCGCGCCGAGGCCCGGGCCCGCCCGGTCTATGCGCTGATGGACGGGCAGACGGTGACGATGGGCCTGCGGCCGCAGGGCTCGGACGAGGTCATCACCGCCACCGTCTCGCTGCCCCTGATGCTCGAGCGACACATCCCCTGGTGGATCGCCGAGCAATATGCGGTCTGGCTGCTCGACGGCAGCGACTCGGTGCGGGCCCGCCGTTCGCGCGGGACGCCCGAGCCGGAAGGCCCCAGCCATTCGATCAGCTTCGATCCGCCGCTTCCGGGCGCGGTGCTGCGCATCACCTCCTACGAGGGGGCCGCGCCCTTCGCCCGTGCCCTCCTGCCCGCGGCCATCGCGGGGCTGGCGGCCTTCGCGATCCTCGCGCTCCTCGCCCTTTACCGCAACGCGCAGCGGCGGCGTGCGGCCGAACTGCGGCTGAACGAGGAGATGGCCTTCCGCCGCTCGATGGAGGAGAGCCTGACCGTGGGCCTGCGCGCCAAGGACCATGCGGGGCGGGTGCTCTATGTCAATTCCGCCTTCTGCAAGCTCGTGGGGTGGAATGCCGAGGATCTGGTCGGCCACGACCAGCCCATGCCCTACTGGGCCCCCGACCGGATCGAGGAAACCCTGCGCCGCCAGCGGGCGCTGGCCGTGGGCGGCGCCGAGCCGCAGGCCTTCGAGACCCGCTTCCGCCGCAGCGACGGGACCGAGATCGACGTGCAGGTCTACGAGGCGCCGCTGATCGACGCGAAGGGGATGCACCGCGGCTGGATGGGCTCGATCATCGACATCACCGAGGCCCGCCGCGCCGCCCGCCTCGCCCGCGAGCAGGAGGAGAGCCTTGCGCGGACGGGCCGTCTGGTGACGCTGGGCGAGATGGCCTCGACGCTGGCGCATGAGCTGAACCAGCCGCTCGCCGCCATCGCGAGCTATGCGGCGGGGGCCGCGAACCTCCTGCGGCAGGAGCGGGCGGATCCGGCGCTTCTGTCGTCGGCGCTGGCCAAGCTCTCGCATCAGGCCGACCGGGCGGGCCAGATCATCCGCCGGATCCAGGATCTCGTGCGCAAGCGCGAGCCGCGGTTCTCGGCGCTCGATCTGGCGACGGTCGTGCGCGAGACCGCCGGTTTCCTCGAGGCGGATGCGCGGGTGCGCGGGGTGCGGATCGCGGTCGACGTGGCGCCCGCGCCGCTTGTGCTCGCCGACCGGATCCTGCTCGAGCAGCTCCTCATCAACCTCATGCGCAACGGCATCGAGGCGATGGGCGAGGCGGGAGCCGTCGATGCGCTGACCGTGAGCCTCCGCCCCGGGCCCGCGCGCGCCGTGATCGAGGTGGCCGACCGGGGCCCCGGCATCGCGCCCGAGGTGGCCGACCGGCTGTTCGACGCCTTCACCTCGACCAAGGCCGAGGGTATGGGCATCGGGCTGAACATCTGCCGCACCATCGTCGAGATGCACCGCGGCCGCCTGACCCACCGCCCGCGCGAGGGCGGGGGCACCGTGTTCCGGGTGGCGTTGCCCGCCGCCGCCGAAGAAGGAGTGGCCGCCGAATGACAGGGTGCGTCCATATCATCGACGATGACGAGGCGATCCGCGACGCGCTCTCGTTTCTCTTCGCCTCGCGGGGGCTGCGCGTGCAGGGCTGGCCCTCGGGCGAGGCCTTTCTCGAGGCGCTGCCGCTGCCCGACTGCGCCTGCATCATGCTCGACGTGCGGATGGGGGGCATCTCGGGGCCGGACACGTTCGACCGGCTGCGCGCGGCGGGCTGCGCCGCGCCGGTGATCTTCCTCACCGGCCATGCCGATGTGCCGGTGGCGGTGCGCGCGCTGAAGGCCGGCGCCTTCGATTTCGTCGAGAAGCCCTTCAACGACAATGCGCTGGTCGATCTGGTGCTCGCCGCCATCGAGGCCCATGCCGCGCAGCTGGCCCACAGCGGCGCGCGCGAGGATGTGGCGCGCCGCCTCGCCACCCTGTCCGCGCGCGAGGAGGAGGTGCTGCGGCTGATGCTGCAGGGGCGGCTCAACAAGCAGATCGCCGACACGCTGGGCATCGCCATGCGCACGGTCGAGCTGCACCGCTCGCGCCTCATTGCGAAGATGGGGGCGCGCAATGCGGTGGAGCTGGCGGCGCTGCTCAGCGAGGCGGGGCTGCCGCGCTGAGCGCCGCGCGCCGGTTACGCCGCAGCCGGGCGAGGAAGGCCAGCACGAAGATCCCGCTCAGGATCAGGATGATGGTGGGGGCGGGGGCGCTGTCGAGGAAGAAGCTCGCATAGGTGCCGGCCAGCATCGCGGCAAGGCAGACCGCCACCGCAACGATCAGCATCGGCCCGAAGCGCCGCACCGTCAGGAAGGCGATGGCTCCCGGCGCGATCAGCAGGCCCACGGCGAGGATGAGGCCGGTGGCGGTCAGCGTGGCCACGATGGTCAGCGCGAGCGCGGTCAGGAGGCCGTAATGCAGCAGCCCCACCCTGAGGCCCGAGGCCCGCGCCTGCGCCGGATCGAACGCATGGAGAAGCAGATCCTTCCAGGTGAGCAGGAGCGCCCCCGTCACGCCCGCCGAGATCGCCCCCGAGACCAGAAGATCCTCGGGTCCCACGCCCAGCATGTTGCCGAAGAGGATATGGTCGAGATGCACGTCCGTCTCGATGGAGGTGTAGAGCAGCAGCCCCAGCCCGAACATGCCGGCGAAGACCACGCCCATCACCGTGTCCTGCTTGACCCGGCTGTTGCCCGCGAGGAAGCCCGTGACGAGCGCGCAGGCCATGCCCGCGCCGAAGGCGCCCACCAGCAGCGGCACGCCCGCGATATAGGCCAGCACCACGCCCGGCAGGATGGCGTGGCTGATGGCATCGCCCATCAGCGCCCAGCCCTTCAGGACCAGAAGGCAGGAGAGAAGCGCCGTCGGCACCGCCACCAGCAGGCAGACGAGGAAGGCGTTCTGCATGAAGGGAAACTGGAACGGGAAGAGGAGCGTCTCGGTCATGGCTGCTCCAGCGCCTCGGCAGCGCGGCGGCGGGCGGCCAGCATCCCGTGCTTGGGCGCGAAGGTGAAGGCCAGCAGGAAGAGCGCCGTCTGCAGCGTCACGATCACCGCCCCCGTGGCCCCGTCGAGGAAATAGGAGATGTAGGCCCCGAGGAAGCCCGTGGCGGCTCCGATGGCCACGGCCAGCGTCAGCAGGCGCGGGAAGCGGTCGCAGAGCAGGTAGGCCGTGGCGCCGGGCGTCACCACCATGGCAATCACGAGGAAGGCCCCCACCGTCTGCATCGCCGCCACGATGGAGGCCGAGAGCAGCGTGAAGAACAGAAGCTTCATCGCCCCCGTGCGGATCCCGATGGAACGGGCGTGGGTCTCGTCGAAGAAGGTCACCATCAGGTCCTTCCATGTCGCGAGCAGGATCGCGAGCGAGACCACCCCGATCACCGCGAGCTGCGCCGTGTCGTAGGGCGAGATGGCGAGGATGTTGCCCATGATGATGGTCTGGATCGAGATCGCCATCGGATCGACCGAGATCATGAAGAGGCCGAGCCCGAAGAAGGAGGTGAAGATCAGCCCGATTACCACGTCGGTCTTGAGCCCGCTGCGGCCGGAGAGGAAGAGCATGGCCCCCGCCGCGAGCCCGCCCGCAAGGAAGGCGCCGAGCGCGAAGGGCAGGCCCAGCACATAGGCGCCCGCCACGCCCGGCACGACGGAATGCGAGAGGGCGTCGCCGATCAGCGACCAGCCCTTCAGCATCAGGAAGCAGGACAGGAAGGCGCAGACCGCCCCCACCAGCGCCGAGACCCACATGGCGTTGGTCATGTAGCCGTAGAGGAACGGCTCCCAGAGCTCAGCCGCGCTCATCCTCGGCCTCCTGCCGGTGGGTGCGGCCGCCATACTGCACGAAGGGCCGCTCGTCGTCGGTGAGGATGCTGACCTCGCGCGGGTCGTCGTCGTCGTGCAGGAGCGTGCCCGACAGGGTGAAGCGCCGGAGCACGCCGCCGAAGGCCGCCTCGAGATTGGCATGGGTGAAGGTGGTCTCGGTGGGCCCGTAGGCCAGCACGGTGCCCTTCACGAGCACGGTGCGGTCGCAGAATTCCGGCACCGAGCCGAGATTGTGGGTCGAAACCAGCATCACCCGCCCCTCGGCGCGCAATTCGCGCAGGAGGGCCACGATCTCGCCCTCGGTCTGGACATCGACGCCGGTGAAGGGCTCGTCGAGCAGGATCACCTGCCCTTCCTGCGCCAGCGCCCGGGCGAGAAACACGCGCTTCCTCTGACCGCCCGAGAGCTCGCCGATCTGGCGGTGGCGCAGCCCCTCCATGCCGACGCGGGCCAGCGCCTCGGCCACGGCGGCGCGGTCGGCGGCCTTCGGGCGGCGCAGGAAGCCCATGTGGCCGTAGCGGCCCATCATCACCACATCCTCGACGAGCACCGGGAAGGTCCAGTCCACCTCCTCGGATTGCGGCACATAGGCGACGAGATTCTGCCGCAGTGCCTCGGGCACCGTGCGACCGAGCAGCCGGATCTCGCCCGAGCCCACCGGCACGAGGCCCATGACCGCCTTGAAGAGCGTGGACTTGCCCGCCCCGTTGACGCCCACGAGCGCCGCCACCGTCCCGCGCGGCAGCGAGAAGCTCGCATGGCGCAGCGCCGTATGGCCGTTGCGGTAGGTCACGGTCACGTCGCGGACCGAGATGCCCGCGCCCGCCTCCGCCCCGGCCGAGGGGATCTCCGGTCTCATCTCGTGCCCTCCAGCCCGTTCGCGATGGTCTCGGCCGTCACCCGCAGGAGGTCGAGATAGGTCGGCACCGGCCCGTCGCGCGGGCTCAGGCTGTCCACATAGAGCATGCCGCCGTAGGCCGCCCCCGTCTCGCGCGCGACCTGCCGGGCGGGGGCGTTGTTCACCGTGCTCTCGCAGAAGACCGCCGGGATCGCGTGGGCCTTCACCCCGTCGATCACCGTGCGCACCTGCTGCGGCGTGCCGACCTGATCGGTGTTCATCGGCCAGAGATAGAGCTCCTTCAGCCCGAAGTCGCGGGCGAGATAGGAAAAGGCGCCCTCGCAGGTCACGAGCCAGCGCCGCTCCTCGGGCAGGGCCGCGATCCGGTCGCGCAGGGGCCCGATGGTCGCCCGGAGCCGCTCCTTGTAGCCTGCCGCATTGGCCCGATAGGTCTCGGCATGGGCCGGATCGGCCTCGGCCAGCGCGCGGGCGATGTTGTCGATGTAGATCATGGCATTGTCGAGGCCCATCCAGGCGTGCGGATTGGGCCTGCCGCGATATTCGCCGCCCGCGACCGCCAGCGGCTCGATCCCGTCGCTCACCGTCACCGACGGCACATCCTTCAGGTTGGAGAGGAACTGCTCGAACCAGAGCTCGAGATTGAGCCCGTTCCAGAGGATCAGGTCCGCGTCCCAGGCGCGCACGATATCGCGCGGCGTGGGCTCGTAGCCGTGGATCTCGGCGCCGGGGCGGGTGATCGACACCACCTCGGCCGCGTCGCCCGCCACGTTCTGCGCCATGTCGGCGATGACCGTGAAGGTCGTGGCGACCTTCAGCCGGTCGGCGAGCGCCGGCCCTGCCATGAGGAGCGTCGCCATCGAGGCGGCCCATCCGATCCGTCGCATGTTCATGCTCGCACCTCCGGGGATGATAATGCGAGGCATTCGCAAAACTTCAAGGATAATCTGCGAGCCGTTCGCAAGTAAGTGATCGTCAGGGCAGGTCCACCCGGTCCGGCTCGTGGATCGGGCAGCGGTTGCAGGCCGCGCGATAGTCGGAGGAGAGCCTGTAGGTCGCCAGCCGCACGCGGTTGATCGCGCCAAGCGGCCGGTGCGCGGCAAGCCCTGTCCAGACCGAGAAGCGGATCGGATCGTCGACGGCCTCGGCCCGCGCTTCGCTCCAGCCCGGCTGCGGCGGTGCGGTCAGGCGCGCCACCGTCACGAAGGGGCTCTCCTCCTCGCTCCAGATCCGGCTTGGATCCTCGACCGGCATCGTCTCGGCGTTCCGGCAGAGCTGGACGCGAAACTCCCAGACGCCGCCTTCGGCCAGATCCTGCGCCACACGCTCGCGCAGCGCGTCCGGCGCGCCGGCGGCGGGGATCTCCTCGCCCGTAAGGCGGGTGAGGCTGCCCGAGACGGGGACCAGTTGATATTTCGCGATGAAGTCGCCGTGCCGGAAGGCCGTCTGGCTGAAGTAGCTCTCGCCCAGCGGATGCACGTTCGGGGCGCCGCCCATGGTCTTCAGCGTGGCACTCTCGCCGCCGGCGGCCTCGAGCACCTTCTCGGCCCCGCGGAGCACCGAGGACAGAGCGACCTTGGCCCAGGTCGCCTGATCGGTGGTCCGGGCGAGGCGGTTCAGGCTCTTGAGGAAGCTCGCCGCATCGGGTGCCGCGAAGGCCGGGCCATTGACCATCACGAAGTCCTGCGTGTCGCCCTCGGCATGGGCAAGGCGCTCGCCCTCCACCTCGAGGATCTTCAGCGCGAGCCCGCGGGGCACCGAGACGCTGTCGGGCAGCAGATCGCCCGGATTGGTCGAGATGCGCACCAGCGCCGGGTGCCTTCCCGGCCGCGCGAACAGGCCCTGCGCCAGCTCGGGCGGCAGATCGGGCAGGATCTCGAAGCGCGCCTCGAAGATCCCGTGGCTCTTGGCATGGACCGCGCGCACCGCATGGCCGTAGTTGCCCGAGGTCGTGTCGAGGATCTCGGTCAGCGCCCGGCAGAGCAAACGCTCGGTCTGCTCTTCCTCCGCCTCGGGACGTTCGATGTCGGGCGCATATCGGATCGGGTCGCGCATGGAGCCTCCGTGACTGTCGGAGGGCAACCGGCGCTGGCGGCGCCGGGTTCCAGTCGAAGATCGCGGCGGCCGCTAGAGACCGAGGAGGGCAGGCAGCTCGCGCATGTCCGAGAAGGGCCGCGCGCCCTCGGCCACGAGCGCCTCCGGACTGCCGTCGGGCACATAGCCGAAGCAGGTCATGCCGGCAGCGCGGGCGGCGCGGGCGCCGGTCGGGCTGTCCTCGATCACCGCGCAGCGGTCGGGCTCCACCCCCAGCGCGCGGGCGGCATGGAGATAAAGGTCGGGCGCGGGCTTCGGCGCATCCATCGACTGGCCCGAGAACAGCCGCCCGTCGAGCCGCGCCATCAGGGCCGGATGCTGGCCGAGCGTCACCTGCATCTTGCGGTCGGACCCGTTCGAGCCCACCGCATAGGGGATGCCCGCCTGATCGAGCGCGGCCACCACCTCCTCGACATGGGGGATGAGCGGCGTGCCCTCGGCCAGTCGCGCATAGAGCCGCTCGTAGAAATCCTCCACCCAGTCCGCAGGCAGGTCGGCCCCCAGACGGCGGGCCGTCACGGCCGCGCCGGGAATGGTGCCGCCGAGGAAATGCGCCTCGAGCGTCGCATGGTCGAGCGCAAGGCCGTGGCGGGCGAGATCCTCGCCCAGAAGCGCGAAGGCCGTGGGTTCGCTGTCCACCAGCACGCCGTCGCAGTCGAAGATCACCGCCTCGATCATGGCGCCTCCAGAATGGTGACCAGCGTGTCGCCGTAGCGCCGCTGGTCGAGTTGCGTGAAGCCTTCCGGCGGAACCGGGGCGATGTTCTCCTCCCACAGGACGAGGGCGCCGGGAGCGAGCCAGCCCGCGTGGGCGGCAAGCGCGCGCTCGCCCAGTCCCTTGCCATAGGGCGGGTCGAGGAAGCAGAGCGTGACGGGCGTGGCCGGCACTGGAGGGGCCTGCGTCGCGTCGCGCCGCTCGACCGCGGTGGCCGCCTCGGCCCGCATCAGGGCGATGTTGCGCCGCAGGAGCGCCAGCGCCGCCGTCCCGTTTTCCACGAAGCTGGCCCGCTGCGCGCCCCGCGACAGCGCCTCGAGCCCGAGCGCGCCCGTGCCCGCAAAGAGGTCGAGCACATGGGCGCCTGCCACCGGATTGCCGTAGCCTCCGTTCAGGAGGAGGTTGAAGATCGCCTCGCGCACCCGGTCCGAGGTCGGGCGCAGATGCGCCCTGGCGTCGCCGTCGCCCACCTCGGCGAGCTTCAGCCCGCGCCGCTGCCCGCCGATGATCCTCATACGAGCAGCGACTTCAGCGGCACCGCGGCATCGGCCACCGCGTCGGGCGCGGGGCTGCGGCCGGCTTCGATCAGCCGCTTGCCCACCATATAGGCGCGCGGCTCGTTCACCGCATCGACGGCCAGCAGCTCCACGCCGCGGTAATACCAGAAGGAGACCGAGCCGCCCTCGGGCCCGCGCGTCACCACCCGGTCGTAGCCGAGATTGAGCCCCGCGATCTGGAGCTTGGTGTCGAACTGGTCCGACCAGAACCAGGGCGCGGGCAGGTAGGGCGCGCCTGCGCCCAGCATGTTCGCGGCCACCGCTTCGGCCTGATCGATGGCGTTCTGCACCGATTCGAGCCGCAGCCGCCCGCCCCTCCAGGGGAAGGAGGCGCAGTCGCCCGCCGACCAGATGGCGGGGTCCGAGGTCTGCCCCAGCGCATCCACCGCGATGCCGTTGTCGAGCGCGAGGCCCGCCGCTTCGGCAAGCTCCGTCACGGGGCGGATCCCCACGCCCGCGATCACGAAATCCGCGGGAAGATGGGTGCCGTCGGCCAGAAGCGCGCCTGTCACCCGGCCCTCGCCGGTCAGCCGTTCGAGCGCCACGCCCTCGAGGATGCGCACCCCGTGCGCGGCATGGAGCGCGCGGAACCAGTCCGCCGTCTCGGGGGCCGCCACCCGCTGCAGGATGCGCGGCGCCATCTCGACCACCGTCACGGCAAGGCCGAGCTTCGCGCCCACCGCCGCGGCCTCGAGCCCGATATAGCCGCCGCCGATCACCACGAGCCGGCGGCCCGCCCGGAACTCGGGCCGCATCCGGTCCACATCGGCGAGGGTGCGGACGGTATAGACCCCGTCGAGCCCGCCGCCCGCGGCCTCGGGCAGATGCCGCGCGGCCGAGCCCGTCGTCAGCGCGAGCCGGCCATAGGGGATCGCCTCGCCGCCCACCGTCACCGTGCGCGCGGCGCGGTCGATGGCGGTCACGGGCGCGCCCAGACGCAGCTCGATCCCGGCCTCGGCATAGAAGGCACGGTTGCGCAGCCAGAGCCGCTCCTCCTCCATCGTGCCGAGCAGATAGGCCTTGGACAGGGGCGGACGCTGGTAGGGCGGGCTCGGCTCTTCGCCGGCAAGCAGGATGCTGCCCTCGAATTTCAGCGCCCTGAGCTTCGCCACCAGCGCGGCGCCCGCCTGTCCCGCTCCGACCACCACGATGTCCGGCATGACCCTTCACTCCATAGCCCTGCGACAAATCGACTGGCCGGGCGTCCGGCGCGACCCTATAACTCGCGGCATCGGAAACGCAACGCGATGGGGACAAGAGATGGTGATTTCGGTAGGCGACCGGCTGCCCGAAGCGACTTTGGTGCGGATCGGGGCCGAGGGGCCCGAGCAGGTGCAGCTGTCGGAGCGGCTGAAGGGCCGGAACGTGGTGATCTTCGCCGTGCCGGGGGCCTTCACGCCCACCTGCCACTCGGCCCATGTGCCCTCCTTCATCCGCACCAAGGACCAGTTCGCGGGCAAGGGCGTGGACGAGATCATCTGCGTCTCGGTCAACGATCCCTTCGTGATGAAGGCCTGGGGCGAATCCACCGGCGCTTCGGGGGCGGGCATCACCATGCTCGCCGATGCGGATGGCGCCTTCACCAAGGCTCTGGGTCTGGCCTTCGACGCGCCGCCCGTGGGGCTGATCGGCCGCTCGCGCCGCTATGCGCTGCAGGCCAAGGACGGGGTGGTCGCCGTGATCCATCTCGAGGAGAGCCCCGGCGTCTGCGAAACCTCGGGCGGCGAGGCGCTGCTGGCCGCGATCTGACCGCGGACGCGACCCCCGGGGGAGGCACGGCCTGCCCCGGGGATCCGGGGCGCGCCCGGGGCGACATCGCTTGCCGCGGGGCAAGGCTCTTGACCCGGCCCCGGGGGGAGGCGCGGCCTGTCCCGGGGACCGGCGCGCCCGGTGGAAACTCCGTCAGGCCGCCGCCAGCTCGTCGATCTTGCGGGCGAGCTTCAGGTCGCGCTCCGTCAGGCCGCCCGCGTCGTGGCTCGTGAGGCTGACCTCGACCGTTCCGTAGGAGTTGCTCCAGTCCGGGTGATGGTTCCACTTCTCGGCCCAGAGCGCCACGCGCGTCATGAAGCCGAAGGCCGCGACGAAGGTCTCGAAGCCGAAGGTCTTCGAGAGCACGCCGCGTTCGGGATCGTGGCTCCATCCTGCGGCCAGCAGGGGAGCGAGATCGAGCGCATCAGCCATGGGAGGCCCCGGCCATCAGCGCATCGTCCATGGCTGCCGCCCGCACCCGCGCCGGGCGGTCTGCCAGCCGCTCCCAGTAGGCGCGGAAGGCCGGCCGGTCGGGGATCGTGCCGAACTGGAGCCCCCAGCCGATCTGGGAACCGACCTGCACGTCGGCCGCGCTGAACCGCTCGCCGGCGATGAAGGGCGTATCCGAGACCGCGTGCTCGAGCGTGGCCACGGCCCGGTCGAAGTCGCCGTAGCCCACCATCACGGTCCGCTCCGGAGGGATCTGCACCCCGAGCGCCCGGTCGATCACCGCCGCCTCGAAGGGGCCCGCGGCGAAGAAGAGCCAGCGGTAGTAGGAGGCCCGGTTCTCGGGCACGAGCCCTGCTTCGGGGAAGGCGTCGGCGAGATAGGCGCAGATCGCGGCCGTCTCGGTGATGACCCGCGACCCGTGCGTGACGGTGGGAACCTTGCCCATCGGATTGAGCGCCAGATAGTCGGACGTATGCATCTCGGGGCCGTAATCCATCGTCACGAGGTCGTAGGGCTGGCCGACCTCCTCGAGCATCCAGCGCGCGATGCGCCCGCGCGAGCGGGGGTTCGTATAGAGCGTGAGCCTGTCCATGCCTCTCTCCGTCATTCCTCTCCGCCGCCGCGGCGGAAGGGGCCGTAGGCGGTCAGCACCTCGATCTCCTCGTCGGTCGCGCGCCGCTCGGCGTCGAGATAGCGGGCCACCGCATCGCCCAGCCCCGGGTCGGCGAACCAGTGCAGCGAATGGATCGGCACCGGCAGGTAGCCACGGGCGAGCTTGTGCTCACCCTGCGCTCCGGCCTCGACGCGGGCAAGCCCGTGCGCGATGGCCCAGTCGATGGCCTGATGGTAGCAGAGCTCGAAATGCAGGCAGGCATGATCCTCGATGCAGCCCCAATAGCGCCCGAAAAGCGTGTCGCGGCCGATGAAATTGAGCGCCCCCGCGATCGGCCGACCCTCGCGCTCGGCCAGCACCAGCAGGATGTCGTCGCGCATCGTGGCGTGAAATTCGGCAAAGGCGCGGCGGGTGAGGTAGGGGCGGCCCCACTTGCGGTTGCCGGTGTCCTGATAGAAGGTCCAGAACGCGTCCCAATGCCGCGGCTCGATCTCGTCGCCGGTGAGGCAGCGGATGGTGCCGCCGAAGGCGCGGGCGGTCTCGCGCTCCTTGCGGATGGCCTTGCGCTTGCGCGAGGAGAGGGCGTCGAGAAACTCTCCGAAGTCGGCATAGCCCTCGTTCACCCAGTGGAACTGCTGGGTGACGCGGTGCAGGAGACCCAGCCCGGCGCCCGCCTCGGCCTCCGCTTCGGTGCAGAAGGTGGCGTGGAGCGAGGAGAGCCCGTTCCGCCCGGCGATCTCGACCGCCCCCTGCACGAGCGCCGCGCGGCCCGTGTCCTCGAGCCCGGGCAGCGTGAGGAAGCGGCGCCCGGTGGCGGGGGTGAAGGGCACGGCGATCTGGAGCTTGGGGTAATAGCGCCCGCCCGCCCGCTCGTAGGCATGGGCCCAGTTGTGGTCGAAGATATATTCGCCCTGACTGTGGAGCTTGGCATAGAGCGGCGCCGCCGCGATGAGCCGTCCGCCCATCCGGGCCACCAGCGGATGGGGCTGCCAGCCGGTGCCGGGGCCGACCGAGCCCGACCGTTCGAGGGCCGAGAGGAAGCGGTGGGTGGTGAAGGGATCGATCGGGCGGCCGGAGGCCGCCTCGGGGCAGGCCACCGCATCCCAGTCGGCGGCCGGGATCTCGGTCAGTCCGGCGTGGGCGGTGATCTCGATGGCGGCGGTGCTCATGGAGGCGGGCTTGTCCGGACAGGGCAGGAAGCGGCGGGCGTCCGCGGGGGCTGTCTGCCCCCGCACCCCCGAGGATATTTGCGCAGAGTGAAAGAGGCTTGCGCCGCCTGTGAACTGGGGCGGCGCGGGTCGGGGTCAAGCCGGAAGGGCGGCGCGGTAGCCCTCGAAGGTCACGTTGGCGGCGACACGGCGCGCGAGGGCCTCTGCCTCGGGCGACCGGATGGTCCAGCAGAGGATCGCGGCGCCTTGGGCCTTGAGCTCGGCCACCCGGGGGCGGTCGAGATCGGGGGCCTCGTGCGAGACGAAGCTCGCCTCCACCCGGTCGTAATCGGGGATGGCGCGGAGGCGGGCGCAGGTCTCGGGCGGCACCGGCGCCCAGTCGGTGGGATCGTAGCTCGAGGTGACGAGGCCGCGCGGCAGGTCGGGACGAAGGCGCGCCATCTCGGCCATGGACTGGGGGTTGAAGGACATGACCGCGGCGGGGCCGCCGTAGCCTTCGAGCGCCGCGGCGGTCGCGGCCTCGAGCGCCCCCACCGCAGGGCCGAGCGCCCCGTCCTGATCCTTGATCTCGATGAGGAGCGGCACCCGGCCTGCGACCAGCTCCAGAACCTCGGCGAGCGTGGGGATGGTGTCCGCGGCGTCGCGAAGCGGGATGGCGCGGAGCTCGGCCGCGGTGCGGGCGGCGAGAGGGCCCGTCTCGGCGGTGAGCCGGTCGAGGGTCTCGTCGTGGAACACCATCGGCACGCCATCGGCCGAGAGCTGCAGGTCGATCTCGATCCCGTAGCCCGCCTCGATGGCGGCGCGGATCGCGCCGGGCGAGTTTTCGGGTCGGCCCGCGGCACGGTCGTGCAGCGCGCGGTGGGCGATGGGCAGGCGCAGGAATGCCTCGGGCAGGGGCGCGCGCATCAGCGGATCTCGAAGATCGCCTCGATCTCGACCGCCACGCCGAAGGGCAGGCTGGCCGCCGAGACCGCCGATCGTGCATGGCGGCCGGCCTCGCCCAGCACTTCGACGAGGAAGTCCGAGGCGCCGTTGATGACCTTGGGCTGGTCGGTGAAGTCCGGTGTGGAATTGACGAAGCCCACCAGCTTGACCACGCGGACGAGACGCTCGAGATCGCCGTCGCAGGCGCGGCGCAGCTGGGAGAGCAGGCTGATCGCGCAGGCCTGCGCCGCCGCGGCGCCCGCGGCCACCTCCATGTCGGCGCCGAGCTTGCCGCGGATGAGGCCGTCGGGCCCCTGGCTGATCTGGCCCGAGACATGGACGAGCGCGCCCGTCTTCACGAAGGGGACGTAGTTCGCCGCAGGGACGGGGGCGTCGGGAAGGGTGACGCCGAGTTCGGCGAGGCGGGCTTCGATGGTCATGGGGCAGGCTCCGGTGATTTCAGCCGGAGGCTAGAGGCGGATGGGCCGGGGGGCAAGCACGACCTCTTCCGACCCTTAGGCCCCCCGGGCCGGAAGAGCGGCCGGACCCGCCGGCCGGCCGTCTCAGGTCTCGCGCATGGCGCGGTTGAAATAGTCGGTGAAGGGCTTCAGCAGGTAGGCCAGCGGCGAGCGCTCTCCCGTGCGGATGAAGGCCTCGACCGGCATCCCCGGGACGAGGTTGCGATCCTCGAGCTTTGCCGTCTCGCCGGGGTCGAGCATGATCTCGGCCCGGTAGTAGGAGGTCTGGGTCCGGTTGTCGGTCAGCGCATCGGCGGAGAGCACGGTGACATGGCCGGTGAGCTCGGGTGTCGTGCGGCTGGAGAAGGCCGAGAAGACGAGGCGCACGGGCTGGCCCACCGCCACTTCGTCGATATGGATCGGCGGCACATGGCCCGCGATCACCAGCGGGCGATCCTGCGGGATGATGTAGAGCACCGGATCGGCCGCCCGCACCACGGCCCGGGGGGTCGTCACCTGCAGCCCCAGAACGATGCCCGAGACCGGGGCGCGCAGATCCAGCCGGTTGATCTGCTCGATCAGCGCGCTGCGCCGTTCGGCCAGTTCCAGTTCGCGGTAGCCGAAGTCGCGCAGCTGGGTGATCGCCTCCTCGCGGCGGGTCGAGCCCAAGCGCAGCATCTCGATGTCGAGCTCGGTCATGCGGCCTTCGTTGTTGGCCCGCGAGGCGGTGAGCTCGCCCAGCTCGCCCTCGAGCCGCGCTTCCTCGCGCTGCAGGCTGAGCACCCGGCTGGCCTGCGCCAGACCCTTGGACAGAAGGTCCTGCTGGTCGGAGAGCTCTTCCTCGATCAGCCGCAGCTGGGTGCCCAGAGCGGAGATCTGGGCATCCACGCCCTCGATCTGGCTCACGATCTGCGCCTTGCGCTTGCCGAGCTGTTCGATCTGCTGGGCGAAGCTCTCGCTCCGCGCGGCGAAGAGGCGCTTCTGCCCCTCGATCTGCTCGGCCACGACGGGACGGTTCTTCTCCGCCTCCAGGAGGGCCGGAAAGACGCCCAGGCCCTTGGCGTCGTCGCGTTCGGCCTCGAGCCGCGCGCGGCGGGCCAGCATCTCGAAAAGCTGCCCCTCGACGATCGCAAGCTCGGTGCGCAGCGTCGTGCCGTCGAACCGCAGCAGAATGTCGCCCGCCTGCACCACGGATCCTTCCGAGACCTCGATGCTCTCGACCACTCCGCCGTCGGGATGCTGGACGACCTGCCGGTTCTGCTCGACCTCGATCTGGCCCTGCACCACGATGGCCCCCGAGATGGAGGAGGCCACGCTCCAGGTGCCGAAGCCGCCGACGAGGAGGGCGAGCGTCGCGAAGCCGAGGATCAGCGGCTTGCGGCTCGACCAGGGGACGGGGCGGCTCATGTCACGCCTCCGGGGCCTGCGTTTCGCACGATCTCGGTATGGTTCTTCACCATGTCGCGCAGCACGGCGTCGCGCTGGCCGAAGGCGGCGCGCATTCCGTTCTCCATCACCATGAGGAGGTCGCACTCCTGAATTGCGGCGGGGCGGTGGGCCATGATGAACACCGACCCTCCCGCCTGCTTCATCGAGCGGATCGCCGCGTTCAGCGCAAGCGAGCCCTCATTGTCGAGGTTCGAGTTCGGCTCGTCGAGGACGAGGAACACGGGGTTGCCGTACATGGCGCGCGCGAGCCCGATGCGCTGGATCTGCCCGCCGGACAGCCGGCCACCCAGGGCCGAGACGCGGGTGTCGTAGCCCGAGGGAAGTGCCACGATCATGTCGTGCGCGGCGGCCTTGCGCGCGGCGGCCACCACGGCGTCACCATCGGGCGCGCCCCGGAGGCGCGCGATATTCTCGGCGATGGTGCCCTCGAACAGCGTCACGCGCTGGGGCAGGTAACCGATATAGCCGCCGAGCACGTCCGGGTCATACTGGTCGAGGGCGGCGCCATCGAGCCGGACCTTGCCCGCGGCCGGACGCCAGACCCCGATCAGGGCCCGCGCCAGCGTGGACTTGCCCGACCCGGAGGGGCCGATGACCCCGAGCGCCTGACCCGGATCCAGCCGGAAGCTCACGCCGCGCAGCACCGCGACCGCCTCGCCCGGCGGCACCACGGAGAGGTTCTGCGCCTCGATCAGCGCCCGCGGGCGGGGCAGGGCGATGCGCGGCGGCTCGACCGGCTGGCGGGTCAGCAGCTCTCCCAGCCGTCGCCAGCCTTCGGAGGCGCGCTGCACCAGCGCCCACTGGCCGATGGCGCTCTCGATCGGGGCGAGCGCCCGGCCCATCAGGATCGAGCCCGCGATCATGGCGCCCGCGCTCAGTTCCTGCTGCAGGACGAGCCACGCGCCGAGCCCCAGCATCGCCGACTGCAGGAAGAGGCGCAGCGTCTTGGTCAGCGTGCCGAAGGCGCCCGTCAGGTCGGCCGCCGCCATGTTCGCGTCGAGCGCGGCGGCACGCGCCTTGTGCCAGCGGTCGAAGCCGTTGCCCGCCATGCCGAGCGCCTGCACCACCTCGGATTCCGACTTGAGGTTCTCGGCAAACCGGTCGGCCTGCAGCGCCACGATGTTGGCCTTCTGCATCGGCCCCTCGGACAGGCGCTGGTTCAGGATCGTCACGATCACGAGGACGACGCCGCCCCCGATGGCGAGCCAGCCCATGTAGGGGTGGAAGACGAAGATGGCCGCGAGGAAGAACGGGGTCCAGGGAATGTCGAAGAGCGCGATCAGCACCGGCGAGGCCCAGAGCCGCTGCACCGATTCGAGATCGCGCTGCGCTGCCACGGCCGACGGATCGCCGGGCGCGAGCGAGAGCCGCCGCACCGCGGCCTCGAAGACGCGGCGGTCGAGCTTCTCCTGAAAGCCTGCGCCCACGCGCGCCATGACGCGCGCCCGCGCATGGTCGAGCACGCCCATGGCGACGAACAGGAAGGTCACGAGCAGGGACAGCGCGAGCAGCGTCTCCTCGGAGCGCGAGCCGAGCACCCGGTCGTAGACCTGCAGCATGTAGAGCGGGCCCGTCAGCATCAGCAGATTGACGAAGATGCTGAAGAGGAACACGGACGTCAGCGCGCCCATGGTGCTGCGGCGGACGGCGCGCAGCTCCTCCAGTCCCTTGCGATTGTCGCTTCGCGTCATGCTTTCCTCGTCTCCCGCGTGGCAATCATGTCGCACTGCCAGACTTCAATATAGTTCACACCGTGGGAATTCGGCGAGATTCCCCTTTCCGCCCTGCGGCGGCGCGTTTCCCGCGTTGCCATGCGGAGGTAAGCTGCTTATGCCTTGAGCCTTGATCGGAAAAGCGATTCCTCATCTTTCGGCATCTCTCGCAGCCCGGGGTCATCAGCGTGGAACATCGAACTGCCATACTCCGTGGATGCCGAATCGCAGCCCACGGCGCCCTCTTTGCCCTTCTCGGCGCCTTCGTATCGGCCTGTGCGGGCTCGGCCAACCCCACTCAGGCGATCAACGACCCGGATGAGGCGGACAACCGCCAGATCCACGAGTTCAACAAGTCGGTCGACAAGGCCGTGCTGCGCCCGGCCTCGCGCGCCTATGCGGTGCTGCCCGACCCGGTCGAGCGCGGCATCAACAACTTCGCCGACAACCTCGACCTGCCGGGCGAGACGCTGAACAGCCTGCTGCAGGGGCGGCCGGGCGCCGCCGTCGAGAATGCGGCCCGCTTCGTCGTCAACACGACGATCGGGATCGGCGGCCTGTTCGACCCGGCGCACGCCATGGGGATCGAGGGGCGCAACACGGACTTCGGCGAGACGCTCTATGTCTGGGGCGCGAACGAAGGTGTCTACGGCGAGGTGCCGTTCCTCGGGCCGCGCACCGAGCGCGACCTCGTGGGCGATGTGGTGGACGTGGCGCTGAACCCGCTGCGGCTCATCGTGCCCTCGGGCGTGCGGACGGCCGGCAGGGCGGCGGAGGCCGGCTCAATACTTGGTGATCGGGCCCGCTATTCCGAAACGATCGACTCGGTTCTATATGAAAGCGCCGATAGCTACTCGCAGACCCGGCTCCTCTATCTTCAGAACCGGCGTTTCGAGCTCGGCCAGACCGGCGGGGCGGACGATGCCTACATCGACCCCTACGCCATCGATCCATATGAGGAATTCGATGCCCAATGATCTTCCCTTCGACCTCCGGCCCAGCCGCCGCACCGTGACGATGGGCCTCGCGGCGGGCGTTGCCGCGGCCCTTCTGCCCTGGCGGGCTCAGGCGCTCGATACCGGCACGGCGCGTGCGCTGGTGGTCGAGGCGGTGGCCCAGGTGAACCGGACGATCAACTCGGGCAAGTCCGAGGGGCAGATGTATGCCGATTTCGAGCGGCTCTTCGCGCGCTATGCCGACGTGCCGGCCATCGCCCGCACGGCGCTGGGTGTCGCCGCCCGCAGCGCGAGCCGGCAGGAGATCTCGGCCTTCACCCAGGCCTACCAGGGCTATATCGCCCGGAAATACGGCAAGCGCTTCCGCGAGTTCATCGGCAGCGAGATCAAGGTCAACGATGCGCGTCCGATGAAGAGCGCCGTCGAGGTGATCTCGACCGCCTATCTGCGCAACGAGAACCCGTTCGAGGTCCGCTGGCATGTGTCGGACCGGTCGGGCCGCCCGGCCTTCTTCAACATCATCATCGAGGGCGTGAACATGCTGGCGTCCGAGCGGGCCGAGGTCGGCGCGCTTCTGGACCGCAACCGCGGCTCGATCCCGGCGCTGACCGAACAGCTGCGCCGCGCGAGCTGAGGCGAGACCCTCCCGAGACTGCAGAACGCCGCCCCTTGGGGCGGCGTTTTCAGTTCAGGGAGCTGTGCGTGACGCCCGCACGGGCGATGCGGAGGGCGGCCCCTCGGCCCCGACCTTCGTCTGCAAGGCAAGGCCCGCCGCCCGGCAAGGCGGCGGGGGCCGGGCAGGGCGGGACCTCAGTTCCGCCCGCCGCCGCCGAAGATGCCGAGCACGTCGCGCACGATCTGCTCGCCCGCGCTCGGCGGACGGGGGGGCCGCCTGCCAGTCGCCGGTATCGTTCGGGCGCTGCGCCTGCCAGTCGCCCGTGTCCTGCGGCACGGGATCGGTGCGCACGTCGGCCGTCGTCTGCGGCGGCATGCGCGGCTCGGGCACGATCTTCTTCAGCGGCTGGGGCTGAAGCCCCTCGTGGACCCGCACCATCACTTCGCGCCAGATGTCGGCGGGAAGCCCCCCGCCCGTCACGCCCTTCAGCGGTGTGTTGTCGTCGTAGCCCATCCAGACGCCCGCCACATAATCGGCGGTGAAGCCCACGAACCATGCATCGCGGGCCGCCTGGGTGGTGCCGGTCTTGCCCGCGGCCTCCCAGCCCGGCAGGCGGGCCCGGGCGCCGGTGCCGCTCTCGATCACCTGGGTCATCATGTAGGTCAGAAGCTGGGCCGCCTGCTCGGAGATCACCCGCTCGCCGATGCCGCCCTCCTGACCGATCAGTGGCGTATCCTCGCCCTGCAGGCGGAGTTCGACGAGCCCGTAGGGCTTCACTGCCGAGCCGCCGTTCAGGATGCCCGCATAGGCACCGGTCATCTCGAGGAGCGTGGCCTCCGACACGCCGAGCGCAAGCGCGGGCCCGGCGGCGAGATCGCTCTGGATGCCGAATTCCGACGCCACCTGACGCACCTTCTCGCGGCCCACGGCCTCGGTGATGCGGACGGCGGGGATGTTCAGCGACTGCTTGAGCGCGCTGGTCAGCGTCACGATCCCGCGGAACTTCCGGTCGTAGTTCGAGGGCGACCAGGGGCCCGAGCCCTTCACCATCACGGTGAGTGGGCTGTCGTCGACGAAGTCCGCGGGGCTGTAGCCCAGATCCATCGCGGCGGCATAGATGAAGGGCTTGAACGCCGAGCCCGTCTGCCGCAGCGCCTGGGTCGCGCGGTTGAACGAGCCCGCCGCCTGAACCTTGCGCCCGCCGACCATGGCGCGCACCGCGCCGTCGGCCGACATGACCACGACCGCCGCCTGCGCCTTGGAGCCCTCGCTCACCTTGGTCTTGAACACGTCATCGAGCGCGCCTTCCGCCGCGCGCTGCAGCCGCTGGTCGAGCGTCGTGCGGATGATGACATCCTCGGTCGTGTCGCGGGTCAGGAAGGCCGGGCCCGATTCCATCACCCAGTCGGCGAAGAAGCCGCCGGAGCGGCTCTGCGCCGCCTCGGAGAGCTGTGCCGGATGGGCGCGGGCCTGATCGGCTTCGGCGCGGGTCAGGTAGCCCTGCTCCTCCATGAGGCCGATGATGACATTCGCCCGGTCGCGCGCGCGCTCGAGGTTGGCCGTGGGCGCGTAGTAGGAGGGCGCCTTCAGAAGGCCCGCCAGCATCGCGGCTTCGGAGGCGCTCACCTCGCTCGCCGACTTGCCGAAGTAGCGCTGCGCCGCAGCCTCGAAGCCGCGCGCGCCCGCGCCGAGGTAGGCGCGGTTGAAGTAGATCGTCAGGATCTCGGCCTTGGTGTATTTCGCCTCCATCGCGAGGGCGAAGGGCACCTCCTTCACCTTCCGCCAGATCCCGCCCTTGCGGCAGTCGGCCTCGTAGTCGGCCTCGCTCTTCCATTCCTTCGGATCGTATTGGACGCCGAGGCACAGAAGCTTGGCCACCTGCTGCGTGATGGTCGAGCCGCCGTTGCCTTCCAGCGGCCCGCGCCCCTCGCTCAGGTTGATGCGCACGGCCGAAGCGATGCCGCGGGGGCTCACGCCGAAATGGCGGTAGAACCGCCGGTCCTCGGTGGCGACGACCGCCTCGCGCAGGTATTTCGAGACCTTGTCCGAAGTGACCATGCCGCCGTAGGTCTCGCCGCGCCAGGCGAAGACCTTACCCTCGCGGTCGAGCATCGTGACCGAGCCGCGGGCGCGTCCGTCGACGAGCTGGGCCACCTCGGGCAGCTGCGAATAGAAATAATAGGAGGACAGGCCCACGACGAGGGCCACGGCCGCGAGGATGCGCCAGCCCACGCCCCAGAGGATGCGCCAGAAGAACATCACGATTCCCCAGATCAGCCCGAAGACCCACGCCACCGCCGCCGAAAGCGGATCGCGCTTCTTCGTCCGTCGTTTCGGCGCGGCTTTCGGCGGAGGCTTGGAGCCCCGGCCGCCGCCTCCGTTCGATGCCGTCTTCTTCGCGGCAGACGGCCCGTACCGCCTGTCCGCGATCAGCGGTGGACGCCGCCCGTTCGACCCGCTCATGCCTCGTTGCCCGCCTTTTGTCTCTTGTGGACTTTGCCGCGACTCTACCTGCAGGGGCCGCGAATGTGGAGCGGGCGCGTCTTCAATTCCTCTCCGCATGTTGCATTAAAATTGGGCGAATGGGCGCTGTAGTGCAAAAGATGTGCAACTTCCCCGTTCGCCCTCTCTTCTTCTGCCGCCGATTTGTTGTGCGCTGCGCCCGGAGCAAGCCTTGTGACCCCGTGGGGTCCGAAGCGGCCCAAGCAGAACAGGGGATCGTCGTGAAACTCATCATCGCAGCAATCAAGCCGTTCAAGCTGGAGGAGGTGCGCGAGGCGCTCACCACCATCGGCGTGCGCGGCATGATGGTGACCGAGATCAAGGGCTTCGGCTCCCAGTCCGGCCACACGGAAATCTACCGCGGGGCGGAATATGCCGTGAACTTCGTGCCGAAGGTCCGCCTCGAGATCGTCGTGTCGGACGGGCTGGCCGAGTCGGTCGTCGAGACGATCCGCACCACCGCCAAGACCGACAAGATCGGCGACGGCAAGATCTTCGTGCTGGACGTCGAACAGGCCGTCCGCGTGCGCACGGGCGAAATCAACGACGACGCGCTCTGACGCGGCCGGCAGAGGGATAGGGTAAAATGAAGAAGATCTCGCAACTGATGGGGCTGACCGCGCTGGCCGCGGCCGCGGCCCTGCCCGCCTGGGCGCAGGAAGCCGCCGAAGTCGTGACAGAGGCCGCCGAGGCCGTCGTGACGCCGGTGATGGACAAGGGCGACGTCGCCTGGATGCTGATGTCCACCGTGCTCGTGTTCTTCATGATCCTGCCGGGGATCGCGCTGTTCTACGGCGGTCTCGTGCGCGCGAAGAACATGCTGTCGGTGCTGATGCAGACCACGCTGATCGGCTGCACCGTCATGGTGATCTGGGTGATCTACGGCTATTCCTTCGCCTTCGGCGGCGGCACCAGCCCGTTCTGGGGCGGCATGGGCAAGCTCTTCCTGGCCGGCGTGACGACCGACAGCATGGCCGCCACCTTCTCGGACGGCTTCGTGATCCCGGAATATCTGTTCATCTGCTTCCAGATGACCTTCGCGGCGCTGACGCCCGCGCTGATCATCGGGGGCTTCGCCGAGCGGATCAAATTCTCGGCCGTGCTGATCTTCACCGTGATCTGGGTGACCTTCGCCTATTTCCCGATCGCCCACATGGTCTGGGATGCCTCGGGCTTGATCTTCAACTGGGGCGCCATCGACTTCGCGGGCGGCACCGTTGTCCATATCAACGCGGGCGTCGCGGCGCTGATCGGCGCGGTGATGGTCGGCAAGCGGATCGGTCTCGGCAAGGAGAACATGGCGCCGCACTCGATGGTCATGACCATGATCGGTGCCTCGATGCTGTGGTTCGGCTGGTTCGGCTTCAACGTGGGCTCGAACCTCGAGGCCAACGGCGGCGCCACGCTCGCCATGATCAACACCTTCGTGGCCACTGCCGCGGCCGTCGTCGCCTGGTCGCTGATCGAGGGTCTGGCGCGCGGCAAGGCCTCGATGCTGGGTGCGGCCTCGGGCATGATCGCGGGCCTCGTGGCCGTGACCCCGGCCTGCGGCACCATCGGCCCGATGGGCGCCATCGTGCTCGGCGCCATCGCCTCGGCGGTCTGCTACTTCTTCGTGACGACCGTGAAGAACGCCATGGGCTATGACGACAGCCTCGACGTCTTCGGCATCCACGGCGTGGGTGGCATCATCGGCGCCATCGGCACCGGCATCTTCTCGGCGGCGAGCCTCGGCGGCGTGAACGGCGACGACTATTCCATCGTCGGCCAGACGATCATCCAGGCGCAGGCCGTGGTGGTGACGCTGATCTGGACGGCCATCGTCTCGGTCGTGGCCTTCAAGATCGCCGATCTGGTGGTGGGC
This sequence comes from Cereibacter sphaeroides 2.4.1, assembly GCF_000012905.2. Taxonomy (NCBI): domain Bacteria; kingdom Pseudomonadati; phylum Pseudomonadota; class Alphaproteobacteria; order Rhodobacterales; family Paracoccaceae; genus Cereibacter; species Cereibacter sphaeroides. The sequence goes on along the minus strand of NC_007493.2, from coordinate 2,636,485 downwards.
CTGCGCGTAGACACCGAGAGCGAGCGGATCGGTCTCGACCAGACCGCCCACGGCGAGTCGGCCTACCACGGCTGAGGACGAAGGATCGGGCGGCGGGTTCCTCCTCCCCCGCTGCCCGACCGCGACAGGCCCGGACGACGGTCCGGGCCTGTCGTTTTTCCGCTTCAGGCGATGCGGGCCGCCCGGTCAGGGCGGCCCCCGAACGACGAGGGACGCGGACCTGCGCCCGCGCCCCTTCCGATCCGTTCTGGCAGCGCAGCTCAGCCGCGCAGCACCTTGGCCACCGCGCGCGCCAGCACCGGCACGGTCGTCCGGTTCAGCCCCGCGATGTTCAGCCGCGAATCGCCCACCATGTAGACCCCGTGCTCGGTCCGCAGCCGCTCCACCTCGGCGGGCGTGATCCCGAGGCGCGAGAACATGCCGCGATGCTCGGCCACGAAGCCGAAGCGGTTCGAGCCGGTCTCGGCCTGCAGCGCATCGGCAAGCTGGCGGCGCAGTGTCAGCATGTTGAGCCGCACCTCCTCGAGTTCCGCCTTCCAGTCGGCGCTCAGCGTCTCGTCCTCGAGGATCATGGTCACGAGCCGCGCGCCATGGTCCGGCGGGAAGGAGTAGTTCTGCCGGTTCAGGAAGTTGAGGTTGGCCTGCACCGTGCCCCGGCCCGCCGCCTCGCCGATGGCGATCAGGATGCCCGTGCGCTCGCGGTAGATGCCGAAGTTCTTCGAGCAGGAGGCCGCGATCAGCACCTCGGGCAGTCTGGTGGCCAGAAGCCGCGTCGCCGCCGCATCCATCTCGAGCCCGTCGCCGAAGCCCTGATAGGCGAGGTCGATCAGCGGCACCGCGCCTGTCCGGGCCAGGCTCTCGCAGATGGCCAGCCACTGCACCGGGTTCGGGTTGGCGCCGGTCGGGTTGTGGCAGCAGCCGTGCAGCAGCACCACGTCGCCCGCCTTCACCTGGGCCAGATCCTCCATCATGCCCTCGGCATCGACGGCGCCGGTCTCGGCGTCGAAATAGCGGTATTCCCGCATCGGGATGCCGAGATATTTCACGATCGACAGATGGTTCGGCCAGGTCGGGTTCGAGATCCAGACGGTGGCCTCGGGCGAGGCCATGCGGATCAGCTCGAGCGCCTGACGCACCGCGCCCGTGCCGCCGGGGGTGGCGACCGAGGCCACCCGGTCGGCCGGGACCGCGCCCGCGAGGATCAGCTTCGCCATCGCGGCATTGTAGGCCGGCTCGTCGGCAAGGCCGGTGTAGGTCTTGGTGGTCTCGACCTCCCAGAGCCGCTTCTCGGCCGCCTTCACGGCCCGCATGACCGGGGTGAGCCCGGTCGGGTCCTTGTAGACGCCCACGCCCAGATCGATCTTGTCCGCGCGCGCATCCTCGCGGAACATCTGGATCAGTTGCAGGATCTTGTCCGCGGGCTGCGGCTTCAGGGCGGTCAGCATTCCTTCGTCATCCTTTCGCGACCTTGAGATCGTCATACATGCCCCACTCGGACCAGGAGCCGTCGTAGAGCGCATGGTTGCGGTGCCCGAGGATCTCGAGCGCGAGGCTGAGCACGGCCGCGGTCACGCCCGAGCCGCAGGTGGTGATCGCGGGTTTGGAGAGATCCACGCCCGCCGCCTCGAAGATCGCGCGCAGCTCTGCCGGCGGCTTCATCGTGCCGTCCGGCGCGAGGAGCGTCGTGAAGGGCACGTTCTTCGAGCCGGGAATATGGCCCGCGCGCAGGCCCGGCCGCGGCTCGGCATCCGTGCCCTTGAACCGGCCGGCCGAGCGCGCGTCGATGATCTCGGCCTCGCCGAGCTTCGAGGCATGGGCCACCTGGGTCACGTCCTTCACGAGGCCCGCCTGACGCTGCACCGTCATGTGCCGGTCGCGGACGACGGGCGGCATGTCCTCGACCGGATGGCCCTCGGCCTTCCATTTCGGCAGGCCGCCGTCGAGCACCGCCACATCCGTCTTGCCCATCAGGCGGAAGGTCCACCAGACCCGCGCCGCCGAGCGCAGGCCCGAGCCGTCGTAGACCACGACCTGATGGCCGTCGCCCACGCCCATGGCGCGCATCCGGCTGATGAATTTCTCGGGCGGCGGCGCCATGTGGGGCAGGGCCGAGCGCAGGTCGGCGATCTCGTCGATGTCGAAGAAGCGCGCGCCGGGAATATGCTCGGCCTCGTATTCGGCCCGCGGGTTGCGGTTTTCCTGCGGCAGATACCAGGAGGCATCGAGGAGCCTCAGGTCGGGATCGCGCAGATGGGCGGCCAGCCAGTCGGTGGAGACGAGCGTTCTGGGATCGTCGGTCATGTCGGGCTCCTCGGAAAGCCAATCCCGCTTAATCCCGTGGCCGCCCGCAGGCAAGCCCGGACGGGCGTGACCGGTGCGCGCAAGGAGGGGGAGGTCTTCCCGACTGGACGCGTATCGCCCGGTGGGCTCGCCGATCTTCGGACGAGGTCCGGGCGGTCCTCGACGGTCGGCCGGAGCGGATGCGCAGGGAGGGGACTGCGGCATCCGGCGGGGGCGCCGGACGGCCCGGGCGGACGCGGGGGAGGGACAGGGGACCGCGGCCGCCCGACGGACGCGCCGCCCCCGCGGATCAGCTGTTCTGCTTCAGGAGGCGCTGCTTCTCGCGGCTCCAGTCGCGCTTGGCCGAAGTCTCGCGCTTGTCCGAGAGCTTCTTGCCCTTGGCGATGCCGATCTTCAGCTTCACGATGCCGCGGTCGTTGAAATACATGCGGATCGGCACGATGGTCATGCCTTCGCGGGCGGTGGCGGTCCAGAGCCGGGCCAGCTCGCGCCGCGAGACGAGGAGCTTGCGCTTGCGCCGTTCCTCGTGACCCCAGGTCTTGGCCTGCAGATAGGGCGCGATATAGCCGTTGATGAGCCAGAGCTCGCCCTCTTCCACCGAGGCATAGCTCTCGCCGATGTTCGAGCCGCCCTGCCTGAGCGACTTGACCTCGGAGCCGAGCAGCATGATGCCGGCCTCGATCTCCTCCTCGATGAAGTAATCGAAGCGGGCGCGGCGGTTCTCGGCGATGAGCTTGCTGTTGGGATCGGAATGCTTGGCCATGACCGGACGGAGATAGGCGAGCGGCGGGCCGCTGTCCAGCGCCCGAAGCGGAAAGGGGGAGCCGGGCGAGGGGGCATCGAACCCCCTCGCCCGGCGCTGCCGCGGACGGGGCACGGGGCCGCCGGACCCGGGAGGCGGGGTCAATGCGGGCCTGCGACCGGAGTGGGAGGCCACAGGATCGCCCCGGGCTCGGGCTCGGGAGCCCGCCGAAGGGATGGCGGCGGATGGGGGCCGGCTCCGTGGAGAGCCGGCCGCGCGGATCAGATCAGGCCGGCGTGACGCATGGCCGCCTCGATGCGGGCCTTGGTCGCGTCGGTGAGGCCCACGAGCGGCAGGCGCACCTCGTCGGAGCAGAGCCCGAGCTTCGAGAGCGCATATTTCGCCCCCACCAGCCCCGGCTCGAGGAAGATCGCCTCGTGCAGCGGCATCAGCCGGTCCTGATACTCCAGCGCCTTGGCGAAGTCGCCCGCGAGGGTTGCCTGCTGGAACTCGGCGCAGAGCCGCGGCGCCACGTTGGCCGTGACCGAGATGCAGCCCACGCCGCCGTGGGCGTTGAAGCCGAGCGCCGTCGCATCCTCGCCCGAGAGCTGGATGAAGTCAGGCCCGCAGGAGGCGCGCTGCTGGCTCACCCGCTCGATCTTGCCGGTGGCATCCTTCACGCCCACGATCCGCGGCAGCCGCGCCAGCGTGCCCATCGTCTCGGGCGACATGTCGACGACCGACCGGCCGGGGATGTTGTAGATCACGATGGGCAGGCTGCAGCAGTCGTGGAGCGCGGTGAAATGCGCAATCATCCCGGCCTGCGTGGGCTTGTTGTAGTAGGGCGTCACCACGAGCGCCGCATCGGCGCCCACCGTCTCGGCGAAGCGGATCAGCCGGATCCCCTCGGCGGTCGAGTTCGAGCCCGCGCCCGCGATCACCGGCACCCGGCCTGCGGCGGCCTTCACCACCGCCTCGATCACCGTCTCGTGCTCTTCGTGGCTGAGCGTCGGGCTCTCGCCCGTGGTGCCCACCGGGACGAGGCCGGTCGAGCCTTCGGCGATCTGCCAGTCGACCAGCTTCTTCAGCGTGTCCAGATCCAGCTCGCCGTTCTTGAACGGCGTCACAAGGGCAGGAATGGACCCTCTGATCATGACACGCATCTCCATCTGATTTGGGCAGACTCGCCCGGTTGAACCGGGCCTTCCTATCGCCCGCCGCGGGGCTTGCCAAGTTGTCCCCAAGCCACGGCGCGCTCGTCAGCTTGTGTGTTGCGGGCGGGCACGGGCTTGGGCAGATTGCGCGCATGTCGCGCCCCAGATCCGCCCCCGCCCGTCTCCGCCTCGCCCTTCTGCTGATCCTGCCGCTGCTCTGCGCGCCCCTCGCGGCGCGGGCCGAGGATCCGGCCGCACTGAAGGACGCGCTCCGCGCCGCCTGGTCGAAGGACTGGAGCGGTGCCGAGGCGCAGGCGCGCCGGTCGGGCCCGCTCGCGCAGTCGCTCGTCGAGTGGCACCGGCTGCGGGCGGGCGAGGGCAGCCTGACCGACTACGAGGCCTTCCTCGCGCAGCATCCCGACTGGCCGGGGCTGAAGCTCCTGCGCGACAAGGGCGAGGAGGCGGTGGCCCGCTCGGCCACGCCTGAGCGCGTGATCGCGTGGTTCGGCTCGCGTCCGCCCGCGACCGCCACCGGGGCCATCGCGCTCGCCCGCGCCCACGCCGCGGCGGGCCAGCAGCCCGAGGCCGAGACGGTGATCCGCCGCGCCTGGACGACGCTCGCCTTCACCGCAGAGGAGGAATCGGCCGCGATCGGCGCCTTCCCCGAGGTGCTGGCCCGGGCGCACGAGGCGCGGCTCGACATGCTGCTCTGGGAGAACCGGCCCGAGCAGGCGCGGCGGATGCTGCCGCGCGTGTCGGACGGCTGGAAGCGGCTCGCGGCGGCGCGGATGGCGCTGCGCGCCGATGCCGACGGGGTGGACGGGCTGATCGCGGCCGTGCCCGCGGCGCTCGCCGCCGATCCCGGCCTCGCCTACGAGCGGTTCCTCTGGCGGGCGCGCAAGGGCCGCGACGCCGATGCGGCGCAGCTGCTTCTGGAGCGGTCGGCCAGCGTGGCGGGCCTCGGCAGCCCCTCGGCCTGGGCGGGGCGGCGCGCGGTGCTGGCGCGGGCCCTGAACGAGGAGGGCGATCCGAAGACCGCCTACCGGATCGCCGCGAGCCACCATCTCGAGGGCGGGGGCGACTTTGCCGAGCTCGAGTTCTTCGCGGGCTTCATCGCGCTGCGCAAGCTCGGCGACCCGGCCGCGGCGCTTCAGCATTTCCAGCGGCTGCAGGCGGCGGTGCGCACGCCGATCAGCCTCTCGCGGGCGCATTACTGGCAGGGACGGGCGCTCGAGCAGCTCGGACGCTACGACGAGGCGGGCGCGGCCTTCGCGGCGGGGGCGCGCTACCAGACCGCCTATTACGGGCTTCTCTCCGCCGAGCGCGCGGGCATCCCGCTCGATCCGGCGCTCGTCTCGGCGCCGCGGGCGGGCGACTGGCGGCAGGCGGGCTTCGCCTCCTCCTCGGTGCTGGCGGCGGGGCGGCTTCTTCTCGCGGCGGGCGAGCGCGATCTCGGCAAGCGGTTCCTGCTGCATCTGGCCGAGAGCCTGAAGGCCCCGGATCTCGAGCGGCTGTCCGAGATGGCGCTCGAGATGGGCGAGCCGCATGTGGCGGTGCTGATCGCCAAGCAGGCCGCCGAGGAGGGCACGATCCTGCCGCGCGCCTATTTCCCGGTGCCGGATCTCGTGCCGGGCGACGGGCTGCCGGTGAGCCGGGCGCTGGCCCTGTCGATCGCGCGGCGCGAGAGCGAGTTCAACCCGGTGGTGGTGAGTCCGGCCGGCGCGCGGGGCCTCATGCAGGTCATGCCGGGGACGGCGAAGCTCATGGCGCCCAAGGTGGGGCTCGGCTACGAGCCTGCGAAGCTCACGCAGGATCCGGCTTACAACGTGCGGCTCGGCACGGCCTATCTCGCGCAGCTGGTCGAGGAGTTCGGCCCGTCGCTCGCGCTGGTGGCCTCGGGCTACAATGCGGGCCCGGGCCGCCCGCGCCGCTGGGTGACCGAGTTCGGCGACCCGCGTGCCGAGGATGTGGATGCGGTGGACTGGGTGGAGCAGATCCCCTTCTCCGAGACCCGCACCTACGTCATGCGCGTGACCGAGTCGGTGGTGATCTACCGCGCCAAGCTCCGCGGCAGCGGCGGCCCCGTCCGCATCACCCCCGAGCTGAAGGGGTGAGTGGCGTCTCGCGGAGGCTCCAGTGGAGCCTCCGAGCCACGAACGGGCGCCCCGTGGGCGCCCAATGGGTGGCGTCTCGCGGAGGCTGGTGCCTCCGGACCACGAACGGTGCGGAGGGAGCCCAGTCCCGCGCAGGCCAAGGCCTCCCTCCATCGGGTGCCGTGGGTCTCATTAGCGCCGTGTCGCAACGCCTCCGAGGCCCGTCCTGCAGGGCGCTGCTGGGCCTTCGCCCCTACTCCTCGGCCTTCCCCTTCTTCTTCAGCGAGGCCTCGACCCGGAAGCTCTCGGGGATCTCGTCCCGGCCTTCGAGGACCAGCGCGGCCATGACCTCGCCCACCTTCGGCGCCATGCCGAAGCCGATCTTGAAGCCGCCGTTCGCCACATACTGCCCCGGGCGGCCGGGCCATTCGCCCAGCATCGGCGCGAGGCTGCGGGCGCGGGGGCGCAGGCCCGCCCAGCGGGTCAGGACCGGCGCGCCCTCGAGCCAGGGGCAGAGCGCCACGGCGCGGGCATGGACCTCGTCGAGCTGGGCGTCGGTCGTGTCGGGTGCGGTCCAGTCCTTCTCGGCGGTCGATCCCACGGCGGTCGTGCCGTCGGCGTGGGGCACGATCAGGAGGCCCGGCCCGAAGACCTGCGGCCGGTCGCGCGCGTCGAGCGCCACCACCATGGCCTGACCCTTCACGCCATTGCCGACCGGCTTGCCCAGATCCTGCGACAGCGCCTCGAGCCCCGCCACGCCGGTGGCCCAGACCACCGGGCCCGCTTCCTCGCCCTCGCCGATCAGGATCTCGCCGCCCTGCGCGCGGATCGCCTGCACCAGCGCGGGCACCGCCAGCCGCGGGTTCAGCCGCGCGGTCAGCGTGTCGTGGATCACGAGGCCCGTGGGGCTTTCGGGCATGAAGTCTCCGCCGGCCGGCACCACCTCCCACGAGAAGCGGCCCTGCCAGAGGGTCCGGGCCTCCTCGGCGCGGGCGCGGGCATGGTCGACGGCGCGCGCATCGGCGAGCGGCTGGAACCGGCCCAACCGATCGTAGCCCGTGGGCAGGCCGGAGGCGTCGGCCACCGCCGCCCACCATGCCTCGCCCATGGCGAGGCTCTCGAACTGGAAGGCCTTCTTCTCGTTCCATTGTTCGGGCACATGCGGCGAGAGCGCCCCCACGACGCCGCCCGAGGAGCCCGCGCCGATCCGCGCGCTCTCGATCAGGCGCACCTTCGCGCCGCGCCGCACCGCCGCCCAGGCCACCGCGAGCCCGAAGATCCCGCCGCCGCGAATTGTCAGATCCGGCGTTGCCATTTTCCCCGTCCTCGCCCAATGTCCGCACTTTCGAAGACAGCAGGCTTAGGACAGATGCCAGCCACAGGCCAGAGCGCGGATGTCGCGTCCGCGCAGGAGCCCGCGCCACCGGGCGCCCCGGAGACGGCCCCCCGGATTGCCGGCGCAGAGGGGGCGGAAAACGCCCCTGCCATTCGCGCTTCGCGAAATGCAGCGCCCGATCTCGACTGGCGCGAAGGGGCCATCCCGGTCTCGACCCGGTTCGACGATCCCTATTTCTCGCTGGCCGACGGGCTGGCCGAGACCCGCCATGTCTTTCTGGCCGGCAACCGCCTGCCGGAGCGGTTCCGCGACGGCTTCGCCATCGCCGAGCTGGGCTTCGGCACCGGGCTCAACATGCTGGCCACGCTGATCGGCTGGCGCGCGGCGGGGCGGCCGGGGCGGCTGTCCTACCTCTCGTTCGAGGCCTTCCCGCTGGCCGCCCCCGACATCGCCCGCGCCCTCTCGGCCTTTCCCGAGGCCCGGGCGGTGGCCGACCCCTTCCTCACGGCGTGGGAGGCGGGCCAGAGGCGCTTCGAGCTCGACGGGATGGAGGTCGAGGTGCGGATCGGCGACGCGCGGGATCTCCTGCCGCGGTGGGAGGGCCGGGCCGACGCCTGGTTCCTCGACGGTTTCTCGCCCGCGAAGAACCCCGAGCTCTGGTCGGAGGCGCTGATGGCCGAGGTGGGCCGCCACACCGCCCCCGACGGCACCTTCGCCACCTATACGGCGGCGGGCCATGTGCGGCGGGCGCTGGCGGAGGCGGGCTTCACCGTCACGCGCCAGCCCGGCCACGGGCGCAAGCGACATATGACGACCGGAGTCCTCGGCAGATGACCGAACAGAATACGCGGCTGGGCATCGGGCTCATGGTGCTCACCACCTGCATCTTCGCGCTGCAGGACGGCATCTCGCGCCATCTCGCCGAGCATTACAGCGTCCTCATGGTGGTGATGATCCGCTACTGGTTCTTCGCGGCCTTCGTGATCGCGGTGGCCGCGCGGCAGGCGGGCGGCCTCGCCCCGGCGATCCGCTCGCGCTTTCCCGTCCTGCAGGTCCTGCGCGGACTTCTGCTCGCGGCCGAGGTCTGCGTCATGGTGGTGGGGTTCGTGAAGCTGGGCCTCGTGGCCAGCCACGCGGTCTTCATCTGCTATCCGCTGCTGGTGGCGGCCCTCTCGGGGCCGGTTCTGGGCGAGACGGTGGGCTGGCGGCGCTGGCTCGCCATCGGCGCGGGCTTCGTGGGCATCCTCATCATCCTGCAGCCGGGCCTTGCGGTCTTCTCGCCCTGGGCGCTGGTGCCGCTCGCGGCGGCGACGCTCTTTGCGACCTATGCGCTGCTCACGCGCTATGTGGCGCGGGGCGACTCGGCGGCCGTCAGCTTCTTCTGGACGGGCACGGTCGGCGCCGTCGCCATGACCGCCGTGGGCCTCTGGCACTGGGAGCCGATGGCGCCGGGCGACTGGTTCTGGATGGCGGCGCTCTGCTGTACGGCGGCGCTGGGGCATTGGTGCCTGATCCGCGCCTATGAGGTGGCCGAGGCGAGCGCGGTGCAGCCCTTCGCCTATCTGCAACTGCCCTTCGCGGCGATGCTCGGCTTCTTCGTCTTCGACGAGCGGCCGGGGTGGAATGTCGTCCTCGGCGCCTGCGTGGTGGTCTCGGCCGGGCTCTTCACCCTCTGGCGCGAGCAGGTGCGGGCCCGAGCGCGCGCCGGAAGGTGAGCGAGGTCGGCCGGTCGAAGCCCGGATGGGCTTTGGCCGCAACCTGCGTGAAGCCCATGGCGCGGAAGGCCGCCTGATTCTCGACCAGCTCGATCCGCGTCTCGAGTTCGAGCGCAGGCAGCCCCAGCGCCCGCGCCCGGTCCTCGGCCAAGGCCATCAGCACGCGCCCGAGGCCCTGCCCCTGCAGCGCGGGCTCGACCGCCATCTTGCCGAGGTAGAGCGCCTGCGGCAGGGGCGTCAGGAACAGGCAGGCCACGGCCGGATCGCCCATCAGCCAGACCTCGGCTTCGCGCGCCTGCCGGGCGATGGCCTCGGGCGTCAGCCGGTGGGCCGAGGAGGGCGGGTCGATCCGCCCCTCCATGAAGGCGAAGGCGCGAAGGATCAGCCCGCGGATCGCCTCCCAGTCCTCTGCCTCACGGGCCTTGCGGGGGATCATGGCGCACCTTCCTGCCGAGAGCTGCAACATCTTGGGGATAACCGGCCGTATGCCGCCAGATCAAGGGGGCTCCGGTTGACTTGGGCCGCCCCAGACCGGACCATGCGGACCCGATCGGGAATCAGAAGGATCCGGCCTTGCGGTTCACCCGCCTCAGACTGAACGGCTTCAAGAGCTTCGTGGACCCCACCGATCTGGTGATCCACGAGGGGCTGACGGGTGTCGTGGGGCCGAACGGCTGCGGCAAGTCGAACCTGCTCGAGGCGCTGCGCTGGGTGATGGGCGAGAACCGGCCCACCGCCATGCGCGGGGCGGGGATGGAGGATGTGATCTTCGCCGGGGCGGCCACGCGGCCCGCGCGCAACTTCGCCGAGGTGGCGCTCGTCCTCGACAATGCCGACCGGCTGGCGCCCGCGGGCTTCAACGATGCCGACACGATCGAGATCGTGCGCCGGATCACCCGGGACGCGGGCTCGGCCTACAAGGCCAACACCAGGGATGTGCGGGCGCGCGACATCCAGATGCTGTTCGCCGATGCCTCGACGGGGGCCCATTCGCCCGCGCTGGTGCGGCAGGGGCAGATTTCCGAGCTCATCAACGCCAAGCCCAAGGCGCGGCGGCGGATCCTCGAAGAGGCCGCGGGCATCTCGGGCCTCTACCAGCGCCGGCACGAGGCCGAGCTGCGGCTGGCGGCCACCGAGCAGAACCTCGCGCGGGTCGAGGATGTGCTCGACCAGCTGGCGCAGCAGCTTTCCACGCTGGCGCGGCAGGCCAAACAGGCGGCCCGCTACCGCGAGATCGGCGAGGAGCTGCGGCGGGCCGAGGGGTCGCTCCTCTATCGCCGCTGGCGCGAGGCGGATGTCGCGCGGACCGAGGCGCTCGCGCTCCTGCGCGAGCGGATGACGGCGGCGGGGCAGGCCGAGGCCGTGGCGCGCAAGGCCGCCGCTGCCCGTGCCGAGGCCGAGGCGACGCTGCCGCCGAAGCGCGAGGAGGAGGCCATCGCCGGCGCCGTGCTGCAACGGCTGACGGTCGAGCGCGACGCGCTGGCCGCCGAGGAGGATCGCGCGCGGGCCACCATCGCCACGCTCGTGTCGCGGGTGGACCAGCTCGGCCGCGACATCGAGCGCGAGGCAGGGCTCAACCGCGATGCGGCCGAGACCATCGGGCGGCTGGAATGGGAGCGCGAGGCGCTCGAGACCGCGCACGAGGGCCACGAGGAGCGGCTGGCCGAGGCGGCCGAGGCGGCGCGCGAGGCGGGGGCGGCGCTCGGCGAGCGCGAGGAGATCCTGTCCGAGCGCACCGAGGATGCCGCGCGGCTCTCGGCGCGCCACCAGTCGGCGCAGCGGATGCTGGTTGACAGCCGTACAACGCTGGCCAGATCCGAGGCCGAGGCGGCGCGGGCGCGCGAAACGGTCGAGGCCGCGGCCGAGGCGCAGGAGCGGGCGGCCGAGACCTGGGAAGAGGCGGCGGCGGCGCAGGAAGAGGCGCAGGAGCGCGCCGAGGCCGCCGAGGAGGCGCTGGTGCAGGCCGACGAGGCGCGGGCCGAGGCGCAGTCGCGCGAGGCGGAGGCGCGGGCGCAGCGGTCGGCCGCCGAGGGCGAGGCCAATGCGCTGCGGGCCGAGGTGGCGGCGCTGGCGCGGCTCGTCGACCGCGAGGCGCAGGCGGGTAGCCAGCTTCTCGACCGCATTCAGGTCGAGCCGGGCTTCGAGGCGGCCCTCGGCGCCGCGCTGTCCGACGATCTGCGCGCGCCCGAGGTGGCGGCGGACGCGCCCTCCGGCTGGGCCGCGCTGCCCGATTATGACGAGACGGCCCCGCTGCCGGCGGGCGCCGAGCCGCTGGCGCCGCATGTGGGCGTGCCCGAGGTGCTGCGCCGCCGGATCGGCCAGATCGGCCTCGTCGGCCGCGAGGCGGGGGCCGCGCTTCAGCCGCTGCTGCAACCGGGGCAGCGGCTGGTGAGCCTTGCGGGCGATCTGTGGCGCTGGGACGGGTTCCGCGCGGGTGCCGAGGATGCGCCCTCGGCCGCGGCGCTGCGGCTGAAGCAGCTGAACCGGCTGGTGGCGCTGAAGCGCGATCTCGAGGAGGTGGCGGCCCGCGCCGAGGGGGCAAGGCAGGCGCACGAGGCGCTGCAGGCCCGGCTCGCGCAGCTCACCCGCGCCGATCAGGAGGCCCGCGAGGCCCGCCGCGCCGCCGATGCGCGCGTGACCGAGGCGAGCCGTGCGGCGGCCCGCGCCGAGGCGGACCGTTCGATCTCGGGCGGCAAGCTCGAATCGGCGCGGCTCGCGGTGAAGCGCTACGAGGACGAGGCGATGGAGGCCCGCGCGCGGCTGCGCGAGGCGGAAGGCGTGGCCTCGGCGCTGCCGGATCTCGAGGCGGCGCGCGCGGGGCTCGAGGATCTGAAGATGGCGGTCGAGGCCGCGCGCATCGCGATGATGTCGCGCCGCTCGCTGCATGACGAGCTGCGCCGCGAGGGCGAGGCGCGGGTCAAGCGGCGGCAGGAGGTGACGAAGGACCTTTCGGGCTGGAAGCACCGGCTGGAGACCGCCGAGAAGCGCAGCGCCGAACTGGCCGAGCGCAAGGCCGAGACCGAGGAGGCGCTGCGCGAGGCCGCCGAGGCGCCCGAGGAGATCGCCGCCCGCCGGGAGGAGCTGGCAGAAGCGATCGAGGCCGCCGAGGAGCGCCGCGCCCGCGCCTCCGATGCGCTGGCCTCGGCCGAGGCGGCGCTCCGCGCCGCGCAGGAGGCCGAGCGCGAGGCCGAGCGTCAGGCGGGCGAGAGCCGCGAGGCGCGCGCCCGGGCCGAGGCCCGCGCCGATGCCGCGACCGAGGCGCTGCAGCTGGCGGCCGAGCGGATCCGCGAGGAGACGGAGCGGACACCGCAGCAGTTGCTCGAGGCGCTGGCGGTCGATCCCGAGCGGATCCCCACGGTCGAGGCGCTCGAGACCGATGTCGGGCGGCTCAAGCGGCAGCGCGAGGCGCTGGGGGCGGTGAACCTGCGCGCCGAGGAGGATGCGCAGGCGGTCCAGACCGAGCATGACACGCTGAAGGCCGAGAAGACCGACCTCGAAGAGGCGGTCAAGAAGCTGCGCGCGGGCATCCAGGGCCTGAACCGCGAGGGGCGCGAGCGGCTTCTGACCGCCTTCGAGCAGGTGAATGCGAGCTTCGGCACGCTCTTCACTCATCTCTTCGGCGGCGGCGAGGCGCGGCTCGTGATGGTCGAGAGCGACGATCCGCTGGAAGCGGGGCTCGAGATCATGTGCCAGCCGCCGGGCAAGAAGCTCTCGACGCTCTCGCTGCTCTCGGGGGGCGAGCAGACGCTGACGGCGCTGGCGCTGATCTTCGCGGTCTTCCTCGCGAACCCCGCGCCGATCTGCGTGCTCGACGAGGTGGATGCGCCGCTCGACGATGCGAACGTCACCCGCTTCTGCGACCTGCTGGACGAGATGACCCGGCGCACCGAGACGCGCTTTCTCATCATCACCCACCATGCGGTGACGATGGCGCGGATGGACCGGCTGTTCGGCGTGACCATGGCCGAGCAGGGGGTGAGCCAGCTCGTTTCGGTCGATCTCAAGCGGGCCGAGGCGCTGGTGGCCTGAGTCTCTTGGCAGGCTCGGGGGACGGCAGAGGCGCTTCGCGGGACCGCGCGGAGAAAGATCAGGCCAGGGCTCGCGCCGCGCGGGTGTGAGGCTCAGGACGTGTGGGCGCGGCTGCCCTCGGGCAGCGGGAAGCCCCTCAGGAACTCCTCCGGCTCCATCGGCCGCTTGCCCTCGCGCTGCGCGAGCGTGATCTCGACCGCGCCGGTGCCGCAGGCGATGGTGAGCCCGCCCAGCACCGCGCCGGGGGCGCCGTGGCCCTCGGCCAGCCGGCAGCGCAGCAGCTTCACCCGCTCGCCGTTCAGCAGCGTCCAGGCGCCGGGGAAGGGCGAGAGGCCGCGGATCTGCCGGTCGATCTCGGTGGCGGGGCGGGTCCAGTCGATCCCGGCCTCGGCCTTGGCGATCTTTTCGGCATAGGTCACGCCCGCGTCGGGCTGCGGGCAGGGCACCAGATCGTCGAGCGCCCCGAGCGCGCCGAGGATCAGCCGCGCCCCCATGTCGGACAGCCGGTCATGCAGATCCTGCACCGTCTCCTCGGGGCCGATATGGGTCTTTTCGCACATCAGCACGGGGCCGGTGTCGAGACCGGCCTCCATCTGCATGATGCAGATCCCGGTCTCCTCATCGCCTGCGAGGATCGCCCGGTGGATCGGGGCCGCCCCGCGCCAGCGCGGCAGGAGCGAGGCATGGATGTTGAGGCAGCCCCGCTCGGGCGCATCGAGGATCGGCTGGGGCAGGATGAGGCCGTAGGCCACGACCACCGCCGCCTCGGCCCCGAGCGCCGCGAACTCGGCCTGCGCCTCGGGCGTGCGCAGCGAGGTCGGATGGCGGACCGGCAGGCCAAGCTCCTCGGCGCGGGTCTGCACCGGGGTGGGGCGGTCCTTCTTGCCGCGGCCCGCGGGGCGGGGCGGCTGGCAATAGACGCAGACCACCTCGTGATGCGCATGGAGCGCCTCGAGCACCGGGACGGAGAAGTCGGGCGAGCCCATGAAGATCAGGCGCATGGCTCAGCCCACCCGGCGCAGGTATTTCTCGGACTTCGCCACCACCATCTTGCGCTTCAGGGGCGAGAGGCGGTCGATATAGAGCCTGCCGTTCAGATGGTCGATCTGATGCTGGACCGAGGTGGCCCAGATGTCGACGAAATCGCGCTCCTCGATCTCGCCCGCCTCATTCAGGAAGCGCACCGTGACCGCCCGGGGCCGCGAGATGACGGCGCTGGCGCCGGGCAGGTTGGGGCTGCCCTCCTCATGCTCGCGGAACTGCCCCGAGGCATGGAGGATCTCGGGGTTGGCGAGCCGGATGGCCTTGCCGCGGTTCTCCGAGCAATCCACCACCGCAAGGCGCAGCATCACGCCGATCTGCGGCGCGGCCAGCCCGTAGCCCGGCATCGCATCCATCGTCTCGATCATGTCGGTCCAGATGGCGCGGATCTCGTCCGTCACCGCTTCGACGGGGGTGGCCACGGTCTTCAGCCGCTTGTCGGGATACATCACGAAGGGGCGGATCATGTCTCCATCTCCCGCAGGGCCTCGTCGCGCGCGGCGGGCGACAGGCGGTCGAGGGTCACGATCCCGTCCAGATGGTCGATCTCGTGCTGGGCGCAGATGGCCTCGATGCCGGTCAGGTGCGCCTCCTGCTCGGCACCGAAGAGGCTTGTCCAGCGCAGCCGGATCTCGGGCGCGCGGGCCACGAGGGGGCGGGCGCCGGGGATCGAGAGGCAGCCCTCGGGGCCCTCCACCCGCGCCTCGGCCATCCAGAGGATCTGGGGATTGACGAAGACCTGCGGCGCGGCCGGAGCCTCCTTCCAGAGCGTGTCCATCACGAAGAGCCGGACCATGCGGCCCACCTGTGGCGCGGCGAGGCCACGGCCCTCCGCGTGGTACATGGTGGCCAGCATGTCCGAGGCCAGCGCCTCGAGCGCGGGGCCGGGCTCGGCCGGCGCGCAGGCCTGCGACAGACGCGGGTCGGGCCAGCGCAGGATCGGCAGGACCGCCATCAGGCCTTCTGCACCATGCCCGAAGCCTGGGCGCGCTTGAACTTCTCCATCTTGCGCGTGATCATCTGCCGCTTGAGCGGGCGCAGGTAGTCGATGAAGAGCTTGCCGTCGAGATGGTCGATCTCGTGCTGCACGCAGGTGGCCCAGAGGCCGGCGAACTGCTCCTCCTCCTCGCGGCCGTCGAGGCCGGTCCAGCGGACCTTCACCTCGGCCGGGCGCTCCACGTCGGCGAAGACGTTGGGCAGCGAGAGGCAGCCTTCCTCGTAGGTCGAGACATCCTCCGAGCGCCACACGACCTCGGGATTGACCATGGCGACCGGGCGCCGGGCACCGTCGCTCTCCTTGTTGCAGTCGAGCACGATCAGCCGCCGCACCACCCCCACCTGCGGCGCGGCGAGGCCGATCCCCGGCGCGTCATACATCGTGGCCAGCATGTCATCGGCCAGACGGCGCAGGTCGTCGGTGATCTGGCCGACAGGGTCGCAGATCTTCTTCAGGCGCGGGTCCGGGTGGATCAGGATGGGGCGTATCATGGCCGTGATTTACGACCTGCCGGGTCTTCGCGCAATGGTCCGGGCGCGTGCGGGCTGCGGCACGCCTTCGCACGCGGCGGGCGCGCCACCCTTGCACCTGCCGGAGCGTCCGCTACGCTCGCGCGCAAACAGGAGCGACCATGAACTTCGACGAGCGCATCGACCGCCGCGGCTCCCACTCGGTGAAGTGGGACATGATGGAGACCCTCTACGGCGTGCCGGCCGACACCGGCATCGCCATGTGGGTGGCCGACATGGAGTTTCGCCCGCCGGCGGCGATCCAGAAGGCGCTCGAGGGCATGACCGCGCACGGGCTCTACGGCTATTTCGGCGACGACCGCGCCTATCTCGGCGCGATCCGCTGGTGGATGGAGCACCGGCACGGCTGGGACGTTTCTCCGGAATGGATTTTCACCGTGCATGGGCTGGTGAACGGCACCGCGCTCTGCGTCGATGCCTTCACGCAGCCGGGCGACGGGGTGATGCTCATGACGCCGGTCTACCACGCCTTCGCGCGGGTGATCCGGGCCGCCGGACGCGAGGTGGTGGAATGCCGCCTGGCCCAGGAAGACGGCCGCTATGTCATGGACTTCGAGGCTTGGGAGGCCCAGCTTTCCGGGCGCGAGCGGATGCTGATCCTCTGCTCGCCGCACAATCCGGGCGGACGGGTCTGGAGCGTGGACGAGCTGCGTCAGGTGGCCGATTTCTGCGTGCGCCACGACCTGATCCTCGTGTCGGACGAGATCCACCACGACCTCGTCTATCCGGGCCAGCGCCACACGGTGATGCCGCTCGCCGCGCCCGAGATCCTGAACCGGCTGGTGATGCTGACCGCGGGCACCAAGACCTTCAACATCGCGGGCGCCCATTGCGGCAATGTCATCATCCCCAATCCGGCGCTGCGGGCCAGCTTCGCCGCGCGGATGGCGGCGCTCGGGATCTCGCCCAACTCCTTCGGCCTCTTCATGGTGACGGCGGGCTATTCGCCCGAGGGCGCGGACTGGGTCGACGGGCTGATGGCCTATCTCGACGGCAACCGGACGCTGTTCGACTCGCGGATCGACGCGATCCCGGGCCTGCGCTCGATGAAGCTGGAAGCCACCTATCTGTCGTGGGTGGATTTTTCAGGCACCGGCATGAGCACCGACGAGATCCATCGCCGCGTGCAGTCCGACGCTCAGATCGCCGCCAACCACGGCGCCACCTTCGGCGCGGGCGGCGAGAGTTTCCTGCGGTTCAACATCGCCGCGCCGCGGGCGCAGGTGGAAGAGGCGCTCGACCGGATCGCGCGCGCCTTCTCGGATCTGCAATAGCGGATCTCAGGCTCCCGGCAGATAGCCGGCCGGGGGCTCCTTCTCGAGCCAGAAATCGAGCGGCGGCCGGTCGGTCGGGGCCGTGGCGCGCTTGAAGTCGCAGATGAGCTCGCCGCCGTCCACCACGGCGCAGACGATGAGGCATTGGCAGACCAGCCGCTCGCCGTCGAAGAGATTGACGAGGCCGCGCAGGCTGCGGATCTGATCGGCGTCGAGGGCGAAGCCCCCGTCCCACAGCCGCAGCACCGGCACCTCGGTCCCTCCGAAACGGACGCGGAGCCGTGACTTGCGCTTCATTTCGGCCTTCTGCGCGGCAGCGAGACCGTCCCTGATGTCCTGAGGCAGATATTCGAGCATGAACGACTCCCTGGTGCTCAAAATCGAGTCTGGTGTCATGTGGCGAAAAATCAAGCTATCTGAAAGAATATTTCGCAAGAATGGGTGCAGGCGTTACGAATGCTGCGCGGCTCAGGCCGCGTGAACGTAATGCTCCACGATGGTCGCAAGATCGCTGACCGGAGTCGAGATGGCAAAGTAGCCGCAGGCATTCTGACAATGGGTGAAGATGGACCCGTCCGAAAAGACGGCGCTGTCGGTCAGGAACATCACCTTGGCCCAGGGCTGCCGGAAGGCCGCGAAGTCGGCCACGGCCAGGGCGGAGCCTTCGTCGAGCATCAGATCCAGCATCACGACCTGAATCCGGTGGGCGCAGAGCACGCGCACCGCACATTCCTGGCTGTGGGTGATGTGGACAGTGATGCCGTCCCTGCGCAGCCGCTCTGCCCACTGGCTGGCAAGCTCCGCGCGGGTCTCCACGATCAGGACGTGCATTCTGGCTTCCTTCGACTTTGCCGAGAACTTGTCTTACCTTTGGGCCGAATGTTTTAACGCGTGGTTAACAGAATATATCAAAGTGGTAACGGCTCCGCGACCGGCGGATCGCCGCCATTTTGTCGCCGAAAGAGGCGGGGAAAAGGCGTAGCAACTGCTACTTACGGTCGCAGAGGATGCAAGCGTTCAGGGCACGGCTGCCCTCCCATGCGCCATCCGGCGGGAGCCGGCCCTGCGGAGGGTTCAGCCGGAGGAGCCGAGGCGCCGCGTCGCGTCCTTCAGCTTGAAGCCGCGGCCGCCTGCCGCCTGCCAGAGCCGCTGGCCCTGCCAGAGCGCGAACATCATCGCGGCGGGCTCGGCCTTGCCGAGGCGCAGGGACAGCGCCGCCTCGACGCTGCGCCGCCAGGCCTCGGCCCTCGGGCGCATCTCGGGCAGGGTGAGCGAGAGGGCCACGATCTGCGGCTCGGCCGCCTCGCCGAGCGCCTTGAGGAAGGCGGGCGCCTTCGTCTCGGTTGCGGCGGCGTCGGTCGCCTCGTCGAGCCCGTCCCAGAAGTGACCGAGCGCGGCCAGCATCATGCCGTCGCGGCTGCCGAACCGGCCTGCGAGGGTTGCCGCGGCGAGGCCCGTCGCGCGCGAGACGGTGCCGAAGGACACGGCCCGCTCGCCGCCGCCCGCCAGCATCCGGCAGATGGCAACATGGACGTCGGCATCGGGAAGCGTGCGGGGGCGGGCCATGCGTCCAATGTAACCGAACGAAAGCTCGAAAACTAGCGCGTCTTGAAGGGGGCCATGCCCGCGCGTGCCAGCTCGTCGGCACGCTCGTTCTCGGCGTGGCCGGAATGTCCCTTGATCCAGCGCCAGACGACCTTGTGCCGCTGCTGGGCCGCGTCGAGCCTTTCCCAGAGTTCCGCGTTCTTCACCGGCTTCTTGTCGGCGGTCTTCCAGCCGTTGCGCTTCCAGCCGTGGATCCAGGTCGTCACGCCGTTCTTCACATAGGCGCTGTCGGTCACGATGGTGATCTCGGTCGGCCGCGTCAGCGCCTCGAGCGCCGAGATGGCGGCCATCAGTTCCATCCGGTTGTTGGTGGTGAGCACCTCGCCGCCCTGCAGCGTGCGCTCCTTGACCACCGCCTCGCCCTCGCGCGCGAGCATCAGCACGCCCCAGCCTCCCGGGCCGGGATTTCCGCTGCAGGCACCGTCGGTATAGGCATAGAGGTCTGGCATGGGGCGGGGGTAGCCGAAGCCGCGGCGGCGCACAAGCCGGTGCGGACGGGCGGCGGGGCGAGTGCGTGCCATCGCAGGCTTCCGCCCGCACCCCGGGCTTCAGACGCGGTGGTAGGGAGAGCCTGCGAGGATGGTGGCCGCGCGGTAGAGCTGCTCGGCCAGCATCACGCGCACCAGCATGTGCGGCCAGACCATGCGCCCGAACGACATCGCGAGATCGGCCCTGTCGCGGAGCCGGGGCGCGAGGCCGTCTGCGCCGCCAATGGCCAGCGCCACGTCGCGACCACTGTCGCGCCAGTGCGCGAGATGATCGGCGAATTCGGGAGAGGAGAGGGTGCGGCCGCGTTCGTCGAGGACGACAAGCGCCGCCCCCGGCGCGACGGCCTTCGCGATCAGGTCGGCCTCGGCCTCCATGCCGCCGCCCTTGCGATCCTCGAACTCGAGGAGCTGCACGGGCGGCAGGCCCAGCGGCCTGCCTGTCCGTTCGAAGCGTGCGAGGTAGTCCTCGACCAGATCCCGCTCGGGGCCGCTGCGCAGCCGCCCCACGGCGCAGAGCTGCAGCTTCATCAGCCGCGCGAGAGGCCCTGAGCGCCGCCCGGCATCCACATCTTCTCGAGCTGGTAGAACTCGCGCACCTCGGGGCGGAAGACATGCACGATCACGTCGCCCGTGTCGATCAGCACCCAGTCGCCGGTTTCCTTGCCCTCGACCTTCGAGAACCGCCCGAACTGCTGCTTCACCCGGTCCATCAGCTTTTCCGAGATGGCGGCAACCTGACGCGACGACCGGCCCGAGCAGATGACCATGTAATCGGCCATGTCCGAGCGGCCGCGCAGGTCGATCTGCACGATATCCTCGGCCTTGTCGTCGTCGAGCGAGGCGAGCACGGCCTGCAGAAGCTCCTCGCTGGAGGCGTCGTTGGCGGGGTCTTGTGCGGTGCTCGTCCGAGCCGGCCGTTGCCCGACCGGAAGTCCGGTCGCGGGGTCAGAATGTGACAGGGTCGTCCTCCCGTATGGCGCGCCGACAAGCCCCGGCGCCGGGCTGTTCTCTCAAGGTAGCATCACCGGCCCGCAATCTCAATGCAGGCAGCGGCCTGCGGTTAGCCCTCGCCGAGGCCGAAGGCAACCTCGTTCCGCCGTTGCCAGGGCAGGGTCATGGGCGAGTCGTAGAAATAAAAGTAGGGGCCTTCGCGTTTCGGCAGGCCGCGCTCGGCGATCCAGTGCGCGAGCCCCTCGGCCTGACGCCGGAGCGCGTGGTCGGTCGGCCAGCCCGAGAAGCGCCGCACGGCCTGACGCGACGGGGGCACCGTCACGAAGCGGATGCGGCTGTCCTTCGGCGCGGGCAGGAGGGAGGCGCTCCGGACCGCCGGCATGGTGAAGCGCACGGTCCACAGATCCTCGCCCGCGGGGAGCTGGCTGACCGGCACGGTCATCTCGATCCTCCGGCTCTCGGCGTTGCCGCCGAAGATGTAGCGCGCGAGCACGCGGAAGCCGCGGGTGATGGCGGTGGAGCGGTCTCCCGCCATCGTGACTTCCGCCACGAGATAGGGGCCGTATCGTCGGATCTCGGTCGCGGTCTCCGCGAACTCGAGGTCGTAGGTCGGCTGTTCGTATCCCTTGTGGTCGACGGCTCCATTCATCGGGCGGCTCCATGCGAGGCCCGGGGTCAACGCCGGCAGGCGGTTCCGGTTCACGCCGTTGTTGCCTGTCCGGGAATTCGAGCGTAAAAGCCACAGTCATGGAACGCATCTTCGACATGGACGATCGCGCCCGGCTGCCTTGGCGGTTCTACGGCGCCAGCCTCTCGATCCTCGCCCGACTTTGAGTCGGCGTGCGGCTTTCGCCTGCCTTCCCCCCATAAAATCAACAGCCATCGCGAGAGAGCCATGACCGCTCCGAGAACGCTCTATGACAAGATCTGGGACGACCATGTCGTCCACCAGTCCGAAGACGGCACCTGCCTGCTCTACATCGACCGCCATCTCGTCCACGAGGTGACGAGCCCGCAGGCCTTCGAAGGCCTGCGCATGACGGGCCGCAAGGTGCGCGCCCCCGAGAAGACCATCGCCGTGCCGGACCACAACGTCCCCACGACGGAAGGCCGCGACACGAAGATCGACAACGAGGAGTCGCGCATCCAGGTCGAGGCGCTCGACAAGAATGCCCGCGACTTCGGGATCAACTACTATCCCGTGTCGGACATCCGGCAGGGGATCGTCCATATCGTCGGGCCCGAGCAGGGCTGGACGCTGCCGGGCATGACGGTGGTCTGCGGCGACAGCCACACGGCCACCCACGGCGCCTTCGGCGCGCTGGCCCACGGCATCGGCACCTCCGAGGTCGAGCATGTGCTGGCCACGCAGACGCTGATCCAGAAGAAATCGAAGAACATGAAGGTGGAGATCACCGGGAGCCTGCGCCCCGGTGTCACCGCCAAGGACATCACGCTGTCGGTCATCGGCCTCACCGGCACCGCGGGCGGCACCGGCTATGTCATCGAATATTGCGGGCAGGCGATCCGCGAACTGTCGATGGAAGGCCGGATGACCGTCTGCAACATGGCGATCGAGGGCGGCGCGCGCGCGGGCCTGATCGCGCCGGACGAGAAGACCTTCGCCTATGTGATGGGCCGTCCACATGCGCCGAAGGGCGCAGCCTGGGAGGCGGCGCTCGCCTACTGGAAGACGCTCTTCACCGATGAGGGCGCGCAGTTCGACAAGGTCGTGACGATCCGCGGCGAGGACATCGCCCCGGTCGTGACCTGGGGCACCTCGCCCGAGGATGTGCTGCCGATCACCGCGACCGTCCCCGCCCCGGAGGATTTCACCGGCGGCAAGGTCGAGGCCGCACGCCGCAGCCTCGAATACATGGGCCTGACCCCGGGCCAGAAGCTGACCGACATCAAGATCGACACGGTCTTCATCGGCTCCTGCACCAATGGCCGGATCGAGGATCTGCGGGCCGCGGCCGAGATCCTGAAGGGCAAGAAGGTGGCGCCGGGAATGCGGGCCATGGTCGTGCCGGGCTCGGGCCTCGTGCGCGCGCAGGCCGAGGAAGAGGGGCTGGCGCAGATCTTCATCGACGCGGGCTTCGAATGGCGCCTCGCGGGCTGCTCGATGTGCCTCGCGATGAACCCCGACCAGCTCTCCCCGGGGGAACGCTGCGCCTCGACCTCGAACCGGAACTTCGAGGGCCGTCAGGGCCGCAACGGCCGCACCCATCTCGTCAGCCCCGGAATGGCCGCCGCTGCGGCGATCACCGGTCACCTGACCGACGTGCGCGACCTGATGATGGCGCCGGCCGAGCCGGCGTGACGACGGCCGGGCGCGCAGCACAGCGCGCCCGCGCAGGTTTGCAGCAAGTCAGGACAGAACGGAATGAAAGGCACGAGCTCGCTCATCGTCTCCGGCATCCTCGCCCTTCTGGGCGGGATCGCCGCACTGGCCTTCCCGCTGCCCGTCTCGCTCGCGGTCACGGTCCTTGCGGGCTGTGTCTTCGTGGCGAGCGGGGCGTTCGGGCTCTGGGCGGCCTTCTCCGACAGGGGAATGCCCTCGCGGGGGGCCGCGGCCTTCTTCAGCCTCGTCAGCCTCGTCGCGGGGGTCTGGATGCTGGCCAACCCGCTGGCGGGAATGGTGTCGCTCACGCTGATGCTGGGCGCGCTCTTCCTCGTCTCGGGGGTGGTGCGGCTCGGGCTGAGCCTCGCCACCTGGCGCGGCACCGTCATGTTCTGGCTGATGGCGCTTTCCGGCCTGATCTCGGCCGGCCTCGGTCTCTTCATCCTGCTGCGACTGCCGGAAGCGAGCCTCGTGCTGCTCGGCACGCTCGTCGCGGTCGAGCTGATCGTCATGGGCGCCACCCTCGTCGCCATGGGCTTTGCCCTCAGAAAATCTGGAAATCCCTGAGCCATGCAAGAATTCACCAAAGTGACCGGTGTCGCGGCCCCCATGCCGCTCGTCAATATCGACACCGACATGATCATCCCGAAGCAGTTCCTGAAGACGATCCAGCGCTCGGGTCTCGGCAAGAACCTGTTCGACGAGATGCGCTATAATCCCGACGGCAGCGAGATCCCGGAGTTCGTGCTGAACCAGCCGGCTTATCGCGATGCGCAGATCATCGTCGCGGGCGACAATTTCGGCTGCGGCTCGTCGCGCGAACATGCGCCCTGGGCGCTGCTCGACTTCGGCATCCGCTGCGTGATCTCGACGAGCTTCGCCGACATCTTCTACAACAACTGCTTCAAGAACGGCATCCTGCCCATCGTCATGCCGCCCGAGGTGGTCGAGGTGCTGATGGAGGATGCCCGCCGGGGCGCCAACGCGCGCATGACTGTCGATCTCGAGGCGCAGACGGTGACGACCTCGGACGGGCAGTCCTTCCCGTTCCAGGTCGATTCGTTCCGCCGTCACTGCCTGATGAACGGCCTCGACGACATCGGCCTGACGCTGGAGAAGGCCGCCTCGATCGACGGGTTCGAACGCGACCTTGCAACCCTGAGACCCTGGGTCTGATCCCTCTTCAACCCTGAGATGCAGGGCCGCCTTCGGGCGGCCTTTTTCATCCCGCCTTTTGGAAAGGGATGCCGCCCTTTTCCCTGTGTATACCTCACAAAGGTTAGCTTCCTCTACGTCTCCCTGCGTCGGAAGGTGAGGTCAGGCGCCAATGGGACGGCATCTGCGACCCTGCCGCAACAGGCGGGAAGCCATCGCCCCGGTGGAGCCTGCGGCTCGTGGGAAGGGTGGGGTGAACGTGTTTTCAAGGCTCTCCGGGGCGCTTCTGCGCGCGTCTCTCGTGGTTCTTCTGCTGGCACTGCCCTCGGTCCTGCTGCCGGGCGTGGGGGCGGACGGGCAGCAGATGGTGGCGCTCGCGGCCCTCTTCGGCGGTGTCCTGACCCTTGTCGAATATAATGCGACCTACCCGGGGCTCGTGGAGTTCCGCGATGCCCCGCCCTTCAACCGGCTGCGCTTCGCGCTCCTGCTCGTGATGGTGCTGACCCTCACCCTGATGCAGCGTGAGGCCTCGGACCCGTCCGCCCTGACGGCGCTGTCGGCCCGGGCGGCGGGCGCCGTCGGAACGGCGATGGATTTCGCCTACAGCCCCGTGCGGCTCGCGACCCTCATGCTGTCCGACCGCGCCACGCCCGAGCAGACGGCCGTCCTGCGGAATGCCGCCGGCATCTCTTATCTCATTGCCACCGCCGCGGTCGCGATGTTCGTCGCGGTGATCCGGCTGAACCGCTGGCCCTCGCGCAATCTGGCCTTCAACGTGTGGGTGAACCTGCCGACCTTCGAGGCGACGGCGGGGGGCGACGTGGTGCAGCGCCTGCTCCGGGACGCGCGCTTTAACCTGGCCTTAGGGTTCCTGCTGCCATTCCTGATCCCGATCGCGGTGAAGATCGGCACCAGCGGCCTCGATCCGCTGACGCTGGCCTCGCCGCAGGCTCTGGTCTGGATCACGGTGGCATGGGCATTCCTTCCGGCGAGCCTCTTGATGCGCGGCGTGGGCATGGCCCGCATCGCCGAGATGATCCGCGAGAAGCGCCGGACGGGCGAAGTCTTCGGCACCCGAGGCCTCGCGCCCGTCTGAGGGCGCTTCCGGCGCTCTGCCTGTTCCTGCTCCTGCCGCTGGCCGCCGCGGCCGAGACGCTGCGGTTCGCCACCTGGGACGTGGATCTCGAGCGGGCGGGCCCGGGTCTCCTTCTGCGGGACATCCGCGCGGGGAAGGATCCGCAGATCCTCGCGGTGCGGCGCATGATCGAGGCGCTTCGGGCGGATGTGCTCTTCCTCACGGGGGTGGATTACGACGCGGACCTTCTGGCGGCCCGGGCGCTGGCGGGCGATCTCTATCCCCATCTTCTGGCGCTGCGGCCCAATGTCGGGCGGCCGACCGGGATCGACCTCGACGGCGACGGCCGCCTCGGCGGGCCGGGAGACGCGCAGGGCTGGGGCCGGTTCGGCGGGCAGGGGGGCATGGTGCTGCTCTCGCGCCTGCCGCTCGGCCTGCCGCGCGACTTCTCGGACCTGCTCTGGGCGGACCTGCCGGAGGCGAACCTGCCGCCGATGCCGCCCGAGGCGCGCGCGGTGCAACGGCTCGCCTCGGTGGGGGCCTGGGAGGTGCCGCTGCCCCGGACCGGGGGGCCTGCGCTGAAGCTCCTCCTCTGGTCCGCCACGCCCCCGGTCTTCGACGGGCCCGAGGACCGCAACGGCCGCCGGGCCGGGGACGAAGCGCTGTTCTGGGCCCGTCTCCTCGACGGGCGATTGCCGTTCCCGGCGCCCGAGGGGCCGGTGCTGCTCATGGGCAAGGCGAACATCGACCCCCTCGCAGGGGACGGGCCGCGGGCCGCTATCGCGGCGCTGCTGGCCCATCCCGCGCTGCAGGATCCGGCGCCCCGAGGCCCCGACGGCAGCCGCGCCACCGCCGACTTCCGTGCGGACGACGGTCCGGGGCTCCTGCGCACCGACTATATCCTGCCCGCGCGCGGCCTCCCTGTCACCGCGTCGGGCGTTCTCTGGCCCCCGCCGGGCGATCCTCTGGCGGCCGTGGCCGCGCAGGCCTCGCGTCACCGCCCCGTCTGGGTCGAGCTGGATCTGCCTTAGCGTCACTTCCTGCGGCGGGGGCGGCCGCCCTCGGCTTGACCGGGCGAGGGGAAGCGCATAGGCCACGGCAAACCCCAATGATAGCAGGAGCGCATCTTGGCCAATCCCTCCCTCCTCATCCTCGCCGGCGACGGCATCGGCCCCGAAGTCATGGCCGAGGTGAAACGCATCATCGGCTGGTTCGGCGAGAAGCGCGGCGTGAGTTTCGACGTCTCCGAGGATCTCGTCGGCGGCGCGGCCTATGACGCGCACGGAACGCCGCTGGCCGATGAGACGATGGCCAGGGCGCAGGAGGTGGATGCGGTTCTGCTCGGCGCCGTGGGCGGACCGAAATACGACGTGCTCGATTTCTCGGTGAAGCCCGAGCGCGGGCTGCTGCGCCTGCGCAAGGAGATGGACCTCTATGCCAACCTGCGTCCGGCGCAGTGCTTCGACGCGCTGGCCGACTTCTCCAGCCTGAAGCGCGACATCGTCGCCGGGCTCGACATCATGATCGTGCGCGAGCTGACCTCGGGCGTCTATTTCGGCGAGCCGCGCGGGATCTTCCCCGACAACGAGGGCGGCCGTTTCGGCGTCAACACCCAGCGCTACACGACCGAGGAGATCCGCCGCGTCGCGCGCTCGGCCTTCGAGCTGGCCCGCCGCCGCAACAACCGGGTCTGCTCGATGGAGAAGGCCAACGTGATGGAATCCGGCATCCTCTGGCGCGAGGAAGTGCAGTGGGTCCATGACAACGAATATCCCGATGTCGAGCTCAGCCACATGTATGCCGACAACGGGGCCATGCAGCTCGTGCGCTGGCCGCGCCAGTTCGACGTGATCGTGACCGACAACCTCTTCGGCGACATCCTGTCGGACTGCGCGGCGATGCTGACGGGCTCGCTCGGGATGCTGCCCTCGGCCTCGCTGGGCGCGCCGATGGCGAACGGCCGGCCGAAGGCGCTCTACGAGCCCGTCCATGGCTCGGCGCCCGACATCGCGGGGCAGGGCAAGGCCAACCCGATCGCCTGCATCCTGAGCTTTGCCATGGCGCTGCGCTATTCCTTCGACATGGGCGAGGAAGCCACCCGCCTCGAGAAAGCCGTCGAGACGGTGCTGGCCGACGGCGTGCGCACCGCCGATCTCATGGGCCCCGAGGGCGGCACGCCGGTCTCGACCTCGGGCATGGGCGACGCGGTCCTCGCGGCGCTGGATGCGAGCCTCTGACGATGCAGGGGGCGGCGCGCCGCCCCCTTCCCCTTCGCGCGGCGCGGGGGCCGGCACCGCCGCGGCGGCTGCGCTGTGCCTCTTTGACGGAAGGAGCCGAGGAGCCGCTGTCGAGCCTCAGCGCTTGGCTCATGGGGTGGCCCTTCAGACCGGCGCGGCCGGCACCCTGCCGCGCCGTCGCCGACGCGATAGCGGACAGCGCCAGCGGGAACCCCTCCGGTTCCGCGCGGCCGGCGCACACGGCAGCGCGCGGCGGCTATAAGACACCCGATGCCCACCTTTTTACGGTCCGGTCGCTTGCACTCGCCGGGCTTCCGGGCAATGGTGCCGAGGTTCCTCCCATAAGCGAGCGGCGGTCCTCTTCGTGGCCAAATCGAACACGCGCGGCGCGCTTCTTGCCCTGCTGGCCTTCGCGATCTACGCGACCCACGACGTCGTGGTGAAGGTGCTGGGCCGCGACTATACCGCCGTTCAGATCCTCTTCTTCGCAACCCTTCTGGGCTTTCCGCTCGCCTCGATGATGCTGATGCGCGACCGGGCGGACGGGAACCTTCGGCCGCGCCATCCCTGGTGGGTGCTGCTGCGCACCTGCTGCATCGTGACGACGGGCCTCTGCGCCTTCTACGCCTTCTCGGTTCTGCCGCTGGCGCAGACCTACGCCATCCTCTTCACCATGCCGCTCCTCGTCACGCTCTTGGCCATCCCGCTGCTGGGCGAGACCATCGGGCTCCACCGGGGCGCGGCCATTGCCACCGGCCTTCTGGGCGTGCTCATCGTGCTGCGCCCGGGGGCGGAGCCGCTCAGCCTCGGACATGCCGCGGCGCTGCTCGCGGCCGTCACCTCGTCGCTGGGCTCCGTCATCGTGCGCAAGATCGGGCAGGACGAGCGGTCGGTCGTGCTTCTCCTCTATCCGATGGTGGCGAACTTCTTCGTACTCGGTGCGGCGCTGCCCTTCGTCTACCGCCCGATGCCGGTCGAGCATCTGGGGATGATGGGCATCATCGCCGCCTTCAGCTTCGTGGCCATGCTGCTCACAATCACTGCCTACCGGATGGCCGAGGCCGTGATCGTGGCGCCGATGCAATATTCGCAGATGGTCTGGGCCGCGATCTTCGGCTGGCTCATCTTCGGCGAGCGGTCCGACGTCTGGACCTGGGTCGGGGCGGGGGTCATCATCGCGAGCGGCCTCTATATCGTCGGCCGCGAATCGCGCCGCAACGTGTCGGAGAACCGCCCGGCGAGCCAGACGCGCCTGCGGCCCGAGGTGGGCCTCATGCCGCGCCTTCTGCGCCGCCGCGAGACGCGAGACACTCCGTAGCGAATTGCGTTCGGACCCCCTTGCATTCGGATGCGCGACCCTATAATCCGCACGCCAAGGTCGGAGCGTAGCGCAGCCTGGTAGCGCACCTGCTTCGGGAGCAGGGGGTCGGAGGTTCGAATCCTCTCGCTCCGACCAATTTCCCGATTAGAGATCCCGGACAATTTGCCCGTCGGGCCAGAGGGCTTTCCCTCGAGGCCTGACCTCTGCAACACCGGCTCCACACCCGATCCGGAGCGCGCACCGTGAACGGTCTGTCAGGCTCTGTCGGCCGCTTGCCGCTGCGGGCTACGTCCCCGCGCGCGACGCGCCGGGCCTTCAGTGCGCCGGATCGCCCGCAGGCCGGCCGTCGCGCGGCCGGTCGCCTGCGGGCAGACAAGCGTCACGCGCAGGGCAGGGGATCTCTCACCGCGTGAGCGTGCCGAGAATCGCATATCCCCCGCCGAGGGACCGGTATTCGGCATAGCCCCCGATCCCGAGCGCCGTTTCGCCCAGTGCCGTGCCCAGATCGTCGCGCGGCGTGACGTGGAAGCGCCCGATCCAGCCGCGCAGGCCGGCGCGGGCCCAGCCGGGCAGGCCCGCCTGATCGCCGAAGTCGACGACATGCAGCCGCCCCCCCGGCACGAGATGAAGCGCCGCCTCACGCAGGGCCTCGCGCCAGTCGGGGATCATCGAGAGCGCGTAGGAGAGGACGATCCGCTCGAACCGGTCGGTGCCGAAGAGGGGCAGGGCCTCGAACCGGGTGGCATCGCCGAGCGCCAGCGTCGCGCGCCGGCCCAGACGCGCGCGGGCCGAGGCCAGCATCTCCTGCGAGATGTCGAGCCCCGAGAGCCGGCAGCCGGGCCAGCGCCGGCCGATCAGGTCGAGGTTGCGCCCCGTGCCGCAGGCGATCTCGAGCACCCGGGCGCCGGGGGGCGGGTCGAGCTCGGCGATCAGCCGGTCGCGGCCGAGCAGGAAGTGCCGCCGCGTGACGTCGTAGATCCGGCGCTGGTGGCGGTAGGTCGCGTCCATCAGCGCCGCATGGGTGGCGTCGGTCATGCGTCCCTCCGCCGGTAGAGGTGGAAGCCGCCGTAGATCGCCGAACGGTCGGCGGCATGGCCCGCCTGTCCCGCCGCCCGGTCGGCGCGCCAGTGCCCGAGGATCTCCTCGGGCACTCGGCCGGGCAGCAGGTCGGCCGCCCCGCCGGTGCGGAAGATCACCCGCGCGCCCGGCGCTGCAGTGCGCGTCACCTGCCGCCAGAGCGCGGTCAGCTGCGCGTCCGTCATCCAGTCCTGCGCATCGAGCAGGGTGAAGCCGTGGATGCTCTCCTCGGGTTCGGCCGCGAGCGCCTCGGTCAGGCTGCGGTTCTCGATCTGCACCCGGCCCGCGTTCTCGCGCAGCGTCTCGAAGGCGGTGGGTTCGAGATAGGGCGGCAGCGCGCCCTCGCCGGGCCGCGGATAGCGGCGGGCGATGGCCTGGAAGGCGAAGTAGTTCTCGCGCAGGGGGAAGTCACAGAGCAGCCGGTGGAGGCGCTGGCGCAGCACCGGCAGCACGTCGCCGTCGCCGTCTCCCGCCAGAAGCGCATATTGCGCGGGCGGGATCCCCAGCCCGAAGAGCGCGGCCGGCCGTCGGGCGAGCGCCTGCACCACGGGCGCCTCGAAGAGCGGCCCGATATGGGCGTAGAAGAAGCTGCGCTGCGCCTCGATGTCGGGACAGTCGAGAAAGCCCCGCAGGTCGGTGCCCGCGGCCCGCGCGAGCGTATGGGCCGCGCCGATGAAGCGGCCGAGGGCACCGTGCCGGTAGAAGCCGCGCTCGAACAGCTGGATGCGCCGGCCGAAGGGGCTGCGCGCCTCCCAGTAGCGGCGGCTCCGGCCGTCGAGCGCGGGCGCGATGTGGCGGTCGTAGAGGGCCGCATTGCCGGGCAGGTCTGCGCGACCGAAGAGATCGAAGAAGGCGGCATGGTCGGGCAGCGTCCGCGCGGCGGCGAGCTTCAGCCGCCCCAGCGCCACATGGGCGGGCGAGAGATCCACGGCGAGGATCGAGCCCGGCCCCTGCGTGAGATAGGAAAGCACGTTGCAACCGCCCGAGGCGATGGCCACCAGCCGGTCCCCGGGGCGGATGGCGAGGGCCGCCATGTCCACCGCCGGATCCTCCCAGATCTGCGGATAGACGAGGCCGTGGAAGAGGCGCGAGAACATCCGCTCCATCAGTCCTTCGGCGCTGAGAAGCGACGTGCGGTGCACGGCGGCGCCGATCTGGCGGGCAACCGGCGGGGCGGGCAGGTGGGTGAGGGCGAACTGCGTCACTGGAACATCTCCGAGATGGCTGCCGCGCCTTCTACGCCCTTCAGGCAACGGGAGCGTGACGGCCGGGGACGCATCGGGGGCCGATCCGCCTGTCGTTGCCTCGCCTCGAGTGTGGGTGGCTAAAGCTCCGCGCTCCGATCAGCGCGCGGGTGGCCGCCGTGTCCCCGGGCTGCCCCGTCCGACTGTGCGGCGTGGTGAAAGCTCCGCGCTCCGATCGGCGCGCGAGTAGCCGCCCTGTCCCCGGGCTGCCACGTCCGATTTTGCGGCGCTTCAGGGCACTGCAGCGGGCCCGGGCGGGAACGGAAAACCGTGCCGGGGGCTTCCCCTCCGCTCCCAAGCGCTAGCTGGTGGGGCAGACGGGGCACGGAGGGCACGTGAGCGGGACGCAGAGCGAGACGGGGCGGCAGCTGGCGCCGGGGCTCCTCTCTCTGGGGGTCGGCCTCGCCGCGCTCGCGGGACTCTGGGGCGGGCCGCTGCCCGACCTCGCGCGGGTCTCCTTCGTCTGGCACATGATGCTTCATCTCGGCGTGATCCTCGGCGCGGCGCCCTTGATCGCGCTGGGCCTCGCCCGGCTCGCGCCGCTGCGGACGGCCTGGCCCGTCCTTTTCGCGGGCGCGGCCTCGCTGCTCGAACTGGCCGTGGTCTGGGGCTGGCACGCGCCCCGGCTGCACGAGGCGGCGGCGCTCGATCCCACTCTCTTCCGCATCCAGCAGGCGACCTTCCTCGGGGCGGGCGTGCTCGTCTGGCTGCCGGGCCTCGCGCCGGGACGGGCCGCCGCCGGAGCGGGTCTCCTCGCCATGCTTTTCTCGCTCATGCACATGACGATGCTGGGCGTGCTGCTCACGCTCTCGCCGCGCCTCCTCTATGCGCCCGAGATCTGCGGCACGGCCTTCGGGCTCGCGCCGCTCGACACCCAGCGGCTCGGCGGCGCGATGATGGCCGTGGCGGGGCTCGGCCCCTATCTGGTGGGCGCGGCGGTCTTCACCATGCGCCTCACCCGCGAGGGGCCGGAGGACTGAGCGCTCAGCGCTGCCGCCACATGGCCGCGATGTAGGAGGCCGTCATCAGGTCGAGATGCGCCCCGCCGCCGTTCTTGGCCAGCGTGATCTCCTCGTCCGAGCGGCGGGCATAAAGGCCCGAGGCCAGATCGTAGTAATCCGCCCGGATGTCGGCCTCGGTAAGGATCCCGCGGTCGAGCGGGTCCTGGATCTCGCCGATATGGCCGATGGTGGTCTTGCGGGAATCGACGAAGACCGTGGCGCGCCGCAGCGCCTCGTCGTCCACCTCGCGCATGTCGGGCCGATAGGCGCCGATCAGGTCGAGGTGGGTGCCGGGCTTCAGCCATTCGCCCTTCACCACCGGCTCCTGGCTCATCGTAGCGGTGCAGATGATGTCGGCCGCCCGCACCGCCGCCTCCAGATCCTCGGTCGCCCGCACCTGCGGCCCCTCCATGGCGCGCGCCTTGTCCGCAGACCGGTTCCAGACCGTGAAGCGCGCGTCGGGAAAGTGGCTTCCGTAGGCCTCGATCATCGAGCGCGCCACATTGCCCGCGCCCACGAGCAGGATCTCGCGGCTGTCGCGCCGGGCGAGCCTCTTGGCCGCCAGCAGGCTGTCGCCCGCCGTCTTCCATTTGGTCACGAGGTGGAAATCGACCAGCGCCTCGAGCGTGCCGTCGCGGTCGGAATAGAGCGTCACCGCGCCGTTGACGGTGGGCTTGCCCGCCGCGCCATTGCCCGGGAAGATGGTCGCCGTCTTCACGAGCTGGCCCAGCCCGTCGATCCAGGCCGCGCGCGACAGCACCGTGTCCTTGCCCCGGTAGAGGAAGATGTCGGCCACCTCGGCCCGCGGCAGCTTGTGGCCCTGCGTCAGCGCCGTCGTCAGTCCGTCCCAGCTCAGATGGGCCTCGGCCTCCGGGCCGATGATCTCGATACTCATGATCCTGCCTCGTTTCCTCCGGAGGCGGAGCGGCCCGCCTCCTGTGCCTTCCGCATCGCACGTTCCAGCGCGTCGAGAAAGCGCGACCGGTCGGCCTTGGAAAAGGGCCGCCCGCCGCCCTGCCGGAACGGATCGGCCGAGCGCAGATCGGCCATGAGATCGCGCGTGGCCAGCGCATTGCCGATGTTGGCCTGCGTCAGCGTCTCGCCGTTCGGCTTCACCACCAGCGCCCCCGCCGCCACGACCTTCGCGGCGAGCGGGATGTCCGATGTCACCACCACATCGCCGGTCCGTGCCCGGTCGGCGATCCACATGTCGGCCACGTCCGGCCCCTCGGGCACGAAGATGCTCTCGACCAGCGGATGCGCCGGAGGCCGGATGCCGCCGTTCGACACGAGGAACATCCGCACCCCGTGCCGCACGGCGACCCGCTCCGCCTCGGCCTTCACCGGGCAGGCGTCGGCGTCGATGTAGAGGTCAGTCATAGAGCGCTTCGGCGTGGAACTGGATATGGTCCTCCATGAAGGTCGAGACGAAGAAGTAGCTGTGGTCGTAGCCCGGCTGCATCCGGATGATGCCCTGCTGCCGGCGCGCCATCATCGCCTCGGCCAAGGCCTCGGGCTTCAGCGCGTCGAGGAACTGGTCGGAGGCGCCCTGATCGATCAGGATCGGCCCGTCGAAGCCGCGCTTCCTCATCAGCAGAACCGAATCGTGCGGCGCCCACTTGCTCTCGTCCGTCCCGAGATAGGCGGTCAGCTGCTTGCGCCCCCAGTCCGAGGCGGTGGGATGGGTGATCGGCGCGAAGGCCGAGACCGAGCGGAACCGTCCGGGGAAGCTCATCGCGATGGTGAGCGCGCCGTGACCCCCCATCGAGTGGCCCATGATCGACTGCCGGCTCTCGTCGAGCGGGAAGGCCGAGAAGAGGACGCGGGGCAGGTCCTCGGTGATATAGTCCCACATGCGGAAGTTCGTGGACCAGGGCGCCTCGGTCGCGTTCACATAGAACCCCGCACCCTGCCCGAGCGCGTAATTCTCGTCGTCGGGCACGCCCTCGCCGCGGGGCGAGGTGTCGGGAAAGACCAGCGCCAGCCCCTCCTGCGCCGCCCATTTCTGCGCCCCCGCCTTCACCATCGCATTCTCATGGGTGCAGGTGAGGCCGGACAGGTACCAGACCAGAGGCACGGCCTCGTTCTCCGCCTCGGGCGGCAGGAACAGGCCGAAGGTCATGTCGCAGCCGGTGACCTGCGACGTGTGGCTGTAGACGCCCTGCGTGCCGCCGAAGCAACGGCTCTCGGATAGGGTCTTCATGGTGGTCTCCTCTCCTCAGAAGGTCGTGACCCAGGCGATCACGCCGGTGATGGTCAGGATGCTGACCGCGGTGGAAATCAGGATCGAGGCCGAGACGCGCTGCGGCGCGACCCCGTAATGCTGTGCCAGGATATAGACGTTGCCCGCGACCGGCAGCGCCGCCGCGGCGATCATCACGCCGGCGGCCTGCCGCTCGACGGGAAAGATCGCGAGCGCCGCAACCGCCACGGACAGCGGATGCAGCACGAGCTTGCAGAACGAGAGCCAGGCCGCGATCTCGAGCCGCTCCGCCGACTTGCCGGCGAGCGAGGCGCCGATGGCGAAGAGCGCGCCGGGCGTGGCCGCCCCGCCCAGCAGCGCCAGAAACTCGTTCACGGGCTCCGGCACCGCGGCGCCGGTGGCCGACCAGCCGAGGCCCGCGACCATCGAGACGATCATCGGGTTCCGCAGCAGCCCCAGCGCCAGCACCTTGACCACGCGCAGGCTCATGTGACCCTCGCGCTTGCCGGTGATGATGAGCGTGATGAGCGACGAGAAGAAGATGAGGTCGATGGAGAGCATCATCAGCACCGGCCCCGCCGCGCCTGCGCCGAGGAGCAGCACGAGCATCGGCACGCCGAGGAACCCCGTGTTGCCGATGACCGCGCATTGCGCCTCCATGGCCGCCACCTCGGTGCCCACCCCCCGCATCCGGGCCACCAGCGTGGCCAGAAGATAGACCGCCCCCGACCCGGCCAGATAGGCCGCGACGAAGGGAAGCGACCAGATCTCCGCCAGCGACAGATTGGCGGCAAAGCGGAACAGCATGGCCGAGAGCGCGAAGTAGAACACGAACTTGGTGAGCCAGGCCGTCGCCTCCGGCGTGAACATCCCCATGCGCCCGGCCATGTAGCCCGTGCCGATCAGTGCGAAGAAGGGCAGGGTCTCGAGAAGGACGGGCAGCATCGCAGGCTTTCGGCTCGGGTCGCCGCCAAGGTTTCACGGCCCCCCGCCGGATGCAAGCTCGGCCAATCGTCGGAGCCGCCCCTCACGGAGCGCCGGCGCCTCTCCGCACCGCGCCCGCCCGTCCTCTGTCGCCCCCCGAAGCCGGGGACCGCCGCAAGGCTCGTGCCGCAGGCCCCGCCTCCCGCAAGACATGTGCGCCGGGCCGGACCGTATCCTGAAGCGGCTCTCTGCGCCCCCACCGGACAGGTCCGCCTCCCGCGCGACCCCATCGCTTTCACTCTGCGCAAATATCCCCGGGGGAGTCTCCGGCAGGGCCGGAGACGGGGGCAGGCAGCCCCCGCCGCCCTCGGCCCCGGGCTCAGCCGAAGCCGATCAGGATCCCCGCCGCCAGCACGAGCCCGCCGCCCAGCACGACCTGCAGCGCCGCCCGCAGGAAGGGCGTCTCCATGTAACGGTTCTGGATCCAGGCGATGGCCCAGAGCTCGAAGAACACCACCGCGATGGCAATGCCGGTGGCCCAGGCGAAGTCCGGGATCAGATAGGGCAGCGCATGGCCGAGCCCGCCTGCCGTCGTCATCACCCCCGAGGCGAGTCCCCGCTTCCAGGGCGCGCCGCGGCCCGAGAGCACGCCATCGTCATGGGCCGCCTCGGTGAAGCCCATCGAGATGCCCGCGCCCACCGAGGCCGCCAGCGCGACCTGAAAGGTGGTGGCCGGATCCTGCGTCGCGAAGGCCGTGGCGAAGATCGGCGCCAGCGTCGAGACCGACCCGTCCATGAGCCCGGCGAGGCCCGGCTGCACCCAGGTCAGGATGAACTGCCGACGCGCGGTCTCGTCCTCCGCCGCGGTCGCCTCGTCGGTCAGATGCTCCTCGGCCAGCCTCTCGGCCCGATGCTCGTGCGCGGCCTCGGCGGCGGCGAGATCGCCCAGAAGCTTGCGTGTCGAGGC
This sequence comes from Cereibacter sphaeroides 2.4.1, assembly GCF_000012905.2. NCBI lineage: Bacteria > Pseudomonadati > Pseudomonadota > Alphaproteobacteria > Rhodobacterales > Paracoccaceae > Cereibacter > Cereibacter sphaeroides. Next base: position 2,600,681 of record NC_007493.2, on the reverse strand, counting down.
ATCCGTCACATGCCGCGCCGCCGTTTCGTAGAAGCTGCGGGCAGCGTTCTCCATCTCCCAAGCCTCGCGCCGCACCCGCTCCAGCGGCAGGGTCTCGAGCAGCCAGACCGGCTTGCGCGACGGATAACCCTCGACATGTTCGCGCCGGATCAGCGGGATCGTCTCGCCGAACCGGTCGCGGAAGGTGCCGATCAGGCGGCGGCGATGGCTGTCCTCCTCCTCGGCCATCGCCTCGAACAGGGCGGCGGTGCCGGGGTAGGGCGCGCGCAGCCGGTCGGCATAGGAGCGGTAGATGCGGGCATCGTCTTCTTCCGACGAGATCGCCAGCGCGAGGATCTCGGCATCGGACAGATCGCGGAAGCGCCGCCGGCTGGAGAATGAGGAGAACATGGCTCACCTTTTTAGAGTCATTCTAAATTACCGGACGGGAGCGCCTGCGGCAAGGTGGCAAAAGCGCCCGAACTGAACCGTATCGTTCACTTTTGGCTTGCCCAAAAGCGCGACTCACCGCAGGATCGCAACTGAACCGAGTGGTTCAGATTGGGAGAGATCGAGATGAAACGGCTGACCCTGACGCTTGCCACCCTGACTCTCGCGCTCGGGCTGGCGGCCCCGTCCTTCGCGCTGCCGCTGGACATTCCGCACCTCACCTGGCCGGACAGCTGCACGACCTGCGGCCGCTGACCTTGCGGCTCCTCCTGTCCGGCGCCTACAGTCGCCGGCAGGAGGAGCCCGATGCCCGCTGAGACGCCCCCGGCCCGCAAGGGCCGCAAGATGCCCCAGGTTCTCGAGGGCGCCCGCACGATCTTCCTGCGGGACGGGTTCGAGGGGGCGAGCGTCGACGACATCGCCCGCGCGGCGGGCGTGTCGAAGGCCACGCTCTACAGCTACTTCCCGGACAAGCGGCTGCTGTTTCTCGAGGTGGCCAAGGCCGAATGCCTGCGCCAGTCCGAGGAAGCGGTGGCGCTCATCACCGCCGACCTCGCCCCGCGCGCCGTGCTGACGCTTGCCGCCACCCGCATCGTGGCCTTCGTGCTCTCGGATTTCGGGATCCGCACCTATCGGATCTGCGTGGCCGAGGCCGACCGCTTCCCCGAGCTCGGGCACGAATTCTACGAGAGCGGCCCGGCGCTCGTCCGGCAGCGGATCGTGGACTATCTCGCGCAGGCCGTGGGCCGGGGCGAGCTTGCCATCGACGATCTCGAGCTGGCGGCCGACCAGTTCGCCGAGCTCTGCAAGGCGGATCTCTTCAACCGCATCGTCTTCGGCGTGGGCAACAGCGTCAGCGAGGCGGAGCGGCAGAAGGTGGCCCAGGGCGCGGTCGAGATGTTCCTCGCCCGCTACGCGCCCCGGCCCTGAGGCGCCGCCTCATAAGATCGGGCGCGGCCCTCAGAGATCGAAGGTGGCGAAGACCGGTGCATGGTCCGACGGCTGCAGCCAACCCCGCGCCGCCTTGAGGATGCGGCTGCCGTGCGCGGCATTGACGATGTCGGGCGTGGCCCAGATATGGTCGAGCCGGCGCCCCTTGTCGGCCGCCTCCCAGTCGGGCGAGCGGTAGGACCACCAGGAATAGAGCCGCCCCTCGGGCAGGTCCTTGCGGGTCACGTCGATCCAGGCGCCCGCCTCCATCAGCGCGTTCAGATGGTCCACCTCGATCGGCGTGTGGCTCACGATCTTCAGCAGGGACTTGTGGTTCCAGACATCGTCCTCGCGCGGGGCGATGTTGAGATCGCCCACGAGGATCGCCTTCTTCGGCGTGTCGGCCCGGCACCAGTCGCGCATCCGCGTCAGGTAATCGAGCTTCTGGCCGAACTTCACATTCTGCTCGCGGTCGGGAATGTCGCCGCCGGCGGGGACATAGCAATTGTGGATCGTCACGCCGTTCTCGAGCGCCGCCGACACATGCCGCGCATGGCCGAGATCGGCGAAATCATGGTCGCCCGCATCCACCAGCGGCAGCTTCGACAGGATCGCCACGCCGTTGTAGCTCTTCTGTCCGCGCGCCACGCACCAGTGGTAGCCGAGCGCCCGGAACGCCTCGAGCGGCATCTTCTCGACCGGGCTCTTGCATTCCTGCAGGCAGAGGATGTCGGGCATCTCCTCCGTCAGCAGCCGCGAGACCAGCGCCTCGCGCAGGCGGACCGAGTTGATGTTCCAGGTGGCGAGGGTGAAGGTCATGGCAGGCTCCGGTCTGAGGCCCCCTTCCTAGCCCGCCGGGCGCGAGGGGTCCACCGTCCGACCGAGGGCCCTGTCATTCGCGAAGCGCGAAAAGGGCCGGGCGCAGAGTGCGATAAATGCCGGTCGCGAAGCGCGAGGAAAGACCGCCTGGAAGCGCGAAAGAAGGCCGCCGGGAAGCGCGAGAGAAGGCTGGCACGAAGCAAGAAAAAAGGCCGGGCACGAGGCCCGGCCAGATCCAACAGGGAGGGTCCGTGTCTCTAACCCCGACACGGGAGGGAACTCGCGCAGCGGGCGAGCCCGCCGTCTCTACTGTCTTTATATGATAGGAGTGTGATCCTTAATTTGATCTCACGCAACAAGCCTGTAGCCGCCGGACTCCGTGACGAGAAGACGCGCATTCGACGGGTCGGGCTCGATCTTCTGGCGCAACCTGTAGATGTGCGTCTCTAGCGTGTGGGTTGTAACGCCCGCGTTATATCCCCAAACCTCGTGGAGAAGCACCTCGCGAGCCACAACACCTTGTGAGGCCCGGTAAAGGAATTTCAAGATGTTGGTTTCCTTTTCCGTCAGCCGGATCTTGCGCTCCTTTTCGTCCACCAGCATCTTCTGGGCGGGCCGGAAGCTGTAGGGGCCGAGCTGGAACACTGCATCCTCTGATTGTTCGTGCGCACGAAGTTGCGCCCTGATGCGCGCGAGCAACACCGGAAACTTGAAGGGCTTCGTCACATAGTCGTTCGCGCCCGCATCGAGGCCCAGAATGGTGTCGCTGTCCGAATCATGCCCGGTCAGCATCAGCACCGGACATTTCACGCCGGCCTTGCGCATCCGCCGGCAGAGCTCGCGCCCGTCGGTGTCCGGCAGACCCACATCGAGGATCACGAGGTCGTAGAGGCCCGCCTTGGCCTTCTCCATGCCTTCGGCCCCCGAGGCGGCCTCGAACACGTCGAAATCCTCGGTCATCACCAGCTGTTCGCTCAGCGCCTCGCGAAGGTCGTCGTCATCGTCCACCAAGAGGATCTTCTTCAGGGAAGCCATCGGTCACTCCTTCGTTCGTGCCGATCACATGTGCGTGCCTCGCTCGCACGGCAAGATTTGCTGCGGATTTCTCACGCGCTCGTGTCGCAAGAGGGCGGAATGTTTCAATTTCCTGCAAAGCTGGCTAGGAAGAAGCGGAAAGGAACCCTCCCATGTCGCTCTCGCTTGGCATCGTCGAACGCCTGAACCGCGCCCGGGGCGATCTCCGGATGGGCGTGCCCGTGGTGCTGACCGAGGAGGGGGCGGGTGCCGTGGCCGTGGCCGTCGAGGCGCTGGAGCCCGGCCGGCTCGCCGACCTGCGGCTTCTGGGCGAGCCGGTCCTCGCCATCACCGCGCGGCGGGCCGAGACGCTGAAGGCGCGGGTCTATGACGACGATCTCGCGCGGATCGAGCTGCCGGACGCCGCGGGGATCGAGTGGCTGCGGGCGGTGGCCGATCCGGCCGACGATCTACGCCTGCCGATGAAGGGGCCGCTGCGCGCCCTGCGGGGCGGCGGGGCGGGCCTTGCCCGCGCGGCGCTGGCGCTCGCGAAATCGGCCCATCTCCTGCCGGCCGCGGTGCTCGTTCCGGTGGCCGATCCGCTGCGCCTCGCGGCGCAGCACGCGCTGACCGTCCTGCCGCTCGAGGAGGCGAGGGCGGAACTCAGCCGTGGTTCGCCGCTGCATCCGGTCGTCTCGGCGCGGGTGCCGATGGTCGCCTCGCAGGCGGGCCGCGTGCATGTCTTCCGCCCCGAGGACGGCGGCGAAGAACATTACGCCATCGAGATCGGCAGGCCCGACCGCGGCCTTCCGGTGCTCGCGCGGCTCCATTCGGCCTGCTTCACCGGCGACGTGCTGGGCAGCCTCAAATGCGACTGCGGCCCGCAGCTCCGCTCGGCGCTGGCGCGGATGGGCGAGGAGGGGGCGGGCGTGCTCCTCTATCTCAATCAGGAGGGGCGGGGCATCGGGCTCGCCAACAAGATGCGCGCCTATTCCCTGCAGGATCAGGGGTTCGACACGGTCGAGGCGAACCACCGGCTGGGCTTCGAGGATGACGAGCGCGATTTCCGCATCGGCGCGGGCATCCTGCGCCAGATGGGCTTTGCCGCGGTGCGTCTGCTGACCAACAACCCGGCCAAGATCCGCATGATGGAGGCCAACGGCATCCGCGTGACCGAGCGCGTGCCGCTGCATGTCGGCCGGAACGAGTTCAACGCGGCCTATCTCGCCACCAAGGCCGCCAAGTCGGGGCATCTGGCATGACGGATCTCGTCGTTACCCGCTGGGGCGCCCGGTTCGGTCGCCGCTTCCTGCCCTGCGCCATCGGGCGCGGCGGCATCACGCAGGCGAAGCGCGAGGGCGATGGCGCCACGCCGCGCGGCACCCACCGGATCGCGGGGCTCCTCTACCGCCCGGACCGCGTGGCCGCCTCGGAGCTGCCCGACTGGGCGCTGCCCTTCGGGCCCGCGGATCTGTGGTCCGACGATCCGCGTGACGTGGATTACAACCAGATGGTCCGCGCGCCCTACGCCCCCAGCCACGAGCGGCTGAGCCGGCCCGATCCGCTCTATGACGTGATCCTGCTCACCGACTGGAACTGGCCCGAGGCGGTGCCGGGGCGCGGCTCGGCGATCTTCCTGCACACATGGCGCCGGCCGCGCCATCCCACGGCGGGCTGCGTGGCCTTCGCGCGCGGCGATCTGCTGTGGCTCGCGCGGAGCCTCACGCCCGAGAGCCGGCTGATCGTGCGCTGAGCGACAGGCCCCCGGCGCGTCAGCCGCGGGCCTGCCCGGAATAGTCCCGCGCGCCGAAGATGGCCGAGCCCACGCGGACATGGGTGGCGCCCACCGCGATGGCCGCCTCGAAGTCGCCGCTCATGCCCATCGAGAGACCCTGAAGCCCGTTCCGCGCCGCGATCGCCGCGAGGAGCGCGAAATGGGGCGCGCTGTCACAGCCCTCGGGCGGGATGCACATGAGGCCCTCGACCGGCAGATCCATCGCGCGGCAGGCGGCGACGAACCCGTCGGCGTCCGCGGGCAGGACGCCTGCCTTCTGCGGCTCCTCGCCCGTGTTCACCTGCACGAAGAGCCGGGGACAGGCGCCCCGCTCCTGCGCCAGCCGGGCGAGCTTCTCGGCCAGCGACGGCCGGTCGAGCGTGTGGATCGCCTCGAAGAGACCCACCGCCACCTTCGCCTTGTTGGTCTGGAGCGGTCCGATCATGTGGACGGAGAGCGGGCCGAACCGTTCGCGCAGATCCGGCCACTTGCCCTGCGCCTCCTGCACATAGTTCTCGCCGAAGATCCGGTGGCCCGCCTCGAGCACGGCCACCACCCGCTCGAGCGGCTGGACCTTCGAGACGGCGATCAGCTCGACAGAGCCCGGCGCCCGGCCGGCGGCGGCCTCGGCGGCCGCGATGCGGGTCTGGATCGTCTCAAGCATGTCGGCCCTCCAGCGCGTCGGTAAAGTCCTTCAGCTCCTCCGCATGCCGCTCCCAGGCGCGGGTCGAGCTGCGATAGATCGGCTGGCGCACCTGATAGAGGCTCAGCGTCTGCACCCGCCGCTTGTTCTCGTGGAAGCTGAGGCAGGCCTCCTCCCACGGCAGGCCGCAGGCGGCGATCAGGCGGCGCGACTGCTCCTCGGGATGGTCCACCAGCTCCTCATACTGGATCTCGTGGAAGCCGCCCGGCAGCTTCTCGCGCCAGAAGTCGATCAGCTCCTCGAACATGCGGAAATAGAGCCCGAGGTCGTGCAGGTCGTAGGCATAGAGATGCGTGTTCTCGGCAAAGACGTTGCGGTAGATCGACAGCGCCGTGTCGCGCGGATCGCGGCGCACGACGACGAATTTCGCCTGCGGGAGGGCCGAGGCGATGAAGCCCATCCAGGCATGGGTCTGGATCGACTTGTCGGTGACCTGCACCGCCTCGGGGAAGCGGCGGCGCATCTCCGCCTCGTAGCGCCGGCCCATGGCCGCCACCTCCGCGCCCGCGATCTCGCTCCAGGCGCGGTAGCGGCCCGCGGCATCGAGGATCACCTTCTGCACCTCGCGCACGGCCACGCCCGCCTCGCCCGCGCCGGTCATGCGGCTGTGGCTCGCGATGATCTGCTCGACGAGCGTGGTGCCCGAGCGCGGCATTCCCGTCACGAAGACCGGGGCGAAATCGCTCGCCTCCGGGGCGGGGGCGGGGGTGAAATCGGCGAAGGTGGCGAAGATCCCCTCGAGCTCGGCCCGGCGGCTTGCGATGTCGTAGGGGTGCGCCTTGCGCATCAGCTGGTTGGCGGGCCTGAGGTAGGTGAACAGGCTCTCGGGCCGCTTCAGGTCGTCCATCGCCTTGGCCAGCGCGAAGCCCAGATGCATCCGGTCGGCCTCGGCCGTGGCCGGGTCGTCGAACCGGCGCTGCATCTCGAAAAAGCAGCGGATCCTCGGGCGTCATCTTCAGGCTGGCCGACAGGATGCGGTAGAACTCGCCGGTGCCGGGCGCGAGTTCGATGGCGCGCCGCAGCAGCGCCTCGGCCTCGGCGAAGGCGCCGCGGCCCTGCAGGAGCAGCGCCTTCCGCGACAGGAGCATTGCATGATCGGGCTCGCGTGCGAGGCCCGTCTCGTAGGCCGCCTCGGCGCCGGCCTCGTCGCCCTGCATGAGCAGCACCTGTCCCAGCCTGAGCTGGAGGTCGGCCGAGCGATTGCCCGCAGCCTCGGCCGCGCGGAAGGCGGCCTCCGCCTCGGCATAGGCGCGCAGGTCGGTCTGCAGGATGCCCAGCTGGAACTGCGCCTCGGGGTGGCGGGGCTCGGCCGCGACCGCGCGCTTCAGCGCCGCCAGCGCCGCGGTCTGCCGCCCCATCCGCGCGAGCGTCACCGCGAGCAGCATCAGCGCCCGGGCGGGCTTCGGGGTCAGCGCCGCCGCGCGGGCGAGCGGATCGAGCGCCTCGGCCGCCCGGCCGAGCGCCAAGAGCGCCTGCGCGAGATGCAGATGCCCGTCCGGCCAGCCGGGCTCCAGCGCCACGACCCGCTGGAAGGCGGCGAGGGCCGGGGCCTGCCGCCCCTGCGCCATCTGCGCGTTGCCCAGCACGTCGGCGGCCAGCGCGCAATCGGGCGCGGCGGAGAGGATCGCGCCGGCCCGGCGCTCGGCCGCGGCCATGCGGCCCGCCTGATAGTCGGAGAGCAGCGCCTTGATCTCGGCCGGCGCGGCGCGGCCGATGCGCGGCTGCGCCACGGGCTTCACGGGCGCTCCCGAGAGGCGCGTCTCGATCTGGCTCAGGAGCGGGGCAGGCAGTCGCGCCTGCCGCGCCGCCTCGGCCACCTCCTTGCGGGCGGCGGCATCGCCGAAGGCCGCGGCTGCGGCGGTCCAGGCCTGCCAGCCCGCGGCCTCCTGCGGGCGGGCACGGGCGGCACGGCCCAGCCGGTCCAGCGCCTCGGGCGCACGGCGGGCGGCGAGCAGGCGGCCCAGATGGAAGTTGGCGGCGGGCTCGTCCGGCGCCACGGCCAGCACGGAGCGGTAGCGCTCTTCGGCCTCGGGCAGGCGGCCGGCCTCGTGCAGGCGCAGCGCCTCGGTCAGGAGCCGGGGGAGGTGGGCAGGGTTCAGGGGCAGCATGGGATCCGATCCGGGGGTCTGGCCCGCCACTAGCACGGACCGGGCGCGCTGTCGATTTTCGCAAACCTCTTCGGCCGTTGCGGATCGCCGGCAGAGGCGGAAATGAAAAGAGTGGGCCGGAGCCCGCTCTTTCCGTTCAGGATCGGAGTTCCGATCAGAACGACATCGAGAGACCGACCGAGTAGGTCTCGAAGTCGCCGTCGACGCCGTCGATGTCGGAGTCGCCGTAGCCGCCGTGCAGCTTCAGACCGCCGCCGAGGTCATAAGCCGCGGCAACGCCCCAGCCTTTGACTTTGTCTTGCACGTCCATGTCGAACACACCGTAGTTGGCGCCGATCTGGAACGCACCGGTGGTGAAGCCAGCCGACAGACCGAGGTGGTTGCCGTCCTGAGCGTCCGAGCTGATGTCGGTGTAGGCGAGGCCAGCGACGAAGCCGTTGTTGAAGTCGGCGTTGACCGAGGCGCCGAGCAGCTCGACGTCACCGCCGACCAGAGCGGCTTCTTGGCTGCCGAGGCCGACGAGCACGTCGGTTTCGAACGTCTGGTAGGCCAGGCCGAAGCCCATGCCGAAACCGCCGAAGTCGCCTTTGTATTTCGCACCGATGGCGTAGCCGTCGCCGTTGGTGTCGGTGTCGTCGAGCTCGGCCGAGATCGCCACACCGAAGTCGCCGAAGCTGTATTCGTAGCGGGCGATCTGGTTGTCGTACTTGCCGTCGCCGTAGGCGCCGAAGTAGCCGGCGTGGGTGGTTTCGTCGTCACCGATGGTGCCGGGGTTGCCCACGTTCTCGGTCATGGCCCAGTCCATGGCGCCGTCGATTTCGCCCATGGTCAGGGTGCCGAAGGCGCCCGAGATGAAAGCGGCTTCGTTGTCGGCAGCGAAGTTGCCGTTCGAGTCGCCTTCGTCTTTCGAGATCTCGACGCTGGCGCCGAACGCGAGGCCGGTGTCGGTCTCGCTCGTCATGGTGACGATGAGGTTGAAGTCGTTGTGGAACTCGGTCTGGCCGCCAGCCGCGTGGCCAGCGCGGGCCGGCGCATCGTCACCACCGCCGACAACACCCATCTCGGCGTAGCCCGAGAAGCTGATTTCGGCCGCAGCCACGCCAGCGGTCATCACCAGAGCCGTGGTCGCAAGAAGAATCTGTTTCATAGTTTCCCTCGTTTGTCTCGTCTGCGCCCCAGCTCAGGGGAATCCGAGTGGGCCTGCCTCTGTTTCCCTCCGGATGGCCTCGATTGCAAACGGAACGGGTCCGTTGCGGGGAAAGACGTGGATGATGGTGCAGAGTTGCCACAGTGAGCCGGGGTGCCCTGCCACCCGTCCAAAGGTCGGAAAACCTTCGCTTTCTGGCAGGGCCGGACGGGATGCCTGAAAAACCTTGGCACGGTCCGGTGCCTCGGCTAGACAGCACGGGACGTCACACACGGGGGACTTCATGACCTTCCTTAGCCTCGCGCGCGCTGCCCTGCCGGTCGGGCTTGCGCTTTCGCTCTCTGCCTGCGGCGGCCTGGGTGGGGGAGACGCCTCCTCGGGCGATCGGCAGATCGAGGCGGGCGCGGCTCAACGGCAGGCGGAAATCGCCGAGCGCAATGCGGGCGCGACGGTGGCCGGCACGGGAAGCACTCGGTCCTCGCTCTTCGACCTGTTCGGCAGCAAGGACGACCCGAACACGAAGGTCGAGGTCAACAAATATATCTGGAACGCGGCGCTCGAGGTGCTGAACTTCCTGCCGGTCCAGGCGGTCGATCCCTTCACCGGCGTGATCTCGACGGGCTACGGCGTGCCGCCGGGCGGCGGTCGGGCCTACCGCGCCACGATCTATGTGCAGGATCCGGCGCTCGATGCGCGCTCGCTCAAGGTGGCGCTGCAGGGGCAGGGCGGCGGGCCGGTCTCGGCCGAGACGCAGCGCGCGGTCGAGGATGCGATCCTCACCCGCGCCCGGCAGCTCCGCCTGCGCGACTCGCGCCTTTGAGGCTGAGGCCGCCGGCCGGGCGCTCGCCCCGGCCCGCGGTCCGCACCGGACGGGGGCGGCTCTGGACCTTGGGCCGCGCCTCGGTGTAACTGCGGGCGATCCTTTCCGAAGAGGCCGCCCATGTCGCGTTACGATCCCGCAGCAACCGAAAGCCGCTGGCAGGCCGCCTGGGACGCGGCGGGGGTCTTCACGGCCCGGCACGATCCCGCCCGGCCGAAATATTACGTCCTCGAGATGTTCCCCTATCCGTCGGGCCGCATCCACATGGGGCACGTCCGCAACTACACGATGGGCGACGTGGTGGCGCGGCAGAAGGCCGCCGCCGGCTTCTCGGTGCTGCATCCGATGGGCTGGGATGCCTTCGGCATGCCTGCCGAGAATGCCGCGATGGAGCGGGGCGGCCATCCCAAGGACTGGACCTACGGCAACATCGCCGACATGCGCGCGCAGATGAAGCCGCTCGGGCTCTCGATCGACTGGAGCCGCGAATTCGCCACCTGCGATCCCGAATATTACGGCCAGCAGCAGGCCATGTTCATCGACATGATGGAGGCGGGCCTCGTCTACCGCAAGAATGCGGTGGTGAACTGGGACCCGGTCGACATGACGGTGCTGGCCAACGAGCAGGTGATCGACGGCAAGGGCTGGCGCTCGGGGGCGCCCGTGGTGCGGCGCGAGCTGACGCAGTGGTTCTTCCGCATCTCCGACTATGCGGGCGAACTGCTGGAGGCGCTCGACACGCTGAAGGACTGGCCCGAGAAGGTGCGGCTGATGCAGGCCAACTGGATCGGCCAGTCGCGCGGGCTGCAGTTCGCCTTCTCGATGGCGGGCGCGCCCGAGGGCTTCGACCGGCTCGAGGTCTATACGACCCGTCCCGACACGCTGATGGGGGCCTCCTTCGCGGCGATCTCGCCCGATCACCCGCTGGCCCGGCATCTGGAGCGGCACGATCCGGAGGTGGCCGAGTTCGTGGCCGAATGCCGCCGCGTCGGCACCTCGGAAGAGGCGCTGGAGAAGGCGGAGAAAAAGGGTTTCGATACCGGCCTCCGCGTGCGCCATCCGTTCGATGCCGCCTGGGAGCTGCCGGTCTATATCGCGAACTTCATCCTGATGGATTATGGCACCGGCGCGATCTTCGGCTGCCCGGCGCATGACCAGCGCGACTTCGAATTCGCCACGAAATACGGCCTGCCGATCCGGCCCGTCTTCCTGCCCGAAGGCTGCGAAGAGACGGCGCTCGCCGAAGCCTTCGTGCCGATGAAATCCGAGCGCGTGCACTACATCCGCGGCTTCGCCGGCGCCGAGGTCCAGACCGGCGAGGAGGGCGTCGCCGCCGCCATCGCCTTCTGCGAATCGCAGGGCGTGGGGCGCGGCGTCACCAACTACCGCCTGCGCGACTGGGGCATCAGCCGCCAGCGCTACTGGGGCTGCCCGATCCCGGTCATCCATTGCGAGACCTGCGGCGTGGTGCCCGAGGCCAAGGAGAACCTGCCCGTCCGCCTGCCGGACGACGTGAGCTTCGACGTGCCGGGTAACCCGCTCGACCGCCACCCGACATGGCGCGACTGCACCTGCCCGAAATGCGGGGCGAAGGCCCGGCGCGAGACCGACACGATGGACACGTTCGTCGATTCGAGCTGGTATTACGCGCGCTTCACCGCGCCGCGGGCGGCCACGCCCACCGACGCCGAGGAAGCCGACTACTGGATGAACGTCGATCAATATATCGGCGGCATCGAGCATGCGATCCTGCACCTGCTCTATTCCCGCTTCTTCGCCCGCGCGATGCAGAAGACGGGGCACCTGCCGGCGAAGGCCATCGAGCCCTTCAACGCGCTCTTCACGCAAGGCATGGTCACGCACGAGATCTATCTCACCCGCGATGCGGCGGGGCGCCCGGTCTACCACCTCCCCGAGGACGTGACCGACGGCAAGCTCGCGGACGGCACGCCGGTCGAGATCATCCCCTCGGCCAAAATGTCGAAATCGAAGAAGAACGTCGTCGATCCGATGAACATCATCCGCCAGTTCGGCGCCGATACGGCGCGCTGGTTCGTGATGTCGGACAGCCCGCCCGAGCGGGACGTGGAATGGACGGCCTCGGGCGCCGAGGCGGCCTCGAAGCACCTCCATCGGGTCTGGCGTCTGGCGGACGAGATCTCGCGCGCCGACGGCGAAGCGAATGCCGAGGATGGGGCGCTCGACAAGGCCACGGCGCGCGCCATCGCCGAGGTGACGCAGGGCGTCGAGGGCTTCGCCTTCAACAAGGCCATCGCCAAGCTCTACGAATTCACCAACACGCTCTCGCGGTCCGGCGCGGGCGCCGAGGCGAAGAAGCGCGCGATGCGGACCATGGCGCAGCTCATGTCGCCCATGGTGCCGCACCTGGCCGAGGAGGTCTGGGCGATGCTCGGCGGCGAGGGTCTGGTGGCGCAGGCCGCCTGGCCCAAGGCCGATCCGGCGCTTCTCATCGACGATACGGTGACGCTGCCCATCCAGGTCAACGGCAAGCGTCGGGGCGAAATCACCGTTCCGAAGGAGATGGCCGCTTCCGAGGTTGAAAAGCTGGTGCTGGCGGACGAAGCTGTGCAGCGGGCGCTCGGAGGCGCCGCTCCGAAGAAGCTCATCGTCGTCCCGGGCCGCATCGTCAATGTCGTCATCTGACCGCCGCACCTTCCTCTTCGCAGCCCTGGCCCTGGCCGGCTGCGGTTTCCGTCCGGCCTACGGGCCGGGCGGCCCGGCCGAGACGCTGCAGGGCGCGATCCGCGTGGCGGATCCGGTCGACAAGAACGGCTTCGACCTCGTCGAACGGCTGGAAGAGCGGATCGGCCGTCCCGAGGCGCCGCGCTTCGACCTCGCCTACCGGATCTCGACCAGTATCGACAGCGTGGGCATCACCACCGCCAACTCGATCACCCGCTACAATCTGACGGGACGCATCGCCTTCACCGTCACGAGCCGCGCGACGGGCGAGGTGGTCGAGAGCGGAACGGTCACCAACTTCACCTCCTGGTCGGCCACGGGCTCGACCGTGGCGGCGCTCGTTGCCGAGGAGGATGCGAACTACCGCCTGATGCGCATCCTCGCCGACCAGATCGTGACGCAGCTGATCGCCACCTCCGGGCGCTGGCTGGCATGATCCTGCGCGGCGCCGAGGCCGTGCGCTATCTGGCGAAGCCCGATCCCTCGCGCGCCGGCCTGCTGATCTTCGGGCAGGATTCGATGCGCGTGGCGCTGAAGCGGCAGGAAGCGGTGCTGGGCCTGATCGGTCCCGAGGGCGCGGCCGAGATGCGGCTCACGCGCCTGCCGGCCTCCGACCTCCGGCGCGATCCTGCGGCACTGATGGATGCCATGACGGCGAAAGGCTTTTTCGAAGGCCCGCGCGCCGTGCTGGTCGAAGAGGCTGCGGACGGGCTTACCGCCCTGATCGGCGATGTGCTGAAGGAATGGCGCCCCGGCGATGCGCAGGTGGTGGTGACCGCCGGCGGCCTCACCGGCCGCTCCTCTCTGAAAAAACTTTTCGAGGCTCATCCCAGCGCCGTCTGCATCGGTCTCTACGACGATCCGCCGACGCGCGAGGAGGTCGATACGATGCTGCGGCAGGCGGGTCTCGGGCAGATCGAGCCGCAGGCGATGGCCGGGCTCACGGCGCTGGCCCGCGATCTCGATCCGGGCGACGTCCGCCAGACGGTCGAGAAGCTCGCGCTCTACAAGCTCGGCGATCCCGCGCCGCTCTCGGCCGCCGACGTGGCCGAGATGGCGCCCGTCTCGATCGAGGCCGGGGTCGACGAGGTGATCCATGCCGTGGCCGAGGGCCGCCGGACCGAGGTCTCGCCCCTCGTCCGCAGGCTCGAGGCGCAGGGCGTGACGGCGGTCGCCCTCTGCATCGGCGCGATGCGCCACTTCCGCAGCCTGCACCGTCTGGCCGCGGGCGCGGACCCCGGCCGCGGCGGCTTCAACCCCCGGCAGGAACGGATGCAGCGGCAGGCGCGGCAGTGGGGCGTGAACCGGCTCGAGGAGGCGATGGCGCTTCTGGTCGAGACCGACCTCACGCTGCGCTCGGCGAGCCGCGCGCCCGCCATGGCGGTGATGGAGCGCGCCCTCATAAGGCTCTGCACGGTGCGCTGACGGCTGATTTCGGCCGCTTCGCTGCGCCGCCCTCTACCGGGGGTGAATCCGGTTTCGGAACATGCTACATGCTGTGGAAGCAAAACAAGAAACGCGGAGCAGACAATGAACAGGCTTTCCCTGCTCGCCCTCGTGGCGGCGCTTTCGGCATCGCCGGCGGCAGCGCAGATGACGGGTGCGACCCTCGATTTCGGCCATTCCTTCTTCACCGAAGACAGCGACATCTCGAAGACCAGCCTCGGCGGCAGCGCCGAATTCGGCTTCGGCACCAGCTTCGCGCTGCAGGGCGATCTCGGCTACAGCCGCCTGCACGGCGTGCATGAGAATGCGACCGCCGCCGCGCTGCACGGCATGGTCTATGTGAACCCCGAGACTGCCATCGGCGCCTTCTACGGCATCGAGGATCTGGCCGGCGACAGCGTCGATTTCTACGGTTTCGAAGTGGGCCAGAAGAGCGACCTGTTCGACGTCGAGGCCTATGTCGGGCGCGCCGACAATTCCGGCCTGACCGGCTCGATGATGGGCCTCGAGGGGCGGGTGCTGATGGCCAACGGCTTCGGCGTCGGCGGCAAGGTGAACCATCTCGATGTCGAGGGGCTCGACACGACCCGCTTCGGCCTGACGGGTGACTATACGCTGCCGAACGGGCTGGCGCTGACGGCCGAGATCGGCGGCGTGAATGCCGACGATCTGGGCCTCGACGGGACCGAGCCCTATGTCGGGATCGGCGCCCGCTTCGACTTCGGCCGCGGGGCGATGTTCAGCCGCCGCTCGCTCAGCGCGGTCGCGCCGGGCCTGTGACACGGGCCGCCGCGCGGCCGGCATGGCGGCCGGTCGCGAGGCAGCCGGTGAGGAGGTAGCCGCCCGTCGGCGCCTCCCAGTCCAGCATCTCGCCGCAGGCGAAGACGCCGGGCAGCGCCTTCAGTTCGAGATCCTCCGTCAGCGCGGCGCGGGCGATGCCCCCGGCGGTCGAGATCGCCTCGTCGAGCGGCCTCGGCCCGGCCAGCGGCACCGGCAGCGCCTTCAGCCGGCAGGCCAGCGCCGCCCCCGCGGGCAGGGGCCGGGCGAATTCCTGCACCAGCGCCACCAGCGCCGGAGACAGCCCCAGCTTGCGCAGCCGGTTGGCGAGGCTCTCGCCCGGCTTCCCGCGGGAAAGCCGCGCCGCCACCTCCTCCTCGGACAGATCCGGCAGCAGATCGAGCGCGAGCCCCGCGCCCTCGCGCAGCGCGCGCGAGACGGCATAGATCCCGCCGCCCTCGAGACCCCGCTCGGACAGAACGAACTCGCCCCGCTCGCGCCGCTCTCCCACGAGCAGCGCCACGCCCTTGACCGGCGTGCCGAAATGGCGCGCCATATGCGGCGTCCAGTCGATGCGGAAGCCGATGTTGGCGGGCCGGAAGGGGGCGATCTCCACCCCTCGGGCCGCGAGCCACGGGGCCCAGGCGCCGTCCGAACCGAGCCGCGACCAGCTCGCCCCGCCCAGCGCCAGCACCGTGACCTGCGGCGCAAGCTCGATCCCGCCCTCGGGCGTGGCGAAGCGGAAGCCCGCGCCGAAGCCCTCCCACCGCCAGCGGGTGCGGATCTCGACCCCGAGCCCCGCCAGCCGCGCAAGCCAGGCGCGCAGCAGCGGCGAGGCCTTCATCGCCTGCGGAAAGACCCGGCCGGACGAGCCGGTGAAGACCGGCTGGCCCAGCGCCCGGCACCAGTCCTGCACCTCCCGGGGGCCGAAGCTGCCGATCATCGGCGCGAGCCAGTCCGCGGCCTCGGCATAGCGGGCAAGGAACGGCTCCGGCGCCTCGTCTTTGGTGATGTTGAGGCCGGACTTGCCGGCCATCAGCAGCTTGCGCCCGACGCTGGGCTTCGTCTCGCAGATCACGGTGCGGAGGCCCGCGCGCGCCAGCTCTTCGGCCGCCATCAGGCCGGCCGGGCCGCCGCCGATCACCAGAGCATCCATCCTGTCCGTCCCGTTTCGCGTCGGGGGCACCCTAGTCGAGCAGTCCGGCCTTGGAAATGGCGCGGGGCGCCCTTTCGCCCGCGGCCTTGCGGAAGGCGCTCCTCCGCAAGACGACGGCCGCCCTCTCGCAAAGGGCGGCCGTCCCAGAGGCCTAGACGCTCAGAAGGTCGGATCGGGCAGCTGCCGGCCGTTGGGCCAAGGCCGGGCATCGGTGCAGGGCACCAGCGCCACGGCCGAGGTCGCATAATGGGCCGCGCCATAGACATGCATGTCGCCCGATCCGTCGGCATAGGCATAGGTCGAGGGGTTGGCGAACTTCGCCGCCACATCGAACATCGGATAGAGCGACCAGGCCGCATCCCAGTCCTGATGACGGGCGATGTTCGGCGTGCAATAGACCTCGATCCCGTCGACGAAAGCATAGATCCAGTCGCGATCCACATAGGCCGCATAGTCATGGATCTGGGAATAGGCATCGAAGCTCGCGAAGCCCAGCTTGCGCAGGTCGAACTTCAGCGGCGTGCGGGTCTTGACGTCGAGCCCGCCATAGGGGCCGGAATGGCCGGTGCAGGTCGACCAGCCGCCGTCGGGCCAGCTGCCGTAGATCCCGTTGAAATGCTCGAAGATGTCGAGTTCGGGCGGCCATCCGTCCGCCAGCAGCCAGAAGGCGGGCCAGGAATAGAGACGGTTCGCGGTCATGCAGCGGGCGGTCCAGACACCGGTCTTGCCGCGCCACTCGGGCAGGTTCTGCGCGATGAGGGCCGAGGCCTGATGGTAGAAGATCCGGTCGCCCCCCTCTGCCGAGAGGGTCACGGGCGCGGGCAGCCGGCAGGAACGCAGACGGATCGCCTTGCGGCCCTGACGGTCGGTGACGCGGGCATGGGGCGCGGCCGACTGCGTGGGCCAGACGTCCGCGTTCATGTAGAGGCCGACCTCGCCGTTGCCGTCCTGGGTGTAGCCATGGGCGAGGCGCGCGCGCCAGCAGGGCGTGCCCGTGGCCGCATTGCCCGCAAACCCCGTGTCCGACCATTGGGCGGTGGCCGGATCGAGGCTCGCCTTGGGGCTGCCCGTGATGGTCAGCCGCATCGGCGCGCGGTGCCGGGGCAGGGTCGCGGGCAGCGCATTGACCGCGCCCTCCCGGATCTCGATGAAGCCCGTGACCGGCGAGGCGCTGCGCCAGCCGCCCATGTCCGTCGCGAGCGAGAAGGCCACCCGGTTGCCCGCCGCCCGCCCGTATTGCATGTCGACGGTCAGCCACATCTCGCGGTCGTCGCCGGGGCGCCAGACCGCCCAATAGTCCCCCACCCACAGCGCCTGGTCGCCGCCCACATTCATCCCGCCGCCGTTCACGTTGCTGACCGAGGGGCGCCCGATGGCGGTCATGCGAATCGGCTGGTCTGCCGTGACCTTCACATGGGCATAGCGCTGGCCCGGAGGCACATGCACCGTGCGCGCCGCCTCGTCGTCGAAGGCGATGACCGGCAGCGGCAGGGTGCCCAGCAGATCCCACGGAAGCGTCTCGGCCGTGGTCGTGTCGGCCGGACGCGGCAGCACCGCCCACGAGATCTGCTGGCAGCGCACCGTCACGGCCACATTCACTCCGCTCGCGCAGATCCCGGCCCAGCCTGCGCTCGTGACCGGGGTCGGATCGGTGAGGCTGCCCGTCCAGTCGGCGGGCTCGGCCGCGCCCCTGGCCCAGGCCTTCCACGACAGCGTGGCGCCGACCAGCCGCACGCGCAGCCAGTAGTCGCCCGCCGCCGCCCGCGCGAAGGCGACGTTCGACAGGCCCGTCGCCACGCCCGCGCTGAAGCGCGCCACCTGCAGCGAGGGGCCGGCGGGGTTGGTGTAGAACATCACCCGGTAGCCGGTTTCGGCGCCGGCCGCGCCCGAGGCGCGCAGGGCGAGCCCCGCATAGCCTGCGGCCTCGGCGAAGGTGAAAAGCGCCAGCATCTCGAGATCTCTGGTCCCGTTCAGCGCATCGCAGGCCAGAAGCGTCCGGGCGCCGCTGGCGGGCTGCGCCTGAAGGTAGCCGCCTTTCTCGATCCAGCTCAGCGCGTGCCAGACCTGCGTCCAGCCGCGCGGCGCCGTGCCGGTTCCGTCCTCGAACAGATCGGCCGTGGGCGGGCTCGCCTCCTCCAGAGCGTCGATGCGGCCGAGGGCGGCGGTGAGGCCCGTGTCGATCCGGCTCACCGCCGCCTGCACCCCCGTAAGCGTCTGGCCGAGCGCGCTGTCGCCCGACCGCGAGCTCGCGCTGAGCGTGTCCAGACGCGCAGACAGCTCCGTGTCGCCACGGCTGCTGCTGTCGGCGAGGCCCGGCAGCGCCGCCTCGAGGGCCGACAGCCGGACGAGCAGCCCGGCGCTCGCCGCGCCCTCCTGCGTCCCGAGCGTGCGGAGATCCGCCTTCACCCCCTCGATCCGGGCGGCGAGGTCGGCGTCCTGCTGCGCCGAGGTCTTCACATGGGCGGCAAGCCGCGCCTCGAGAGCGGCGACCTGAGCCACCTGCGCGTCGAGAAGAGGGATGATGTCGGGGTCGATTGCCATGGCACGTCCTCTGCTGGGCCCGGCGCCGCCAGAGGGCAGCGCCTTCGTCAGAGGGTGATGGCCTGCAGAGTTTGCCATCCGCGAACCGCACCGCACGGTGCCCTGCAACGCGGCCCGAAACGGGAGAGCCACGAGCTTCCGACGCGCATCGAAGGGGGCACCCCCGCGGACCTGCCCCGACGGAGCGCTCTCAGCCCCCGGGCAGAACCGGCGCCTTCACCCAACGCACCCGCCCCTGCGGACCGTCAGCCGCCCGTCGGCAGAAGCAGCGCCTTCACCGCCGTGACCCCCTGCGCCACCAGCTCCGGCTTGCCCTTCGCCTCGACATTCAGCCGCACCACGGGCTCGGTGTTCGAACTCCGCAGGTTGAAGCGCCATGAGCCGAGGTCGAAGCCGAGCCCGTCCATCTCGTCCACCGCCCGCGCCTCGGGCGCGAAGGCCTGCCGCACCCGCGCCATCGCGGCCGCCGGATCCTCCAGCACGAAATTGAGCTCGCCCGACGAGGGAAAGGCCGCCCTGCGGTCCGCCACCAGATCCGCGAGGCGGCCGTGGCGGCTCACCAGCCCGGCCACGAGCAGCCAGGGGATCATCCCGCTGTCGCAATGGTAGAAGTCGCGGAAATAATGGTGCGCCGACATCTCGCCGCCATAAAGGGCCGCCTCGTCGCGCATCGCCTGCTTGATGAAGGCGTGGCCGGTCCGGGTCTGGACGGCGCGCCCTCCGGCACGGGCCACCACATCCTGCGTGTTCCAGATGATCCGGGGATCGTGGATGACGGTCGCTCCCGGATGCCGCGCCAGAAAGGCCTCGGCAAGCAGGCCCACCACATATTCGCCGTCGATGAAGCGGCCCTCGTGGTCGAAGAAGAAGCAGCGGTCGAAGTCGCCGTCCCAGGCCACGCCGAAATCGGCGCCGGTCTCGCGCACGCGCGCCGCGGTGGCGGGCCGGTTCTCGGGCAGGAGCGGGTTCGGGATGCCGGCGGGGAAGGTGCCGTCGGGCGCATGGTGCATCCGCTCGAAGCTGAGCGGCGCCCCCAGCGCCTCGAGACGGGCCGCGATGGCGTCGAAGGTGGGCCCCGCCGCGCCGTGGCCGGCATTGACGAGGATCTTCAGGGGCTTCAGCGCCTCCACCTCGACGAAGGACAGCACGCGCTCCACATAGGCCCGCCGCGCCTCCTCTGCCACCGGCATGACCGCCCCGCCCGGACGGGCCGCGCCGAAATCCTCCGCCTCGGCCAGCTCCCGGATCCGCGCAAGCCCGCTCGCCGCATCGAGCGGTGCCGAGCCCTGCCGCACCATCTTCATCCCGTTGTAATCCATGGGATTGTGCGAGGCGGTCACACAGATCCCGCCGTCGGCCCCGAAGTGGCTTGTGGCCGCATACATCTCCTCGGTGCCCGAGAGACCCAGATCCAGCACCCGGCAGCCCTCGTCCCCGAGGCCCTCCGCCACCCGCGCGGCCAGCGCCTCGGACGAGGCGCGGATGTCGCGGCCGAGCACCACCGTCCGCGCGTCGAGCGCCCGGGCGAAGGCCCGCCCGATCCGGTAGGCGATCCCCTCGTCGAGATCGACGCCCAGCCGCCCCCGGATGTCGTAGGCCTTGAAGCAGCCGAGCGCGCTCATCCCCGCGCGCCCTGTCCGCGGGCATAGACATCCTCGTAGCGGATGATGTCGTCCTCGCCGAGATAGGCGCCGGTCTGCACCTCGATCAGCGTCAGCGGCACCTTGCCCGGATTCTCCATCCGATGGCGCGCGCCGAGCGGGATATAGACCGACTGGTTTTCGGTCACGAGCGTCACCTGATTGTCGATGGTGACCTTCGCCGTGCCCTCCACCACGATCCAGTGCTCGGCCCGGTGGTGATGGCTCTGCAGCGAGAGCGTCGCGCCCGGCGTCACGACGATGCGCTTGACCTGAAAGCGCGGCCCCTTCACCAAGCTCTCGTACCAGCCCCAGGGCCGGTAGTCGCGCGGCAGCGTCTCGGCCTGCTCCACGCCCTTGGCCTTCAGCGCCGCCACCGCCCGCTTCACCTCCTGCGCCCGGTCCTTGTGGGCCACCAGCACCGCATCGGGCATGGCCACCGCGATGATGTCGGTGAGGCCGATCCCCACCAGCTGCTGCGCGGCGTTCGTCGCCTGCAGGAGGCTGTCGTGGCAGTCGATCGCCGTGGCGGGGCCGCTCAGCACGACGCCCCCCTCCTGCGGCGGCGCGTCGCGCCAGACCGCCTGCCAGTCGCCCAGATCCGACCAGGCGCCCGCATAGGGCACGACGGTCAGGTTCTCCGCGCGCTCCATCACCGCATAATCGATCGAGATGTCGGGCAGGTCCGCCCAGGGGCCGGGCGCGAGCCGCGTGAACGAGAGGTCCTTCTCGGCCGCCTCCACCGCCTGCCGCACCGGGGCCAGCACCTCGGGCGCGTGCCGCTCGAGCGCTTCGAGAATCGCGGTCGTGGTGAAGAGGAAGATGCCCGCGTTCCACAGATGCATCCCGCCCGACAGCAGCCGTTCGGCCGTGGCGAGGTCCGGCTTCTCGACGAAGCTCCGCAGCGGCTGCGGCTCGGGCGCGAAATCGGCGGTGGGCGTCGAGAGCTCGAGCCAGCCGTAGCCCGTCTCGGGCCTGTCGGGGCGGATGCCGAAGGTCACGATCTGCCCCGCGCGCGCGGCCGGGGCCGCGGCCTGCACCGCCGCGCGGAACCGGTCCGCATCGGGGATCACATGGTCCGAGGGCGCCACGAGCATCAGCGCGCCCGGCCTGCGCGCCTCGAGCGCCAGTGCGGCTGCGGCGATGGCGCCCGCCGTGTTGCGGGCCTCGGGCTCGATCAGGACGCAGCCGGGCTGGATCTTCAGCGCGGCGAGCTGTTCGATCACCACGAAGCGGAAGTCGCTGGCGGCCACCACGGTGGGGGCGGCGAACCCCGCCCCCGACAGGCGCCGAGCCGATGCCTGATAGAGGCTCTCGTCGCCCGTCAGCCGGGCGAACTGCTTGGGATAGGATTTGCGCGACAGCGGCCACAGGCGTGTGCCCGAACCGCCGCAGAGAAGAACGGGATGAATGAGATCGCTCAATGGGGCCATCCGTCATCAAATGAATGACACCTTTGTAGCAGGCAGAGGCCTTTGCTTCGACGGACTTTCTGTCGGCCCGAGGCATCGGAATGGCGAGGCCGCGCCCTCCGTGGATCCTCCCCCCGGTGAGGCGGGGCGAGCGGTGCCTGCCCTTTCGGGCGATGACATCCACCTGATGGGAGGGAAAATCTACCTCCTCGGGAGAGGTAACGGGCGGGGAGGCCGCGCGCGGAGCCATGGAAATGGGGCTAGCTCCCGCGGCCGGACGGGCGGGGAGGCCGCCCCGCTGCAACGGGAAATTGGCAAGCCCCTGCGGCGGAGCGGGCGGGGAGACCCCGCCCGGAAGCCGTCAGGCGTTGAAGAGGAAATGCAGCACGTCGCCGTCCTGCACCTCGTAGGTCTTGCCCTCGACGCGGAACTTGCCCGCCTCCTTGGCGCCCGCCTCGCCGCGGCCCGCGACATAATCCGCATAGGCCACCGTTTCGGCGCGGATGAAGCCCTTCTCGAAATCGCCGTGGATCACGCCGGCCGCCTGCGGCGCGAGCATCCCCCTGGTGATGGTCCAGGCGCGCGCTTCCTTCGGCCCCACGGTGAAGTAGGTCTGGAGCCCCAGAAGCTCGTAACCCGCCCGGATCAGCCGGTCGAGGCCCGCTTCCTCGAGCCCCATCTCCTCGAGGAACATGCCGGCCTCCTCGGGGGGAAGCTGGGCGATCTCCTCCTCGATCCGCGCCGAGATCACCACCGTCGCCGCGCCCTGCGCGCGCGCCATCTCGGCCACGCGGGCCGACTGCGAGTTGCCCTTGGCGGCCGAGGCTTCCTCGACGTTGCAGACATAGAGGACGGGTTTCGAGGTCAGAAGCTGCAGCATCCGCCAGGCGCGCTGGTCGTCGGCCGAGACGGTCACGCTGCGCGCGGGCCGACCCGCTTCGAGCGCGGCCATGGCCACGCGCAGGAGCCGGTCCTGATCCGCCGCCTCCTTGTCGCCGCCCTTCAGCTTCCGCGCGAGGTTGGCCAGCCGCCGCTCGATCGAGTCCATGTCGGCGAGCATGAGCTCGGTCTCGATGGTCTCGGCATCGGCCACGGGATCGATCCGGCCCTCGACATGGGTGATGTCGCCATCCTCGAAGCAGCGCAGCACATGGGCGATGGCGTCGCACTCGCGGATGTTGGCGAGGAACTGGTTGCCGAGCCCTTCGCCCTTCGAGGCGCCGCGCACGAGGCCCGCGATATCGACGAAGGTCATGCGGGTCGGGATGATCTGCTTGGAGCCCGCGATCTCGGCGAGGATCTCGAGCCGCGCGTCGGGCACGGCCACCTCGCCCACGTTGGGCTCGATGGTGCAGAAGGGAAAGTTCGCCGCCTGCGCGGCGGCGGTGCGGGTGAGGGCGTTGAAGAGCGTGGATTTGCCCACGTTCGGCAGGCCGACGATCCCCATGCGGAAGCCCATGATCCACTCCTTGTAGGTTTGCCGCTTCATAGGGAAGCCGCCCTGCCAAGGCAAGCCGGGCGCCGAACAGTCCGCCTCGAAGGCGCCCGCAACGCCTCGCGGCACGCTCGTTCGCCGAGCGGAGCCCGTCACTGGCCGCACTCACGGCACCGGCGCGCGGTCTGCGACAGGCCTCCGCCCCCCACGGGCATCCGTCATCCTTTGGCATCCAGGAACAGCCGAGTTGACAGCCGGCAACTGCCCCGACCGGATTGCCGCGAGCGGGGGAAGCCGATGGCGGTGGCAGGGTCCAGCGCCGGATGCGCTTGCGGCAGCGCCCCGCGCCCCCCGGGACCGCGACCCGGCCGCGGGCCGGACCTGCGGATCGCTGCGGGACGGGCCTGCCTTCCGCGGCCCCGGCCTCGCGGCGGAGCGGCGCGCGGGGCCTTCCGCCCATTGATTTTCCCGCGCCGCTGACGCAAACCGGCAACCGACACGGAAGAGGGCAGGGCAATGACGCGGATCGACGACACCTTCCGGCGGCTTCGGGCCGAGGGGAAGAAGGCCTTCGTGGCCTATATCATGGCGGGCGATCCCGATCTCGAGACGTCGCTTGCGGTGATGCGGGGCCTGCCGGAGGCGGGCGTGGACATCATCGAGCTGGGCATGCCCTTCACCGATCCGATGGCCGACGGCCCGACGATCCAGACGGCCGGCCAGCGCGCCCTCGAGGGCGGCCAGACGCTGACCCGGACGCTCGAGATGGTGCGCGCCTTCCGGGCGGAGAATGCCGAGACGCCCATCGTGATGATGGGTTACTACAATCCGATCTATGCGCGCGGCGTCGAGACCTTCCTCGCCGAGGCGACGGAGGCCGGGATCGATGGGCTGATCGTGGTGGACCTGCCGCCCGAGGAGGATGCCGAGCTCTGCCTGCCCGCACAGGCGGCGGGGCTGAACTTCATCCGGCTCGCGACCCCCACCACCGACAGCCGCCGCCTGCCCAAGGTGCTGCAGAACACCTCGGGCTTCGTCTATTACGTCTCGATCACCGGCATCACCGGCGCGGCGGCCGCGCAGGCGGCCGATGTGGCGCCCGAAGTGGCGCGCATCAAGGCCGCGACGGATCTGCCGGTCATCGTGGGCTTCGGCATCACCACCCCCGAGGCCGCGCAGGACCTCGCGGGTATCGCCGACGGCTGCGTGGTGGGCTCGGCGATCGTGAAGCTCGTGGGCGAGGGCCGGCCGGTGGCCGAGGTGCTGGACCGGGTGGCGGCGCTCGCGGCCGGCGCTCACGCGGCCTGAGGCGGCCGGGCTCCGGGCGGGGCCATGCGGGACGGGAGAGGCATGTGACGGGCGACGCGGACGACGGCCGGCTGGCGCGGCTGGCAAGGGCGCTCGGGCCGGCGATTCCGGCCATCCCGCCGCGCGAGGCGCTCCGGGCCTCGGTCGGGGTGGCGCTGGCGCTGGGCCTGCTCGCGGCCTTCGTGCTGCCGCCCCACATCGATCTTGCGCACGGCTTCTATCTGGTGGGTCCGCTCGCCGCCTCGGCGGTGCTGCTCTTCGCGATGCCGAACAGCCCGCTCGCGCAGCCCTGGTCGGTGCTGGTGGGCAATGTGGCCTCGGCGCTCGCGGCGGTGGCGGTGCTGCATCTGGTGCCCGGGCCGGTCTTGGGCCTCGCGCTGGCGGTGGGGGCGGCGATCCTCGCGATGATGGGGCTGCGCGCGCTCCACCCGCCCGGCGCGGCGGTGGCGATGACGGCGGCGCTCAATCCCGATGCCACGCGCGAGCTCGGCTATCATTTCGCGCTGGCCCCGGTGGGGCTCGGGACCGCAGCGCTGGTGCTGCTGGCCTTCCTCTATGCGCGGCTGACGGGGCGGGTCTATCCGATGCGACAGCCGCACGGGCCGAACCGCTTCGGCACCCGCGACCGTCCCGCGCCGCAACGGCTCGGGCTCGGCGCCGAGGAACTGGAGGCCATCCTGCGGGCGAACCGGCAGCAGGCGAACCTCGGGCCCGAGGATCTCTCGCGCCTGATCGCCGCGGCCGAGCAGCAGGCGGCGAGCCACAGGCTGGGCGCCATCCGCTGCGCGGATCTGATGGCGCGGGATCTGGTGACCGTCACCCCCGACACGCCCGTGGCCGAGGTGGCGCAGATCTTCCGCCAGCACCGCTTCACCTCGGTGCCGGTGACGGAGGGCGCGCGGATGGTGGGGCTGATCTTCCAGATCCATTTGATCGGCGCCCCGCCCGGGGCCGAGGCGGCCGATGTGATGGAGCGCGAGGTGCCCCGCGTGGCGCCCGACACAAGCGCGGGCGCGCTGCTGCCGATCCTCGGCGAGGGGCGGATGGATGCGATCCCGGTGGTCGAGGACGACCGTCTGGTCGGGATCGTCACCCGCACCGACCTCGTGGCGGCACTGGCGACCCGGCTCGGAAGCCGGGACTGACCGGCCGGGGGGTGCCGCCCGCGGGGGCATCGAACCCCCGCAGGCGGCGTTGCCACGGACCGGCCGGCGAGGGCGGCGCTCTGTCCGTCCCGGCCTCCTGCGCCCCGTGGCGGCGCGCGGGCCGCACGGGGCGGCCCCGAGACCCGAAAAGAGAGCCGTCTGTGCCCTCTTTTGCCGTCGATCCTGCGGAGGCCGCTCGGGGACTGCGGGTCAGGCCCTGCCTCCTGCCCTGCGGCCTCCGGCCGTGCCGCCGATCCGGGAAAGCCGCCCTTGACCCCACTCCTGCGTTGATCTGGCCTCGCTTGACCGGTAAGGAAACATGACCAGTTCCAGCCCGGAGACCGCCATGCCCGTCATCACCTGCATCGAGGACCTGAAGCGGATGCACCGCCGTCGGGCGCCCCGCATGTTCTTCGACTATTGCGAGTCGGGCAGCTACACCGAGCAGACCTTCCGCGACAATTGCTCGGATTTCCAGAAGATCCGCCTCCGGCAGAAGGTCGCGGTGGACATGCTCGGCCGCTCGACCCGCTCGGAGATGATCGGCGAGCCGGTGGCCATGCCGGTGGCGCTCGCGCCGGTGGGCATGACCGGGATGCAGTGCGCCGATGGCGAGATCAAGGCGGCGCGCGCGGCCGAGGCCTTCGGCGTGCCCTACACGCTCTCCACCATGTCGATCTGCTCGGTCGAGGACGTGGCCGCGGCCACGACCAAGCCCTTCTGGTTCCAGCTCTATGTGATGAAGGACGAGGAATTCGTCGATGGCATGCTCGAGCGGGTGAAGAAGGCGGGCTGCTCGGCGCTGGTGCTGACGCTCGACCTGCAGATCCTCGGCCAGCGCCACAAGGATCTGCGGAACGGCCTCTCGGCGCCGCCGAAGATGACGCTGCCGGTGATGCTCGACCTCGCCACCAAATGGGGCTGGGGGCTCGAGATGCTGAAGACCCACCGCCGCAGCTTCGGCAACATCGTGGGCCATGCCAAGGGCGTGGGCGACACCTCGAGCCTTGCGAGCTGGACTGCCGAACAGTTCGACCCGCAGCTCGACTGGGGCAAGATCGCCCGGCTGCGCGACAAGTGGGGCGGCAAGCTGATCCTGAAGGGCATCCTCGACGAGGAGGATGCGCGCCGCGCGGCCGACTTCGGCGCGGATGCGATCATCGTCTCGAACCACGGCGGGCGCCAGCTCGACGGGGCGCTCTCCTCGATCCGCATGCTGCCGCCGATCGTGCGGGCGGTGGGCGATCAGGTCGAGATCCACATGGATGGCGGCATCCGCTCGGGGCAGGATGTGCTGAAGGCGCTGGCGATGGGCGCGAAGGGCACCTTCATCGGCCGCTCCTACATCTACGGGCTGGGCGCGATGGGAGAGGCGGGCGTGCGGCGCGCGCTCGAGGTGATCTGGAAGGAGCTCGACATCTCGATGGCGCTCTGCGGCGAGAAGGACGTGAAGGCGCTGGGGCCTCACAACCTGCTGGTGCCCGATGATTTCGAGGGCCGCTGGGCCTGAGCCTTCAGCCGCGGCGCGCCATCAGCGGGGCGAGGACGAGCACCGACAGGAGCGCCAGAGCCGCGAAGGCGAAGGCCGCGCGCAGGCCGAAGGCCGCGGCGAGAAAGCCCAGCGTCGGCGGGCCGAAGAAATAGCCGAGGTAGCCGAGGAAGGTGGCGCGGGCCACCGCGCGCGCCCGCGCCTCGGGGCGGGCGGCCTGTCCCACCATCGAGAAGGCGGTGGGCGCGATCACCGAGGCGCCGAGGCCCATGATGACGAAGCCCGCATAGGCCATGGCGGGGCTGAGGGCGAAGGCGGCGACCAGCGCGCCCAGCCCCGCCACCAGCGCCCCGGCCGAGAGGAGCGTCGCGGGCGCCACGCGGGCGAGGAGGCCCTGGCCTGCCAGCCGCGCGAGCCCCATGGTGATGGCCAGAAGCGCGGGCCCGAGGCTGCCCTCGGTCGCCGAGCCGCCGAGTGTGCGCTCGATATGGAGCGCGGACCAGGCCTCGGCCGCATTCTCGGAGAGAAAGGCGATCATCACCATCGCGCCGCCGATGAAGGGTGCCGCGCCGAGGGCCGCGCTGCCGCGCGGAGGCCGCGCGAGGCCGTGGATCGTCCCGTCGCGCTCGAACGCCATCAGGGACGCGAGCATCGCCGCCACGGCCGCGCCGCCGAGGATCGCGCCGGGGCCCAGACCCGCGCCGCGGGCGAGGCCGGTGCCGATGGCCGCCGCCGCATAGGCCAGCGAATAGACCGCGTGGCAGAGGTTCATCAGCGGCAGCCCGCGCTCGGCCTCGAGCGCGGTGACGCGGGCGTTCATCAGCACGTCGAGCGCCCCGGTGGCCGCGCCGCAGAGGATCATCGCCGCGGCGAAGGCCCAGAGCGCGGGCGACTGGCCCGGCAGCGCGAAGGCAGCCCCCATGGCCAGCACCATGAGCGGCAGCGCCCGGCGCCCGAGCGCACTGCCCAGCCGGGCGGCGGCCAGCATCGCGGCCATGGCGGCCACGGGGGCGAAGAGCATCATGAGCCCGAGCCGCGCTTCGTCCACCCCGAGCAGCGCCTTGGTGTCGGGCAGCGCCGCGGCGAAGGCGCCCCAGCAGATGCCCATGGCGCCGAAGGCGGCGAGGGCGGGACGGGCGACCCGCAAGGGGCCGCCGACTCGGGTCGGGCGAAGCGTCTGCATGGGATCCTCCTAGCCGGTTTCCCCGCGCGCGCCGAGCCCCTTACAGGAAGGATCGGAGCCGGATGGACGTCGCCCGGTGTCCCGTGAGCCGAACCCCCTGCGGGAAGGATCGGGAGCCGGAGGGGTGTCGCCCGGCTTCCCCGCCCGCACCGAACGCTCGCGGGGGGATTTTCTCGCCCCCCGCCCCGGTCATTCCGCATCGCAGGCCTTTCCTTTCGAGGCGGGATCGTCTATGGCGGCGCCTCGCGACCCCATGCACCCTTGGAGGATGGGGCGTTTTACATATGGAGAACCTCAATGGCTGGTGAAATCCCGGATTTTCAGGCCGAGGTACGGACGGGGACAGGCAAGGGGGCCGCTCGTCAAGCTCGTCGTGAGGGCTACGTACCCGGTATCGTCTATGGCGGTGGCCAGGAGCCGCTGTCGATCAACGTTCCGTACAACGACCTGCTGAACCGGCTGAAGAAAGGCCGCTTCCTGCAGACGCTGTTCAACCTCAAGGTCGAAGGCCAGGAAGACGTGCGCGTCATCTGCCGCGGCGTCCAGCGCGACGTGGTGAAGGACCTGCCGACGCATGTCGACTTCATGCGCCTGCGCCGCACGAGCCGCGTCAACCTGTTCATCCACGTCACCTTCGAGAACCACGACAAGGCCCCGGGCCTGAAGCGTGGCGGCACCCTGACCGTGGTGCGCCCCGAGGTGGAGCTGGAAGTGACCGCGGGCGACATCCCGGATCACCTGACGGTGGATCTGACCGACCGTCAGATCGGCGATGTCATCCACATCAACGACATCAAGCTGCCGGAAGGCGCGGTTCCGACCATCAACCGGAACTTCGTGATCGCGAACATCTCGGCTCCGTCGGGCCTGCGGTCGTCGGACAACGAGGAAGAAGCCGAAGAGGCCTGAGACGGCGTCATCGGACGGAATGGGGGCGCGGACCGCAGGGTCCGCGCCCTTTTTCGTTGGGCGCGGGGGGCTTCGGCGATCCGCGGCCGCCCCCCCCCCCCCCCCCCCCGACAAGGTGCGCGGACGCGCGAGCCCCAAGGGGCGTCGGTCGGAGCGCGGCCGTCCTTGCAGCGACCGGATTTTTCCAAACAGATCCGTTCCGCGGGTGCCCGGAGCGGGCGGAACAAACTGGATCGAGAAAAAGACCTTTACCACGGCCGGTCGGGCCCAAAGATCCGCGCTGCCGTTGGCGCCAGGGGATCAGGCGGAGATCGACTGGATCGAGGAGAAGACCTCGAGCTCGGGCGGGCCCGCATAGAGATCCGCGTTGCCGCCGGCGCCGCGGTGGGCGGTGCGGAAGGCCTCGGACCTGGTCCAGGCGATAAAGGCCTCTTCGGACTCCCAGGCCGTGTGGGAGGCATAGAGCCGGTAGCCCTCGCGGTCGGGGCCGCGCATCAGGTGGAAGGCCACGAAGCCCGGCACCTGAGGCAGCTGGCTGTCGCGGTTCTTCCAGACCGCCTCGAAGGCGGCTTCCTGCCCGGTCTTCACCCGAAAACGGTTCATCGTGAGATACATTCCGCAACTCCTCTGGTTGCGGAAAGTCTCAGCCCCGAATGTCCGCGGGGTCAAGGGCGGTCTCGTGGCGCAACGGGTTGCCGGACGGCCGGTGCGACCGTAAACAGGCTGGATCCCGGAAGGAGCCTGCCATGAAGCTGTTCGTCGGTCTCGGCAATCCCGGTGCGCGCTATGCGGGCAACCGGCACAACATCGGCTACATGGCGGTGGAGGCCATTGCCGCGGACCATGGGTTCGGCCCGTGGCGCGCGCGCTTTCAGGGGCTGACCTCGGAGGGGCGGCTCGGGTCTGAGCAGGTGCTGCTCCTCAAGCCCGAGACCTTCATGAACCTCTCGGGCCAGTCGGTGGGCGAGGCCATGCGCTTCTACAAGCTGACCCCCGCCGACGTGATCGTGTTCCACGACGAGCTCGACCTTGCGCCGGGCAAGCTGCGGCTGAAGCAGGGCGGGGGCCATGCGGGCCACAACGGGCTGCGCTCGATCCACGCCCATGTCGGCGAGGCCTACGGGCGGGTGCGGCTGGGGATCGGCCATCCGGGGCACAAGGATGCGGTGGCGCCCTATGTGCTGAGCGATTTCGCCAAGGCGGATCAGGACTGGCTGGCGGATCTCCTGCGCGGGATCTCGGACGGGGCCGAGGCGCTGGCGCGGGGCGACGGGGCGAAGTTCCAGAATGCAGTGGCGCTCCGGATGCAGCCGCCGAAGCCCGAGAAGCCGAAGCCTGCCGCGAAGGCACCCGAGGCCCAGGCGCCCGAGGCCGCGCCGGACGAACGCAGCGCGCTTCAGAAGCTGGCCGACCGGTTCCGCTAGACGAACTGCTCGCGGATCAGCCGCTCCTCGAGCCCGTGGCCGGGGTCGAACAGCAGCCGGTGGCGCACGGCGGGCTCGGTGCGGATCTCGACCGACACCACGTCGCGGACCGAGCGGCCGTCGGCATCCGCCATCACGGGGCGCTTCTGCGCATCGATCACGTCAAAGCGCACCAGCGCCGTCTTGGGCAGCAGCGCCCCGCGCCAGCGCCGCGGGCGGAAGGGCGCGATGGCGGTGAGCGCCAGCACGTCGGCGCCGATGGGCAGGATCGGGCCGTGGGCGGAATAGTTGTAGGCGGTGGAGCCTGCGGGCGTGCAGACCAGCGCGCCGTCGCAGACGAGCTCTTCCATCCGCACCTTGCCGTCGACCGAGATCTTCAGCCAGGCCGCCTGCGGGCCTGCGCGCAGAAGCGAGACCTCGTTGATCGCGATCCGGTGGAAGACCTCGCCCGCGCCGGTGACGGCGGTCATGGCCAGCGGGTTCAGGATCTCTTCCTCGGCCTCGGCCAGCCGCTCGCGCAGCCCGTCTTCGGCATAGCCGTTCATGAGGAAGCCCACGGTGCCGCGGTTCATGCCATAGACCGGGATGTCGAGGCTCTGGGTTTCGTGCAACGTCTGGAGCATGAAGCCGTCGCCGCCGAGCGCCACGATGGCGTCGGCCTCGGGCAGGGGGCACTGGCCGTACCGGGCAGCCATGACGTTCAGTGCCTCCTGGGCGACGGGGGCATTGCTCGCCACGAATCCGATGCGCTGTGGCGTCATGTCCCCCTCCGGCTGCCGCGGCGGCCAGTGTTGGACGCCCCGTGCGGCAAACTCAAGCCCTGCCGGGCCCGGGCTTCGCGCAATCCCGGACATGCGTCGTTTTCCTGCCTTTCTGTCGCGGCGACGATGCTCTAAATGGGCGCAACCCTTGCCACAGGAGACGCCCATGAACGCCCCGCACCGCGACGACGGCTTCTTTACCGAAAGCCTCTCTTCCCGCGATCCCGAGCTTTTCGCCTCGATCACCGGCGAACTCGGCCGCCAGCGCGACGAGATCGAGCTGATCGCCTCGGAGAATATCGTGAGCCGCGCCGTGATGGAGGCGCAGGGCTCGGTCATGACGAACAAGTACGCCGAAGGCTATGCGGGCAAGCGCTACTACGGCGGCTGCGACTATGTCGACGTGGCCGAGACGCTGGCCATCGAGCGGGCGAAGCAGCTGTTCGGCTGCGCCTATGTGAACGTGCAGCCGAACTCGGGCAGCCAGGCCAACCAGGGCGTGTTCCAGGCGCTCATCAAGCCGGGCGACACCATTCTGGGCATGGAGCTCGCCTCGGGCGGCCACCTCACCCACGGGGCCGCGCCGAACCAGTCCGGCAAGTGGTTCAACGCGATCCAGTATGGCGTGCGCCAGCAGGACCAGCTGATCGATTACGATCAGGTGGCGGCGCTCGCGCGCGAGCACAAGCCCAAGCTCATCATCGCGGGCGGCTCGGCCATCCCGCGCCAGATCGACTTCGCCCGCTTCCGGGCCATCGCGGATGAGGTGGGCGCGCTCCTGATGGTGGACATGGCCCATTTCGCGGGCCTCGTGGCGGGCGGCGCCCATCCCTCGCCCTTCCCGCATGCGGACGTGGCCACCACCACGACGCACAAGACGCTGCGCGGTCCGCGCGGCGGCATGATCCTCACGAACAGCGAGGAGATCGCGAAGAAGGTCAATTCGGCCATCTTCCCGGGCATCCAGGGCGGTCCGCTGATGCATGTGATCGCGGCCAAGGCGGTGGCCTTCGGCGAGGCGCTGCGGCCCGAGTTCAAGGCCTATGCCGCGCAGGTGGTCAAGAACGCGCAGGCGCTGGCGGACGAGCTGATGAAGGGCGGGCTCGACATCGTGACGGGCGGCACCGACACGCACCTGATGCTCGTGGACCTGCGGCCCAAGGGCGTGAAGGGCAATGCGACCGAGAAGGCGCTGGGCCGCGCCCACATCACCTGCAACAAGAACGGCATCCCGTTCGACCCCGAGAAGCCGACCGTGACCTCGGGCGTCCGGCTCGGCACGCCCGCGGGCACCACCCGCGGCTTCGGTGAGGCGGAGTTCCGCGAGATCGGCCGGCTGATCGTCGAAGTGGTCGACGGGCTCGCGGCCAACGGCGAAGAGGGCAATGCGGCGGTGGAAGAGGCCGTTAAGGCCAAGGTCGCGGCGCTCTGCGCCCGCTTCCCGCTCTATCCGACGCTCTGATCCGACAGGCGCGCGCCCTCGCGGCGCGCGCCGCTCCTTCGGGGCCTTTGCCCTCCCGTCCCGGGGGTCAGACGAGGCCGCGCCAGCGCGCGAAGCCATAGGCCGCGCCGGCCGCCACGAGCCCTCCGACGATGAGCACCCGCAGGGCGGCCAGAAGCTGGCCCGCGACGCGCGTCTTCGTGTCGATGCTGCCCAGATGGCGCACGCAGAGATCGTAATCGGCCGAGACCTTCTCGAAATCCACCTGCATCAGCAGCCGCGGGTTCTGCGCCATCTCGCCCGCCTGCGCGAGATCGCGCGCCGCGGCCCGCACCCGGCGGGGCAGGCGGCCCGCGCCGCGTCTCAGTTTCGCGGGCAGATCCTGTCCACGCACATGCAGCCGCTCTTCCATGAGCGCGGCCACTCGGTCCACCATCTGCCTGATCGCAATCGCACTCATGCCCATCCCCTCGTCAGGCGGCCAGATTAGGAAGGGTCGCGCAGGCGATCAACCGCTCTGGAAGCCCGTGCGGCAAAGGGCTAGAAGGCCGCCATGCTGAACACGACGCTCTACAAGGCGGAGACCCCGTCCGACGCCCCGCCGCTCCTGATCGCGCACGGCCTGTTCGGCTCGGCGCGCAACTGGGGCGTGATCTGCCGCCGGCTGGCCGAGACCCGCAAGGTGATCGCGGTCGACATGCGCAACCACGGCGAGAGCCCCTGGACCGAGACCCACCGCTATCCCGACATGGCGGCCGATCTGGCCGAGGTGATCGCGGCGCAGGGCGGGCAGGCGGATGTGCTGGGCCATTCGATGGGCGGCAAGGCCGCCATGGCGCTCGCCCTGACCGAGCCCGGGCGGGTGCGGCGGCTGGTGGTGGCGGACGTGGCCCCGGTGGCCTACAGCCACGACCAGATGCAGAATGTCGATGCGATGCGGAGCCTCGATCCGGCGACGGTGGCGACGCGGGGCGACGCCGACCGGAAGCTCGCGGAGGTTCTGCCGGATGCGGGTCTCCGGGCCTTCTTCCTCCAGTCGCTCGATCTGCGGGCCGATCCGCCGCGCTGGAAGCTGAACCTCGACCTGCTCGCGGCCGAGATGCCCCATATCGTGGGCTGGCCGGGGATCGAGGGCCGCTTCGAGGGGCCCGCGCTGTTCCTGACCGGCGAGTTGTCGCACTATGTCCGGCCCGAGCATCGCGAGACGATCCAGCGGCTCTTTCCGGCGGCGCGCTTTGCCGAACTGAAGGGGGCGGGGCACTGGCTCCATGCCGAGAAGCCCCGCGCCTTCGAGGATACGGTCCGCGTCTTTCTCGACGCCTGAGCCGCAGCGGTGGCGGAGCCCGGGGCTCCGCCGCAGGCCTCAGTCGCCCACCTTCCGCATCCGGTCGAGCGAGCCGTCGCGCAGCACGAACTGATGGACGAGCGTCAGGCCCACATGCACGGCCACGACGAGGATCAGCAGATATTTCATGCTGGCATGGGCCGAGGCCGCGACGCCGTTGCCGTAGAACCAGCCGACCGCGCCCAGCACCGGCATGGCGAGGATGGCGAGATAGAGGAAGAAGGTCAGCTCGTTCGTGACGAAGGCGAGGAAGCCCTGCTCGGGCGTCTTCGGCTCGAAGGCGGGGGCGGGCACGCCGCGGGCGAAGCGCAGCCCCACCCGCCAGAGCGCGAGCACCAGCACCAGAAGCCCTATGCCCACATGGGCCCAGGCAAGCGCCGGGCTTCCCGTGGGCGTACCGGTCTTCATCCCCTCGTAGACCGATGTCATCGCGGGGCCGAGCAGGAACTGCACGACGATCAGCACCGGCACCGCCCAGTGCAGCAGGATCTGCATTTTCGAATAGCCGGCGGGGGCTTCCTTCGCCATCGCGATCTCCTTCTGTGGCTGGCCGGGAATCAGGCGAGCTTGCGGGCGATGATGAAGCTCGCGGGCAGCGCCGCCACGAAGCCGATTGCCGCAGCGAGGCTGATCGGCATGAGAGTGTCGTTGCCGGTCACGAGGGCTGCCACGATGCAGATCCCCATCAGGGTGACGGAGATGAACGAGAAAAGAACCATCATCAGGCGGGTCATGGGTAAGGTCTCCGGGCTGTGGATCAGCGTGTCCGGCTACAGTCTGCCGTGGAGGACGATCCTATCGCCTTGATCCGCATCAACCCTGCGGGGGCAGGGGCGCGTCGTCGGAGAGGGGGGAGGGGGAGGTCTGCGCAGCGAAGGATGCCCGACAGGTGGGTGATCCGGTCACCGGCGCCTGCCGGGCCCCTTCGCGCAATGCGATGATACTCGTACTGTGAACCCCCGGCGCTGCAGTCGCCGGATACTCGTTACCACTCCGGCGTGCCGGAGCTTCATTATGCGCGATCCTGAATGCGAGTGCCTGCCGGAAGTGCGGCCTGCGTCACCAGGAAGCAGGCCGCGTTCCATGCATCTTTTCTCAGCCGCGGGCGGCATCTCCGCGCCGCGGGCCGCGGGCCGCGCGCTTCGGGGCCGCATGGCCGCCGGGGGCGCCCGCCGGGCGCCCGGCCCGCGGATGGGCCTTGGCGGCGCCCTGCGGCTTCGGCTGCGCCTTGGCCTGGGGCTTGCCCTGCGGCTTGGCGCCGGTCTTCGGCCGTCCGCCCTGCCGCGGCTTCTGGCCGGGACGGGGCGCCGCCGCCACGATGTCCGCGGCCCAGGGTGCGCCGCCGATCACCGGAATGGGCTGCTTGAGAAGTTTCTCGACCGCGCGGAACTCCTCCATCTCGGCCGGGGCCACGAAGGCCACGGCGCTGCCCTCGGCGCCGGCGCGCGCGGTGCGGCCGATGCGGTGGACGTAGTTCTCGGGCACGTTGGGCATGTCGTAGTTGTAGACATGTCTCACGCCGGGAATGTCGATGCCGCGGGCGGCCACGTCGGTGGCCACCAGTACGTCGAGCGAGCCGTCGCGGAACTCGGTCAGCGTGCGGTCGCGCTGGTTCTGGCTCTTGTTGCCGTGGATCGAGCCCGCCTTGAAGCCCCAGCTGACCAGCAGCTTCATCAGCTTTTCCGACCCGTGCTTGGTGCGGCCGAAGACCAGCGCCTGCTCGCCCGGATGCTTCTGGAGATAGCTCTCGAGCAGCTTCGCCTTGTCGCCCTGCGGGGTGAAATGCACCCCCTGCGCAATCTTCTCGACCGGCTTGCCGGGCGGGGCCACCTGCACCTTCACCGGCTCGCGCAGGTAGGTGTGGGCCAGCTCCTCGATCAGCTTCGGCATCGTGGCCGAGAAGAGCAGCGTCTGCCGCTTCAGCGGCAGGAAGCGGGCGATCTTCCGCAGGCTGTGGATGAAGCCCATGTCGAGCATCTGGTCGGCCTCGTCCAGCACCAGATAGCCGGTGTGGTCGAGCACCACCGCATTGCGGTCGAGCAGGTCGATCAGGCGGCCGGGGGTGGCCACCATGATGTCGGCGCCGCGGGCGAGCCGCTCGGTCTGGCGGTTGATCGAGGCGCCGCCGGTGATGGTGACGACCTTGACCGGCGTGCCCTTAGTGAAGAGCTCGAGGTTGGTCGCGATCTGGGTCACGAGCTCGCGCGTGGGGGCGAGGATCAGGGCGCGGATGGTGCGCGGCGGCGGCGGATGGCCCACGCCGAGCAGCCGGTGCAGGAGCGGCAGCCCGAAGGCCAGCGTCTTGCCGGTGCCGGTCTGGGCGAGGCCCATCAGGTCGCGGCCCTGCATGACGTAGGGGATCGCCTCGACCTGGATCGGCGTCGGTTGGGTGAACTGGGCCTTGGCCAGGCCCTGCATGAGTCGCTCGGACAGCCCGAGGGTGCTGAAATCAGCCATGGGTCTCTTTCGGTGTGCGGGCATGGGCCCGCGGAATGGGAATGTCTCCCCGGCGAGGGGGGAGGCGGGAGGCGGGGCGACACGGATGCGTCGCGGTGCCCCTGCGTGACGGTGGGAACCTGTCGGCCGGATCCTGGCCCATGCGGGCGGCTGCTCACGCGGCAGCGGATCGTCGGCGTCCCGGCGGAGATGGGGGATTTGGGGGCACAAGTCAAGCGATAGCTGGCCCGGGCCGCGCTTTCCCCCGCGGCGAGGCCGATCCCGCGGCAGGGCGGGCGCGGGCGGCCGCCCGTCCGGAGCGCTTCCGGAGGCGGCCTGCGCCCGAACCTGCCGTGAGGCGGCACCGGTCGGCGTCTCGCCTCCGATCCTTCTGTCGTTGCCCTGACCGCCGGAAAGGACATCCGGTCGTTGCCGCTCAGGTCGGTCATGACGTCCGCACCGGCCCGGCTCTGGTCCTTGCCGCCGAGGGTCGTGTCGGCACCGGCGTTCCGACCAAGCCGGTCCGCGTCGTCGCCTGCCCGGTCGCTGGTTCACCGAAGGGTCGGCGCGCTGCAGAGGGGGTGCCGGGGCGGGAGAGGAGGGTGCGCGCCCCGGCCGGGCGATGGCGGCCGGGGCGCGGGCGCGTCAGCCCTGGAGGGTGCGCACCCCGTAGCCCTCGCCACGGGCCTGCATCGCCTCGACGGCGGCGATGGAGGCGGCGGCGGTGGTGAAGTAGGGGATCTTGTCCATCAGCGCCACGCGGCGGATGTCGCGGCTGTCCGAGATCGCCTGCGCGCCCTCGGTCGTGTTCATCACCAGCGTGATGTCGCCGTTCTTCAGCCGGTCGACGATGTTCGGCCGTCCCTCGTAGACCTTGTTGACCGAGGTCGAGGCGATGCCCTGCCCGGTGAGCCACGCGGCGGTGCCCTTCGTCGCCACGATCTCGAAGCCCATCGCGGTGAGCCCGGCCGCGGCCTTGGCCAGCGCCGCGGTCTTGTCGGCATCCTTGACGGACAGGAACACGCGCCCGCTCTCGGGCAGATGCGTGCCTGCCCCCATCTGCGCCTTGAGGAAGGCCAGCGCGAAGCTGCGGTCCCAGCCCATCACCTCGCCCGTCGAGCGCATCTCGGGGCCGAGGAGCGGGTCCACGCCGGGGAAGCGGGCGAAGGGCAGCACCGATTCCTTGACCGAGAACCAGGGCGTGATCGGATCGGCGAGCGTCAGCGGATCGGCCAGCGGCAGGTCGGTGTCGGGACCCACGCCCGCCGGATAGGGCGCGCGCACCGGGAAGGCCGAGAGCGGCTCGCCCGCCATCAGCCGCGCCGCGATGGACGCAATGGCGCTGTCGGTGGCCTTGGCCACGAAGGGCACCGTCCGCGAGGCGCGCGGGTTCACCTCGAGCACGAAGATCACCCCGTCCTTGATCGCGAACTGCACGTTCATCAGGCCCACCACATGCAGCGCGCGGGCCATCTCGACCGTCTGGCGCTTCAGTTCGGCGATGGTCTCGGCCGAGAGCGAATGGGGCGGCAGGCAGCAGGCGGAGTCGCCCGAATGGACCCCCGCCTCCTCGATATGTTCCATGATCCCCGCGACATGCACGTTCTCGCCGTCGCAGAGCGCATCCACATCCACCTCGATGGCGCCCGAGAGATAGCTGTCGAGCAGCACGGGCGAGGTGCCCGAGACCTGCACCGCCTCGCGGATGTAGCGTTCGAGCTGGGCGTCGTCGCGCACGATCTCCATCGCGCGGCCGCCGAGCACATAGGAGGGCCGGATCACCAGCGGATAGCCGATCTCGCCCGCGATGCGGAAGGCCTCGTCGCGGCTCCGCGCCATGCCGTTGTGCGGCTGCTTCAGGTCCAGCTTGTGCAGGAGCTGCTGGAACCGCTCGCGGTCCTCGGCGAGGTCGATGGCGTCGGGCGTGGTGCCGAGGATCGGGATCCCCTCGGCCGCCAGCGCCTGCGCGAGCTTCAGCGGCGTCTGGCCGCCGAACTGCACGATCACGCCGTGAAGGGTGCCGTTGTCCTGCTCGACGCGCAGGATTTCCAGCACATGTTCGAGCGTCAGCGGCTCGAAATAGAGCCGGTCCGAGGTGTCGTAGTCGGTCGACACGGTCTCGGGGTTGCAGTTGATCATGATGGTTTCATAGCCCGCCGCGGTCAGCGCGAAGCAGGCATGGCAGCAGCAATAGTCGAACTCGATGCCCTGACCGATCCGGTTCGGGCCGCCGCCGAGGATCACCACCTTCTTCGCGCCCGAGGGCCGGGCCTCGCATTCCACGTCGCCCATCGCGGGGGCCTCGTAGGTGGAATACATGTAGGGGGTCTGGGCCTCGAACTCGGCCGCGCAGGTGTCGATGCGCTTGAAGACCGCCTTCACCCCGAGGTTCCGGCGCGCGCGGCGCACCTGACCCTCGTCGCGGCCGGTGAGTTTGGCCAGACGCGCGTCGGTGAAGCCCATCATCTTCAGCCTGCGCAGCGCGGCCTCGGTCACGGGCAGGCCCTTGGCGCGGATCTCGGCCTCGGCCTCGACGATCTCGCGGATGCGGGCGAGGAACCACGGATCGAAGGCCGTCGCGGCCTGGATCTCGTCCTCGGTCAGCCCGTGCCGCATCGCCTGCGCGATCAGCCGCAGCCGGTCCGGGGTCTGGGCCGAGATGGCCTTGATGACCGCGGCCTTGTCGGGGGCGCCGGGGATCTCGATCTCGTCGAAGCCCGACAGGCCGGTCTCGAGCGAGGCCAGCGCCTTCTGCATCGATTCGTGGAAGGTGCGGCCGATGGCCATGACCTCGCCCACCGATTTCATCGCGGTGGTGAGCTCCGGCTTGCTCCCCGGGAACTTCTCGAAGGCGAAGCGCGGGATCTTGGTCACGACATAGTCGATGGACGGCTCGAACGAGGCGGGCGTGACCTTGGTGATGTCGTTGTCGAGCTCGTCGAGCGTATAGCCCACGGCCAGCTTCGCCGCGATCTTCGCGATAGGGAAGCCCGTGGCCTTGGAGGCCAGCGCGGACGAGCGCGAGACGCGCGGGTTCATCTCGATCACGACCATGCGGCCGTCCGCGGGGTTGATCGCCCATTGCACGTTCGACCCGCCGGTCTCGACGCCGATCTCGCGCAGCACGGCGATGCTGCCGTTGCGCATGATCTGATATTCCTTGTCGGTCAGCGTCAGCGCCGGCGCCACGGTGATCGAGTCGCCGGTATGGACGCCCATCGGGTCCACGTTCTCGATGGAACAGACGATGATGGCATTGTCCGCGCGGTCGCGGACCACCTCCATCTCATATTCCTTCCAGCCGAGCAGGCTTTCATCGACGAGGATCTGCGCCACCGGCGAGGCATCGAGCCCCGAGCGGCAGATGGCCTCGTAATCGTCGCGGTTGTAGGCCACGCCGCCGCCGGTGCCGCCCAGCGTGAAGGCGGGGCGGATGATCGCGGGCAGGCCCACATATTCGATGGCGGCCATCGCCTCGGCCACGCCCGCATTGATGTCGTAGCGCCCGTTTTCGAGCTTCGGCGCGGCGATGATGGTGGCCTTGGGGTTCTCGAGCCCGATCCGGTCCATCGCCTCGCGGAACAGCTTGCGGTCCTCGGCCATCTCGATGGCCTCGCGGTTCGCGCCGATGAGCTGGACGCCGAACTTCTCGAGGACACCCATGTCGGCCAGCGCGAGCGCGGTGTTGAGGCCGGTCTGCCCGCCCATCGTGGGCAGGAGCGCATCGGGGCGCTCCTTCTCGATGATCTTGGCCACGACCTCGGGGGTGATCGGCTCGATGTAGGTGGCATCCGCGAGACCCGGATCGGTCATGATCGTGGCCGGGTTCGAGTTCACGAGGATGACCCGGTAGCCCTCTTCGCGCAGCGCCTTGCAGGCCTGGGCGCCGGAATAGTCGAACTCGCAGGCCTGGCCGATGATGATGGGACCCGCCCCGATGATCATGATCGAGCTGATATCGGTTCTCTTCGGCATTTGTGGCCCCACATCTATGGTCCCGCGCCGGTCGGGCTGCAGGATTGTCCGGATTCTACGCTCTGCGCAAATTGGCGCGGTTATAGACTTGCCGCCGCGCGGCGCAACCCTCTTGCGTCACGTCGCAGCCGGGCTGTCCGCGGGCCGGCCTGCCGTGCTAGATGCTCCCGACGAGAAGGGAGAAGAGCGTGTTCCTGTGCGAGAACGGACCCCGGTCCGGCCCGGCCCTGTTCCGGGAGCCCGTCGAGACGGTGATCGTGGAGGAGCCCGCGGCGCTGGCGCCCGCGCTTGCGCGCCTCGATGCGCTGCGGGCCGAAGGGTTCTGGATCGCGGGAACGGTGGCCTACGAGGCGGGGCTGGTGTTCGAGCCGCGGCTCGCGCGCCTCATGCCGCCGCAGCGCTCGGAGCCGCTTCTGGCTTTCGGCGCCTTCCGCGCGCCGCTGCCCGCGGGCGATCTGCTGGCGCAGGCTGCGGCCGAGGCGGGAGAGGTGCGGCTCGCGCCCTTCCGCCCGCGGATCGCTCGCGCCGACTATGATGCGGCCTTCGGCCGGCTCATGGCCTATATCGCGGCGGGCGACTGCTATCAGGTGAACCTCACCTTCCCGCTCGACGGCCGACTCGAGGCGGGCAGTGCGCTCGGCCTTTACGGGGCGCTGCGGGCGCGCCAGCCGGTGGGGCAGGGCGCCTTCTGCGATCTGGGCGGGCCGGTGGCGATCTCGGCCTCGCCGGAACTGTTTTTCGACTGCGACGCCGAGGGGCGGATCTCGACCCGGCCGATGAAGGGCACCGCGCCCCGCGACCCCGATCCCGCGCGCGACGCGGAGCTCGCGGAGATCCTCGGATCGAGCGAGAAGGGCCGCGCCGAAAACCTGATGATCGTCGATCTCCTGCGCAACGACATCGGCCGGATCGCCGAGCTGGGTTCCGTCCGGGTGCCCGAGCTGTTCGCGATCGAAAGCTATGCCACCGTCCATCAGATGGTGAGCCGGGTGACGGGGCGACTGATCGGACGGCCGGGCCTGTCGGGGCTTCTGCCCGCGCTCTTTCCCTGCGGTTCGGTGACGGGGGCGCCCAAG
Source organism: Cereibacter sphaeroides 2.4.1 (assembly GCF_000012905.2). NCBI lineage: Bacteria > Pseudomonadati > Pseudomonadota > Alphaproteobacteria > Rhodobacterales > Paracoccaceae > Cereibacter > Cereibacter sphaeroides. The sequence goes on along the minus strand of NC_007493.2, from coordinate 2,559,335 downwards.
ATCCGGGCGATGGAGATCATCGCCGAGCTGGAACCTTTTCCCCGCGGTCTCTATTGCGGGGCGATGGGCTGGATGGCGCCGGACGGGCGCGCGGCCTTCAATGTGGCGATCCGCACGCTGCGCCTGTTTCCGGGCGGGGAGCTGCGGCTCGATGTGGGCGGCGGCATCGTACAGGATTCGACCGCGCCCGGTGAATGGGAGGAAGCCTTGTGGAAGACCCGCTTCGCCGAGCTGCCGACGACCCCGACCTGCGGCTGATCGAGACGATGCTCTGGGACGGGATGCGGCTGATCCGGTTGCGCCGGCATCTCCAGCGGCTCGAGACGGCGGCCTCGCGTCTGGGCTGGTGCGCGGCGGGCGCGGGCGCCGCGCTGAAGGCCGCGGTGCCCGAGGGTCCGGCGCGGATGCGCCTCACGCTCGATGGCACGGGTCGCCTGACCGTCGAGGCAACCCCCCTGCCGGCGGCGAAGCCGGTCTGGCGGGTGGGGCTTGCCGCCCAGCGCCTCGCCTCGGGCGATCCGTGGCTGCGGGTGAAGTCGAACCGGCGGGCGGCCTATGACGCGGCGCGGGCGGACCTGCCCGCGGATCTCGACGAACGGCTCCTGCTGAACGAGCGCGGCGAGGTCTGCGACGGCACGATCACCACGGTCTTCTTCGATGCGGGCGAGGGGATGCGGACCCCGCCGCTCGAGGCGGGCCTCCTGCCCGGGATCCTGCGCGAGACCATGCTCGAGACAGGGCGGTGCCGCGAGGCGCCGCTGCCGGGGGAGGCCCTGCCGCGGGTGCGGCTCTGGGTCGGCAATTCGCTGCGCGGGCTGATCCCGGCGGAGTGGGCGGGCGAGACGCCCTGAGCCCGTGCGCCCGGGATCTGCGCGGGGATCCCTCCCAAGCCCGAAGGAGGCGGTTCCCGCCCGGTTTCCTGCCTCGCCGCGGCGGCGGGGCCGCCCCGGCTCAGGCCGCTCCGCGGGGGATATTTGTGCCAGCGTGAAAGGGCGGCGGCTTGACTTCCCTCCCGTCCCGGAGTGTATCGGCCCGGACGAACCAGAGCCTCGGGAAGGGGAGCCGAATGCACGCCTATCGCAGCCATACCTGCACGGAACTGAATGCCGCGCATGTCGGTCAGGAGGTGCGGCTCTCGGGCTGGGTGCACCGTGTGCGCGACCACGGCGGCGTCCTGTTCCTCGACCTGCGCGACCATTACGGTATCACCCAGGTGATCGCCGACGCCGACTCGCCGGCCTTTGCCGAGCTCGAGACGGTGCGGGCCGAATGGGTGATCCGCATCGAGGGCCGGGTGAAGGCGCGCGACGCGTCGCTGGTGAACCCCAAGCTCGCGACCGGCGAGATCGAGGTCTATGCCACCGGCATGAGTGTGCTGGGCGCGGCGGACGAGCTGCCGCTGCCGGTGTTCGGCGAGACCGACTATCCCGAGGAGACGCGGCTCACCTACCGCTTCCTCGACCTGCGGCGCGAGAAGCTGCACCAGAACATGATGCTGCGCTCGAACGTGGTGCGGTCCTTGCGCAACCGGATGTGGGGCGCGGGTTTCAACGAGTTCCAGACGCCGATCATCACCGCTTCCTCGCCCGAGGGCGCGCGCGACTTTCTCGTGCCGTCGCGGCTCCATCCGGGCAAGTTCTATGCCCTGCCGCAGGCGCCGCAGCAGTTCAAGCAGCTGATCATGGTGGCGGGCTTCGACCGCTACTTCCAGATCGCGCCCTGCTTCCGCGACGAGGACCCGCGCGCCGACCGCTCGCCCACCGACTTCTACCAGCTCGACATCGAGATGAGCTTCGTGGAGCAGGAGGATGTGTTCGCGGCCGTGCAGCCGGTGATCCAGGGGCTGTTCGAGGAGTTCGGCCACGGCAAGCGCGTGGATGCCGACTGGCCGCGGATCGCCTATCGCGATGCGATGCTCTGGTACGGGTCGGACAAGCCCGACCTGCGCAACCCGATCAAGATGCAGGTGGTGAGCGAGCATTTCGCGGGCTCGGGCTTTGCGATCTTCGCCAAGCTTCTCGAGAACGAGGGCACCGAGATCCGCGCGATCCCGGCGCCCACGGGCGGCAGCCGGAAATTCTGCGACCGGATGAACGCCTTCGCGCAGTCCCAGGGCCTGCCGGGCATGGGCTACATCTTCTGGCGCAAGGGCGACGACGGGGCGATGGAGGCCGCGGGGCCGCTGGCCAAGAACATCGGCCCCGAGCGGACCGAGGCGATCCGGCAGCAGCTGGGGCTGGGCGAGGGCGATGCGGCCTTCTTCCTCGGCGGCAAGCCCGAGACCTTCGAGGCCGTCGCGGGCCGCGCGCGCACCGAGATCGGCCGCGAGCTGGGGCTGACCGAGGAGAACTGCTTCAAGTTCGCCTGGATCGTCGATTTCCCGATGTACGAGAAGGACGACGAGGGCAAGATCGACTTCAGCCACAACCCCTTCTCGATGCCGCAGGGGGGCATGGAGGCGCTGGAGGGCGATCCGCTGAAGGTGCATGCCTATCAGTACGACCTTGCCTGCAACGGCTATGAGCTGATCTCGGGCGGGATCCGCAACCACAAGCCCGAAATCATGTTCAAGGCCTTCGAACTGGCGGGCTATCCGAAGGAAGAGGTCGAGAAGCGGTTCGGCGGCATGGTCAAGGCCTTCCGCTACGGCGCTCCGCCGCACGGCGGCTGCGCGGCCGGGATCGACCGGATCGTGATGCTGCTGGCCGACGAGGCGAACATCCGCGAGGTCATCATGTTCCCGATGAACCAGCGCGCCGAGGATCTGCTGATGGGCGCGCCCTCGGAGCCCACCAACGAGCAGCTGCGCGAGCTGCGCCTGCGCGTCGTGCCGAAGGACTGAGGCGTGAAGCGGTTCGGCGAGCCGGTTCCGGGCTGGCAGGCGCCGCCGCGCCCCTCGGGGGACGAGGGGCTCGAGGGGCGCCATGTCCGGCTGGAGAGGCTGTCGGCGGACCGCCATGCGGCGGATCTCCATCAGGCCTTCTCGCCCGACGAGGCGGTCTGGGATTATCTGCCCTACGGCCCCTTCGCCTCGACGGCCGCCTATCATCACTGGGTGCGCACGGTCGAGGAGAGCGCCGATCCGCTGTTTCATGTGATCCGGGACCGGACCACCGGCCATTGCGGCGGGGTGGCGAGCTTCCTGCGGATCGCGCCCGAGGCGGGAAGCATCGAGATCGGCCATATCTGCCTCTCGCCCGGGCTGCAGCGGACGCCGGCCGCGACCGAGGCGCTGTTTCTGATGATGGCCTGGAGCTTCGCCGCGGGCTACCGGCGCGTGGAATGGAAGTGCGACGCGTTGAACCTTGCGTCGCGGCGGGCGGCGCAGCGGCTGGGCTTCAGCTACGAGGGCACCTTCCGGCAGGCGACGGTGGTCAAGGGCCGCAACCGCGACACAGCCTGGTTCTCGGTGATCGACCGCGAATGGCCCGCCTTGCGCGAGGCATTCGAGCTGTGGCTTGCGCCGCGCAATTTCGACGCCTCGGGGCAGCAGATCGAGCGGCTGTCGGATCTGACGGCGCTGGCGCGCGGCGGAGCCGCAGATCCGGCTCTCGGCTAGGTGCGATCCTGCCGCGCCGAGGCTCCGGCTTTATGAGACCTCTCAATCGGCTGACCGAGGGATGTCCCAAGGAACTCGGATGGAGCGTGGCTGGCCCGGGGCCTCGCCGCTTGCCCTTGTGCGGGCGTCTTGAGGGGCAGGCATCACCCTCTTCCATAGGTCAGAAGGCCGGCGCCGCCGCCGCGAGGCGGACGGCGATCAGCCGGCGGAGCAGGTCGAGCGCGTCGGGGCAGTCGGGCGCGTGGCGGGCGGCCTGTTCCAGCGCCTTGTCGCCGCTGCTGCGCGCGACGCCGGCCACGAAGCCTGCGAGATAGCGCGCCCGCGCCGTGCCCGGCAGCAGGGTCGCGGCGAGTTCGGCGGCCCGGGTCAGGTCCTCGCGCAGGGAGAAGGGATCGGGCGGAGGCAGCATCTCGTCCTCGGCGAGGCGGGGGCGGCCCGGCAGATGGTCGAGCAGCACCTGCTGAAACAGCGCCAGACTGTCGAGCGGCTTTTCGAGGAAGGCGTGCGCCCCGGCCTCGAGCGCGGCCTCGCGCCGCGAGGGGTCGCCGCTCGCCGCGAGAATGACGAGGCCGGGGCGCGTCGCCATTTCGGCGATGAGCATTTCGCCTGCCCCGTCCGGCAGGCCCAGATCGACGATGGCCGCATCGGGGCAGTAGCGGTCCAGATGCCGGCGGGCGGTCTCCATGTCGTCGGCCCGCCGCAGTTTCGCGCCCGAGCGGTGGCAGAGCAGCCGCATGGCCTCGGCCGCGAAGTGGCTGTCCTCCACCGCGAGCACCGTGAGCCCCGCAAGGGGCAGCGGCCCGCGCAGGGGGCGCGGGACGAAGGACGGCATCGGATCGGGGAGGAGGTGCAGGTGGGGCATCGCGGATCCTTCCGGGGCTCTCGGCTGGCGCCATCGAAGCCGATCCGGGTCAAGATCGGGTTAAGCGGGCTCTCTCCCGATGACAAAAAAGCCGCCGTCCGAGCGAAGCCCGGTGCCGGCGCCCGGCGGGGCGGAGGGCTCTCGTGCGATCCGGGCCCGCCCCGGACGTGCCGGACCGGGGAGGTCCGCGCGACGGGCTGCCCTCTTGCGCGGGCAGGGGGCGGCTTTCATAACGGGCCACCGGACGGAGGAGAGAGAATGATCGGACGCCTGAACCATGTGGCCATCGCCGTGCCCGACCTCGAGGCTGCGGCGGCACAGTATCGCAACACGCTCGGGGCCGAGGTGGGGGCGCCGCAGGACGAGCCCGACCACGGCGTGACGGTGATCTTCATCACCCTGCCGAACACGAAGATCGAGCTGCTTCATCCGCTGGGCGAGGGCTCGCCCATCGCGGGCTTCCTCGAGAAGAACCCGGCCGGCGGCATCCATCACATCTGCTACGAGGTCGAGGACATCCTCGCCGCACGCGACCGGCTGAAGGAGGCGGGCGCGCGGGTGCTGGGGTCGGGCGAGCCGAAGATCGGGGCGCATGGCAAGCCCGTCCTGTTCCTCCATCCCAAGGACTTCAACGGCTGCCTCGTGGAGCTCGAGCAGGTATGAGCATCACCGGCGCCATCGTCCTCTATGCGGTGACCTGGTTCATGGTGTTCTTCATCCTGCTGCCCCTGCGGGTGCAGAGCCAGGATGAGTCGGGGAAGGTGGTGCCCGGCACGCCGCGCGGCGCGCCCGCGGGCTATGTGATCCGGCGCAAGGCCTGGCTCACGACGCTCTGGGGCACGCTGGTCTGGGCGGTTCTCTGCGGGATCATCCTGTCGGGCGCGATCAGCCTGCGCGACATCGACGTGATGGGCCGGATGCCCCCGCAGCCGGCCTTCTGATCCGGGCGGGGCGGTCAGGCCCCGCGGCCGTTCAGCCGGTGGAAGATGTGGGTGAAGGTCGCCACCCCCAGCACCGGCACCACGAGGTTCAGGATCGGGATCGAGAGCGGCGCGGCCATCAGCGTGCCCGCGAGCCAGATCTGGCCCGCGTGCCGCGCCCGGAGCGACTTCGCCCCGGCGCGGCCGAGCCTCCGCATCGCCACCAGCGTGAAATATTCCCGCCCGAGCAGGAAGCCGTTCAGCGCCCAGAACAGGATCGGCCCCACCGGCCCGGCGAAGATGAAGACCACGAGCGCGATCATGTTGACGAAGATCAGCACGGCGAAGAAATTCGCACTGTCGATCAGCTGATCCATCAGCGGCAGTGGCGTGGCGGGGGGCAGGTGCGGATAGTGCTTCTCCTCGACCGCATCGACCACGCTGTCGAGGAAGAGGCCGGTGAAGGCCGAGGCGACCGGGATCATCAGGAAGACCGAAAGCCCCAGCATCAGGACCGCCGAGCCCCAGGAGAGCAGCATGTCGAGCCCGCCCACCTCGCCCACCCAGGGGATCGAGACGGTGTCGGGCACGAAGCTGTTCAGAAGGAACAGGAAGCCGGTATAGACGGCCATCAGCAGCAGGAGCGCGAGCCCTATGCCGAAGAGCACGACCCGCCGGAAGGGCGGGTCGCCGATCTGGCCTATGGCGCGGAGGAAGTCCCGGATCATTCGCTTACCCATGTGGTGAGACTGGCAACATCGGGCCGCGGGCGCTCGGGCGGAGCGACGGTCTCGCTGCCGATATGAACGATGCCCGCGACGAACTCGGTCTCCGCAAGGCCCAGGCCCTCGCGGAGGAAGCCGCGGTCGTAGGCCGGCCAGCCGGTGAGCCAGTTGGCCCCCCAGCCCGCCGCCTGCGCCGCGTTCAGAAGCGACAGGCAGACCGCGCCCGCCGAAAGGATCTGCTCGATCTCGGGCACCTTGTCGGAAGGCTCGGGGCGCGCCACCACCACCACGGCGAGGTGGCTCTGTGCGAACTGCGCGCGACCCTTGGCGCTCTTGTCCGGGTCGAGGGCCAGCGCCTCGGCGCGGGCATCGGCCAGCGCCGCCAGCCGCGGCATGGCGCCCGCCTCGAGCACGATCAGCCGCCAGGGTTCGAGCTTGCCGTGATCGGGCGTGCGCAGCGCGGCCGTGAGGATCGGCGCCAGCGCCGCGCGGTCGGGCACCGGCAGGGCGAGCGTCTTGGCGGGCCGCGAACGGCGGCTCAGCAGGAAGTCGAGAACCTCGGGCTTCGGGTCGGGCATGGGCGTCTCCTTTGGCCGCGATCTTGAGGATCGGGCGCGCAGGGTCAAGCGCCCATCGCCCCGCCGCCCTGCGGCGCGCGGAGGGGCCGCGGACCCCTGCGCCCGGCGCGTGGAGCCTTTCGCCGTGGCGCCCGGTTCATGGGCGTCGCGCGCCGTCCGCCATGCACGAAGCTCACGGTCTGGGCTCCTGCCGGAGGGTCATCTTTCCCAATCCGAGAGCCGGCCTTGACAGCTTCGTGACCGGCGGCTCACCATGGCGCGGTGGCCCGCCCGAGCGCCCCGCGCTGCCGGACAGGAGCCATGAAAAACATCGACAGGGGGTCCTCCATGTTCATCCGAGCGCGCTTGCTGGCGACGGCGGCCGTTGCCGCATTCGCCCTGACCACGGCTCCGCTTTCCGCCGAGACGCCACCCGACACCTTCATCCAGGCCTGGGCGATCGACGACATGATCACGCTCGACCCGGCCGAGGTGTTCGAATTCACCGCATCGGAGATCATCGGCAACAGCTACGAGACGATCATCGGCTACGACGTCAACGACGTCTCGAACATCTTCGGGCGCGTGGCGGAAAGCTGGGAGCTGTCGGAGGACGGCCTGACCATGAGCTTCAAGGTGCGCGAGGGCAAGACGTTCGCCTCGGGCAACGACCTGACCGCCGAGGACGTGGTCTACAGCCTCGTGCGGGCCGTGAAGCTGGACAAGTCGCCGGCCTTCATCCTCGGCCAGTTCGGCCTGACGCCGGACAACGTCGAGGAGAAGGTGAAGCAGACCGGCGATTATTCCTTCACCTTCGAGATGGACAAGGCCTATGCGCCGACCTTCCTGCTCTACTGCCTGACGGCGACGGTCGCCTCGGTGGTGGACAAGGATCTCGTCCAGTCGAACGAAGCGGACGGCGACTGGGGCTACAACTGGCTCAAGACGAACTACGCGGGCTCCGGCCCCTTCACCATCCGCGAATGGCGCGCGAACGAGGCCGTCGTGATGGAGCGCAACGACCAGTGGGACGGCGACAAGCCCGCCATGGCGCGCGCGATCTACCGCCACATTCCCGAGGCCGCGACCGAGCGTCTGCTGCTCGAGCAGGGCGACATCGACATTGCGCGCAAGCTCCTTCCCGAAGAGATCGAGGCGCTGAGCCAGAACCCCGACATCAAGATCCAGAGCGGGGTGAAGGGCACGATCTTCTATCTCGGCCTGAACCAGAAGAACGAGAATCTGGCCAAGCCCGAGGTGCGCGAGGCGATGAAATGGCTCGTCGATTACGACGCCATCGCCGAGACGCTGGTCAAGGGCATGAAGAAGAAGCACCAGACCTTCCTGCCCGAGGGCTTCCTCGGCGCGCTGGACGAGAACCCCTACAGCTTCG